>NZ_NAJR01000019.1:0-59806 GCF_002196695.1 Shewanella sp. Shew256 | reverse complement strand
TAAAGACGTGAGAAATTGTGAGGCAGTTGGGCCCGTGACCCTAAACCCAGATAAAGCACCAATAGAAGGGGTAATAAATGCAGCTTAATATTTAAGCAAAGAGTGACAACTACCTTGAAAAACACCGCTACACTCAACCAATATCAAGTTGATTTACTTGGATACATTGGGGAAGCGGAAGAGTTTAAACGTCTCATTGAAGAGATCCCAAATTCGAAACCCAGGCTTTATCCGAGATACATGAATGCTCGTAATCAAAGTTCAACATTGATGGGGAAGATTAAAGCTGTAGAGTCATGCCTTAACGACCTCAAAGGCCTATGACTGTGAAGTTAAGACAATGGCAAAGCCAATGCGTTGATGCGGCGTTGGCACGATATCAAACTCAAAGTCACTTTATGTGTTTAGCCACGCCAGGTGCTGGTAAAACTATTATGGCTGCAGAACTAGCTGCAAGACTGATTGCTATGGGGAAAATTGATTTTGTGCTGTGCTTCTCTCCATCATCAGAGGTGAATGACAGCATTCGCTCAACCTTTTCAAAGCGTCTGAACAAGCGATTTGACGGGCTAATGGGTGCCATTGGTAGTGTCTATACCTACCAGTTCATGCCCTCCTTAACTGAGGCGTTTTGGCAGATCTTACGAACGCATAAAGTGTTTGTGATCATGGATGAAGTCCATCATCTAAAGGGCAATATTCTTAGTAATGCCAATGCATGGGGAGAAGAGGTACTACTAAATATTCAATATCATGCGGCATATACGTTAGCGCTTTCTGGTACACCTTGGCGCTCAGATAAGGCCCCTATTGTGCTTTCACGATTCACTGAACCAGATAATACAATCCACTGTGATTTTAGCTATGGATTAAAGCAGGCAATTGCGGATAACGTCTGTCGTCAGCCTAATATCGTTTTAATTGATAACAACAAAATCAAACTAGAAATTGATCAAGAGATTGAGACATTTGCATCTATAGCTGAGCTCTTGTTAGATCCAAGATACAGTTATCAGGCATTAATTAATCATCATCAAATAATGCATTATATGTTGAATCAAAGCGTTAAAAAATTAGCTGAAATACGCCTGAGTAACCCGAATGCAGGTGGTTTAGTTGTTGCGGCGTCAATTAAGCATGCTAAACAATTACTCCAAATCCTTGTCTCTGATCTTAAGCAAAACGCGTGTATCGTGACATCTAACTTAAAGCATCCTTCCCGCATTATTGATGGCTTCCGACAAAATAATACCCAGTGGATTGTTAGTGTGGGGATGATTTCTGAAGGGACTGATATCCCTCGGCTGCAAGTATGTTGTCATTTGAGCCGAATAAAAACTGAAATGCATTACCGACAAGTGCTAGGTCGAATATTAAGAGTTAATTCAGATGAGACTCAACAAGCTTGGTTATTCACGTTAGCTGAAACAAACCTGACAGAGTTTGCTTATCGAATTGACCAAGATTTACCAGAGCAATCAGTGGTTATCGAGCAGACTGGCTCACAGGATTTAGACCTAGAGTTACCGCAATTAACATCGAGTGAGGCTACCCAAGGGAATATAGGTAATGAGTTACATGTGGATCTGTCAGGTTTTTCATTATCCAATACTAATGGGCATGCTAGCACTTCACATAAGTCAGCCATTGACGAAGAGAACTCTTACAATCTGGCATTGCTAGGTTCATATAAAGAGCAAATCGTTAGGATGTTTGACAATTATTTACTCAGTAGCTGAGCCAAGGTTTGTGGTTTAGAAAATACTCTAGCAATCAGCATGTCTTCTGCTGACATTGCATTTGAGTTATACCTAGAATGCTCAAAAACTTCAGAAATCAGAATATCCTCTATTGGTTGAGTAAATGGATTATTTGAAACTGTCCCTGATGTTCTATTGAAAAGTGTTGTATAAGCATCAGCAAAATGTTGATTTTCTAGCGTGTTAGCATCTGCGAGCAGCGCATTCTTCAATGCTTCTAAAAGAAGGTGTTTTAGAATCCTATTTTCACCTCTACAGGCTGCAAACAAGGGAATTGCCACATGCTTATCTTCCAGCTTGGGAGGCTCCGCAAACGGCATGTACTTAGCTAAACCCATCAGATATTGGCGGTAATACTTGCTGTCTTTTTGAAGACTAAAATATTCAAGCTTTCTTCTTCTCACTAAGCGAGATGACCACTGTGGTTCTTCTGCAATTTGTTCGGCCCAAGGCATACCGACTAACACAATAGGAACTCTGGCCTCTTCACTTATATACTTGAACGCATTTGCAATCAGCTGTCTCTCTTGAACTGTTTTGAACTCGATTAATTCTTGAAACTCATTAATGATAAGCAGCTCAACTTTGGCTTTAACCAAGTTATCAACCAGTTTTTTCCTTAAGTCAGTAGCATAGCCATGCTTCTTTCTTTGATGGCTTCCAAACAGCTCAAGATCCATCAACATCTGAGTTAGTGTTGCATCTAATCCTTTGCCACTAGATATACGGCTAACTAGAACTGGTATAGATTCACGTCCGTAATTTTGGCTGGCTAATACTTGTTTTTTATAGTGGTTAATGAGATGGCTTTTGCCGACTCCGGTATCTCCCGTTAAGAGCATACATTGCTGATCTGATTGAAAAGTTCGATTAAACCTTAGTTCATCAAAATCATTGAAAATGGTTATCAACTGAGGATGCATGACAATACAGCCGCTAAATTTACCCAGTTTTTCAATTTGAGTAGGACTTAATGTCTTCATTCAAAAGCCTCTAAATCGTCGTCCCAGTTTTCGAAAATATGGATTTGTTTAGCTGCTGATTGATTAGGTAAAAGTAAGCTCTGATCATCACTTTTCATTTTTATCGTATTTTGGCCTGTGCTACTCACATCAGCCAACTGAGCCTGTTTCTTAACCGCTGTAATTTTTGCTTTGGTTTTAGATGCTATAAATGCTTCTTGTTCTTGCTTTACTCGAGCATGAATTGCCATACGAGCTTTAGCTAATCCCAAATCATCCTTCCCTTCCCGAATAATCTCACGATTAATTTTCTTAATCACTTTATGCTCATGAAGGCTCAATCCGTGGGTATAATCACTATTATCAGTACAGGGAATTTTAAGGTAACCGCCTAATTCCTCAAGATAAACATGAATATTCGATAGATCATCAGGGTCGACTTTAATGATTTTTTTGATGGTTTCTTTAGTTTGTGGGTAACGCTTTCTGTAATCGGCCAAAGCAGTAGAGTCATACATCAACTCTTCATATTTAAATCCATTTCTGGTCAAAGTTCGCTCATCAGTAATCCCCATCAACATAGTAAATCGTTGTTCGTCCTCTGCGCTCATCTTTAATGGCGGGAAAATATCAAAGCCGCGTTGCCACTGTTTTATGGGAATTCGCGTTTCACGTGAGTCTGAATCTTGATGATAAATATCAACAATCCAACGATGGAATTCTTCGACAAATGTGGAAAAACGTATAATGGCATCTTTTTCAGGTTTAAAATCTTCTTTTGCTAGGATGTTGGGGAAGGTTTTGCCTGGTATCTCAGTTAAAAAACACTCGTTAATCATCCCAAAAAAACGTTCTACAAATGGCTTTAACCAAGGTTTGCGAACTGGGTTATATTGAATGTTAATTCCCGCCTCTTTACATGCATGCTCTAAGCTTTTAGACCAAAACTCCGCTCCATTATCCACAACTAGGGTTTCAAATTTGCCAAAGCAAGGCCACTCATTTTTAAGCTCGATTCCAAGGCCTTCAAATGATTTGGATTTTATTGCATGTACTATTGCTTTTGCGGCTGAAACATATGAAGGAGCTCGATAACTTAAGTGAAATCCCAAAACGCAACAGCTGAAAACATCAACAACTAAAGTTAAATAAGGTCTGCCAATTGGGATAGATAATTCATCGTCAATCAGGATTAGATCTAGTGGAGTGTGATCAATTTCTACCCGTTCTAATATTCGCGTTGGGGGAATATGGGATGAGCAATATGCAAACCATTGATCTGCTCTAAATTTACCGTGCCGCGCCACTGCAACAGGATAAGGAGGTAATGACTTTATTCTTTGGTTAAAGCTTTTATAAGAAATGATAGGAATTTTTCCATCAACAATGCTCTCATTTTCAATTGTGATGGCATCTTTATAGTACTGATATGCTGTAGATACTTTAGGCCTTTTAGCATCTAAAAAACGAGTTAGGGCTTGCTCAAAAAATGCTTCATCCCCCTTAACTCGACTCGTTCTGTTGCCCATTTTATGCCGCTTAGCGACTAATGACGTAACATCGCCGTTACTGTCAATGTAGCTTTTACGCCAACGTACTAACGTTCGCCAATTCGGCCGCTTGTCCGTGGAGGTAGTAAAAAGAGCATCAAGAATTGGGTCTAGATTTTTTTGAGTCCATCCACCAGTGATTGTTTTTTCGATGAAGGCAATGAGTTGGTATTTATCGAGTGCTTTGTTTTTTAAAAAATCAGGAAAGGTATCTAAGTCTCTTTTGACTAATACTGTATCCTCTAATTTCACATATTGAATGGGGGTGTCGGGTTTATTGACTAATTCAGACTCACTAAATTCATCCTCGAAGTCCATCATTAAATGCACCATACTGCAGGATTGCAACTAAGATCATCTTGGCTTAAGTTCGCCTTAAGCAATCCTTTATGCATAAGGGAATACAAGTGTGAACGGGTTTCCCCTAATGCTAATGATTGCTTTACAGCTACATCGTTAACATTAATTTTCCCCGCTTTTTTTATAAGATTGAGCAGTTCAACTTGAATGTCGCTCAAGCCGTAAACTCCCGAATATCGATGCAAAATTTTAAGGTTATTTAGAATAGGATTTACGCGGATTTGTCGTTCTGTTATCAATATAAGATCTGCTCCCAAAGACTGAGCAGCCGCCTTCTTTGCTAGAAATTTAGCCCTAAAGATTGGATCGAATGTTTTACTATAAGGTTTGTATTCGTGGAACTTTGCCGTCCCATCAATAAAGTGAACTATTGTATCAGGTGTATAGGGCAATCTTTTGCCCTCAAAATCGTAATAAAACCCTTCAGGCTGACTACCAAACTCCTCTATACAATCATTGTATTCATGGTGAAAGCACGCATCAAACTCCAGTGTACTTTCACACATTATCGTTTCGCTAACTTTTGCGCTAGCGAATTTAAATACGTTTTTGTTCGGTGATGGTTTACGTAAGCTTCTTATATACATAAGTATAATTCGAACGAATAGTGTACATTTAGTGTACTGGCATGCAGTTTTTTGTCAATCTATGGGTTATTAATTGTTCAACATACTAATATTAAAGAAAATGGCTTTTGTAACATGATTACAAAAGCCACTTTTATGTCATTGAATGAGTTAAATTTGTCAGACTATGGGTACACTATGTCAGTGTATGGGTTCAGCGACATTAGAACTGATGGTTGAGCGCCTTGAGGCCGATGCGAAAAACGCCGTTGAACGCGCCGACATCGCCCATGCATACAGCATTAGGGAAATGGAAATATCTGATAGTATTTATTAACCTTAAATAACCACTTATGGCAAATGAAGGCTGGCTAGCAGTATTCAGTTTAGGGATAGCCCTAACGCTACTGTCACTATTGCGCGACAGGGTATTTTCCACCATTGGGCGTGGTTTGTTGTTTCGTCTTTATGCTGCCCCGGGTGTAATTGTCCATGAACTCAGTCATGCTCTTACTGCAATTCTGGTTCGGTTTACTATTACCAAAATATCCTTTTTCTCACCACAGCCTGACGGCACACTTGGCTTCGTGCAGTACCAGTACCGACCATCATTAATTAGCCCTGTGTTACGTTTATTCGTCGGAATAGCCCCGCTTTTCGGCGGATTTGCTGTTGTGTGCATACTTAATTGGTTATTCCAGGCGCCAGCCACCATTGACTGGTCTGCACTTTATAATTTCGCCGTTGATGAACCGTTGCGGTTTGGAATCTGGATGTATTTCACTTCTTCAGTCGTGGCTAATGCCGTTCCAAGCAAGTTTGATCTGAATAACAGCTATATTGCTCTGTACTGCCTGTGTTTTGTGATTGGAGCCCTGCCACTCAGTTACACCACTCTTTTGAATTTGCTCAGCTCTATCATGGCACTGTGCTTATTGGTAATGTTACTCTTTGTAGTAGTGTTATCTGGGGTATATTTCTGGCGACAACTTTCAAACATTAACATTTAAGCACGTTGATAATCATTATCTATGAGCAGCTATTACCGGATCGCACGTAGAGTGAAACCAATTCAATCTGGAGTTTTATTCGATGCAAAAAGAACCGCGTATTCATCATCTCTATGTAGCAACGGCGAAATACCTTTTTGCTCATCCCAAGCACGGTATCGTTAAACTCCTTGACCCAATGACGGTCAGTGACGCCAAGCGTTACCAACTAAGCCCTATTTTACTTTACGGTCTCACAGTCGCAGGCCTACCCATTCGCTGGATGACATTTGCACCAATTGACGCGCCAATTGCAATTAAAGGATTTTTGGCCAATGCTTGGGAGCACGCCAAAGGGTTAAGGGGCTTGCCTGATATTGTGCGCGTAAACAAGTATCTACATGCAGCTTGCCCGTTACTTGCCGAAGCACTGCAACCACTTGGCGTAGAACTGCAAGTTACTGCGCCTAATGATAGATCACACCCAGGCTCACTAAGGTCTGCGCAAGAAAGTGCGCAATATATCTCCATGACAGCGAGTTCGGCTCCGCCCCAACCGCAAGAAACACCTTTTGATACCTTATGCCGTTTTGCGAAAGATGATCATCTGAAAGATGTAAGAATCGCACCAAGTTACCACAGCGGTAAAGAGGCATTGAAAATTATGCAATGGCTGCAGCAACCAATACAGCCCTTGAGCGCACCACTAAATGACACCGAACTCGATTGGCAAACTGGGGATTGGTTGTCGTCGTGGGAAAAGTCGCTACCAGAATCCGGGCCTCGCTATTTCAAGAGAGATTCAATTGACAACTTCATGTGGTTAATGAGCGGCACGAACGCTGACTATATCGAACTGAGCGATGATGACGAATATGAACACAGCGATAACACTGCAGAACTGATAAAAATGCTTCTCGCAAATTGGCCAGGCAAGATGGTTGATATTGCCAAGCTATGCAGCATTACTCTAAAAGAACTTAATTGGTATCTCGGAAGCGCTGCAACATTGCCACCAGCCTCCTTATTTCAGCTAAAGCGAATCCTTGGCATTGGGATAGAGCTTGAATACCTACTTCAAACAATCAATGGACCTTACGTCTTGATGGCCAACAAACCAAAAGCGCTCGAAGATTTCTACAACGAATATACAAACGGTGGTAATGCAAGCGCTTTCGAAATTATCCCTGACAATGCACATGCCGACCCAAGTTACCGTTATATGTTGATTTGCCCTTACAGCAAACTGCCTAGCTTACTGATGGTGCCGCGGGGTTCATCAATTGCAGACCGTATTCCAGATCTATTGTTTAACTACGAAGGCGTTAGGCGTGTTGGCGCAAAACTTTATCGAGAAGCAGTGAGTACCTGTGCGGCAGTTGCAGTAAACCCTACGAACAACATTGCTATCATGTCAGAATTCACTTCGAGATATTCCTTCGAAGAGTAATACTGAACTAACATCTAATTCTATTGCCGGCCACTTGAAAATATCAATTCTGAAGCAGGCTTAAACGCAAAGAAGAAAGCTACACTGCCTAAGGCAAACCCAACAATTGAGCCCAACAACGCATTTTCGCATCCTATTAAGTCGTGGAAGGTAAACCCGCACAGGATTGAAGCCACGATATAAAGACCTAAAAATACTGCCTTGTACATGAACACCTCAAAAGATTTATCTGAATTATTTCGCGTTGAACTATGTTCGTTTACCGATGTTGAGTGTTGCCATAATTAAACTTGCAAATACAAACCATAGTGCCGCTTGGTGTTGGTCAAATACTGTTGACAAGATTATCGCCACTCCTAGTAATAGGATGTTTAAGATCATAACTTTTATACTTTTCATAGGTGATCCTTACTACAAGCATTTAAATTTGGTGGAATGATACCACAGCACTTTAGTCGCTCTATTTCCAGTAGATTTTCAATGAAAACTCAAAATCTATCTGTTACTTTATCTGCCCAGCTAATTACGCAGCTTTTAAAACAGCGCTTATAGCTTCTTTTGCCATGACCGGCGGAACAGCGTTGCCAATCATCATTTTTGTTGCCGTAGCAGATGCCGGCCACTGATAACATTCATCAAAGGTTTGTGCTGCTGCTAGCTCTCTAAGACTCAATGGCCGAATTAAATCGCCAATGACAAGACTATGCTTGTTGATCGTGGTAATAGTGCCTATGGGGTTGTCAATCGAACGTCCAGACCTAGCGCTTCCATAAGCAGCATCAAGAAACACCTCACCAAACTGTTTCCGTCCATTAGTGACTCTTTTCTGTGTTGCTAACACACGATTAGAAATATGGTCCCACTTGTACGCATGCATGTCCATGTCTATAAAACTTCTAGCTGCTATTGGCCCTTTTTCTGGCAGTTCTAGAACGATCGGTTTCGTTGTTCTAGTGGCTACGATAAATAGACGCTCGCGATTCTGTGGCACTCCCAAGCGGCTTGCGTTTACATGGTTAAACGATAGAGAATATCCCAATGACCGCATCGCATATTCCCACGCACCAAAAAGCTCCCAACTCAGGAAATCTGCCACATTTTCAATCACAGCTATTGGGGTCCTATGCACCTCTAGGCAACTCACAACGGCCCAAGCAGTTGACCGACTCAAATCTGCCTTCTTGCTGGATTTCTTCTTTCCCGCTGCTCGACTGTGTCCCTGACAACAAGGGGAAGCAAGCAAAATATCGTGTTCTGGTACTAACGACCAGTCTGCTTGATGCAGATCTTGACACTTATGTGCGACCTCTGGATGATTTAGCTCATGATATTTAACTACTAACGGGTTGTGATTAGCCGCCCACAACATGCGTAGTCCAGCCATCTTTCCGCCGGTTGTATTCCCCCCAGCTCCAGCAAATAGGTCTATTCCCCGCATGGCTTCACCCGGTTAAATCTACGGAGTGCTTCTTTCGCTCTCTTCTTACAAGTCTCCCAGGATAGCCGTTTATCTTTTTTTCGATAATCTTTGGCCAAAGACTCAATTTGCAACTCTAAATCTGATTTTAACCGCATGATGCTCTCCTAAATTCGTTGAGAGTAATCATCACACAAGCTTTAAATGAGGCAAATTTTACTACGTTGCTAACAGTGAATGGTTGGAATTTCATTCCAATTTGTTAGATAAGATGGACTCAAGAACGCTCGCCGCATCTGCCATTTTTTCTCAATGCCATTGGCAGCGACGAACACGGCACCTTTGCCCATTTGCTCGTTTAATCTGTCCATGACTGACATCAACGCTGGTTTTCCCAGGTTGTCGTTGAACATATCGAGCTGCAAGCCTGGTTCTATATCTAATAGCCCTACCCCAACGCGATAGTACGGCACTGCGGCATAAAATGACTCAACCGCAGAGGTAATTTGCTGACTGATAATCATGCTGTCACTGGTGGGAGCTGGTAAATGAATTGTCCGACTGAAACCACTAACACCATGCTTGTCATACGCGGATGTTTGAGCAAAAAATACCAAGCAACGTGCTACCGATTTTTGACCCCTTAGCTTTCGAGCCGCTTCACACGCATGGAATGACAACGCCTCTTTTAACCCCTCTATCGTCGTTATTCGCTGGCCAACTGAGCGTGTGGAGAATATCTGTCGCTTATTAACGGGCATATCGTCCCAGTTAAACGCCTTTGTCCCATTCAATTCGAAAATTGTTCTTTCGATGTTAACGCCAAACATTTTCCTCGCGGTCTTAGTCTTCATTTGGGCCAACTGCAGCGCAGTATGAATCCCCATCGAACTTAGCCGCTGACCAATTCGTTTACCCACTCCCCACACATCGGTAGTCAACATCGCCCCTAAGATGGCTTCGCGATTGTGCGCTTTAATCACGCAAACACCGCGATAGCCTAAGCGCTTCGCTGCATGATTTGCGGCTTTCGCCAGCGTTAAGGTATCCCCTAGCCCGACACCAATAGGCAATCGGACCTCGCGCCAGACATCGTGCCTGAGCTTGCGGCCTAATATTGAGAGGTTCTGTGGTGTGTCATCATTCCCAAATTCAGCAAAAATCTCGTCTATCGAATAGGGAAAATACGAAAAACACTCTCTCGATGCGACTTTCATAAACTGAGAGCTGATTTCTGAATACAAGGCGTAATTGCTCGAGCAAACAACCACGCCATTCGCCCTACAGAACTCAGCAACTTGAAAGTAAGGCGTGAATTTTTTAAGCCCCAACGCAGCCGCTTCAGGGCTTAACGCCACTGTCATGCCGTCATTGTTCGAGACCACAATTAGAGGCTTACCACGATACTGCGGGTTAAAAATCTGTTCGCATGAGCTGTAAAACTTATTCCCATCGCATAACGCTATTATGCTGCTCATACCAATAAACTCGGTTGTTTCAATAATCTAATGGATGCTGGCACAACCCCTTCGCACCAGAAGCGGTCATCAAGCCTAATTGATACCGGCTCAAAATCGTCATTAGCCGATAACAACCTGCTATTGGATAGATCTAAGACTTTACAAACAAATTCCTCGTTATACATGGCTATGATGACATCGCCGGAACTTGGAGTTAGTTGACGTGACACTATCAGGATGTCACCGGAGTGGATGCCCACCCCCGTCATAGACTCCCCTCTTGCACGGCCCACAAACGTCGATTCAACCAGAAGGTCATCGAGGCTTTTCAACACTAGAGGATCGCGCTTGCGTCGATGAAAGCGCACTGCACAAATGGCCACGCCCTGAATCTCTATCCCGTCTGTGACTGATATTTCGGAATAATGAGCATTGGTATTGGCATGAAGTTGATGATGGTCATGGTCATCGTCTAGCTGCCGACAAACGGTTTCGCCGTGCACCAGCGCCAAAACGACATCTCCCCGCGTCGCAGTCAATGACTTATCAACGACAAGTAGATCTCCGGTAAATAGCCCAAGACCCGTCATAGCGTCGTCGGTAACCTCTGCAAATACCGTTGCTGATGGGTGTGAGACAATAAGATTATTGAGGCTTAGCGCCTTCTCTTGGTATCCAGCGGCTGGACTCTCAAACCCATGTATTCCTGCCGATGCTAAGCCAATTATGACGTTCATAGGACAAATCACAAATACTGTACATTAATACAGTATAGCTAATTATTGAAACATCGAAAATCCCGAAGATGATTTTTTGCGTAAAGAATACATGGAGGGAACAAATATTAAAAAGATAAGCACTCCATTACAGGGTTAGAAACTACTGCTTGGAAGTTGGGCCTACTACCATCGGGGTTGTAGGCCTCACTGTTTTGAAGAGTATTAGACAGGTGATTTATCGCGTGTAAGTCTCAAACACTCGGTCAATATCCAGCTTGAACGCATCAAGGTCAGGCATTTCTCCAGTATGCTCTACATACCCCCAGAAGAACTCAGCCACAACGTCGAATACCGCAAGCCCTGAGAACGCTTTACCCTCGGCATAGAGATCTTCACCTTTTAGCCAAAACGCTTCAGACAGCGCAAACAGCTCCATCACAAAGTCATCTTCCCCCATCCCCAACACATCACCAATGACTTGCTCGTTGGGGCTCGTCGTCAACACGGCATTGGTCAGATAGTAGTGGTACATAGCGACCTCTGCATGGTTGCGCGGTGCAGTTGGCGTAGTTGCTAGTTCGGTCATTTTTTCTGTCCCATTCAGTTGATGTAGGAACATTCTATTACGGCGGCCGATTCTGGCAAATTTCAGGATTTACCCTTCTATATCAGCACCATACAAGACATGAATGACGCAAATCACCACGGGAAACGGGAAACGATGTTTCCGTAAAAACATCGTTTCCATTGCAGAGTGTTGAATAACTGGCTACACTGGGATTTATCGATGTAAGTCATTAACTTTGAAGATGTTTGAGGCAAGCAAATGGAACAATTGGCAGTGAAACCGAAGGCAACTCTTGAGGAAGTGACTAAGCTCGCGAATGAAATGCTTAAAAACGGTGTCGAGCCAACGACACGTAACTTGAGCGTTCATCTGCAGGGCAGAACATCGTCGATCCAAGGGTTCTTGATTGAGTACAAAAATAATCTTGAGCATAGAAAAAATGCTATCGCGGAAGAGGTTGGAAGCCTTGCCGTAGCTAAGTTGCTGTCTCAAGAACTGTTGCTCATGATTGACCGTCGTAACGAATCGCTGACCGAGCAAGTTGCCCAGTTGACGCGAAACCTTGATGAAACGCTATCGCTGTTAAGTGACAGTGAAGATAAGTTAGAAAGCGTCTTGAATACTACGGCGGCTCAAGTTGCGGAGATTGAAACCAGCACCGCAGCCAAGGTCGAAAAGGCCCAATCCGCTGTAAGCCTGATAGAGCAACAACTGCGAGAGTTAAAGGCCACCAGCGAAAAGGCCATTGATGACGCAAGAAATCACGCTAAAGCCGAAGTATTAAAAGCAGAAGCATTAGTAGACGCAGCGAATGGGCGCGTTGCACAAGCAGAGACCGAATTAAGGGCATCTCGAGAGCAAATTAAATTACTCAGCATCGATGTTGCGAAGCGTGAACTAGAACAGCGAGAGTTAGAGCAAGCGAAGGCCACCATTGCAACTCTGCAGGCCACATTGTCAAAGCAGCAAGACCAGATCTCTTACACCACAGCGAACCTTGAGCGATTGACGCAGGACCGAACAGAATTAAAGGCTACAGAAGCCAAGCTAGGTAAGACTGCGGAAAATTTAACGGCAACCTTAGTATCGGTGCGCGGTGAATTAGCAGAGTCTCGAGCAAAACTAGCCGAAGTTAATGCAGAAAAGTTGGCATTTGAGCGTGATACGCAAAGACTTAATACAGATCTAAATAGTTATCGTCAGCAAGCAAACCAACTCGGAAGCCTCCAAGCTGAGCTTATTAGCGTCGAAAAACAACTGAATCAGGTGAAATTAGATCTATCTCAATCCGAGCGTGAACGGGAGATATTATCCCAAGCTCTAGCTGCCAACCGTGTGGCGGGCAGTCAGACCGAGAAAAAATAAGATATTTCGAAGGATGTTCGTGTTGGAGAGGAATAACTTTCATACTCCTTGTGGCTTACTTGGACAAGAATCAGTTAGTGCTTAGGCTCTAAAATTCGATTTTAGCATTACCATTAGTAATGAATATCCTCAGAAAGTGAGATTGTTATTTAATAAATGGGATGGACAAACGCAATGCATCGAAAAGGCCCAAACCTTAGGTAAATGCCTTGGACGTTTGCTTGTTCATCAATTAAGGAAAAATAAGCGGTTCGATTAAGGGACAAGCTCGTCACACGTGCAAAGCCTGCTTAAATGCAATCGTTCGACCATTGCTAAAGCGGCCAAGTTGAGCGGGCTTGGGTAGCCACAATTTTTTTATAGATGTTAGCTGCTGTATCCCAAAGTAGGTGAGAGTCGCAGTAACTTATAGGTGGATATGAATATAATAAGTATTCTAATTTATTAATCATAAACTTAGGTAAATATAAGTGCCGTATTAAATGTTAATAGGATGCCGTATTTATTCCTATTACTCTCACATTAAGCTATACTCGCGCTATTGTAGAGTAAGGAGGTTTAAATGGCCGCTGTTGACAGTATCTTTCAAAAGATAAAGCGTTCTAGACGCTACGTTTTCGAACGCAAAGACTTTGACGGCATTGCTAGCTATGACCAAATTGGCCGATCGCTTAATCAGTTAATGGATAGAGGCGAGATAATGAAGCTTGGCTATGGCTTATACACGAAAGCGCGAGTAAACAGCCTGACAGGACGTTTAATGCCGTCGTGTCCAGGTGGTAGCGATGCACTTATGCGTGAAATATTAAAAATGAAAGACATCGATTTCGAGATAGATAATCTGTCCTTACAAAGTCTTTCCGGTAAAAACACCCAAATCCCCTCATCCGTTCATTACTCATGGGATCAAAAACAGTTCAATCGCAAATTGGTTGTTGGTAACAGACTATTAACGCCAGCAAGTAGACCATGAAAAAACTGAAACAACAGTTCTTAGAGGTTTCCGATGCATTAGCGCTCGGAAACCCCGCCATTATTGAAAAAGATTATTGGGTGGTTGCTCTACTTTCTGAGCTTGAACAGTTAACGTTTGAAACTCATCAAATGGTGTTTTCCGGCGGCACCGCACTGGCTAAGTCCAATGTTAAAATACTTAGAATGTCTGAAGACGTGGACATAAAGCTGATCCCCACGCCGCAATTTCAACACCTTAGTCGCGGCAGGAAGAAACAGTACCGAAAAGCGTTAGCAGTAAAAATTGAAACAGCGATTATTGCATCGAACACATTTTCTATCGAAGCTAGATTAGTTCAGGATGAATATCGCTATGTGGAATATGAGCTTAAATATCCGCAACAATTTAGCCAGGCTCCTTGTCTACGCCCAATCATCAAGTTAGAACTGATGGAAACCATTCCACTGCTTGCGCTGGAAACGCGGGGCATCCAATCGTTAGTCGCAGAGCTTTATAAGCTGCCACAAGAAGTGAACGGATTCATCTGCGTATCAGTAAATACCACCTTGGTAGAGAAAGTGCTTTCCATGTTACGCCGCACAATGTCTGTTAAGCGTGATGCAGCCCGAAGCGATGACGTCACTTTAGTTAGGCATATTTACGACGTACACTGTATTCATGCAGCACAGGCCCTTGATAATGAATTACTTGCGCCCCTTTTTCGCGCCATATTAGCAGAAGATATTGCTCGCTTTGGCAACCAACATGCCGAATTCGTCATGGACCCAGCCAATGAGTTACGCCTTGGCTTACAGGAGATAGAAAGCAACCCACTCTTCAGGCAACGCTTTAATGATTTTGTTAAACCCATGGTGTTTAACTCGCAACCCCCCAATTTTGATACGTGCTTTATGTCCTTTAAACATATTGCGACCTCACTCATTCTGACTATTTAGAGCAAACATGAACAAACAACAACTGGCCGCAAAAATCTGGGAATCAGCAAACCAGATGCGCTCAAAAATCGAAGCTAACGAATACAAAGATTACATCTTAGGTTTCATTTTTTACAAGTACCTGAGCGACCAGTTAGTTCAGTTTGTCACCAAAGAGGGCATGACACCTGAAGACATTAAAGCCCTCAACGAAGAAGACGCGGACACGGTCAAGTACATTCAAGACAATCTAGGTTATTTCATCGCTTACGATAATTTGTTTGCTACTTGGGTTGATCCTGCATTCGACTTTGACGAGTCTAACGTGCGCGATGCGCTATCCGCCTTTAGCCGTTTGATTTCGCCTACCTACAAAAAATTGTTTGAAGGAATTTTCACCACACTCGAAACGGGTCTTAGCAAACTGGGTGAAAGCGCGGGTAAGCGCACAAAAGCCATTAGCGACCTACTACATTTAATCAAAAGTATCCCAATGAACGGTAAGCAAGGCTATGACGTTCTGGGTTACATCTACGAATACCTGATTGAAAAATTTGCCGCTAATGCCGGTAAAAAAGCCGGTGAGTTCTATACGCCGCATGAAGTCTCGGTATTGATGTCGCACATCATCGCCCATGAATTAAAACACAAAGATACCATCGAGATTTACGACCCAACGTCGGGCTCGGGTTCGTTACTGATCAATATTGGTGAAGCGGTCGAAAAATACGCCAAAAGCAAAGACAGCATTACCTATTATGCCCAAGAGCTAAAAGCGAATACCTACAACCTTACCCGTATGAACCTGATCATGCGCGGCATTAAAGCCAGCAATATCAAAACCCGTAACGGTGACACCTTAGAAGACGATTGGCCATACTTTGATGAAAATGATCCGCAAGGTACTTATCATGCGCTGTATGTGGATGCGGTCGTCTCCAACCCGCCTTACTCACAAGCCTGGGACCCAAGTTTTAAAGACAGCGATCCACGTTACTCGCGTTTTGGTCTTGCGCCCAAAACCAAAGCCGATTTTGCCTTTTTATTGCACGACCTTTACCACCTAAAACCCGATGGCATTATGACCATTGTCTTGCCCCACGGCGTACTCTTTAGAGGTGGTGAAGAAGGCGAAATTCGCAAGCAACTGATTGAGCAGAACCACATTGATGCCATTATCGGCTTACCAGCTAACATCTTTTTTGGTACTGGTATTCCTACCGTTATTTTGGTGCTCAAGCAGAAGCGTGGCTCTATTGACAAACCACAGAATGACGTATTAATTGTGGATGCCTCCAAGCACTTTGTTAAAGAAGGTAAAAACAATAAACTGCAAGCCAGTGACATCAAGCGCATTGTTGATGCGGTCATTAACCGCGACAGCATCGAAAAATTCTCACAAGTGGTGAGTAAGCAAACCTTGCGCGACAATGGCTACAACTTAAACATACCCCGTTATGTAGATTCGTCACCAGCGGCCGAAAGCTGGGATTTACACGCCACTATGCTCGGCGGCATCCCAAATAGCGAAATTGCGCAGTTACACCAATATTGGCAAGCATTCCCGCAATTGCATGATGCGCTGTTTGTGGCCAAGTCTGCCGCCTACAGTGAATTAGCCATTGCCAAACGAGACGTTAATGCAACCATTACCCAGCACTCACAAGTCATCGAGTTTATCAGCGCTTATAACCAAGCTTTCGATGGAATTAACGGTAATAACAGCTTTGATGACTATTTAAACAAAACGCTTATTCAAGGCTGGCAAACGGTTAACCGCAACCAGCAAGAGCCTGAATTAAGCACCGAATTATTTAATCGCTTAGCACCTATTGCCCTTATCGACAAATACCAAGCCTACCAATATTTAAACAACCAATGGCAATTGATTAGTGCTGATTTAGAAATGATGCAAACCGAAGGCTTTGCGGCCACGAAACAAGTTGACCCTAATATTGTCATTAAGAAAAAAGACGGCAAAGACACCGAAGTACAAGATGGTTGGAAAGGCCACATCATACCCTTTGATTTAGTACAACAAACCTACTTGAGCGATGACCTAGCGGCACTGGCACAACAAGAAAACCGCCTTGCCGAAATCGTAAGCCTTCTTGAGGAAATACTCGAATCACTAAGCGAAGAAGACAAAGAGCAAGACACGGTAAAAGAAAGCAAAGACGGCTTTGCCAATGCCGAAGTCGCCAAGGCGGCTAAAGCTTTCCTAAAAGAGCAAAAAGAGACCAAAGTTAAATTTGAAAAGGAAAGCTACGAAGCCAAGATAATTGAGGCCAATAAACTCATTGATGAAGACAAAGCCCTTAAAAAAGCAGTTAAAGAAGCACAAACCGCCCTGCACTTAAAAACCAAAACCACCATCGAAGGCTTAACCGATGAGCAAGTGAACGAATTGCTGCACCTAAAATGGATCATGCCATTAAGTCTTGAACTCGCTGCCATGCCAAGCGCCGTGATTACTCAGCTCACCAGCCAAGTACAAGCCCTTGCCGAAAAATATGCGGTGACCTATTCGCAAGTCGCGAATGAGATCAAAACCACCGAGATTGAGCTGGCCGACATGATGGGCGAACTTACCGGCAATGAGTTTGACCTACAAGGTTTGGCAGAACTCACCAACTTATTGAAGGGCGTATAAGATGAGAGTTGAAAAGAATGTGCCTGAGATTCGGTTTGAGGGGTTTAGTGGGGAGTGGGAGGAGAAAGTTTTAGAAGATATTTGCGACGTGAGGGATGGTACTCATGCATCACCGAAGTACCAACAAAACGGATTTCCCTTGGTTACATCAAAAAATGTTAAAAATGGGTACATCAATTATGACGATGTTCAATACATTTCTAAAATCGATTTCGATGAAATAAATAAGCGTTCTAAAGTTGATGTTAATGACATTTTAATAGGGATGATTGGCACTATAGGTAATATTGCTTTAATTAGACAGACTCCAGATTTCGCAATAAAGAATGTGGCTTTAATCAAAGATAAAAACGAAATGGATTTTTTATACAGCTATTATTTTTTGCAGTCGCCAATTACAACTCAGCAGTTGGATGATTTTGCTAGTGGTGGAACACAGAAATTTATTTCATTAAGTAATGTTCGCAGTTTATTAATATGCGTCCCTGAAAGGGAAGAACAAACCGCCATCGGCAATACTTTCCAAAAGCTCGACAGCCTAATCAACCAACACCAACAAAAGCATGACAAGCTCAGCAACATCAAAAAAGCCATGCTGGAAAAGATGTTTCCTAAACAAGGCGAAACCATGCCAGAAATACGTTTCAAAGGCTTTAGTGGGGAGTGGGAAGTTAAGCCTTTATCTGAGGTTGCAGAAGTTATCGATCCTCATCCAAGCCATAGAGCTCCTGATGCTGTGGAAAATGGAGTACCTTTCATTGGTATAGGTGATATATCGGATTCAGGTCTTGTTGATTTTAAAAATGTGAGGATTGTGCCTCTACATATCTACAATGAACATTCAGCCAGATACACAATCGAAAATGGTGATTTTGCCTACGGAAGGGTCGCTTCAGTAGGTAAGATTATTGATTTATCAAATAACGTAGGTAACAGATATACCTATTCACCTACAATGGCAATCGTCAAACCTAAGAGCTTGCGTCCTGCATTCTTAAAAAGTTATTTAGGAACAGATGTCTTTAAAGCTCATGTTGATAACAAGACTTCAGGCTCAACGCGTAAATCGCTTGGCGTACAAGATTTTAGGAATTTGCCGGTATTATTTCCTTTAGTCGATGAACAAACCGCAATTGGAAGCTACTTCCAAAAGCTCGATACGCTGGTTAACCAACACCAACAACAGATCACCAAACTCAATAACATCAAGCAGGCCTGCTTGAGCAAAATGTTTGTTTAGCAGGGAGCACAACCATGACCACCTTTAAAACCGAAGCACAATTTGAGCAGGCCTTTATCGAAGTGCTTACCCACAAGGGCTGGGAAAGCGAGATACTTAAAAACAAAACCGAAGCGGATTTACTGCAAAACTGGGCTAACATTTTATTTGAGAACAATCGCCAGCAAGACCGATTAAACGATGTGCCACTGACGGCAACGGAAATGCAGCAGATTATTGGGCAGATCAAAGAGTTAAAAACACCGCTTAAACTCAATGGTTTAATCAACGGCAAAACCGTGGCCATTAAACGCGACAACCCCGCCGACAAGTTGCATCTTGGCAAAGAAGTCAGCCTAAAAATCTATGACCGCCAAGAAATTGCGGCAGGCCAAAGCCGTTACCAAATTGTCCAGCAGCCGAAATTTGAACGCGGCAGCCCACTGCGTAATGACAGACGTGGTGATGTGCTGTTACTGATTAACGGTATGCCGGTCATTCATGTTGAACTTAAACGCAGTGGCGTGCCAGTTAGCCAAGCGGTTAACCAAATCGAAAAGTATTCCAAAGAAGGTATTTTTAGTGGGCTGTTTGCACTCATTCAAGTGTTTGTCGCCATGGAGCCTAATGAGGCCAAATACTTTGCTAACCCAGGGCTAGATGGCAAGTTTAATCCAGATTACCAATTCAATTGGGCCGATTTTAACAACGAGCCCATGAACCATTGGAAAGATATTGCCTCGACACTGTTATCCATTCCCATGGCGCACCAGTTGATTGGCTTTTACACCGTTGCCGATGATACCGATGGTGTGCTTAAAGTGATGCGCAGTTATCAATATTACGCCGCCAATGCGATATCGGATAAGGTAGCCAAAACCAATTGGCAACAACTGGGGAGCCCCAATAACCCAGACCGTTTGGGCGGCTATGTATGGCATACCACGGGCTCTGGAAAAACCATGACCAGCTTTAAATCGGCGCAGCTGATTGCCCAATCAAAAGATGCCGATAAAGTCATTTTTTTGATGGACAGAATTGAGCTTGGCACCCAGTCGCTGGCGGAATACCGTAATTTTGCAGGCGATGGTGAAGATGTACAAGCCACCGAAAATACCCATGTATTGGTAACCAAGTTAAAAAGCACGTCCCCAGCCGATACCCTCATTGTTAGCTCTATTCAAAAAATGAGTAATATTTTTGAAGACGTCTCCAGTGACAAAGAGCAGGATGAAGGCACTGCAACGCTTGTATCTACAAATACAGCAGATATTGAAAAAATCCGCGCTAAACGCTTGGTATTTATTATTGATGAGGCGCATCGTTCAACATTTGGCGACATGCTGATTGTTATTAAACGCACCTTTCCCCGCGCCTTGTTTTTTGGCTTTACCGGTACACCGATTCAGGAAGAAAACGAAAAAAGCGGTAATACCACTGCGACAGTATTTGGTAACGAGCTGCACCGCTACAGCATAGCCGATGGTATTCGCGATGGTAACGTACTCGGCTTTGATCCCTATAAAGTGCCTACTTTTAGGGATGGTGACTTAAGGCAGGCTGTCGCCCTAGAGCAAGCTAAGGCGGGATCTGTAGCGGAAGCAATGGATAATCCTGTCAAAAAGAAAAAATTTAATTATTTTATGAATGAAGTGCCTATGGCTGGCTACAAAGACGCTACAGGTAAATACCACAAAGGTATTGAAGATTACGTACCTAAAAGTCAGTACCTAAGCGAGACTCACCAAGCCAAAGTGGTAGAAGATATTCTGCACAAATGGGATGTGCTAAGCCAAGGCAATAAGTTTCATGCGATTTTGGCTACTAACAGTATTGCTGAAGCCATTGATTATTACCGTCTGCTAAAGGCTGCTAAGCCTGATTTAAAAGTATCAGCACTGTTTGATCCCAACATTGATAATGATGGCAGTGGCGACCGTGGGCCAACGTTTAAAGGTGATGGTCTGGATGAAATTATGTGTGACTATAATGCGCGTTATGGCCACGATTTTGATTTTGCCCGTCATGCAGCATTTAAGAAAGATCTAGCCGCACGCCTTGCTCACAAAAAACCTTATGAGCGTATTCATACCGATCCTACAAAACAGTTGGATTTATTAATTGTTGTAGACCAAATGCTCACTGGTTTTGACTCCAAGTGGCTGAATGTCTTGTATTTAGATAAGGTAATTAAATACCAAAATATCATCCAAGCCTTCTCTCGTACCAATCGATTGTTTGGCCCCGATAAGCCTCATGGTGTTATCCGTTACTATCGTTACCCGCATACGATGGAGCAACATATTAACGATGCGGTAAAACTATACTCTGGCGACAGACCCATTGGGTTATTTGTTGATAGGCTAGAAAGTAACTTAGAAGCAATGAATGAACTGTTCGGTGATATTACCGAGTTGTTCATTAGTGCCGGTGTGACAAATTTTGAAAAACTGCCAGAAGATGTTGAGGCGTGCGCAAAGTTTGCTGAACTATTTAAAGTATTTAACCAGCATCTAGAAGCCGCGAAGGTACAAGGTTTACATTGGGAGCAGTCGGTTTATACATTCACGACGGACGCTTCAACAGGCGAAAATGGCACTGAACATGAGGTTACTCTCGCCATTAATGAACAAACCTACCTGAGCCTTGCGCTGCGTTATAAAGAGCTCGCATCAAAAGGTGATGGTGGTGGTGCGGGTGGCGGAGATGTGCCTTTTGATATTAGTGGCTATTTGACGGAAATCGACACAGGAAAGATTGATGCCGACTATATGAATAGTCGCTTCGATAAATATTTAAAAGAGCTAAATCAGCATAATGATCAAGCCAGCATAGAACTTACGCTCAACGAACTGCACAAGTCATTTTCTTCACTGACGCAAGCTGAACAAAAATACGCCAAGCTTTTCTTACATGATTTACAACGCGGTGATGTACAGTTAATAGATGGCCACAGCTTTAGAGACTACATCAACGACTACAAAGACAACGCTGAAAATGCGCAATTAAATGCGCTAGTCAGTGCGTTGGGGTTAGATAAAAACCTACTCATTAACTTAATGAGCGACAGTGTTAATGAGAATAACCTGAACAATTTCGGCCGCTTTGATGCGCTTAAAAACACCGTTGATAAGGCAAAAGCTAAAGTTTATTTTGAAAAATTAGATGGCGTAACCATTCCACCTTTTAAGCTCAATATCCGAATCGATCAGTTTCTAAAACAGTTTATTTTTGCTCAGGCAGATGATCTTTTAAATGAAATTTATGAAGATGTTACTGAGATGATTTAATGCCTTACAATCCGGCCTTTAGTATTACCCAATCACACTTAAGCAGGTTGCAGAGATCAGTGAAACGATCGGTCGTTTAAGTGCGCGTATTGAACAGGCGCAGGCACTCCGGCTGCGTTGTGTCAACCGTATCCGTACGGTGCAAGGCTCGTTGGCGATTAAGGGCAACACCTCCTTAGGCGAGGCGTAAAACACCGTCAAAAGAGGTGCTTGAAGTAAAAACCGCATTACGAAAAGTAAGCCTAATCGGAGCATTCTGCGAACACTGAGTGAAGAGAGCTAGCAAGCTTTGGGGCATAAACGATTTAGAAAAGGCAGTACAGCGATGTGAGCGCTGCCTTTCAGTATGATCCTTTAATACTCAGTATCAAACTTAACTTGGTGAAAAGTATTACTCTCCAACAAGTTTGACCACGTTTACCCCCTTTGACACTGAGCTACCAGCGCCAGCGCCCGTGGTTCTTCTTTAGTGAAATATTTTAGATGATACGTTTTCATGATCCGGTGAAATCGCAAGATATACTGACACTGATTGGTGGGCGGTAACCACTCTGTGATCCCCGCCGCCCCTTTTTCTTTATTCAAACCCTTTTCGACTACCTGCAAATTTCTCACATCGTTTGCGAACATTTCACGCTGATAGCGATCCCAATATTTAGCGCCTCGGGCATGGGCATAGCCAAGCGGTACAGTGTGATCCACATCGAGCGCAAAGGCATCGAGATAGATTTGCCCCGTCCAAGGTGACACCCATCTTCCACGAGTCACGATTTTACCATCACGGCTAAAACTTGGTTTAACCGTGGATTGGGTTGCGAGTAAGTCGTGGCGCGTATTGAGACCATTGCCATCCAGATCGCTCCAATGCGGGTAATCTTCACGGTGATACTTCAGGTCGGCCGCAGCCAAACCGTTAGTAATGGACAAGGAAAGCATAAGTAATGCGAGTGAACTCAGCCTGGTCATACTAGGCGCCTTATTGGTTAAACAATGATTGAACAACAAATGGGTCCGGCTCAAGCTCAAAATCATCCCCCTTCATGGTAGCCGTGCCGCTTAGGCACACGATTTTGTGGCATGAATCGCAGATACCGATTCCACGATAGAGAATGTCACTCTCTACGAGATTAATACTGCCCCTGACTAATTCGTCTTTAAATTCTTCACCACACTTACACTCCATCTTAAACTCACTGACAATCTTTCCACTGCCTAGCGTTAGCGGGAATTGGCTCGCAAATGGCTGATGCTGTCCCATATACACTTTGACTTGCTTTGCGTTCACGTTGACCTCTCTTGATGTCCAATCACTCTGACAGATACTTCCAACGAAGCAATTTTTTACCTTTTAGAATAAGCTCCACATCGTACAAACCAGAGGCTCTTAAACCCGCCAACCCCTGTAATGTGTTCCCCATAATCTCTTTTGTCTGGTTCGATTTCACCACAGTCCCAATCGCCACGACTCTGCGCTGTAAGGCGCTAACTTTGCTCAGCACTTCATAGGCTGTCGGCATCTTGGCCAGCACTTCGATATTTGGCAAAGGAGCCATCACCGGCACCCGAATATCAACCGAGGGCAAATGACGTAGTGCAGCGAGTGAACGCCCTGCAGCTGCTTTACGTGCATTCAGACTTGGGGTTAACTCGGGCATTAACGGCTCCCCGTCCTCTGCCACGTCCAAAATGAGATAACCACTATTTGATTCCTCAAACATCGCAGACGTGAATTGCTCTTGGCCCACAAACCACGCAATCAATTTTGTGCAAACATGGAAGCTCTCACAGTGATGCGTGGTTAATACACTCACCTTGCCCTGCTCTTTAACCAGCGTAAAAATCTGGCTAGTTCCGCTCTCTACAATCCAATCACCGGCACAGATTTCCGGCACTGACTTCAGGATCTCTAATTGCTCACTCGCTTTGGTCGCTGGCAGCGGCAACGTCCCTTCTTGTAAGAAGTAAGCCCCTAACTGGATATAATGCTGAGTCCACACCGCGAATCGATTTTGAATGACCTCCCACACGGAGTTGTCGTCACGCGAGATCACTTCCAGCGCTTTCACGCCTTGATTCACCGAATTAGTGGCAATGGTTATCGAATCATGTTCAACATACGCCTCAACGGTGAAAGTAGATGTCACGTTAGACGCAATCGTGAAGGGTGTTTTTAAACGGGTTGTCGGCTTTACTTGTAATTCCATTTTTCGCCTCTTAAGCCGCTTCTGACCATGCTTTTTCGGAAAGTCTCACTGTTTTAGCTAAGATCATCCCTACAAAAAACTCATTCCAAGCTCTTGTGGCCACCTGACGATGTTCAAAGGTCGTCATGAGATCATCAAAGGTGAAATGTGTTACGCACACACCGCCACCAGCGAGCTCTGCTACACAATAGGCACCGCGGATATTTCCACGATTCTTGCTAAATGGGTCATATTGGTGGCGAGGTGGAGTAAAAGAGTCAATCCACTGAAAATCATCGGCTTCATACACAATCACAGGTCGTGCAGAACGGATGATCCCCGCCTTTGCCGCCGCGTCACGGTAACCACGGTATGTCCAGCACAGTTGCACCCCTAACCAACCACTATCGTAGTAAGCCCCTAACAGAATAGATGCCTGCTTGCGGTTCGGATTGAGGCTGATTTGTGCTTGTGTCAACTCAGTCATGACATCAAAAACGCTATGAATATTTACCCAGCCAATTTGGGATGGATTGAGCATTAACAGGCGCTGCAACTGAGCAAATAAAATGTTTAGCTCCGAGTACGGAAAATTGTTATTAGGGTATGCAGTATTAAATTCGACACAGAGATGTTGAACGTAGTGTGCGGCATCTGCCGAGGTGTATCTGGTACTCATAAAAACCTCTGGTTTAGTCAAATAGTGCATCGAAACGACATGCTGATGTTTCTACCACGCCAGCAGCCATAAACTTTGTTTTCTTGGTCGGTGCTTCAATTTTGCGGATTGGCCTTAACGCCTCACAATGCGCCGTAAGGGTGTTATAAAAGCCGTCAAATGCAGTGATCGCGACATGGTTTAATAGGCGCCAAAGCGCTTGCTTCTTTACCATTTCATCGACGTAGATTGATTGCCAAACCTCTGAGCCGTTCTCAGCTACAGATTCCAGTTCAATTTGGTCAATCTCAAAGGACACGTATTCGCCTGATGGCAATAGCGCTGAAGCAATACCGCCACGCAATTCGCCACGTTTAGGTGATAAGCCAACCAAGCTGACCAGTGGCATTCTGTCGTTAAAAACTCGAATAGAGTCCCCTTCTCGAATGGCCCATGCCTGATATGCTTGAATTTCACCCGATTGCAGCGCTAAATCCAGACCGCCGATATAGGTCAGTTTGGTTTCAATCTGACCTTCGTCATTCAGCGCCAAATACAGCAGATTTTCACCTGGGCTCCATGACAAGCCTGTCGCAGCGTAAACACTGAGCATGTAGGCTTCTAACTGGTCTCTGGGAAGGTCAAAACCCGATTCATCGATAACATACTGAATATGCATTTTTTCGATGTTTATCTCAGGAACGGTCACTTGCCGATTGTTGGCTATAGCTAACTGTATGTACTGACTCGCTTTCATAACGTAATCGCTTTGTTTTTACTGTTATGAGTATTAAGCCACACACTTTTTTTCTGGCAAATTTTTGGAATATTTCTTTATAAACAAGCCACTTGATTTGTGGTTGTCGCGGCGATCATGGTGTGCATCCATGAAAACTGGCTGACTGAACAGGCTTCAAATCCCACAATCTAACCTCTTTCACGACATAATTTCACCAGTCGTCCTCGGTCAATTAGGTACACAATTGCTGGTATTTTCGCTTCCGGCAAAAATTCTGAGATATAGGTCGCAGGGATTCGGTTGGACGTTAGATTTTCTAAAACGATGTAAAGGTCATTGATATGCAAAACTGACAGCATAGGTACTCCTTAACTACTCTCTGCCAAATTTGATTTTCTCGGAGGATGTCAGTTGGTTCCAACCTATCATTTTGGCCATGGGAAGGGGCTCTGCATCTACGAGATACTTACGCTGATTACGTTGTTCGGAGTTCACTTCATTGTCTTGGCCTGGCTTCTGTATAGTGGTAATGCTCGTGAGTGGAATAGTGCCAAAAATTGACTCTCTTTCGTAGAATAAGCAGCTTACGTGAGCCTTGCTGTCCTCTTTAATTCCGCCAGTGGTCTCAGCCATATACCCGTCAATAACGACAGCGCAGTCAGGGTAATCAGTAAACACGAGGCTGATTTTAAATTTTGTATCGTCGGCAAGGTAAGTGGTCACCCCATCGAATTGCACAGTCAAATTCGACTTGGCCACAGGATTGGCTGCAGCCAATGTGTCGAGTGAGCGAATAGAAACATTGACAGGATCAGTTAACAACGCGTTGTCTGCATTACTCGCCAGTTTGTACCACAAGATAAATCTATCGACACCGCCGGAATACATAAAATACGCAAGGGCAGATACCGACACCACGGAGACTATTACCGGATCAAGACCTCTCCGTTTGCGAGAGTTATCCGCGAGCGATTTGTTTTTTAGCTTGTTATTAAGCGAATCTAAAAAACTGAATTTGTTGGCTTTAATATTCTTAACCAATGATTCCAAAATCGTTGCGCCGCTGAATGCCATTCGAATGCTTCTCTAATAAATATCTCGTGTTATACTCGCCGATATTACACACTTTTTTAAACACAAACAACATGTCAACTATTGCAGATTTGAACGACACTTACTTAAGTAATGGCTATCGAGTACCCCAGCAGGAACTTGAGTTTTGTATTGCTAAAGCTGCTCGGCCTATCGACCCAGACTTATTACTCGCGGTACTGGTTGCTGAGGGCGGCAGACGTGGGGCGATTGTTCAGAATAAGAATGGTTCGTTTGATCTGGGCGTTGGTCAAATCAACACGATTCAGTATACGGAGACATGGTTTAAGTCGCGCTACCCTGATTGGCGTCAAGTGGCCCAGGATACGTGTACAGGCGTTGCTGCTGCCGCTGACGTATTGCTGCGCCGTATGTCAGAATTGAACGTAGGTCAGTCGGTGTGGGAGGCGGTTGGTCATTACAACTCTAAAACTGCCACGGTAAAAATCCAATACTTACAGAATGTAATGCAGATTTATACCAGACTTTCACAGAACAAGGGGACTGAATATCGTCCTTGGATGACCATTACCCACAAGCAAAAGCACTTCTTTACTTGGAGTAATAGAGAATCAGAGCGCTAATTGACTGCTCCCCTCCCTAAAGGAAGGGGATTCTTGTTTCAAGGCGTTATGCCCGAAGTTCATTAGAACAATCGGGACTTACTTACGCTCCACAAGCTAACACCGCTTGCCCAGCGGCTTTGATATTAATAGCGGCATTGGTATCACGGTCTAAGCGCGCTTCACACGCTGGACAAGTCCAATGCCTTATATGTAACGGTAGAGAATCAACTACGTGACCACAGCAATTACAACGCTTACTAGACGGATACCACTTGTCAATCTGGACAAGTGTTCTGCCGCGCCATTCTGCTTTGTACTCAAGATGCCTAACCATTTCGCCCCAATTGGCGTCACCAATGGCCTTAGCAAGTCGCGGATTCTTGACCATGTTTTTAACGCTCAAACTCTCACAGCTAATCACTTGGTTTTCGTTTATCAACGTAGTGGTGAGTTTGTGGGTAAAGTCGCGGCGGCAGTCGGCAATCTTCGCCTGAATGCGAGCAACTTTGATTCTGGCTTTGTGGAAGTTGGCAGTTCCTTTCTTCTTCTTGGAAAGGCGGCGTTGCGCCTGAGCCAATTTCTTCTCGTACTTTGCAGTATGGCGGGGATTGCCAGATTTAAACCCGTCAGCGGTAATCACAAGGTCGGTCAAACCCAAATCAATACCCGTTGTCTTTTTGGTAACAGGCAGTGGTTTAGGCTCGAAGCGGCAAAGCATAGACACGAAGTAGCGGCCTGCACTGTCTTTCGAGATAGTGACGGTAGTTGGTTCGCTAGGAAGTTCACGCGACCAGCGAATATCAAGCGGCTGTTTGGACTTGGCAATGTAGATATTGCCATCTTTGAACTTAAACGCCGACTTCGTGAATTCTGCGCTTTGCTTGCTGCGCTTCTTCTTAAAGGCTGGATACTTCGCCCTTCCTTCAAAGAAGTTCTTAAACGCAGTTTGTTGATGGCGCAAAGATTGTTGGAGCGGTACACACGACACGCTGTTAAGCCATTCAAACTCAGTTTGCTTCTTGAGTTCGGTCAGCTTAGAGCTTGCCGTGTTGTAGTTAACCTTTTTGCTTTCGTTGTAGAAAGCGTCGGTACGCCATTTAAGGATCGCGTTGTAAACGAAACGCACACAGCCGAAAGTCTGCGCAAGCAATTGAGCCTGTTCAGTCGTTGGGTAAAAGCGTTGTTTAATAGCGATCTCTTTCATAGTTCACAAGAATACAGTTGTTTTTGTGAAAGTAAAAATTAACATTAACCAATCGGGTAGTTTTTGCTCCTTCGGAGCAACCGCTATCCCTCCTCGCCCTAGAAGGACGGGGTTTCTCGCGGGATTTAGTTAAATAATTTAGACTGAAGACGTGATGTGATGCAGGCTATTTACTAAGTTAGTGATTAAAAATTTCAATTTTAGCAGACTTGCCCCACCCCAGAAATCAGCACAACTTGCGCACGTTACGACACCAGTGGCGAGTGATACACGAATAGAATCACGAATGTGCTTAGCTTTGAAATTCACCATTGCATTCCATTCCGGCGTACATTTCACCGAATCCGAGCTAAACATTAACGCTAAACGTAGCTCAGCCGCAGGGTATTCATCGTTCCAAAATTTTTCGTTGAAGTAATTACCGTTAACCCCGACTTCTAATCGAGTGTCACCGGCGACAAACTCAAGATGCGAGTCGTGCTGAATTACAAAGACTGAGCGATTCAGTAGTTGCTCCAACACAACAGTGATCATAGCTTTGACATCTTTTGGCGTCGCAGAATCAACAATCTCAGAAAGTCTTGAATCTCTGAGAGTTTTCTCTTCGCGAGCTCTAAACATCATCACTACGTTTTGCGCACCAGAACTTCCCATCTTCAATACATCCATCTTAAAAATAAAATAATACCAACACTTGCTACTACTGCATGATTTAGCCCAATTCGTTGCGCTCTACCCAATGGCCAAAATGGTCTAATTCCGGCCGGAGTCACCGCGTCCCCAAGCAAATGACTTAAATAGCCAATGACTAGGGCTTGCGATGCGATAGAGTCAGCTTGATGGCTGGCTAAAAGCCAGACCATTAGCCCAACAGCCCACAATGAGTGAGTGATACCACGATGTGAGAAGAGCGAAAGAATCGTTGATATTGGTTTAATCCTTCTTCCCAATTTCGACTCAGGATGATCTATGTCAGGTAATAACGACGCTATCGCCACCACGGGTAACATCAAACACGCATCTACAACACCGATTACTGTCTCAGGGGCATAGGAGTTGACGATAGCAGCGTAAACGCCCCAACAACCCACTCCTAGGCCCACATGAGCAGCATATCTCATTGGGTCACAACTTCCGCAGCTGTCACATTTCCCACAGTCGGAGAAGGTTTCACTAACGCTTCAACTTCTGAATAGGCCTTTTGCGAGCGCTCGTCAAAGCTGCGCTCGTTTAGTTCAATCATACGCTCCAGCTTGTCGTAAGGCAGGTGTAACAGCATATACACTACGTACAGCCCGTTATCGACGCGAACTTGGGTGTTAACGTGGTTATAGCCAACGACTTTTGCACGATTTACTAGCTTAACAATTGTTTCATCATTCAACTGATTAGTGCGACCATTGCGCACTTCAGTGTTTTGACGCTCACGACCAGAAACTTCCTGCGATACTGTCTTAGCAATCGCGTATTCCGCATTTAAGTTCGCAATATTGCGAGCGGCCATCAAGTTATCAGCACGGCCCATTGCCGTCGCGTAAACGCCATCACCATACGAAGCAGGAGGGTTTAAGAACCACTCAGGCGCCTCTTCAATAGCGTCGTTCATTTGTTCATTTTTTTGTTCTACTAGCTCTTGTTGTGCTTCGACATAATCAGAAACAGGGTTTGAGCTGCAAGCAGACAGAGCTAAAACAGATAATGCTACGGTTGTTAATTTGTGTTGAGTTTTCATCTAGTAATTCCTTGTTTGTTAAAGTTTACGACCAGAATCATTTCATCACAGTTCTAAAACGTGGCAAATTTTGCTGTATTATCTTGTTAAATCAGTTGGTTATAATATTATTTTTACAAACTTAGTGACGTGCATCAAAAAAATATCTACCCAATAACGAGAATAATACAGGATAACAAAAAATTGGGTAGATATTTTTTGTTAAAACTTGGTCAGTGCTTCTAAATTTGCGAAAAAAATTTTCTGTGAGATAAAGTTCACATAACAAATTTACATCTTGAGGTATGCATGTCGCGCATTACGATTCACCCACTATTTTCCGAATTGGCAGTGGAGTTAGGCTGCAACAGTGCGCCGAGTCGTTTGGTGTTCTTGGAGGTTCATTTAAGATTGATTGGTCTCGCGCCAGAACAGGTCAACAAAGAGCATTTAAAGCAACTGATTAAGCTCCTATTTGACGAAGAGATTAACCTGCACCCTCACCATTCAGACTTGGCCTTAGTCTCAATACCAGGCATTGCAGAGCCTTACCCAATACTCACTGCTCGAGGCTACAACCGGTTGTATAAATCGGATAAAGCTGGGGAATTCCGCGTCAAAGCCATTTCCAAAGGGGAAGAGTTCACTACAGCTAACATTGATGCCATGAGCGAGCCTGAGCAATATAACGTTGCGCCCAATGCGGAACTGGAAGGGTTTGCCGCCGTGTACAGTGATAATAGCAATCTGCTGTTAACGGGGGTTATTTCAGTGGATGAAGTAGAAGATGTGCTCCACCGATTCCACCGCTGCAGTTTGTCGTTGGCAGAAGTCGGCGCAGGCCTCGCGTTTAATCGCTTATTCAAGGTCAATCGTGCATTTAAAATGTCACCCGCCACCAGCGCCTTTGCGGGTTGGTTTTCGATGGCAAGAGCCGCGTTAAAGACCGTTTAGTGAACTACTCGCATCTAAAGCAGCGAGCTTCCAAGAGCGCAACCAGCAGTCGCACCCTTTTCTTTTTTGACGCTTCGCTGGGAGCTGCTGACTGAGCTTTTGACCCTGCCAGCCTTACGTTTCCCTCCACGCCCAATATCGGCGGCGGCTGTTAACACATCCGCCGCTGATAACTCCGTTCCAGAGTCCAAAATTAACGTAATAGCCCGCTTTTTTATTACCAGAGATGCGTTGTGATCTGCATTGTCAGTATTGCCGCACTTGCCGCACACAAAAAGACTCTGTGATATGCGGTTAGCGGGGTGAATGTAGCCGCACACGGCACATTCCTGACTGGTGTAAGAAGCGGATATTTTAAAAAACGCCTTTCCTGCTTGGTAGGCTTTGTACTTGGTGAAACTTTCTAGCATGTGCCAACCGGAATGCAAAATGGCTTTATTTAGCCCTGCCTTTTGTTTGGCTTTATTCGGCAAGAAATGCCCTGCTTCATCTTGCTTGGCATTTGGCCGCCGCGTCATTTGCGCAGTGCGTAGTGCCTCAAACACGAAAACCTTGGCATGGCTATTAACCAACGCCCTGCTTGTTTGATGATTAAAATCGCGGCGGACATTGCCTTTTTTACCATGATAACCAGAGATCCGGCGCTTGGTTTTGGTGCGGCGGTTAGAACCCTTCTGCTGTCTTGCCAGCTTACGCTGGAGTCGCTGGAGGTAGCGGTCGGCCTTGCTCAGGTGGTGCTTCTGGTTGGCAGAAAAGTCGAAACTCTGCTCGCCTGCCTGTGCTGGAATGGCGACGCCACGGTCGATCCCGATGGTGTATTGTTCCAGAAACTCACGAGGAGCCCCCTGTAGAAAAGCCAAATGCTCGGCGTTACTGGACAACGATGTTTCGTTCACGCCTTTTTCATAGCAGAAAGACACATAATATTGGCCGCGCTCTTTTCTGACATAGAGCGAATTAGGTATCTCGAATTCACGGTGCGTCTTGAATGAAAGGTAGCCAATATTATTGGTCTTGGTGCCGATGAATAGCCTGATATTACCGTCATAGCAATGTTCGAAATTGAATAGTTCGCGAGTGAGATAAACCGAGCCTTTGTCAGTCTTGGCTTTGCGCCTGGGTCGCCCGCACAATCGTTTCATGAACTTCTGATAGGTCTGATACCAGTTAACCGCGCTATTACGCAGAATTTGACTGGGGCAGTCTGATAACCATGGCGTTAATTCTTGAGATTTAAATTGGGCGGCTTTTTGGTCAATCGGTGGATAAGTGCCAATGGCGCAATATTTACGGGCATAGGTGCGGTGGTATTTTTCCTCGTCCACCTTTCCATTCCAGATCACGCGAGCGCAGCCCATCCACTGACTCAGTGTTTGCTTTTGAGCTTCGTTCGGATTAGCGCGGAGCTTGATGCCAGTGAGCATTATCTGACCGCTTTCTTAATTGCCAACTGCGCGACACCAGCTGCGAGAATTTCACGCGCTCGGGTGATGGATGCCATATCCTCCGCGCTGGCTAACTCATCTGTGTACCCCCAAAAATGGGCAGCTGCATTCATCTCTACTCGGCGCACCTTCCCCGGCTGTAACTGGGGGAGTTTTTGTCTGCATAGGTGCCCTGATTCTCTTGACTCGCAGAGGTAATAATCGGCTTTTTGAACCTTGCTTCTGCGCAAGGTCACTGTGCATCCACATCCGCCGGAGCATGAGATGATTACTTTGTCCATATTGTGTCTCGCCAGTTGTCGTCATTGGTAAATGTTAGTACCATTCACGCACCATTGTCAATCTAGTATGAGGTTGTAATGTACGACTGGCGCACTGGCAGAAGCTGTGTTTTAAAAAATCATGCACACCTAGTCTTTGTCACGAAATATCGGCGAGAAGTATTTACGGCAGAGATGCTGGAGCGAACAAAATCCATCATAGCGGAGACGTGTGAACAAATGGATTGCGAGCTATTGGAGTTTGGCGGAGAGCATAACCATATCCATTTGATGGTGGCGATCCACCCCAAGGTTTCAGTCTCTAATCTGGTTGGCAAGCTAAAAGGAAAGTCCTCGTACATGCTGCGTCGAGAGTTCTGGGGCCAGATAAAGACGATGCTATGGGGCAACCATTTTTGGTCTCCCAGTTATTGCGTTGTGTCGTGCGGAGGCGCTACGTTGGAGGTGATAAAGCAGTACATCGAGGAGCAAAACGCCCCGCCGAGCGAACAGGCCGTGCAGCGGTCTAAGGCATTGACCAAAACCAATTTACCTCCCGCTTGACCCGCCCCTAAAGGAGTGGGATTGCGCGGGCGTTTCGTTCAAATTAACTAGCCAAAAAATCCAAAAAAAAACGACGAAGGGATGCCTTAGCATTCCAACGTCGTTTTACACTTTAGTGCAGATCTTGCTTGATTAAATCCACCATCAGTTTATTGCCTGCATACTGAAAATAATCGAGCCAACCTGCCACTGAAAACGATTCAAAACTGGGAGTGTTCCATAGTCCCCAGATATTTAAATCGCATCCACGCTTAATAATATCCTCCAACTGACCGTGCGGTTTCCGGTGAACAATATTAAGCATTTTTTCAATTGAGATCGGTTCTATCGATGATTTCCCGTCATCAATTGAGATTAAATAAGGGCTTGTGGGGTAACCTGCATTGTGCCAAAAGCTCACATATACAGGGTTTACGCCAAGTCCCACAGGGATTAACACCGAACCGCCTTCGCGCAGCTGCCACAAGAACTGCTTGATACCTTTGTCAGCAAACCTTGTAAGCGTTTCGAGATCGACCTTTAAATCATCTTTATAGACAATCGGCAGGTTTAATCGATTCGATTCAGATGTCATAGAAGCGAAAACAGTATTAATTTCTGATTCGTAATTCATGGTGCTCACTCCAAAATTTAAATGGGTGAACGCCCTAGGGTCGTTTCACCCTAGGGTCTTTGTAACGGCGTAACCGTTTTACATTGTTAAGTTAAAAAATCGAGATTATCGAGATTGCAAAACCTATGGTGCCAAGAACAAGACCTATTGCGCCCATTCGCATAGAAATACGAATGTTTAAGTCTTGATGATCCCAAAAATGTTTGAAAATCTCTAACTGCGTCGAATCAGTCACCTTTAAATTGACAGGATTAGTATGCAGCTTTAATCCCAACTGCTGAATCCCGTCGTAATCTATCGCTATCTGATTCTTCGTTAGTGAAAGATTTCCCGAATTACCCATTGCATAGCGCAGGATCCAGAACCCATTGTCGAGGTTTTGGATCGTAACTGGCTTTTTACGCATAAATCGCTTAGTAAGCACTTGACGGCGAGAAGGACTACTGACGATGTTATAATTGCACATTCGAACAATCCCCATACCACCTTCGTCTTCCTCTGTTAATCGAATAACTTTATCTACTTGCATAACTCACTCCGAATGGATTAAGAGTGAGCAACCCACAAGGGTGATTGCTCACCCAAGGGGTAATAGAAATTAAACTTCTAAGGTCACGTCAGTATGTGCTATTGCACAACACACAAGCACATGACCGGCTTTGACGCTAACTGGCTCTTCTTTATAGCTTACAACTCCATTAACTAATTTGGTGCTGCAAGCCCCGCAGTAACCGCTTCGGCATTCAGTAAAAACAGAAATACCTTTAACTTCAAGCTGCAAAAGAAGAGTGGAGTTATTATCTGACTCAATTGATATAAGCATGACTTGCTCCTTTTAAAGTAAGCCACACCCGTCGGGTAAGGTCTTACCCGATAGTTATTAATCGTGACTAAAGATCGTTGATGAAACAGATGTGCCGGTTGTATTCCGATTGGTACGTAAGCTCGTCAGGGGCGTTGACGTAAACCACGTCCCCTTCGGTGTAAGTGCATAACATGAGAGATTGAGGGTTAACCCATAATCCTTGGTACTCGTCGCAATACTTCCGCTCCCATCCACTCTTAAGTGAGGACTCAAAGTTTAATGAGCCGCCGAACGGCCAGAAATCTCTGACCATCGTAGACCCATACATACTTAACTCCGGTTTTGCTCTGCCCTTTTGGATACGCTTCTTAATGAGTCGGCGTAACCATCGTTTCTGAGCAATCTCCTTACTTGAGATATATTTCTGACCTGTTTTTCTGAACTAATACAGGTCGCCATCGATACTTTTTAACGACTCATTCAGTTCGTTAATGTTTAACAATGACGTTTTCTTGTTTGCATGAGAGTTATTAAACATGTGCTAATCTCCCTGCGTTTTGACCGAAGCTCACAATCCCGTTCCAGCTAACTTCTTCAGTGAGTGGCAATGGAATGGCTTGAGGTTTCGAAGACATTGCATAGCAGAACTCAATAAGCCCGATGTCATCACGGCTAATTGACTTCAATGACGTTGGTTTTGCTTTCGCAATACGGAAGCCCCAGAAGCACAAATTCATGAGTTCTAGTTCATCCTGAATCTCAAACGGAAGTAGGTTCCCTTCGAGTTTCACGGTCTCAACAGCTGCAAGTCTCACGTCGCCTGATTGTTTTATCACATATAAACCAATGTGATAAACATAGAGCTTAGGGCGACGGTCAATTTCAATCCCCTGTAAAGTGGCATAGGCCACGATTTTTTTAGTGCTTGTTTCCCAGGCACCTACTACTAAATTTTCCATATCTCACTCCAAATTTAAAAAATGCCCGTAAGGCATAAACAAAAAAAGGGGGAGTTATGGCCCGGAGGGGCAAACTCACCCCCAAGGGTTAAATTTTGATGTTAAGCTGCAACTGCAGTATTAACGGTATTGGTTAAAAGCGTTGTTCCTACTGATTGCATCAAGTCTTTAAAAGCAGGGAATATCACCGATTGCCCAAGGATTTGATGCGCCAGTGTGTCAGACAATCCCTGAATGACTTCAACGGGGATCCCCTTCACGCGGCAATGCTCAACCGGTGTGAACAATCTTGATAACGCGGAGTCAACTGGATTGATGATGAATGGCTCAGTGCTACGGCATTTCGCGTAGTCCTTGCCTATCACACCACAGCCATCGGAATCTGCTGTCAATAACTGACGAGAAAACCCCTTACCTGCCGCTTTATCGCGCTCTTCCTTCGCCGCCAGATAATCAAACGGCTTGTACCTGTCGCTATCGTCCGGCACCGCATCCAAAATATGCCCTAGACTGGGCTCTGGAAAGCGAGAAGGCATAAGTGAATAGATGTCAAACTCTGACATATCAATTCCCGACGACAGAGCGACAACGGCTAAGCGTTTACGACGTTCTAAAACCCAGCGGCCACCATCTAATGTGGTTTCGTGGAGGTTGTACCCCAACGAACCCAGCACAGACCTGATGACTGTCATTGATGAAGTGTTGGCGTATTCGACCACATTTTCTATCAAGATAATCGCCGGATTTAACACTTGCGCGAACTGAAGAAACGAGAAGAACAAAGCGCCTGCCGAATCGTGAGATTCTGCGAACTGGAGCTTCAGTTTACTTCGACCGCTTTTTGATGCGCCGACGCAAGGGATACCTCCTACTAGCACATCGACCTCCATATTGCATTGCTGCAAGTTCACATCTTGAACCGGAGACTCAATCACAATAGAACTGCTATCCCACAACTCTGGATTGTTGGTCAGGCTCGAATCGAGGTACTGGGACTCTAGCTCAACAGCGACAGCTATTTTGCTGGAGATCCCCGCCGACTCTAATCCATGATGGACAGCCTTATCTAACACGCCACCGCCATGGAATAACGAGGCCACTTTCAATGACTCACCATTTTGCAGGCGTGACATTAATCGTGATTCCCGACTCTTAACCCGCTCAGATTGATGATGCGCTGAGATAATGATTACCCCTGCTTTAATCAACACTCTGAGTTTGCTAATGCCTTCAAAAACCTCTGTAATCGCTTTACAGGTTAAATCGATAATGGGTGTGATATTACCGTTTTTACTGCGACGGCTTACGGTGTACTTACCCTGTTCATCTGCCGCTAAGCGGATTTCATTTCCGTTTGCGTGAATAGTGTAATTTCGACCTGCATCCCACCCTTCTCGTGATAGCTTGGAACCCTCGACCCACACGCGAGCGCGGCCTTTGGAATCTCCAATTTTAGTATTAATGATTGTTGCCATGTGACTCACTCCATAAATGCCCGTAAGGCATAAAACAAAAAAGGGTGAGCTATGGCCCTAGGGGACATTACTCACCCCAAGGGTTAAATTTTGATGTTAAGCTGCAATGGCAGCATTAACTGTCTAGGTTAAATTGCTAGTGAAGCTAAAAAGCGGTATATCGCGCTAAAGACGATAGATATAACTGCCACTTTGAGGATGTAATTGAAGTTGAAACTTGCCTTAACAAGCTGATTCAATAGCACATACGAATTAACGACCCCAATTAAAACGATTAAATCCTCTTTGGTCACATTAAAAAGCAGTACATATCCAAAAAGCCCAGTTATTAAAAAAGAAGCATCGAAAATCGCAAAAAAACGCTGCTCTCGACGATCCATAATCTCGCTTTTACTGCCACCTTCTAATTTACTCATAGCGTGTCCTCACTACTGATTAAAGGTACACGCAGCCCAAAGGCACTTGTGTACCCTTGGGGGTTAAATATCGACTACAAAGGCTCTTTCACTAAGCGGCGCTGGGCTCGCTTGAAAGGTGTCAAACCATTGTTGTTTCGAATTTACGCATTTCGGCTTGAATCAATTTAAGATTTTCATAAATCGAAGCGGCTAATAATGCAGTGCGGGAGGCATTCTGATGAAACTCCAATATCCTGTCTTGATTGACCACCTTCTCTGCATCTTGAAGATGCTCCGAAGATGCCCAATTCATAAGGGATATGTAATCATCAAAGTCTGCTCTCATTATGATGTTGTTCAGGTTCTGGATTGAATTAACTAATCCAAAACCTGTCAGGTTTTCTATATCATCTACAACGATGACTTGAGACCCTTTTACATAAAGGATGTCTTCCATCCCCTTGTAAAACAGCACGATTGTTTGACGCTTTTGGTTTATCAATACGTCCAAATGTGGTGCCGTCAAAGCCACAAGTTGTTTTGCTTCTTTGAAACTGATTTTCTGTAATTGCATGACTCACTCCAAAATTTTAGAAATGCCCGTAAGGCATTAAAATAAAAGGGTGAGTCTGCCCCATGGGGACAAAACTCACCCCCAAGGGTTTAAAAATCAAATTCGTTAAGGTTACAGCACTTCCTGTACTCGCAAATAGAGGTCTCTAACGCGATTTTTAGGTATGGTGCCGATGATCACTTGTTTGCCATCTTTGACAAAGTATTCCGGTGTCACAGGAACCCAGCGAGTTCTTCCGAGGCAAAATTTTGTATCTTTGTCTAATTTTTCCATCTCGTGACTTCTAAAAGTGAGCTCTCCCCGGTGGTTTTCGTCCACTCGTTGACTTGTGCCGTAAGCCAAGCGCAACTGTGTACCAGACGGGTCTGCATCAACAACTAAAACAGGACGGAATTTGGGGCCTGGCCGATTAGGATGTTCATCCGAAGGGAACCAGGCAAATAGAATGACCCCAACTAGGGCCGTAGGGTTACTCATAGGAACCTCGACCTAGTTGTAGGAAATAATTTGATTGAATTATGGTTTGCTGAATACCCCATTTCTCGCGAAGAAATCCTCAATGGACTCTCCTGCGATCGATGGCGAACAGTCACTCTGCATTCCTGCTGAAACGAAACGTAGAACCAATTGCTCAGTTGTAATACCGAGCTGAGAAGCTTTGGCCTCCAATTCTGCAAGAAGAGTGTCACGATCATCAAATCGAATTGTGATTGATGGCATGTTAGATACTCGTATAAAAAGTTTACTTGAGCATCGTAGCACGTTCTGTTGTAACATGAATATTCTCCTGTGGAACAACTAAACATAATTAGCTAACTCAAAAGATTCTTGAGCCATTTTCAGTGAAGTGGCATCAATCACCCTTGCTGAGTTCTCACCATCACAAATGAATTTTTTCATAGCGGATACCTATAAAGTTAATTAAAGGGAATCCGCCCTAGGGCAAAATTCCCTAGGGATGGTTAATCTATGTTGATTTATATTTATGCGGCTTCTCGAATGTAAGCACCAGAAGTCCAAGCGCTTGTCGCGATTCGGACTTCATATTGCTCACTTAACTCATCGAAAAGTTTTGTACTTGCAGAAGCATGATGGAAAAGAGCCAAAGGATTAAATTCCCAAGGTTCTGACCAATTCGCTTCTTTGATTTGTACGCTGATAGCGATGTAGCTACACCAGCTGGTTAACAGCACTTTATAAAAGCCGTTTTCAGCGATAATTTCTCCATCTCTAGTGCGAACATTAAATGTTGGCTCAGTGAATGATTTCGGTAAAAGAGACTGAACTGTCTTTTTTACGTTCTCAATAAACCACTGAGTCTCGTCGTGCAACTCCCAAGGTTCCCAAGCTTCATCAAATGGTAATTCGATATGTACGGTACTTGCGTTTGCTAGACAAAAATGACCTGCGCCCATAACTCACTCCTAAAAATTAATTAGTAAAAAAGTAAAATGGTGCGCAGGCCTTGAGGCTATGCACACCTCAAGGGTTTTGGCTTTAAGCGGTACTTAAAGCATTGTTAGACCTTAACGTAGGTTCGACGGGCTTTCGCCAATACATGACCGCAGTACAAGAATCATCAAGTACATTAGTCATGCAAAATCCAACTGTATTTAAAGTAGTCGATTTACGACGGTCTTAAACAAGGTTGGAAGGGTTGCTCGGTTAGCACTGAGGCCGTTACCGAGTAGTCATCAAAGTTGGCCACTCGGTAACGGCCCCGCGTTGGCAGGGCTTTGGAATTAACTATCAAAGGGAACCCTGATAGTGATACCTGCGGGGGGTGACTTCCGGCTAAGAACGTATCCAAGCACTTCACCGCAATCGGTGTGAGAGCTTGTGATCATTCGCTCACCGTCTGTCTCAATGAACCGCCATACGCTACAGGATTCCTCCTTTTTCACGCCGGGGTGCAGGTAGTTTTTTCCGTTGATGTGGATTTCTTCTCCTGTAGATTTCTGGCTCGGTATCGGCTGAAACTCAAGGAAAAAGCTCACTTCATCAACGTAGTTCGTTGGGCAGTTTGGAAAGCCGTTTTGACTCATATTCACTCCATTAGTTTATAGAGTGAGGGCTTCCCATTGAGGGCTTTCGCCCTCGCTGTGTGTGGTATTTAGGTGTTCATCTCAAAGTAGACTGTTATTAATCCACTTTAAAATGAACACCTTTTGTAAGGTATTCATTTACGACTCAAGCCGCTGTCGGTTTTGATAGTTGATTGTATTCATCAAGCCAATCAATGCCTTTCGAACCCGCTGGTATTGCTTGCTTGGGGAAAAATACCCGAGCCTCAACACCATGCGATTCTAACCGCTTCCTGAGATTTTCGGCTGCCGCCTGACCTGCGCCAGAAACGTCTTTATCAGCAAAAATGCTGACTCGTTTTACACTCGATGGAATGTGAACAGCTTCTAACAATCTATCGCTGTAACACGCCCACGTCGGTAAACCGGACATCTCTCGCACTGCCAGAGCAGTCTCAATGCCTTCAGCAACAGCCAAGTGTTCCCCAGGATGATAATCAAGGCGGATAGCTCCACCTCTTATATCACCTGGTGGCGACATAATTTTTTTTACGTCTTCCACATTGGCCTTATTACCTTCGGGTGTCAGGTAGATCCGGTGCAATGTCAGGGGCTTGCCTTCTTTATCGAAATAAACGCCTAACATCGCTGGAGTCCAGCTTTTCACCAATTTCCCATCGACATTGCTGACGTTCAGACACGATTTAATTCCGCGCAGTGTATTGGGTAAGTCAGATACATCTAAACCGCGTTTAGACAGATAAGCCTTCACATAATCAGCTTCCATTGCGAGAACGGATTTTGACCACACCTTGCGTAATGACTCGGTTCGTTTTACAACATCTTCAGGAGGTAATGTGTACTCGGCAGGTTTGCTAGAACCCGATGCCACGTACTCAGAATCTAATTTCAGATTAGCCAAACGACTGATTTCATCGCAGGCCTTCATCTTCGGTAGATCAAGTACGTATGCCACCGTATCAATCACATCCATGTAACCAACCCCGTTGAGGTAAGTTGAACCATTGGATGCAATTCGAAACACGGTTGTCCCACTCCCCGTCCGAGGATCAGGTACTTGAGATGGTTTCTTGCGTAGCGCTTCGCTGAGCGCCGGAATTTTGCCGTAAATGTCTAACGGATTAACGCTAGACCGAATAGCTTGGATTTTTTGTATTGCGTCCATAAATGCTCCTTTACTCAGGGGATCTTTGATACCCACTAACTAGAGAACGCATCAAAGATCCCCCGAGGGAAATCTAGGACGAACACACAGAGAGAGCGATTGCAGGGAAGCAATCAAACTGCGTATTCATGCGCTAAATGGCGCACTTCTCCCTAGAGGGGAAGTACGCCCCTCTAGGGATTTAAAGTGTTAAATGTGTTGCTTAAGCAACTGCATTAACTGTTTCGGTAACTCGTTGACGTGGTCGATACAGGCTACTTTAAGGTCTTTAAAACCAGTAAACCTTACGTCCACCTGACCAATGATGACAGGCAAAACCACAACGCTATGCTGAGCTAACCAATCGAGAGAACCAACCACTTCCTGCGGAACGTCCGGTTGACCATCGGTAATCACAAACATCACCTTTTTTTGCGATGACTGTAAAATGAGCTTGCTGCCCATTTCCATCATCGCACTTCCAGTACTTGTGCCGCCGAGCTCTACATATGGCAAAACCGAAGGTGTCTTCTTCAGAGCAAAACCTTTTAGCTCCAGATAAAAATCACCAAACAACGATAATGACGTCAAAACACCACTCTGTTTTTCAAGAGCCTGTGTCATTGCCATTGCCGCCTTTGTTGCTACATAAGAGCGGTGTGTGTCGTCCCACGGATACCCCATAGAACCTGAAGCATCAAGCAACACACCAACTGAAAGGTTTGCCGCAATATCACGACGGATATTTTTAGCGCCAGGATTCCCCAGAAAAGCATCGACCAACCGATCCTCGTCTAACTCCCCAAACTGCGTCACGCCGGATAATTTCATGTTTCGTTGTCGGAACATGACCTTAACAGCATTGGCGACAGCGCCATTCACCTGCAGATTTGCCGCAGGGAAAACATTGCTTGGATTACCACGCAGCAACTCCTGCACTGTGTAAGGAACGACTTTGATTGGTTCAGGAACACGAGAATAGTTACTCATATCTTGCTGATATCGGTGAGCCTCTAACAGTTTGCCAATGTCCAAGTCCTCGAAGGATTGCTCCAAATCGATTTCATTGAACCCTTTGCTATTGCTAAGAGCCTTCCCGCTAGTATTGCCGTTGCTTTTACCTTCAGCGTCACCTTCAGCTTCAGCTTCAGCTTCACCTTCAGCTTCTTGCTGATTAGCCAGTTGCATTGCCGCAAGCTCTAACAGAAGGTTTTCTGCCAACTCACGCACTTCTAAGGTGTCTTTCGCCGTTTGTGCAAGCTGTGCGTATTTCAAACACAACTTATCAAGCTCCAGTGTTACCCAATCAAATCCAGCTAATGCTGGTTTGATCGCAGTAATCCCGTTTTCAAGGTTTCCGACTAGAAGTACGTAATACAAAATGTCGTCGAGACAGTTTGTAAACTCACGCTTGGTAATGATGTCTACCAATATTCTTCGGCTTGATTGATAAGACTGTATTGCGCCAGGAAATTCCCTGATATTGCGCAAGTCGATTCTTATGTCCTCAAGCACGTTGATTGCGTTTTTCAACGCTGTACTGGTCTGCTGCATGACGTTTCCGATTGCACTGAAGTTGGTGTGATTGAGATGGGCCGACTCGTGAAGTAACGAGCAAACCATCTGATCCCACGGGCCAACCCCAATGACAATTCTTTTACCGTTGGTGTAAGAACTGCCACCAGCAATCGTGACGTTAACGCCTTTGCGAGTTAACGCATTCGACAGCATCGAGAATGACGCTTGTTCAGTATTTCTTTTCATTTCTCACTCCAATTGCACCCGTAAGGTAAAAAAAAATGGGGTGAGAAAGCCCTTGGGGGCGTACTCACCCCCAAGGGTTAAATTAAGCATTCGCAGCTGTTAGCGATTGCGTAAACATTTCAGCTAAATGCAGCTTGCCCAACTCATTAAGCGCTAGACGCTCTTCAGGAGTTGAAGCGGCTGTAAACACAATCTCAAACACCTCCTGCATCGTGAAGTCAGGCAACAACTCCCACATTACCGCCCAATCAACTAAAACACGAGTTGATAGTGCTGATTGAATGCAGTGCTGAGAATTGCCGTTGACAGCATCGGTGTTCATCGCATCACGTACCGTTTTGGCAAATTTCGCCATCGCAAGACGAATACGATAAGACAGCTTAGTCATATCACCGAGAATATCTGTATCCACAGAAATTGCTGGATATTCAAAGCCAATCCAAAGGAAGCGACGTTTAACCGCCTCGTCCATATCGGATGAAATCGAACCGTAACGGCCAGACATGTCGGCTATACCTGGGGTCTGACACGTTGCAATTACTCTAAAGAGCGGGTGAGGATTTACCACCTCGCCAGTTTTCTCAATCGCAAGAGGTTTGCCCTCGAGGATTGGGTGAAGACTAGCTAGCAGGTCGAATGAGCCTTTATCCAGCTCGTCCAGCAACAGAATACCGCCTTCGCGATACGCTTTGACCACCACGCTCTCTTCAAAAACGGTTTCACCATTTTTGATACCAATGTTGCCCTTCAGCGTTTCGGGGCGCATGGTTTCACTCACGGATACTCGGTGCAGAGATAAGCCAAGAGAAGCCGCAAGAAACGCGACAAACTCCGTTTTACCCGTACCTGTTTCGCCATAACAAGCCAGTGACATGTTACGGCTCTTTCCGAACATCCAAGTCAGCGCAATGAGCAAATTACGCTCGTTTGGTCTGTACTTGGGGTTCACTTTTGGCACGTTAGCCATACCTTCAAAAACAGCGACCATTTTACCGCTTAAAGTTGGGCATAATGGGAATACTGTTGCACCGGATACTTGTTTAGCTTTAATAGACATAACTCACTCCAAAATTTTAGAAATGCCCGTAAGGCATTAAAATAAAAGGGTGAGTCTGCCCCATGGGGACAAAACTCACCCCCAAGGGTTTAAAAATTAATTAAAAAACGCAGCAAAAGCGGCATCTAACTCGGCACTTAATTCCGAGTGCTCCACTTCTTCAGTCACTTTTGCCGTTGTAACTTCCGTTTCACCACTGTCTTCTGTGGATCCGCGTAACGCATGTAGCAACTGAGCGACATCTTCATCAATCTCAGCCATAGGCTCGTTAACAATTTCAGGCTCAACCATCGCTTCCAAGCCTAGTTCGTCGTATGACGTTAACAGAGTTTCAAGCGCGGTTTTGTTGCTTAATGACGTTAGTAACAGCCGTAACAAACCTAACGATTTGCTATCCAGTTGCCCATTCTTAGGGAACGAGTTGCGCATCTCATTGAGACATGCCGCAAGTCCGACCCAAGTATCAGAAAGAAAACTGAAGTTCGCCGCCTTTGCTTCCATATCAGCAAGGAATGAAATTGCCTTTTGACCAATCACGTCGCCGCGACCAATCTTATTCAACACATCCTCTGACAAATCCGCAAATTCTTGAAGCAGCTTTTTATCCAAGTGAGTATCAGCAGCAGCCGATTCATCATCGGACATAGAACCGATAACGATAGACATTGGTGGGCTCATGCTCATATAGAAGCGTGATTCCACGTCACTGACAGTAGGCGCATCACGGCGAATGAATCTTGCCGCTTCAGGATGTGCCGCACACTGGTTATCCAGCAGCTCTTCGTAATCTTTCACGAAGGCTTCTGCTTCCTCATTAAAAGCACGCTGAATTGCTTCAAAGCGAATTTTTAAGGTATCGAACTCACTCTCAGGGACTAACCACCCACCCCAAACAGGAATGCCAGCAGTATCCATGAGTCGCTTAGCTCTCATGTAATATTTACTGACGAATTTAAGGGCTGATTTATCAACCAAGAACTTACGAGGCTTCTCTGTGACTTCTGACACGTCCCCACCTTGATCATCAAATACCTTTGATGATTTCTCTGACTTCTTGCCCGAAAAGGACGAGAAATCTAAAGACAGATGGAGACCTTTTTGGCCTTGCAATGAAGCAATTTTGGCCTGACGTGCAGCGATGTTACCTGCGGTATTAAATTTCATGACTCACTCCAAATATGCCCGTTAGGCATAAAAAAAGGGTGAGTCTGCCCCGGGGGGACAAAACTCACCCCAAGGGTTAATAAATTGATTTGTTCACCAGCTGCAGCAGTCAAACTCCGTTGGCGTTTTATGGCTCGGATTTTACTGATGCAATTGGATATGCTGGAGCGATACTGACTCAAAATAGTGCCAATGATTCGCCCCAAGAAATAGTCTGCCAAACGCCTTCGCCATTTCGCAATTGCGATTGCTGCTTAGTGCGTTTTTTAGACCAAGTTTCGTTGTTGAGCTTTATTCTGGCATTGACGATTTCAACTGGGTCAACGACGTCTAAGACACCATCCCTCAGTAAATCACAATCTAAACCAGCATAACGACAAGCAACTAGAAACTGCTCTGAAAACACCCAGTCAAGAATGTCTTCCGCTTCAGTCACCGAATCTCTCAGTAACTCCAGATTTGCAGAAATGATTCCGTCCCAAAAAGCGCGACATTGTTCAGCGCTCCAATCAACAGATTCATGAATGCCTAATTCACCCAACGATTTCTCGCGGGTTTGATATTTTTTAGCCATACCCACTCCAAATAAATAAGTTGCGGGTACGGCCCTTTAGTGGGCAGAACCCACAAGGGAAAAAATGCTTAACGCAGCATCAAAGCGCCCTTTCGGGAGATTGTGATGGTCAAACTAGATGCTCTAGTAGACGCACCACAACCAAACAACAACTCGGCAATTAAATTCCAGTTTCGCGTAGGCGATTGGAATACTGATGTTCAGCGCTTAATTGGGAGTTGTTGTGAGGAAGCATGGAGTGGTACTAAGCAAAATAGGCTTGAAAAAACCCACTTTGGTTAGTTGTGCCAATCAGCACCGGCACTGATTGGCTGACACGTCCGTAAGACGGTCTTACTAGCCGGTTAGATAACACCTAGAGTTTCCTCTGGTGACAGAATGTTTTGAGATTTTGCCCAAACTGATAAACGCTCAGCCAGTTCGCCATGATCACTGCTGCTCACATCAAAACCAACCTTGCTTGATGTAATAGCAACACATTTTTCAGACGCGGTAACGAGCACATTCAGATCAGAGAAGAAAATCGCAGATAGTGTAGACATAAGTAAAATTCCTGTTTATAGAGTGTCGCTAGTGCTGTCTATTGCGAAAGAGCATTAGTGACACCCCATAAACAGTCCTAGAGGACGCTTAAGTGATGTCGATTTACAGTGGTTAATTTGGCATTACCAAACTAGGCCCAATCTCTCTAATACAGGTCTAACTAAAAACAGATAGATAGTCATAAAACCCATAAAGATTGCCGCAAATACGATAGCGTCCATAGTCTCACTCCAGTTTTAATAAAATAAAAAAGAAAAGGGGTGAGAACGCCTTTTAGGGCAATTCATCACCCCAAAAAGGTAGGTTTGTTAATCAATGTAACAAGTTGAATAGATTCCGTTTGGCCAAGCGTGTACGTGCGCCAGAGTCAAGCAAGGCATACGTAAAACTGTCTTGAAGCTCTAAAGGGAGTCGATTCATTAGTTCTTTAAATGTCGCAACCATCTCTGATTTCAAAGATTCAGCCGCAGATAAATAAAGGGTCCCACACAACTCACCAGCTAAATCAGCATGGAATTTGGCGTTTTTTTGAATTTTTGAATTGACATCACGAAACGGAGAATCGTTAAGCAAGGCAATCTGAGCTGAAGCAGTTTGAATCTCGCCTTCAGCGTCACAAAGTGTGATTTTTTGATTAAGGGTGATCTGATGCAGAACACTCTCGGCCGAAAAAATACTATTCATAGTTCACTCCAATAATTAAAAATTGGGTGAACAATCCCTGTGGGGGAATATTCACCCACAAGGGAAGATATTTAGAAAATCTAAACATCTGGTTTCAGGTCGCTAATCTGAATTGAGTCTGAGTCCGAGGCTAACGGAGACTTTTGGTTGCTGCGTAGCAACACCTTTTGAACTAAACGCCGAATCTATCTAACTGAATTTTTCAGTGATAGATTTTTCGTAAAGAAATGGAAAGCTGATATTCAGCGAGCCAGACGTTTAGGTGGGAGGTTCGGCTGCGCAATTGCACTAGGAAATCGTTATTTCCTAGTGAAACTGGAGGTAAATCAGAAATAGCTAAAGCCACCGATACGAAAGCCATGAACAGGTGTGTACATCATGGCCCTGAAAAGAATGCCTACTGAAAAGTAGAACACTTAGAAAGGCGAAGGGCATCCGCCTACATACACATTATTTTAATTTCACAGGTTTGTCAATCTGTCAGTTTAAGCGTAAAACCCCACACTTCTAGGGTGGGGATGTAAGCGCCCTTGCATTTAATTGATGTCTGTATAAATATACAGCCATGCACACAAAAACCCTAAAAGTCAGAGTAAAAGACAAACACCAAATCGTGCTCACTCAGCAAGCGAGGTCGGTCAACTTTGTCTGGAACTACATTAACGAATTAAGCTCACGCTCCATCAAAGAGCGGGGGCGGTTTTTGTCTGCATTTGATATTCATCCTTACACCAAAGGCGCGAACAAAGAGCTAGGACTTCACAGTCAGACGCTTCAATGTATCGCCAAAGAGTACGTTACTCGCAGAGTCCAATTCAAAAAGGTTCGCCTTAACTGGCGCAAGTCGGGTGGTGCGAAACGCTCCCTTGGCTGGATACCAATTAACACGGGCGCGGCCAAGTGGAAAAACGGTCAAGTGTTCTTCAATGGTCACTATTACAGCGTGTGGGATAGCTACGGCCTAAGCAAATATCAGTTCAAAACCGCTTCATTCAACGAAGATGCTCAAGGGCGTTGGTACTTCAATGTGGTGGTTGAAATCGAAACTCAAGCAAGCTCAGGGACAGCGAGTGTCGGTATCGACCTTGGTTGTAAAGAAGCGGCCACTGATAGCAACGGTCATAAAGTTGTTGGCCGCCAGTACCGCCAGCTCGAACAGCAATTAGGTATTGCGCAACGGGCTAACAAGAAACACCGAGTTAAGGCAATTCACGCCAAAATCAAGAATCGCCGCAAGGACGATTTGCACAAATACAGTCGCCAGCTAGTAGATGGTAATGCGGCGATTTTCGTTGGTAACGTCAATTCCCTTTCTTTAGCTAAAACCAAAATGGCTAAGTCCGTTTTGGATGCAGGATGGGGAATGCTCAAAACAATGCTGGAATATAAATGCGCTCACGCAGGCGTTGTTTTTGAAGAAATCAACGAGAGTTACACAACCCAAACGTGTTCGTGCTGCGGGGAAATCCCCGCAAGCAGTCCGAAAGGTAGAGCAGGCTTGAGAATAAGAGAATGGTCTTGTAGCAGTTGTGGCGCTACGCATGATAGAGATGTCAATGCAGCCAAGAACATTCTTGCGGTCGGGCATGACCGTCTAGCTGTAGGAATCCACCCCCTTTAGGGGGTGGAGGATGTCAAGCGGCGTCAAAATCGTCAGCATCGTCTTCATATCCAGACTCCAGCTCTACAACCCTTTCTTTGTTAACCTCGTACAGAAACTCACTGGGCTCACTGGTGTAACTCATAGTGAGCGACGAGATAGCGCGGGTCATGGCCACATACATTAATCGACGTTCTTCCGCTATCTTACCCTCTGCTAACGCCTCTTTGCTCGGGATGGTTCCTGTGTCGCTCCCCACAATCCACACGTTGTCGAACTGCAAACCTTTTGAAGAGTGCATAGTGATCAATGACAGCTTAGGTGCGGCCTCTTCTGATTGGTCTTTACGCTTTTTGCTGTCTAACGAAGGCTTCAGTTGCGCAATACTTTCTCCCAGGCTCTCCCAGTGACGTCCAGCAATGACATCACCGACGACTTGAGCATGTTTTTGGTCGCGCTTATCGAGGTGTATGGCTAACAATTTAACGATAGATTGCATGTAGGTTCGCTTAGCATCCTCACGCCCTGCAGGTATGTCATGCCAGCCTTCAGCTAATGAGTGGAATTTTTGCAGGTCAGCATGATGACCAATCTCCGCATGTTTAAGGCCGCCAAAGGTCGTTTTCGCCGTCCGGCATAAACCAATAATTCTTGCCGTTTCCGCCTCTGGCACTGACAAAGCCGCCAAAGCCCGATGTAGGGTATGGTCATCATGTTTGCCTGAAATCACAGAGGCAATTTGAATCAAGCTGTAGGGTGCTACGCCATCAAAAAACGACTTACCGCCGCGTCGATTGTACTCAATGCCATGACCCTGAATAACCGTTTCAACGCGATCAAGGATGGCATTATTCCTCGCAATTACTGCCCACGTATGAGGCTCTTTGCTCACCGCATCTAAAATCTGGTTAAGCTGGTTATCCATCGTGCCAGACTTAATGATTTTGACAGTCCCTTGCTCTTCCCTAACCGCATTCATCGGCTTATCAATCCTATCGGGGTTATTGAACTTAATCAGCATACCCGCTCGATTCAGGATTTCCTTTGAGCATCTAAAGCAGTCTCTTAGCACGTAAGCATCTGCGTTAAACTCTGACTGAAAGGCCACCATATTGTCGTATCCTTGGCCACCCCTGAACGAGTAGATAGCTTGATCGTCATCACCAACGACCACCAGCTTTTTACCAAGCAGCGCGTGTTCACGTAGCCACATGTATTGCAGTGCATCGGTATCTTGAAATTCGTCTACCAGAATATGCGTAGCCGACACAGGAGGGATTTCACTTTGCGCCAGCCAACTCACGGACAGTTGGCATACGACGTTAAAATCCGTCTTGCCCTGCTTAATCAGCATATCTTTGTAAAGCTCGTACAAGGCAACTTCTGTGCCACTATACTCTTTTGACAGGTCTTGGCTTCGGCCCATTTCATCAAACAGCCTAACAACGTCCGGCACCTTAAATCTGAACTTATCAATGAGGTCTAAATGGTCAGCTTCATTGAGCACCGACTTAACGAACAGCATTAACTCATTGGCCATTAATAACCGGCGATTAAGTTTGCCGCGAGTCATCGCTAACGCAGTTGAATGAAAGGTACTGATAGTTACACGTTCCATAGCTCGTGGGGTAAGGGCGTGAAGCATTCGCTCAGTGAGCTCAACACGAGCCGCATCCGTGAACGTAAGTAAATGGACAGAATAGGCGCCATCTCTGGACAGTAAACGCTTAGTCAGCTCTACCAAAACATAGGTTTTGCCGCTTCCAGGTAATGCACAAACAAGGGTATTGTCGTCACGCTCGATGACTAACCCCTGATCTTTTGTTGAGCCCATTTAAACTTCACCATTAAATTTATGTGTTGTCCAAATGATAATTTTCACAGGCAAAACAATCAACCTTTAACCACTCATATTATATTTCAAGAAATTTGCCAAGTATTAAGCCTGTGTTAACATTGTTGGCAATTCTATCAGGAGTTCACCATGAAAAAGACCTACTCACTTGCCGCTGTTCTTGCTTGCACCGCATTGTTCTCTGGTTGCGCGTCAACACCAACTGACAAATCAGCACCTAAAACAGTCTCTCAACTCGATATTAAATCTGATGATTCTTTTGCATTTAAAGTTTTCAAGTTGGGTCATGGGGGGCATGGAAACATCAAAGACAAAATTGTTTCTGATGCTGAATGGGAGAAAATTAACGGTTCTAGCGGCTCGGTTGTCGCAATGAACGCGGCAGCTGGCACAGCTGGCTTAGGTGTGATTTCTGGTTCCGGCCTATCTGGTGGCCTATTAAATGCGGGTCTATTTTTCTTAGGTTCAGGGGAGATCCCACCTTTACCAACATTTATGTTTTATCAAATTGTGCCAGCAGAACAGATGGAACAAGCAAAAGGTGACTTAATCAAAGCCTACTTGCCAAATGGTCAGAAATTTGAACTCACAGCTGGAGTTGATGGCAGAACTGTAGTGCTGGTTGATTCGAATTATTCAGATTTACCATTACCCCAATTCAAAGGTAAATTTGCGGCATTGAGCATTTCTACAACTACCTTGCTTAGTGGGGCTGAATTGAAATCATTGCTGAATATTGGTGATGGAAGCGGTAGTTATGCGATTTTAAAGTTAGGCATTGGTTCTTGTTACCAAGTTGAGAGCAGCAAGTTATTAGCTCAGACCTTTGAATATCCATCCTACTTTTATATGCCACCAAAGGCACCTAATTCACGCAAAACCTGTGAGTCTGTTGATAAATCATTGACTGATTATCCATATATCATTGACGTTAATACCAAAACTCAGCGCTTCTTCGTCAAAATGTAATCTTATCCCCGCAACCATTTAACAAAATACTTGCGGGGTTTTGTCACTTTAGATTGGGCAAGATGGTGGTCTTGGGAAACCAGAACAATCTAGGTTAGTAGCAGGGGAAGCGTTTTCAAACGCTTCTCTAACTTTTACACCAGTATCCACCCCTAACTGATTTTTAATCCTGTCATCGGCGCTGTCTCGCGCATCGGGGTTAACTATGGCATCTTCACCCGTTTTTTCCATGTCAGGCTCAGGGAACATACCAGATTCAGTCATTAACCCCACCCACTCGCTGAAGTCTACTTTTCCTAGGTCGATATTCGATAATTCGTCTAGGGTTAATCCACGACACATTTCGTTGTCATGCCATGACACTGGATTATGGCCAAGTTGAACTATCACCTGCTCCATGATAATTCGAGCTAAGGTACTCTTGAAACAGCAATACTCGTTGTGCGCCTTATCAGTACATATCCCTAATGTCTTTTTACAAGGCACTTTACGGACAAAGAAGCACTTGCGCTCTTTCAGCTCGGTCCCCATTTTCAGCTCTTCCTCGTCACATGCCGTTAGAATCGTATAAAGCAATTTGAGCATGTTATAAATGGTGTAAAGCATCATCACGAAAGAAAGCGCTGCTATGAGGTTACTTACAACACCTTCCATAGCCTGTGCGCCAGCACCTTCTGCTAAAGCACCTGATTGCTCTTTGGCTACTTCAACCCCTAGCGCTTCAGCCCCAGAAACTATAGCTTCCTGCATCGCCTGCGGCATGACATCATAAACCCACTGGTAGATTTGAGTTTTTACCGTATCGATTGAGGTAGCCAAATCAGTAAAAAAGTCAGTAACAACGGATCCAGCTTCTCCTGATACGGTAGTTGTCGCATTACCTGCTGTAGCAGTAGCTTCAGACGAAAAGGATTTACCAAGATAATCCCATGCACCTTTTGCAGCCTCCGTCGCTGGTTTAGTTGAGTCAGATACCCAATCGACGGCATCATTCCAACCACTTTTTACCATGCTCCAGCCTTTTTTGGCATATTCCCCGCCTAAATACTCATTCACCCACGCGTTCTCACTGGACACTGCGTTTTGCCCAGCTTTAAAGGTCATTAATGACAGTTTAAATAAGTTGGATGTGGTATCGGTGCCTTTGGTGGAGCAGCAATCATTTACCTTGAGTTGATCCCAGCTACATTGCTCAACACTGCCAACGAACACTTGGCAGGTATCAGGATTAGTAGGGTCAGTACATGATGACCCATTGTCTAATTCGTTTATAGCCGCGTACATCGCAGCAGTTTGAACAAAGTCTGTATTGGTCTCTTTTGCTTTTGTTTTGCAATTGCCATTCACACATGAAATATCGGTAAAACAGGTATTATTCTCTACTATTTCAGTTTTAGTTATGACCGAACCGCTCTCGCAGCGATAAGTCACATCCCACCCAAAACATGTATTAGTTGCCGAATCAAGCCACCCCTCCGCACACGTAGATGACTCAATACTGCATTTTTCATCTGACGTATACTGACTGCACTGATCACCCATTGTCCGAATGTCAGAATACCCAACTGTTCCACCATTAAAGGGTAGTCGATTACCCTTAAGAGGATCACACACATAATCTTCCATGTGCGCATACATGCAAGGAGTAAGGCCATCGTCCCCCTCGTATAAAGGATCTAGATTGACAAGTGCAAACATATCCTTGGTTTTTTCTAACGCATCGATAACTTGTTGGTCTGAGGATATATCACGCAGTACTTCCCAATGAGCGAGATAAAGTGGTGCGTTAGCACGTTTGGTCCAATCTTCTGAGGTATTCCCTCGCCCAATGATAATTCGACGTTGCTTTAAAGAGTCAAAACTTCCACCGTACATCTGCTTAGCATCAAAAATCTGGCCATTCTCATTGTAAAACCGAGATGTAACACCGTTGTTTATTTTGACAGCAAATACAGACCATTTATTCCGCTTGGGTAGGACGTTTACAAACTCTGTACCATACATACCTGGGCCACTGTAGATACTATGAGTTTGAAACCCAATTCCCTCTTTGCATACCCATAGACCGTCGTCGTTCTTATTGTCACCTTCATCATCAGTGGTACCAACTATGTTGCCGCAGTTTGATTTAGTCCCATTTGCCAAACTTGGGTCAAAATCCCTACGCATAACCATTAATATTACGTCATTTGCCCCAGACACCGCCTGAACCCCCGGAGCACCATCTATATCCGAAAGATTTAGCACACCACCGTTATTGATTAACTCAGAATCTAATCTAGCATCGCATTTCCAATCAGATGCCGTACAAAAACTGTCTGGCGTTGACAACGATGCCTCACATCCTTCTGGTGACTCAACAATGTCCTCAACCCAGTTTGCAAGCAAGTCTTGATCGAAATTGATAGTGATACTGGCATACCCTTCCCCCAAATTTTTTACGGATAGCAACTGTTCGACGGTCAGAGTGCGATTCTTTGCTAATGCAGTCTGGAATGGCACAGTCACATCAATGGGGGACGCAGTTATGGTGTTACCAATATCGGAGCAAGACTGTCCATCTAGTGGGAAAGTCGAAGACTGGTTAAGAATTGTGTCATTAACTGATAATTTAAAATAATCGTCATATCTCGATTTCCCTATAGTCGCGGAAACAATGTTTATTCCGTCAAGCAATCTGAACGATGAAGCATTGCGATAGACTTTACACGTACCATCATCATTGTCTGGCAGAGCGTTATCCGTTTCATCTCCCAAAATGATTGAAATACAGCGTTTACCGCAATACCCAAACCCACTGCCAAAGATTTTATTCTCGTTTGGTGGCGTTAAAATTCGTTCTCTATTACAGCTTGAAAGATTGTTTCTGTTTGGCTTAAAGCACTCTTCGATAGTATTTTTAATCAGTGAGTCATCGATAGTAGTTTTAGTGACAGTGTCCGTCGAACAATCCCCGAAAAATTGTCCTCCACTACCATTAAGAATGTTTTGCTGTTCCTGTGATCCAGATTTAAGGAATGAAGCATCCTTTCCAATAGTGTGTGGCGGGTTCTTGTTTTGAGCATCAAGCAAGGTTAGATAAGCATTGGCACTATGATCTTGCGCATCATTCGTTTCATCTTGATTTGCCCCTACAACGGGCTCTGACTTTCCATAAGCCGTGTTTCGCTCAACGGCCTCTTTAATCGATTTTTGTTGCGCCTTTTCGTCCTGATAAGTACCTGTTGCAGATACGTTGTAACCGTTATTGGAGTCAAGCCCGAGCATATCAGCATTGGTCATATTAGATGTGGTCATATCTGTTTGACCAACATTCCGGTAATTAAGCTTAATATTGTTAGTTGTACCTCCTGGCAGCTCAATGGCGCCTACCGCGGATTTGCCAAAATCGCGGCCCATCTGCATAAAGTAATCAGGATCTGATAAGTTTCCCTTCGCCGTAATACAGGTATTGCTGTAGGGATCTAACTCTTTTCCTGCTGGGCAGCTGGTTACTGTACCTGACGTGCTCACGCATGAGCCATTCTTATACGACGTTCCTGCTGGGCAGCTCGGGGCCGTCCCAGGTGAACACTGACCGCCATCTTGGTAATAGCCGGACGAACAGCTTACCGTAGACGGGGTTGTTTGCACTTTCACACAGTTGTCATCACCGGCAGGGGTGTAACCCGTTGGACAGGTGGAGACCGTACCTTCGTAAAGAGTGCGCTTACAAGTAGATTCATTCTGCTTTTGCCAGCTTTGGTCAGGCAGTGACACAGTGACTGTCTCGTCTTTTTTACAGAGTCCGAGGTCTACATAGGTCTGGGGACAGATTTGCTCAACCTTTTCAGAGGCTCCGCCCTCATTTGGACACGTTTTTCCCAATGGAGTTTGTAGCTTAAAACAGATCCCATTGCTATATGTCGTGTACCCACTGGGGCAATTCGCTAATGAGGATGCGCTTTGCCTTGCAGAGCAATAATTGGGATACAGTGGGTCTTGATAATTCCACGATTGCTGGATATCGAGCCAGTTAGTCCCAGTGGGGCAACTGTTAATCGTTGTCCGGGACTCATTTTTGGCGCATGTTTGTAAGCCATCAACAGTGGTGACGGAATAACCAGCTGTAGGGCATGTCACTACTGGCGCTGCATAGGTGTACTTAACACAAGTGCCATTTGAAAAGCTCCACCCTGTTGGGCAGGAATACTGAAGAGATACTGGCAATGGGAGATCTGCAAATGCAGGGCTACTTGTGAGAAATAGCGCCAGAAAACTCATAGTTAAAATATTGAATAAGTAAATGCTTCCTATTCCGTAAGAGATTGCCTTTTCCCACCACGTAACCAGTTTATCTTCCATTGTTATTGAACCCTCACACAGCAATCGGTGTATCTGAAAATTGAATAAACCGCGTGTTGGTCTTTTCCATTACCAGGAGACTTTCTACCTGAACCCCACCAAATCGTAGGCCAACCGAGAGGGTGACAACATTCATCCCATGAACCATCTAGGGTTGATTTATTTTTATCTTCGCTGTTGTCGTAATTGCCAGTTTCAGGATTTTGTAGATCCTCAATATTAAAAGCCTTCGTGGGTTTCACAGCTGATGCTGCTGCAGGATTAGCTTCAGGAGACGGATACATCATAGAAATTTTGTACTGCGCCTTAGGGATCATTGGACTGTACTCGGCGTTACACATCGCCTCTTTACCGTAAGTTTTTCGCGCTAACCCCCTGCGATGTAGCGCAGCAAGTGAACGAGTCGTGATTAACTGAGTATTGCGGATAAAATCATTGTCGGCCCCAATAAAGCCGGTTAATGGATACAAGGGACCATCTAAACCAGCGCAGAACCACAGTGCCTCGTTAGCACTGCCGCTACTAGCAGTGATCATCCCATCGGCAACACAAATGGCGCGGCCAACTGGATTCGCAATCGGAATTGCGTCAGGAGTGAACAGAAATGATAGCGCCGAGTTTTCGTAGGTGACATCGAGGATTGACATGTACGCAATATCGAGGTCAAAGTAACCAGGGGATGTGTCGCACTCAGGCAACAAGAAAAGACCTAACATCTTGAAAACCGGATTGATGATGTAGTTGTAATGTAAGAACGATACCGTTTCGGCAGATTGAGTTTCTGGGTTGGATGCCCTCCCCCGCATCGTCATGTCATTTTGTAGCAAGGTTCCACCCAGCGTTGGACTGCACCATGGCGTTGCAGAGACTTCAACTAAATGATCAGGTGACCAGTAACCCAGAGATACCCCAAGCTCCGGCACACCCAGAGCATCCGAGCATGAGCATAAACGACTCGAATTAGCCCCTTTAGGCACATTGTCCGAGAATCCGGCGAGGTTAAAAGGTAGCGTACATGACCAGCAAAAAGAGTTAATCAGGTTTGAGAAATAGCCAGCATCGGGGCAAACCGAGTCCGGCTTACTGTTCGCACTCACATTTACGGACATCATGGAAGCCAGAAAAACAGCTACTTTTGCGAACTTCTTCATCATTTGGCACCGCCATTTGGAGCTACTAATAGTGTCGGTAATCCCGCATTACTCAGAGTTCGTTGACCAATCTCAGTGACGCGGATTTCTCCCTTAAACAAATCAACCAATGCGGGTAAATGCTCAAGCTGAAAACGAGACACCATCGTCGGTTGCATCAAGTACAAGCGACGGCCTAGTTTTGTCTGCAACCGGTTAAATTCGGTTAAATCGCTACCGGCCGGCAGCGCAGATAGCAGCACGTAAACTTGCTTGTGCTCAGTCACGGAAAGTACATCATTCATCCACGCCAGCTGACGTTCACTGGTTGGGTCAATCATGAATAAGCGGGTTTCCATTTGGAGTAATGCTGTAGGATCTACAACATCACCGGCCTTGGCAAAATACTGGCCATCCGGCGTTGTTTGGTCTTGGGTAAAGCGAACACGCGGGTCAATTTTGTAACGCACATCCTCGTCTTTAAGGCTCTCTGTCAACTGAACCTCTTTACGGTTAACGAATCGGCTAACGGCCTCGTGCTTTTTCTCTTCCCAATCTACTTTTTTGAGCTTCTGTTGGATAAGTTCGAGCATGTCCATCTCAGTAATGTCGTAAGTGTCTGACAACTTCCCGAGCGAGCCGCTTTGCAACAAGCCTTCGGACTGCTTAACGAAATCTTCTAATGACTGTAGCCCTGTCGCGGTAACCACTTTGCCACCGTTGCGATACACCATTGTTGGCGCTACTTCGACTGCATAGGTATTAAACAAACGAGGGTCTATGATAACTCTTGGAGTAACATCTAAATCTGCTTCATCTATCACTCTATGAATGGCGTTGGAGGCATCACGCAGACTTTCAGATTCATCTTTCAGGCCTCTAAATACGACTGTTGTTTTAACTTGGCTTTGAGATGCTGCTCTCAGCGCTGATTTCAGCGTGTATGCTGGCATACCGAATGAAGCGAAAATGAATACCTCTCCGTTTGCGGCTATCTCTTGCTGCACAACAGGCGTGACAGGTTCTGGCTTTGGCAGCACTTGATGCCTGATCGCATCGGCCTGCTGGGTGAGCATTTGTGCTTGTGAAATGTAAGATTGCTGCCCCCAAGCAGCGGGGAGGCCACCTTGGGGCTGCTGGGTATTGTTCTGCCTCATAGCCTCGATTTGGCTACGGACTTCATCCATCTGTCGTTTTGCATCCAGAATAAACTGCTGGTTATCGTCTGTAGCCATTGCATCGAAATAAATGGCAGACATCGTTACCGCCACAAACAAGCTAACAAGAAACTGTCTATTAGATAATGAGGTAAGCACGACCAATCACCTGCTGAGTTTTGATTGAACCAAAGAAACGACTGTCATAACTGCCAGGTTCTGTGCCTAACACAAAGATCCCGCCATTCTCTACAGTCCGAGTACCAATGAGCTTTTGTACATCGATATTCAGCGCATTCGCCGCATTGTCGATAGGTGCTGGGAACCTGTGTTTTTTGTTGGTCACACTAAACCTCCCTATTTCTACGAGGTCTCCTTCGACACCTGCCACTAACTTTATGATGTTGATCCCTGACGGAAGAATGTCGGTTTGAGGAGACATGAACATCACCAGCTCGCCGCTATTAACGTGTTTTTGTCGTGTGTCTACCACGAATACTGAACCTGGAATGCATTTATCGCTGTTGAGTACCAATATCAGTTTATAGCTATGACTAAACCACGTAGTAGCAGCTGTAATGACGGCAGCAATACAAAATGGAAGTAAATACGTGTGACGCCAGTGAGCCTTGTCGAATTTGATCATCTACACATTTCTATTAGTATACAGTTCATGTATATTACTAGACGGAATGCAGTTCAGCAACAACGAGAGCGGCGATGAAATCTACTGTGAATGACTTAGAGCTAATTTTGAATCAACTAGGAATTGACCCGACAACACTGATCCCAGTGAATATTACAGGTCTTACAATTGAAGAGTTGGACCGCATTTCCGCACACGTAGAATGTGGGAAGAGTTTTGTGAATTGCTGTAGAACTCAGAGCATATTGAATGCTGAACTTATAGTGCAAGGGATCGTGATTGTCGCGATAGGTGATAATTTAATCGCGCTAGATCATCGATGGTTAAAGCGTGGCGACTACTATTTAGACCCCACATTTAGTTTATTCAACAGCACCAGCAGCCCTAATGATACCTATGTTCTTAGCTACTTTATGCAAATTGAAGTTGCAACCGCAAATGCTGCTAATGATTCAATATCCGATATTTCGATCGATTCATTAAGCAAACTAGCTCAATAGTGAACAACCATCTTCCGTTTAGACCCATTTAACCGAGGCCTCAACCACCTCGGTTTTTTTTGGTTTGGGTTAGATTTTACTTGTCTTGACATCCTCCTCGCCGTAAACGACGAGGATTCCTACTGCGGTTAGGCGCGAACGCCGGACTCGCTTCGGTGGGTTCCTGCTGCTGGCGGCATTGTTGCACCACTCACTTCACAGGCTAATCGGGC
>NZ_NAJR01000018.1:0-62034 GCF_002196695.1 Shewanella sp. Shew256 | reverse complement strand
ATCGACATCACAAAACACTTCCACTAATTTATGCATAGGCCCTCCGGTGTGATGAGGTTTCTCTTGGTCGAAAGATCCGATCACTTGGAGGGCTATTAGTTCAAATTTTTTTATCCCGAGTTCAGGTGTGATAGATAAAAAATCAGCCAGCATAATGCTGGCTGATTTGTTTTGAGAGCTTGGGAAATTAACAATGAAGACTCGCGAAAAAAGCGCTCGCTTACGTCAAGCTTATTTCGCGTTGCTTTGGGATTTGAGTCGTAACCACACAATGCTTAAGACAAACAGCACGCCACAGGTCAGCAGTCCCGCATTCACAGATTCTGTAAAACCAAGCACCACATAACCTACCATGCTGATCAGCGCCACAATCACAGCGTAAGGCAACTGAGTCACAACGTGGTCGATATGGTGACAGCTCGCGCCAGTTGACGACAAAATCGTGGTATCTGAAATCGGTGAGCAGTGATCACCAAATACCGCGCCCGCCAAAACCGATGCCAGCATAGGTAACATCATGGCTGTATGGCTGCCCATCGCCATATCGGCGGCAATCGGTAGCATAATACCGAACGTGCCCCAACTGGTGCCGGTAGAAAACGCCGTTAGACCCGCTAACACAAACATCAACGCAGGTAAGAAGGCAAAGGGAATGTTGCCTGTGGCGAGGCTTGCCATAAACTTACCGGTTTCAAGCTGGCCAATCACGCCGGCAATGGTCCAAGCAAATAACAGGATGTAAATCGCAGGCAGCATAGAGCGAGCGCCCTGCACTACGCCTTTGACGACCATCGACTTTTCAACGCCTTGCACTAGGTTAAGCACCAGCGCAACCGCTAAACCAATCAGGGCACCAAAGAACAGTGACGAGCTAACATCGGTTTTTTCAAAAGCTGAAATAATATTAAATTCAATACCTTCTTTCGCTAATACCTGGGCACCACTGTCGATCATAAAATACAGGGTCGCAAATACCAGCACGGTAATAGGTAAGAATAAACCAAGGATCTTACCCGTTTCGGCTTCGGGTAAATCGGCATTCGCTCCGGGCGGTAATCCTTTATTCTCATCATATAAATTACCGCGCTGTGCATTTAATTCATGCTCACGCATAGGGCCAATATCTAAGCCCATAAATGCAACGCAAAGTAATAATAATAAAGAGAAAATAGCGTAGAAATTCATAGGGATCATTTGAATAAACACACTCAAATGACCAGAGTCGGCAAAACCGTGAGCGGTTAATATGCCGCCGATCAGCGCAATAATATAAGCACCCCAACTAGATACCGGCGAAATAACACAAACCGGTGCCGCCGTTGAATCTAATAAATAGGCTAACTTAGCGCGGGAAATATAATAACGGTCAGTGACGGGCCTTGCGACAGAACCCACGACTAAGCTATTGAAATAATCGTCAATAAAGACAACACAGCCTAAAAACATGGTCAGCAATTTGGCATCGCGTTTATTGCGAATATGCAGGCGCGCCCAATCGGCAAATGCCCTAGCACTACCACTGACGGTAATTAATGCCGTGATCATCCCTAATACAATTAAAAAGCCGAGAATGTATAAATTCCAAGAATTTACGCCATCTTCTGACCAAAAAAGTCCTTTTACACTGTTTAATAAAAACTCACCGCTGGCCACAGGTGAAAATTGATTGAGTAATAACACCCCAATCACAATACCTAAACCGAGGGAAAGGAGAACACGGCGAGTGAAAATCGCCAACACAATTGCGACCACAGGCGGCAGCAGAGAAAGTGCCGAATCGGCGTAACTTACTACAGTCATTGATTATTTCTTCGTCAAAATACGAATGGAGGGCGACTGAACTGGTGGGAAAAGGCAATAGATACCCAAGATCACCTGTCCTATCAGTAGCGCTCCATAGTAACTATTCCTAATATCCGTATCAGAAAATACTATGGCAGTGCTGTACCTATTCGGCACAACCCCAGCAGTTGATCTTGATAAATCAAACCACTTCGGCACCAAATCCTTTCGTGAACGATCAACGGAATCACCCTACTGATCACTACTGATATTTGGTGCGCCTCTACTTCTAAGAACGCCCATGCACGGGCGTGAGGCACATAAAAACATAAGCGGCTAAGCAGTTGCCACCGCAAAGCCGCTTACTTTGACTTAGATCACGGATAAAATCAACCTAGAGTTGAAATCAACTCTGGAACGGCGTCGAACAGGTCGGCTTCGAGACCATAATCGGCCACTTGGAAGATTGGCGCTTCAGGATCTTTGTTGATTGCCACAATCACCTTAGCGTCTTTCATCCCAGCTAAATGCTGAATCGCCCCCGAAATCCCCACGGCGATGTAGAGATTTGGCGCCACAATCTTACCGGTTTGACCCACTTGCAGATCGTTAGGCACAAAGCCTGCGTCAACCGCGGCGCGTGAAGCCCCAACAGCAGCACCGAGTTTGTCCGCCAATTGCTCTAACATACCGAAGTTTTCACCACTACCCATACCACGGCCACCAGAAACGATAATGCCCGCATTACCTAACTCTGGACGCGCAGAAACGGTCAATGATTGAGACACAAACTGAGTTTTGGCTTCAAACACTTTATCTAAGGTGGTAACTGCAGCACTGTTGCCCTGCGCCGCCGCATCGAAGGCGCTGGCACGGACTGTCATCACTTTAATCGCGTCATGACTTTGTACTGTCGCTAAAGCGTTACCTGCGTAAATCGGGCGAACAAAGGTGTCGCTGCTCACTACGCCAATCACTTCAGAAATTTGCGCAACGTCTAACAAGGCGGCCACACGCGGTAGCGTATCTTTGCCAGCGCTCGATGCTGCAGCGAGGATATGGCTGTAGTTTGGTGCTAAGTCCACCAGCAATTTAGCTACGTTTTCGGCTAAATGCGCTTCATAGGCACTGTTATCGGCGACCAATACTTGAGCGACGCCTTGAAGGGCTTGCGCAGCTTGCGCCACGGCGCCACATTGGTGGCCAACCACCAATACATGCACATCATCACCAATGGCACGCGCTGCGGTGACAACCTTTGCGGTATCCAGTTTCAGTGCCGCATTATCGTGTTCTGCTAATACTAAAATGGCCATTTAGATCACCTTCGCTTCATTCTTCAACTTTTCAACCAGCTCAGCTACCGACGCAACCATGATACCCGCTTTACGTTCGGCAGGCGGCGTCACCTTCACCACAGTTTGATGGGCTTTTAACGTCACACCTAAATCCGCAACAGTGAGCACATCTAATGGCTTACGTTTAGCTTTCATGATGTTTGGTAATGAAGCATAACGAGGTTCGTTCAAACGTAAATCGGCTGTCACCACGGCTGGCAACGGCAGACTTAAGGTTTGCATCCCGCCATCGATCTCACGAGCCACTTGCACTGAATGACCTTCTACTTTGATTTCAGAAGCAAAAGTGGCTTGTGGCATATCCGTTAATGCCGCAAACATTTGGCCAGTTTGGTTATTATCGCCATCGATAGATTGCTTACCAAACAGCACTAATTGCGCTTGTTCTTTTTCTTGTACAGCTTTGAGTAATTTGGCAATCGATACTGGGGTTAACTCTTCAGTATCAATGTGAATCGCACGGTCAGCACCTAATGCTAACGCGGTACGTAATTGTTCTTGAACGGCTTTATTGCCGATACTGACGACCACTACTTCAGTAGCACTGCCCGCTTCTTTTAAACGAACCGCTTCTTCTACTGCAATTTCACAAAAAGGGTTCAACGCCATTTTGAGGTTTGCGGTATCAACGCTGGTGTTGTCAGCTTTTACCCTGACCTTCACATTGGCATCAACTACGCGCTTAACAGGCACCAATACTTTCATAGGGTTTCCTTCCTACACTTTCATGTACATGGACAAAACATTGGTCATCACCAATGCAGGATAGAGCCACTTTACGTCCTGTTAACGTTAACGTCAACTAAACTCAAACGCCTGTTTGCATTTTTTAAGACTGTGGTATTGGCCACATTTTTGAACACTTATCTGCCATATTTAAAAAGTTCAAAAATTAAATAATATTTAATTTCTGTTTATTGCATAATTTTATTTGATTCGAGCTATATTACTTTCTATCATTTAGCTGTTGTTCACCATTATCCTGTAATAAAAATAGAGTGGGACGAAAATAGATATGAGCGAATTTTTAGAGATATTAACTCACGGTCGTCGTTTTAAAGCTGCGGTAAAAGATCTCAGCGTTGAAGAACTGCGTGATTTAGCGGCTAAGCTAGATAAAATTTTAGTTGAGCGTGAGTCAATGGCAGCAGAAGAGCAGCAAGCTATTGCTGCACGTAATGCTAAAATCGAAGAAATCCGCCAACAAATGGAAGCAGTTGGTTTATCAATCGACGACTTAGGTGGCGTAGCAGTTAAAGCTGTGGGTAAAAAACGCGCTCCACGTCCAGCAAAATATCAAATTGAAGTTAACGGCGAAGTGATCCAGTGGACTGGTCAAGGCCGTATGCCAACGGTATTTAAGAACGAAGTCAATAAAGGCCGTTCTATGGATGATTTCTTAATCTAATCCCATACCATGCTGGTAATAGCCGTTTGCTATTACCATTGAGTAACATAAAAAAGCTCGCGCCCTGCGAGCTTTTTTATGCCTGAATGCCACTACCATTGCATTCAAGCAAATGCTTAAATTGCGTTACAATTCAGCTTTAGTATTTACATCTGCTTTAGGTTACTCTTTATTCCCCCTCCGTCTAAGTGAATAAAAAATGCAGATAAACAATAAGATAATAATAAGCTGCGGCATTATAAGTAGTTTTGTATCCCACAACATTTTTGCCGAGGCCAATCCCATCTCCCCCGTCAATAAGTTAACGGCCTTTACTAATGCTGAATTAATCATGGCGCCAGGGAAGCGACTCACAAATGCCACCTTATTAGTTGAAAACAATCGGATCAAAGCCATTATTGAAAAAGGGGATATCCCAGAAGCGGCATTAAAGGTTGATCTCAGTGGTTATACTATCTATCCCGGTTTTATCGATCCCTTTACCGATTATGGTATCGAGTTTGAATATCCCAAATTGGGGCTGACTCGTCCGGTATATGATATTAAACGTATCGGCGGTAATGCAGAAAATGGCGCAATTCACGCTGAAAAAGAATGGTTTAATTACGTTTACCCAAATAAAGAACGCGCACGCGATTGGATCAATAACGGCTTTACCAGCGTACAAAGCAGTAAACTCGACGGTATTTTCCGCGGTACGGGTGTTAGCCTTTCATTAGCGAATAAAACCGCCAACGAGGTGATTTATCGTGCACGCAGTCAACCTTTTATGGCCTTCGATAAAGGCACATCTGAACAAGACTACCCCAATTCTCTGATGGGCAGTATTGCACTTATCCGACAAACCTTTGCCGATGCTAACTGGTATAACCAAAATAAGCACAAATCGGTTAATAGTTCAGCAAATGCTCAAATTGAATTTAATATCGCCTTCGAACGCTTAGATAACTTAGCCGAGAAACAAATCGTCTTTGAAACAAAAAATCTCAACGATTTGCTGCGCGCCGCGAACCTGCTCAAAGAACATCAGCAGCCCGCCAACTTACTCGCAAGTGGTCAAGAATATGCGCGCATCAATGAATTAAAGGCCCTGAATTATCCTCTGATCCTGCCGCTCAACTATCCGCAGGCACCGGATGTGGGTACCGATGATGCCGACCGTGAAGTCTCCCTTGCAGAACTCAGACAATGGGAACGCGCCCCCACAAACCCAGCTGCAGTGGCCAATGCGGGCATCCCTTTTGCCTTTACCCAATTTGGCATTAAGACCGAGGCATTTTGGCCTCGCCTACGTCAAGCCATCGCCCAGGGACTGAGTGAGGACAATGCCCTCGCCGCGCTGACAACTCAAGCCGCCGAGATGGCGGGTACGGCCGAGTTCGCCGGTAAACTTGCTGCCGGCTATATGGCTGACTTTGTGATTACTAAGGGCAATATCTTTAAAGATGGCCAGATTTACAGTGTCTGGCTGCAGGGCGAAGAACAGTCCATTCGCTCACTCCCACAGGCCAAACTCTTAGGCGATTATCAGCTCACGCTGAATAATCTCACCTTAGATCTAAGCCTTGAAGAAACGGGCAAAGCGGGCAAAACCGCCTTCAAAGGTCAACTGAGTAGTGGTGAGAAGAGCATTACACTCACCAATCTTGAGCTTGAAGACGACGGCCGCGTGAGCTTTAACGCCGATTTAAGCGATGCGGGCATACATGGCATCAGCCGTTTTACCCTCTGGCTCGCTAAAGATGGTATTCAAGGCCGCATGGTGGACGCCCATAGTCGCAGTATTAATGTGGCGGGTATTGCTATCGCGTCGAGTCCAAAGACGGAACAAGAAGGCACACCTAAAACCGATTCCGCACCAACCTTAGTCAGTCAACTCACCTACCCTAACGTCGCCTATGGTTTGAGCGAGGCGCCAAAAGCCGAAAAACTCCATATTAAAAATGCCACCCTGTGGACCTCGGATAAACAGGGCATTTTGGAACATGCGGATCTGTTAATGGCCAATGGCCGAATTGAAAAAATCGGTCAGCAACTCAGCACGCCTTCGGGTTATCAAGTTCTCGATGCCACGGGTAAACATTTAACTGCGGGTATCGTTGATGAGCATTCCCATATTGCTATCAATGGTGGCACGAATGAAGGTACAGATGCAGTCACCTCTGAGGTGCGGATTGGCGATGTGATCAATCCCGAAGATATCTCCATCTACCGAGCACTTGCGGGCGGCGTCACCAGCGCACAATTACTCCATGGCAGCGCTAACCCAATTGGTGGTCAATCCCAGTTAATCAAGATGAAATGGGGTGAGAGTGCTGAGCAGCTTAAATTTGCTAACGCCCCTGCCAGTATCAAATTCGCCCTTGGCGAAAACGTCAAACAGAGTAACTGGGGCGAGAAATTTGTTCAGCGCTTCCCGCAGACTCGCATGGGCGTAAAAGCCTTATTTGAAGAAACCTTCGATGCCGCAATCGCCTATGAGAAAGCGCTGAAGGACTACGATGACTTACGCAGCAGTGAGAAGAAGAAAACCATTGCGCCGCGCCCAAGCTATCGCCTACAGGCAGTAGCCGAAGTGTTAAAGCAGCAGCGCGATGTGCATATCCACTCCTATGTGCAGTCAGAAATCTTAATGTTCCTGCGATTAGCCGAAGCCTATCACTTTAAGGTGCAAACCTTTACCCACGTGCTCGAAGGTTACAAGGTTGCCAGTGAACTTGCCGCCCATGGCGCAAGCGCCTCGACCTTTGCCGATTGGTGGGCCTATAAGTTCGAAGTCTATGATGCAATTCCACAAAACGCCTGCCTGATGCAAAAACAGGGCGTGCTTACCAGCATCAACTCTGACGACTACGAAATGCAGCGCAGACTTAACCAAGAAGCGGCTAAGTCAATGATGTATTGCGATATGTCTAAAGAAGATGCCTGGAATATGGTGACCATCAACCCGGCGAAACAGCTCAGAGTCGATGAGTATGTTGGTTCACTCACCCCAGGCAAAATGGCTGATATCGTGCTTTGGAACGCCGAGCCGCTGTCGATTTACGCCAAAGTGACCCAGGCCTGGGTCGAAGGCAAACGCTATTTCGATCGCGACCAAGACCAGCTTGCTCAGCAGCAGGTCGTCGCAGAGCGCGCCGCCCTTATCCAAAAAATTCTCAGTAGTGATGATAGCGCCAAGGCGGGTGAGAAAGTCACTCCGCTTAAGGAACCTCAATGGCACTGCGATACCCATTATCAGGCTTGGGGCCAACATCACCAGGGAGCAAAATAATGAAGCACTTACCCACTAGCTTGCTGCTGTCGACACTGGCTATCACGCTGTCAGCGCAGGCACATAATCTCGTCCCTGCGGCCAAGCAAACCCAGAGCGTGTTGATTAAAAATGCCACCGTGCATACCGTCAGCCAAGGGACATTAACCAATACCGATGTGTTAATTGAGCAAGGTAAAATCAGCGCCATCGGGCCACAGCTAAACGTCAACGGCGCTGATGGCCAAGCGCAGGTAATCGATGCCTCGGGCAAACATTTATACCCTGGCCTTATCGCGCTCGATACCAGTCTCGGTCTAGTAGAAATCGAGATGGTGCGCCCAACCGTCGATAATGCAGAAGTCGGAGATTTTAACCCGCAAATTAGCGCAGCAACGGCTTACAACCCGGATTCAGAGCTGCTGCCAACCATTCGCTACAATGGCATCACCCATGCACAAATCGTCCCCAGTGGCGACGGACTCGCGGGCCAATCTGTTGTCGTGGATCTCGATGCTTGGACGATTGAGGACGCCCTGCAACCAAGCGAAGGCCAATTCCATGTTTACTGGCCCCAAATCAAGCGTATGCCGGAAGATGAAAAGGAAAAAGCTAAGGCCATTGAGAAAAATCAGCAGGCCATAGATACACTGACCACAGCCTTTGAGGATGGCTATCGCTACTTTTTAAGCCATAAGGCAAAGGATTCGGCCAAGACAACCAATTTACGTTGGCAGGCCATGCTGCCCCTGTACCAAGGTAAGGCCACGCTATTTGCCCATGCGGACAGTGTCAGCCAAATTGAGCAAGTCATTGCGCTGACTAAAAAATATCAATTTAAATTGGTGATTGTCGGTGGCTATGATGCATGGCGATTAGCGTCAAGCTTAAGGGAAGTGAATGCCAGTGTGATTTACCCGCACACCCTAAGCCTACCTAAACGCACAGATGAACCGGTAGATTTACCGTTTAAAATCCCTTCGTTGCTAGCAAATGCCGGCATTCCCTATGCCCTTGGTTTTTCATCGGATTGGAACAGTCGTAACCTACCCTATGCCGCAGGTTACAGCGCAGCTTATGGCGTTAGGGCAGAGCAAGCGTTGAAATCTGTCACGTTAGATGCTGCAAAGCTGTTAGGGATTAACGATTTAGGCGCTATCGAAGTAGGCTATCAGGGCAGCGTTGTGCTGAGTGACGGAGATATCCTCGACCCCATGAGTAACAAAATTGATGCGATCTGGATTGAAGGAAGACAAATAGATCTGAATAATCGCCACCAGCAGCTTTATCAAAAGTATCTTAAGCGATAGAATTTACTGAGATAAATCGCACAGCACCGCGCAGTCCATGGGACTGCGCTTCTTTACCCTTAATCTCAGGTCAAACCATGAAAATCATCCTCTCAAGTGCATTAGTGCTCCTGCTTAGCGCCTGTGCCAGCGACTACAGTTTTAATAGCAATTTAGACGGTGAGGCGATTAGTGACTACTTCAAGGCGGGCGATGTTACGCTATTTGAAGGTGATAGTTTGCCTAAAGGCCACTACGAGTTGAAAGGCTTAGTGCAAGGAGAATCTTGCCAAGCGGATGTAAATGGCGTGCCAGCATCCTTAAGCGAAGCGAGAACCGAAGCCCGCCGCGCTGCGGCTGATAAAGGTGCTAATGGTATCATCATCAAACAATGCGTGATGATGGAAGAAGCTGCGCAAGGCTGTATCAGCCGCGCGTTATGTGTCGGTCAAGCGATTAAAATGGCCACCGCCGACTAGTTCATCGCGTGTATTATACTGCACGCCATTCTTGTTGTACTTTACAACCTAAGCCATCTGAGTTTGGGTTGTTGCTCCTTCCTTTAGGTGTTTTTTGCATGACATTTACCAACCAAATTACCGCTGTGGCCACCTGCCGTACCCCCTACAAACAAAAATTTGGCATTCCAAGGCAACCTGGTTTGGTGGAAGCACGCGGTTATGTTGAGCTGGAAGGCCATATCAATCATCTCGACGCCGTGCGTGGCATCGAGCAATATTCCCACCTTTGGCTGCTGTTTTGTTTCCATGAAAATCTCGCCCAAGGGTGGAAAACGACCGTACGCCCCCCCCGCTTAGGCGGCAATGAAAAACTCGGCGTATTCGCGACTCGCTCGACTTTTCGTCCGAATGGCATAGGCCAATCCGTGGTCAAACTCCATGGGGTGGTGCAACGTAAAGGTAAAGTATGCCTTGAGATTTCGGGCATGGATCTTGTCGATGGCACGCCAATCATCGATATTAAGCCCTATATTCCGTTCTCAGATTCGATTGAAGGTGCCGTCGGCGGTATCGCGCAAGAAGCGCCAAAACTTATCAGCGTAGTGTTTTCCGAGCTCGCCGCAACCCAGATTGATGCCTACAGTAAACAGGACGCCTATACTGATTTAGCCGTGCTCATCCACGGCGTGCTGGGGCAAGACCCTCGCCCCGCCTATAAAAAAGCCAAGGATGACCCCAAATTATATCAAGTGGCTTTGTATGATTTAGACATCTTTTGGCGGATGGCGGTCGATGAGGATGAGCAGGAATACATTCAGGTACTAGAACTCAAACCGGGGAAATGTGGCTAAATGCAGACGCCAATCACAACGGCCTTGCCTGATTATCAAAGCCAACATAAAAAGCGTCTGTCTTGGATGCCCTGGCTGTATTTTTCGCTCAAAGAAAAACACTTAGTCTGGGCCAAACCTTGGCAGGATGAAGTGCAGGCCAACCTTTGCGCGCTCGAAACCGTGACCATTGGCGAAAACTGTTTTATTGCGCCCGAGGCACAGTTATTTGCCGAGCCCAATCGCGATATCACAATCGGTAATCGCTGCATGATTGCCGCTGAATGCTTTTTGCACGGCCCTATCACGCTCGGTGATGAAGTCGCTATCAATCACGGCTGCTCCTTCGATGGCGGCCGAGTGGGCATTCAAATTGGCTCCCAAACCCGCATTGCTAACCATGTCACTATTTATGCGTTTAATCATGGCATGGCGCCCGATACGCCCATTTATCAACAAGCCTCAAACTCTAAAGGCATAGTGATAGGTAAAGATGTGTGGATTGGCGCACAGGCAGGGATAGTCGATGGTGTCACCATTGGCGACCATGCCGTAATTGGCATGGGCTGTATTGTCACTAAAGATGTTCCCGCATGGGCCATCATCGCGGGCAACCCCGCCCGGGTGATTGGTGATAGGCGGGATAAATAACCCACTTAGCTTTATCTGTATGCATCGCCCGGTGTGGCGACGCGGCACACTTTGTAAAATGAAAACGGCCATTTGTCTGCAGCTGATTGAATTTAACCTCAATCCATAGGTGACATCATCGAAGCAGGTGATAAAATGGCGCCCATTCAACTCAAATTTGGACATCGGTAATGCGCGTTAGCAAATACCTACTTTCTACTCAAAAAGAAACACCTGCGAATGCAGAAGTCATCAGCCATCAATTAATGCTACGTGCGGGCATGATCCGCCGTAACGCTTCAGGTCTATACAGCTATCTGCCCACGGGCCTGCGTGTATTGCGTAAAGTCGAAGCCATTGTTCGTGAAGAAATGAACAAAGCGGGCGCGATTGAAATCCTAATGCCTATGGTGCAACCGGCTGATTTATGGGTAGAAACAGGTCGTTGGGACAAATTTGGTCCTGAGCTGCTGCGTTTTAAAGACCGCCATAACCGTGACTTCGTGCTGGGGCCAACCCACGAAGAAGTGATCACCGACTTAATCCGTAAAGAAGTTAGCTCTTACAAGCAATTACCGCTGAATCTTTACCAAATCCAGACCAAATTCCGCGACGAAGTGCGCCCACGCTTTGGCGTAATGCGTTCGCGCGAGTTCCTGATGAAAGATGCGTATTCTTTCCATCTGGACGTGGATACCATGAATGAAACCTATGAAGCCATGTATCAAGCCTATAGCAACATTCTGTCACGCATGGGCTTGGCCTTCCGCCCAGTTTTAGCGGACACAGGTTCTATCGGTGGCAGCATGTCACACGAGTTCCACGTATTGGCGCAAAGCGGTGAAGACTTAATCGCCTACTCTACTGGCAGCGACTATGCCGCTAACATCGAGAAAGCCGAATCGCCAATGCCAACCGAAGCGCGTGGCGCGGCGACTGAAGAATTACGTTTAGTCGATACCCCAAATGCGAAAACTATTGCAGAGTTAGTTGAGCAATTCGGTTTAGATATCACTAAGACAGTGAAAACCTTGATTGTGAAAGGTGCGACGGAAGAAGCGCCACTGGTAGCGCTGATTGTACGCGGCGACCACGAGCTGAACGAAATCAAGGCTGACAAGTTAGATTTAGTGGCATCACCATTAGAATTTGCCCCAGAAGCCCTGATCCGTGATGCCATTGGCGCAGGTCCTGGCTCATTAGGCCCTGTCGGCCTGAACATGCCTATCATCATCGACCACAGTGTTAGCGTGATGAGCGACTTCGCCGCTGGCGCAAACCAAGATGATAAACACTACTTTGGCATCAACTGGGAACGCGATCTACCACTGGCACAAGCAGCCGATATCCGGAACGTGGTTGAAGGCGAGCCAACACCCGATGGTTTAGGTACTTACGCTATGGCGCGTGGTATCGAAGTGGGTCATATCTTCCAACTCGGTACTAACTATTCTAAATCGATGAATGCGACTGTTCTCGATGAGAACGGTAAATCACAAGTGCTGCTGATGGGTTGTTACGGTGTTGGCGTGAGCCGTATCGTGGCGGCTGCCATTGAGCAAAACTTCGATGATCGCGGCATTGTATGGCCAGAAGCCATTGCCCCATTCAGTGTAGGCATTCTGCCAATGAATATGCACAAGTCACACCGCGTGACCGATATCGCCGAGCAGTTATACAAAGACTTAAGTGCTGCGGGTATCGATGTGCTACTGGATGACCGTAAAGAGCGCCCAGGCGTCATGTTCGCCGATATGGAACTGATTGGTATTCCACACACTGTGGTGATCGGCGATCGCAATATCGACGCTGGCGTATTTGAATACAAAAACCGCCGCACCGGTGAAAAGCAAGATGTGCCATTCGACCAAATCGTCGATTTTTTAAAGAATCTGCAAGCTTAAGCGAAGGCTTACTGCGCCTGACTTACTGCACCGACCCAGTCCGTTTGAGCAGATGCTTAAATAAGATTCTCGCAATATAAATGCAAACGCACTTGAGTCTCCCTCAAGTGCGTTTTTTATTTCCTGCCCCAAAAACAAATTACCTTCTACGAGCCTACTCAAGACAAAATAAAGAAATGTCATTGAGATAACTGCTCAGACTTGCTTTTTTAGATAAGGCATTGCTTTAATAAAATCATAATAACAAGTCGTTGAGTCATAAGATTGCCAACATCAACAGCATTAGTTCTCGGTGGCGGTGGCGCTCGAGCCGCCTATCAAGTGGGAGTGTTAAAAGCACTGGTCCAGCTTTATCCGCGCAACCATGGCGTGCCATTCAAAATCATTTGTGGCACCTCTGCGGGCGCGATTAACGGCACCTCCATTGCCACCCACGCCTCCTGCTTTCATTTAGGTGTCAAAAAACTCGAATGGGTTTGGCGCCATTTTGAAACCAGAAAGGTATATCGCGCCTCCATCCCCGGCGTGTTAAGTCATTTAGCCAAGATGGCACTCAAAGGCCTGCAGGATGATAAGGTGAATACCGACGCGGGTAGCCTGCTCGATAACGAGCCTTTACGGCATTTACTGAATGAACTCATCGATTTTAAGAGAATCGATCGCAATATCCGCAACGGCGCATTAACAGCGCTCAGTGTCGATACCTCTTGCTATAACAACTCGCGCTCGGTGACGTTTTTTCAAGCCTCGCGGGATATTGAAAACTGGACTCGCGCCAGACGCAGCGGTGAGCGGCGGATGTTAAATACCGAACATCTTTTGGCAAGCTCGGCGATTCCCATGGTGTTTCCGTCAATTAAACTTAACCAAGCTTATTATGGTGACGGCTCAGTCCACCAACTCGCGCCACTTTCAAGCCCAATCCATTTAGGCGCCAATAAGCTATTAGTAATCAACCTAGACAGTCCCCATAAGCATTTTCCGATGGAGCTAGAATATCATCCGAAGACAGCGACCATTGCGGGTCATCTGCTGGATACTATCTTTTCCGATACCTTAAATAGCGATCTTGAGCGCTTGGAGCGGATTAACCATACACTGTCGCTTATTCCCGAAGAGAGCCGTACTCAACTGTCATTACATCCCATACAAACCTTAGTGATAAAACCCAGTGAAGACTTAAGTAAAATCGCCGCCCGTTTCTATGATGATATGCCTTGGGCAATTAAGACCTTACTGGGATTTATTGGTATCGACAGGCAGTCTGACTCGAGTATTGTGTCCTATCTCTTGTTCGAAAAGTCCTACACCAGTGCCTTGATCGAATTAGGCTATAAAGATGGCATGGCTCAAATGGACGAGATAATAGCGTTTTTTAATCTGACATGAGGATAGCTTAAGACTTGTTACAAACGGCCAAATAAATCGATTTGAAGCACCACCTTCTGCGTGGTATAAAATAGGAGTCGCCAAAGAGTTATCCCGTGAATGTGGCAAACCCATTCTAAATTAAGGATTATTTGAAGGCGAACCGGCAGCAAATCAGTCTAAAGTTTGAATAGCGAAACAGATTTAACATTGATCATTTATGTTGAATCACCTATCATGCTGTACTAGATTAGCTAAAAATTAGGTTAATTTTTTCTAAAAGGGAATCACGATGAAAAAAACTTCATTAGCACTTATTGCTGCTATTTCAATGTTAGGTTCAGTTGCTCACGCAGAAGAGACTGGCAAAGCTTCTGGCGGTAGTACCGCTGGTGCTACTGGTAGTATCACTGCTGGCGCAATTGCTGCTGGTGCTGTTATCACTGGCGTAGTTGTAGCTTCTAATGGCTCAGACGGTAATCCAATCACTAGCACTGGTACTAACACTACCACAGGTACTGGTAACTAAGCCTTTAATCGGATATTTAAACAACCGCCTAATGGCGGTTGTTTTTTTTCATGTATTGAAAGGCAATTGCCAACTCCTAATGACTTGAAATCACCTCTACATGTCTTTACATTGACAACCAATTATTATTTAAAGTAAGCAATCCGGATGCGTATATACACAAAATTATTTCCGCTAATAGCGCTATCAGCTTTTCTTATAGGTGTTTCAGGCTGCAGCCAACGAATTAGTGCGCTAAACGATACGATTAAGCTCGCCTTTATTGGTGATGATGATGTCACTCTCAATGCTGAACAAATAAAAGCCAACCCCTATGCTAGTGTCTATGTAAAAATAGAAGATACCCCTCAGGCATTTGTGGTATTAGCCTTTGCAGAACCTAAAACTAGTCTATCTCCAGTAAAAATGGAACCTGAAGCACTAGAGCTCAAATGGTTATCTGCGGATAAAGGCATGTTAGTCACAGTAAATGGCCGCTTAGTAAAAACTCATAACCTTATTGCTGGTAACTTAGCTGCAGTTGAAAGTCTCGAACCGGATCCTCTGCTATTGGGGTTACATCTTAGTTCGACGCCAAAAACTTGGACTCGAACGATAGACTGGCAACCCGGTTATCATTATGGCTATGAAGTGACATCAACATTTAATCTAGTCGCTCAAGAAAGTATTCTAATCAACGAAACTCCTACTCAAGCTTTACACTTTAATGAAAGAGTATCTGTAGAAGCACTCAATATTGAATACCAAAATGAATTTTGGCTAAATCCTCAAACTGGCAAAGTCATTAAAAGTCATCAGAAAATAGCACCGAATCTGCCATTTATTGATATCACCTTATTGAAGCCTTTCGCAATATAGTGGAGCCAGCATGAAATCCTATATATCCTCTTTAGCTCTACTGCTTAGTGCATTCTCTTTACCTACAGTCCAAGCTAACACCCAACTTTATGTCAGCACATCAGCTGCTAATGTACCGCAGCTACAAATAACCTATCCTGCAGCAATCCGCGTTGGACAAGCTGTGCAAGATGGTTTGACCCAGCTCCCCTTGTATAACCAAACTACAAGAAACGAAGCGATACCGATTTACTGGTTAGGGGCGGCTTTACTCGATATACAAAGTACCGCGGCATTAGAAACCACTCGTCAGCAAATATTGCAACAGTTGGCCAATATGGGGCAGCAAGCAGATAATAGCCAGTATATTGCTAAGCTTTCCAAATTTGCGCAGTTTCTCAGAAATTTAAAGCTTGGACAAAGAGTTAATCAGCCATTAGATCTCGATTTAATTCGCATTACCGATACCTATAACCCCATTATCGACGGTCAATTCTTATTGGTACTCCCCCCACGTCCAACAACCATTACAGTGGTTGGAGCCGTGGCACAAACAGGAGAGCAAAAATGGGTATCTCGCACAAGTAGTAAAGATTACCTGAAACAAGCAGGCTTATTGGAGAATGCTGAAAATAGCTTTGTATGGATAATTCAGCCAGACGGTAAGGCCATTCGCCAACCTATTGCCTATTGGAATCATCAGTCTATGGACATCGCACCTGGTGCCATACTCTTCGTTGAGTTTTCAGGCCTTTTTGATGACTATTCCACATTAAACAACAACCTTATTGAATTACTCAAAAATCGGGCTCTGTAATGAAAAACTCGACTCCCACTTTTCCCTCTTTCGGGCGTTTATCAGCGCTATCTTTAGCACTGCTACCATTATTACACGTTAGCGCCGATGAATTTTCTTACCCAACATTGTTGCCTTCACAATCTGACTTTGGTGGTGTAGGCCTAATGCAGATGCCGACTGGTCGCATGGCACCTGAAGGTGAGTTTAACTTTGCCACAAGTTATAACGACGAATACCAACACTTCACTGCATCAGTACAATTATTCCCTTGGTTTGAAACCACTGTTCGTTATACCCAAGTACAGGATTTACTCTACAGTAATGATCCCAACTTTAGTGGTAATACTAAATACACGGATAAAGGGATTGATTTTAAGGTTCGTCTAATTGAAGAAAGCAACTGGCTGCCCGAAACGTCCATTGGAGTACGGGACTTTGGTGGTACTGGTTTATTTGATGGTGAGTTTATTGCCGCGACCAAACGCGTCGGTCCACTCGATTTTACCTTAGGCATAGGTTGGGGCTATATCGGCAATAGCGGTAATCTCACTTCCGATAAAAAAGATCTTAATTACAACTGTGATAGAGATACTTCTTATGGTGGTAAAGGTGGCACTGTTGATTATCAACGTTGGTTTAAGGGCTGTGCCGCGCTTTTTGGTGGCGTTGAATACCAAACCCCCTGGGACCCCCTACGGTTAAAAGTGGAATACGACGGCAACGACTATCAATCCGACTTCCCCGTTGTACGTGGTGGTATCCCTATGCCACAGGACAGCAAGTTTAACTATGGCATGCTATACCGCTTTGGTGATTGGGGTGATTTGCACTTAAGCTATGAGCGCGGTAATACTTGGACCTTAGGCTTTAGTTTACAAACCAATTTTAATACCTTGTCGCAAATTAAACGCGACCCTGCGGCGGCTAAGTATCAACCCCTGCCTGCAGCGCCTTTAACACAAGTCTCAACCGAACCAGAGCCTATCAGCGCTACGCCTTCTTCGGCCAGTGTAGTGACGAGCACGAAAGTAGAATCAACGGCTGAAATTGCCACTGAAGTGACTACGGAAATTACCACTGCTGAGATCTCAATACAGCCTCAAATCGTCGCAAACACAGTCGATTGGACAAAAGTGGCGCAGCAACTGGGAGAGATTGCAGGTTACTACAATGCCAAAATTTACCTCGATACTGACAGTATTACCGTAATTGGTGAGCTGACGCGATTTAGAGATAGAAATGAAGCCCATCATAGGGCGGCGACAATCCTAGCAAACAATACCGATATCACTCGCATTAAAGAATATCGTTTAATCGAGACCCACTATAATCAGCCGATGACTGAAACACGCATCGATGCACAAAAATTTGCCAGCGTCGCAAGCTATGGTTATCTCAATGCCAAAATGACGGATGCGAGCGAAGTGAGTGTACCAAGCTTGCCGCAAGGGCAACTGGTGACCAGCACAGATAAAGATTGGTTAGATAACTTAGGTTTTGATGTTTCCCCAACTATGGTGCAATCCTTTGGCGGCTCCGAAGGCTTCTACATGTTTAATATTGGGGTGACAGGCACGGCAAGTTATCGATTTACCGATAACTTTGAGTTTGCAGGCTCAATTTATCTTAACCTCTATGACAACTACGATAAGTTTCTCTATGACGTACCACCCGACGGCACAGACTTAAAACGCGTCCGCACCTTGATCCGCCAATATGTTCATGACAATCCACTGCGGATCAATAACCTGCAAATGACTTGGATGGATAATCTTAGCGAAAATATCTCCTACCAGGCCTATGGTGGATATTTAGAAATGATGTTTGGCGGTGTGGGAACTGAGTTTATGTATCGCCCACTCAATAGCCAATGGGCCTTCGGACTGGATGTTAACTATGCTAAACAGCGTGATCCCGATAGTATGCTTGGCTTCTTCGAGGATGAGCATCAATTTGACCCACTCACAGGGCGAGCATATCGAGTGCAAACGGGTGTTGTTACAGGGCATGTAACGGCCTACTACCAACCAGAATGGTTCCCAAGTACCTTGCTAAGGGTGAGTGCGGGCCAATATCTCGCCGAAGATAAAGGTGTGACTGTCGATTTTTCTAAGCAGTTTGATAGCGGTGTGATTGTCGGCGCATTTGCGACTAAGACTGACCTGTCGGCGGAAGAATATGGTGAAGGCAGCTTTACTAAGGGCTTCTATATTTCGGTGCCATTCGATCTAATGACCATCAAGTCCACCCACAGCCGCGCCTTCCTATCATGGATGCCGCTGACCCGCGACGGTGGTCAAATGCTCGGCCGTAAGTACAACTTATTTGATGTCACTGACGCTCGCGCCCCCTGGTATACCCGACCCAGTGTTGAACCAGCGAAATAGTGAGTAACCGGCTAAAACGAAAAACGGGCAAGATAATTCTTGCCCGTTTTGTTTTTGCCCCTAACAGAGATTAAAAATCACAAACCCAATGCCAGCGATGAATAACAAGTTAAGCGCTCTACTCTATTGGTGATTTAATCCCATGGGGCGATGAGCGTAAATACTGTGGCGGCGCTTTGACCGTTGCACCTAATGTTGCCGCCGCATGCCAAGGCCAATGTGGGTCATAGAGCATAGTGCGAGCGAGCGCGATAGCATCGGCTTGCCCCTGTGCCAGAATCGTTTCCGCTTTATTAGCATCCGTGATTAACCCCACGGCAATCACAGGCATATTGACCTTAGCTTTAATGGCCTCGGCAAAAGGCACTTGAAAGTGTTCTGCCACAGGGATTTGCTGCAGTGGACTTAACCCGCCGGTACTCACATGGATAAAATCACAGCCTCGGGCCTCTAATGCTTTTGCCAAGACTAGGCTTTGGGCTAAATCCCAACCACCATCGACCCAATCGGTTGCCGAAATCCGCACACCGAGCACCATTTTAGGTGATATAACGGCCTTAATGGCATCAAACACGGCTAACAATAAGCGCAGACGGTTCTCTAAGCTACCACCATATTTATCGGTGCGTTGGTTCGATAATGGTGATAAAAACTGATGCAGCAAATAACCATGGGCAGCATGAATTTCAATTCCATCGAGCCCTAATCGTTCGGCTCTTTGCGCAGAACTAACAAATGCCGCGATAAGCTCATCAATGTCATCGAACGTCATCGCCTGGGGTAATGCGGCGTCTTGATAAAATGCCTGCGCTGAAGGGGCTATCGTTTCCCAACCATTAAGTTCATCGGGGGCAATAGTGCCGCCACCTTCCCAAGGTTTTCGAGTTGATGCTTTACGTCCCGCATGGGCAAGTTGTATCGCCATCGGCATATTTGAATACTTGCGGATAGATTTGAGTGTTTTATCTAAGGCCGCTTCCGTTTTGTCATCCCACAGGCCTAAATCTGCATAGGAGATCCGGCCATTGGGCAAAACAGCAGTCGCCTCTAAAATGAGCATTCCCGCTCCCGATAACGCCATGCTGCCTAAGTGAATCGTATGCCAATCGGTTGCTTGACCGTTTTCCGCCGAATACTGGCACATAGGCGCAATAATAATCCGGTTTGCTAACTCGAGTTGACCTAAGGTCAAAGGCGAAAATAATAAGCTCATTGTCATTCCTTCTAATACAAAGCCTGATTGGTTTTATGATGCGGCGCTGGGGCGTCGCTATCCCGCGTCGATAAAATAGGTGCAGCTAGCAAGGGCCAATCGATGGCAAAGTCGGCATGGTCCCAAGCAAGCACATATTCATCCTGCGGCGCGTAATAATCGGTGCAACGGTAAATCACATCGGCATAATCACTCAGCACGTAAAAACCGTGGGCAAAACCAGGTGGGATCCACATCTGTAAATGATTATCGGCCGATAATATTCGACCGACCCATTTCCCATAGGTCGATGAATTTTCACGAATATCCACGGCAACATCGAAAATACTTCCCGCACACACTCGCACAAGTTTCCCTTGGGGTTGCAGCAATTGATAATGTAATCCCCGTAGAACATTTTGCTGTGATCGGCTGTGATTATCTTGAACAAAAACAGCGGCTGGGAGTCCTCGATTGGCAAGGCAATCGTCAAAATAAGATTGCCTAAAGGTTTCCATAAAAAAGCCGCGTTCATCGCCAAATACCTGGGGCTCAAATACCAGCACCTCAGCTAGCTCAGTTTCAATACACTTCATTAAATACCTGTTTATTAAGCAGTCCTAACAAATACTCACCATAACCACTTTTCAATAAAGGGTGCGCCAAGGCTTGTAGCTGTACAGCATCAATCCAGCCTAGATAAAATGCTGTTTCTTCAGGGCAATTGATTTTCAGCCCTTGCCGTTTTTCAATCGCGGCAATAAATTGTGTTGCCTCAGCCATAGCGTCGGGTGTCCCAGTATCAAGCCAGGCGGTTCCTCGACCCATAATCTCTACTTGTAGTTCACCTAAACTCAAATATCGGCTGATCACATCGACAATTTCCAACTCTCCCCGCGCCGAAGGATGCACACTCTTAGCAAAATCACAGGCTCGACTATCAAAAAAATACAATCCGGGAATCGCGTAGGAAGACCGCGCCGCTAAGGGTTTCTCTTCAATTGAAATGGCCGTTCCTGAATCATCAAATTCAACCACGCCATAGGCATTAGGATTCGCCACATGATAGCCAAAGATAGTCGCACCCGATTGCATTTGTAATGCTTTTTGTAGGTTAGCGCTAAGATGCTGACCGTAAAATAAGTTATCACCTAAGATAAGCGCACATGCATCACCCGCTAAAAAAGACTCGGCAATGATTAATGCCTCAGCCAAACCCTTTGGTGACGACTGCTCGGCATACTCGAGCCGAATCCCCCAACGGGTACCATCCCCTAACAGGGCACGAAAAAGCGGCAAATCATGGGGAGTGCAAATGATCAATATCTCCCGAATGTCAGCCTGCATTAGGGTGACAAGGGGATAATAAATCATAGGTTTATCATAGATTGGCAGCAGTTGCTTACACACAACCTGCGTCATAGGATAGAGCCGAGAGCCAGTGCCCCCCGCCAGTAAAATGCCTTTTCTCATTGATATATCTAGGATTAGTGAATCAACTAAAGTGCAAAGAGTGTAGCATACAAACGCAGGGAAAAGCAGACCGGCCAAAGGCTTGCTAGGTGCTAGAAATTGCGAAGCAGTGTCCTGGATTACAGAACACTTCGTTTACGATTGACGGATTACCGAACGCTCGCAAGCTCACTCTCCGTCAGGGCGAAGCCCGTTCTGTAAACAGTCAGTCACGCAGTGACATTCCGTAGCCGCACAGCGGCGTTCGTAGAAACTAGAGCGCTTCGCTGCTAGAGTCTATAGCCACACAGCGGTGTTCTAGAGCGAGCCAGCGAGTGTCCTCTTTACCGCTCGGGGATCTGAATTTCGACTTTTACGCCTTGATTGGGAGAGGAAGTCAGCAAAATACTGCCATTTAATTTCTGCGTCACCAGATTATAAATAATGGACATACCCAGCCCAGTGCCGCCTTCTTTACGCGCGGTAGTGAAAAAGGGCTCAAACGCCTTCGCCTTAACCTCATCGGACATACCCACACCGTTATCCTGATACATCATTCGAATTTGTTCATTGAGCTTGTCAACCCGAATAGTGATTGCTTTATCTCCAGTAAAATCATCAGGAAAACCATGGCGAAAACTATTAGCCACTAAGTTAGTAAATATTTGCGCAATTGCACCAGGATAAGAGTCGATAAAAATATTATCATCTAACTCAACGGTTAAGGTAATGTTTTTCTTACGCATTAAAGGTCTTAACGAGCTAAAAATTTGGAATATATAGGTCTTTAGATTAAAGCGTTCACGCTCCAGAACGGACTGATCGGCCGCCGTACGTTTAAAGTTATGCACTAACTCAGCCGCCCGTGAAAGATTGCGTTCAATTAACCCTAATCCATCTTGCATAGTATTAATAAAACTTAAAAACTTATCTTCATCCAGTTCATTACGCTCAAAAAATCCCTTCAATAACGCCAGTTCATCTAAACAATGGGTTACCGACGTCACCGCTATCCCCAATGGTGTATTGACCTCATGGGCGACCCCAGCGACTAAGCTTCCCAGTGCCGCCATTTTTTCATTCTCGACGAGGTGGTTTTGGGTCGCACTCAGGTTAGCTAATGCCGCCTCTAATTCTTTTGTTCTATGTTCAACTTGGCTTTCAAGATCCGCATTGATGGCCTTTAGTTGTTGTTGATAATCAAAAATTTCCTTCGCACTCATTGCACGTGCAAACAAATCGGCTAGCGCGGAAGCAAATGCTTTTTCATCCCGAGTCCATTCACGGGGTGTGCCTTGATGTTCAGAGCAAATAATCCCAACCATCTTGCCACTGCGTCGTATTGGGCTATCGAGCATTGAGGTGATGTGATTTGGCTGCAAATACCCAGCCAAAAACTCATGGGTAGCAAGATCCGTTTGCGCGTGATTAGCAACGATAGTGCGTTCGTTATCTAGCAAGCTGAAATAATGAGGATATTGGCTGCGGGTTATGACTAATGGCTCCTGCACGCGCGCATTATCGAGCAGGAAAAAACACTGAATACTTTGGTGATCTTCACTCCACAGCCAGATCCCGGCGCGGGAAATATTAAGTCCCTTGCAGACGGATGACACAATCAACTGCGATGCCTGTGTTAAATCCCCCTGATCGATCACCTGGGACTTACTCACATCGAATAGAATTCTGTCTAACATGCGCGTCATAATGATATTGATCCACCTAAAGATTCTGTATTGTTTTTGGATAACGCCACAAGCCCACCTCCCAAGCGCTAAGAGATAGATTTTAGTATAGATTCAATCTAGGAAGTGACGAGGCCATGTTGACATTTCGAGATTAAATTTTGTTCTCTATTGCCAATTCATAAACACGAAACGAGGAGTGAAGTGCCATTATTCAACTCAAATGATGAGTCGTTAGAGTGAAAAATCAGAGCGAGAGCATGCAATCACTTCAACAATTTATCTTCACCAAGGGCAAGTTCCATCAGCTAAATAAACAATCGAGGTGCAAATAACACATTGTTATAACATGATAATAAGAGAAATTTTGCTCAATACACCTTGCCGAGTATGATAACAACTGACATGCTAAATTTTACTCAACAAATGGGATCGAGTATGAACAAATCACTCTTAACAATCACCTTTTTAGCCCTGTTCACCACCGCCTGCTCAGAGCCCGCACAACCAAGTGCAAATACGGCGGCACAAACCGAGGCAACGGCCAGCATTTCCCTTGGCGATACCAGCCAAAATGCACTCGATTGGCCAGGCACGTATGAAGGTGTTTTACCCTGTGCGAGTTGCGAAGGTATTCAAACCACGCTAACGCTACTGGCAGATAACCGCTTTGAATTAAAAAGTATTTATTTGGGCAAAGATGAGAGCATCTTCAAGGTGGCAGGAAAATTTGACTGGGATGGCAAGGGCTCAAAAATTACTTTATCCGATGGCAGTAAATACCTCGTCGGTGAAAACCAGCTATTTATGCTAGATAACGAAGGCAACAGGCTCAGCGGCGAACTGGCTGAGCACTATATGTTGAAAAAGAAAGGGATGTAAAAAGAACATTGCAGCGTGACAGTGAGAAGTTAAGCGATTCGCTCACAGTAAAATCGTTGACAGAACGTTCTGCTTACCGATAACGGTAAAAGAAAAATGATTCGCTTACCGTCGGTGATAAGCAATTTCGTAAACCTTGAGCCACGCAGTGACGTTCCATTGCTGCTAGCGGCGTCCGTAGAGTTAGAGCGCTGCGATTCTCGATCTAGAGCAAGCTTGTCAGCGTCCTATCTTCTCGCGTCGGCGCCACCCAAATTGAAAAGAGTAACCAACACGTGAACTCTAATATCCAAATTATCCGTTATGAAGAATGCGAATCGAGCCTATGGAAAAATGGCGGTGGCAGTACTAAACAACTGTTAATATCGCCAAAGGATGCTGACCTCAGTAATTTTGATTTTAGGATCAGCATTGCCACCATTTCGAGTGATGGACCCTTCTCACAATTTCCCAGCATAGATAGACAGCTGTGTATATTAGAAGGTGCAGGCGTAAAACTTAAGATGATGTCTAATGATGCGGCTGAGGCAAATGAATTAATCCTTCGCCCCAATGAGCCCGCATTTTGTTTTAGCGGCGAAACTCAGATCGAAAGCCAACTCTTAGATAAGCAAATTATCGACTTTAATGTAATGACTAAACGCGGCAAGTATCGCGCGTATATTGAATGGCCGGAGTCGTATGGCTCGTTAAGCCCAGAGTCTATAGAAACCAGCAATATTGATGATGCTCATCAAACATCGAATGTACACAATAACGAGTTGCAACAGTGGTTATTGTGCCTTGAACCGCTGAACTTAGTTTACCAAGGCCAAATTATTCAACTTAAGCGTTATGATATGGTGCAATGCCTACGAGGCCAGAATTTAAAAGCGCAGCCGTCAAAAATGCAGCGATTAGAAGAAATTGAAACTTCCGATGCAACCTCTTCAGACGCTGAACGACCAATACTTAAGCACACACATATAGAAAACCCGTCCCTACTAAACCATAAACAATGTCAGGTACTGCGTATCGTTATAGAATGCACTAAAAAGTTCTAGATTATAGATCCACACAGTCGCGTCTTCAAAACCTGAGTCCGTCCTTTTGGCTCCGCCTTATATGCTATATACTCACCCCGAATTCATCAAATCGAGCAATGGACCTATGCAACAACTAAATGAAAAGAAAATCATAAAGTTACTGCGAGACAACATCCCAAAGTTGCAATTAATCTACCTGTTTGGCTCTTATTCGCAGGGAACACAACACCGCAACAGCGATATCGATATCGCGGTACTCGCCGCTGACACTTTAGACAATATTGCACGCTGGGAACTTGCCCAAAAACTCGCTTCGGCGTTGGACTCAGATGTTGATCTGGTTGATTTACGCTCAGCATCCACAGTGTTATGCCAACAGGTAGTCACTCAAGGGAAGCAACTTTGGGGAACACAACAAGATGATGAACTTTTTGCCGTAAAGACCATCTCAATGTACCAACATCTACAAGCCGAAAGACAGGCAATTATTGATGATGTAATGGCCAACACCGCAGCCAAAGACCATAGGGGGAGTCACTTTGAATGACATTATTATCAATAAAATAGCCACCATCAAACGCTGTATAAAGCGCATCCAACAAGTCTATGGTGATGGAAGCCAGTTCAAACAAGACTTCACCTTGCAAGATAGCGTTATCCTCAATTTACAACGCTGCTGCGAAGCCTGTATCGACATAGCCAATCATATTAACCGCCAACAACAACTAGGCATCCCCCAAAGTAGCCGTGATAGCTTTACATTACTCGCACAAAATAACCTTATTACTCAGCCACTCGCAGATAACTTAAAGAAAATGGTCGGCCTGCGAAACATCGCAGTACATGACTACCAAGAACTCAACCTTGATATCGTTGTCCATGTTGTACAGCATCATCTTGAGGATTTTGAGCAATTTATTGATGTGATAAAAGCAGAGTGAAGATGTTGACAGAACAAGAAACGTTGAAGGTTGACGGAACGTTCGCAAGCTCACTCACAGAACGCTTCGCTTACCGTGAGAGCGAAGCCCGTTCCGTTATCCGTAAGTCACGTAGTGACATTCTGTAGCTGCTTGCGGCGTACCTAGATTCTAGAGCCACATAGTGATGTTCTAGGGTGAGCTTGCGCGAGTACTAGTCGCTCGTTATAGGATATTGCTGGTTAATAATCCACTCCACCGTCTTTCTGAGACCTGACTCAAAAGACTCTTGCGCTCTCCAACCTAATTCACGTTGAATTTTACTGGCATCAATAGCATAGCGTACATCATGGCCAGGCCGGTCAACAACATACTGAATTAAATCAGCAAAACCCGCACTACCCATTGCAAGAGATTGCGGATGAGTAGGCACTAACTCCTCTAATAAGGCGCAAATTTGCCGCACAACCGTCAAATTAGTTTGCTCACAGGAACCACCAATATTATAGGTTTGCCCAAGCTCCCCCTGAGTCGCAACTAAATAGAGCGCCTTAACGTGATCATCCACATACAACCAATCACGCACTTGCTGACCATTACCATAAATTGGCAACGGTTTACCCTGTAACGCATTGGTGACCATTAGGGGAATGAGCTTTTCAGGGTATTGAAAAGGGCCATAGTTATTGGAGCAGTTGGTCATCACTATCGGTAAAGCATAAGTTCGATGCCAAGCACGAACCAAATGATCCGCTGAAGCTTTACTTGCTGAATAAGGCGAGCTCGGATCATAAGCTGAGGTTTCACTAAACAATCCAGTTTCGGTCAGTGAACCAAAAACCTCATCGGTAGAAACATGATGAAATCTAAATAACCCTTTTCGCGTATCCGCTAATTGCTGCCAATATCGGCGCGAAGCATCTAACAACGTATAGGTGCCCACAATGTTGGTTTGGATAAATGCAGCGGGTCCTTCAATTGAGCGATCAACATGGCTTTCGGCCGCTAAATGCATCACAAGATCGGGTTGGAATTGCTGCAACACCAGGTCTAACCTTGCCCTATCGCAAATATCTGCCTGCACAAAATGATAGCGCTCACTATCAGCAACACCCGCCAGAGATTCAGGATGGCTCGCATAGGTCAGCTTATCGAAATTGAGCACCACTGACTCCGTTTGCTCAATCAGCATTCGCACTAATGCCGATCCAATAAACCCTGCACCACCGGTAATGAGTATTCGCATATCGCCTATCCCATAGTAGAAAGGTTAGAAAAATAAAAGGCCCGAAAGTATACAACTTTACCTGTAGAGCAACGTGACCTTTTTAAGTATGAGGAGCAAGAGAAATACAAGCTGTGCAGGGCGAAGCGAACACTGAGGCGAATGCGCACAATAGCTTGTGCCATTGATTGACGATAAACATCACGCTTAGATTACCCTAAGGAGTTAACGATTCAGGCATTGTTCTGAAGCAGGTCTGGGCTAGTACATTTACGTTAGTCGATAATTCACCTTTCACAACGGGGTATCAGTTGTTAATGGTTCACACTCTTACGACATATATCCGGCGTCTGTTGCGCCCTAATGAGATCCAAATTGACATCTTACCCTCCTTGGCATCCACATGACCTCGAAGGCCACTTACACCGAAAATTTTATAGTCTCGCTTGAGCATACCCTTCCCGTTAGCAAAACTGCTTGGCTATGAACAATAGAAATAGACAAACGACATTACCCCGCTCTGGCAGGATAGTTGTCACTACTTAAAATTTAACCAGTTGGGGCGTTAAGGCTTAATTGTGCCGAGTTACAGTGAAGAACGTAAGCAGCAGATTTTAAATAAGTTACTGCCTCCTTCGAATATGACCGTAGCAGAAGTATCAAGAAACGAAGGGATTGGCGTGCAAACTTTGTATAATTGGCGGGATAAAGCCAAACAACAAGGTCGTCCTGTGCCCGGAAGTAAACCAACCTCAGAACATTGGTCAGCAGAAGCTAAGTTTGCCACTGTGCTTGAAACTGCCAGTTTAAATGAAGCTGAATTGAGCGAGTATTGTCGCGCAAAAGGCTTGTATGTTGAACAGGTAAAAGCATGGAAAGCCGATGCTTTGCGCGGGTTTATAAGCTCCCGCGAGCAGGAATTGGAAGCTAAACGCCAGCGCCAAGCCGACCATAAGGAAATCAAGCAGTTAAAAAGTGAGTTGAGACGCAAAGAAAAAGCTTTAGCTGAAACCGCAGCGTTGTTGGTGCTTAGAAAAAAGTTAAATGCGCTTTGGGAGAACGACAACGAGGACGATTAACCTTGGTCTCAGAGCGCACTGAATGTGTGAACTTGATACAGGAAGCGAACCAGGCTGGCGCCAGGCTTCATCTGGCCTGTGAAGAGGCTAGCATTACATTGCGCACCTATCGGCGCTGGTATCGGGATGGCAAGATCACCGCAGATAAGCGGCCGGATGCGGTTCGACCACCGCCATCGAATAAGCTGACGGAAGCAGAGCAGGCGTTGATCATCGCGGTGTGCAATTGGCCAAAGTTTGCCAGCTTACCGCCATCGCAAATCGTCCCAACACTGTTGGATGAAGATGAATATTATGGTTCTGAATCAACATTTTATCGGGTTCTAAAAGCTTCTGGTCAGCTGCATCATCGGGGTCGGAGCTTAGCGCCGAAGAACTCAGCGTTGCCAACGACCTTTACGGCAACAGGGCCTGGTCAGGTGTTCTGCTGGGATATCACCTACTTACCAAGCACGGTACGCGGACAGTTTTACTACCTGTATATGCTGGAAGATTTATTCAGCAGGAAAATCGTTGGTTGTGAAGTGTTTGAAGAGGAAAGTGGAGAAAACGCAGCAAAGTTGCTGGAGCAAACGTTGATCCGGGAGAAGTGTTTACACAGTGGCGTGGTACTGCATTCGGATAATGGGGCGCCGATGAAATCGCAGACCATGCGAATGAAAGCGTATGAGCTTGGTGTAACGACATCGTACAGCAGGCCAAGGGTCAGCAACGACAATCCGTTTGCAGAGTCACTGTTCCGAACCTGTAAATACCGGCCGGACTGGCCATCGGCAGGCTTTAAAAGCCTTGATGAAGCAAGAGCTTGGGTACTGAAATTTACGCGTTGGTACAACTACGAACACAAGCACAGCAAACTACGGTTCGTGACCCCGCACTAACGTCATACCGGTCAGTATCAACTCCTGCTGGCAAAGCGCAAAGAACGGATTGAAGCGGCGAAAGCAGAAAATCCAAGTCGTTGGGGAAAACGAGAAGTACGGAACTGCGAACCTGTGGGACCGACAACACTGAATCCGGAAAAAGAGTCAGTTAAAGAAGTGGAAAAAAAGGCCGCTTAAAACGGTCGATGGTGACAACTAGCTTGAAAAACGCCGAAGTTGCTGTATCTGGCTTTACACCAGATTGCTAAAAAGTGGACAATGCCACTACGAGATTGGAAGCCTGCCATGAGGCAGTTTATGCTCATGTACAGCAACCGTGTGTCGTTATAATAAATAGCCTTTTATAGTCTCCAACTCTCATATTTTGAAGACGATGTGTCAGATCTAGTCTGAACTAATACATTAAAGGGCGTTTAGACAGCATGCTTAGACATTTAATTTTAGCCTGATGCTGAATTCCGAACGCCCTACTAGCAATACTAAATCTCACTAATAACCATATTGACTAACTGGTTGCCAGTGTTTCTTAACATCATTCTCAATAAACTTTTGTTTTTCTTTAATTAAATCAGTCTCAACTAACCCTATTGCTTGATGGGCCTTTTCCTTAGTACTGATATCTGGATAGCTAACTTGAGTAACGTTAAGTTGCTTCAATATTCCAGCGAGCAGATGACGTGCTTCGTTCGCTTGTTCAATGGCTTTATCTAAAAGCTGCTTACCTTCTTGTGGATTATGTGCATACAAACCATGTGAAGACATGGCAAAGTCCCAGCGCCACTGACTGTGTCGTATCGCCATAATGGGCTCATTCATATTATCCCATTTAGCACCGGCATCCCATGCTGCTTTGGCTTCGTAATGAGCCTTGACGAGTAAAGCTTCCACTTCGCGGGCTTTTGTTTCAATAGTTAACTTATTCGCCGCGAGTTTAGTTTCGATTTTGGTTTTGCTGCTATGGCAGCCGCTGCAGCTACTATCAAAGTGCGGTAAGGCCTTATCAACTTTATGGCTCGTAAATTCAACACCTTTTGCATCCTGCTGGGTAGGCATATGACAGGTAATGCAAGTGACACCGACTTCGGCATGTTTACTGCGACTCCAGTGTTCAAACTCAGGATGACGTGCTTTGAGTATGGGCGTTTTCGAAAGAGGATGGATCCATTCGAAGAAGCGGCGAGTGTCATAGTATTTTTCAATATCATCAGCGGTATTGCCAAATATCCAGGGAATGTTGACAACATTACTTTTTTCCGGACGGAAATAGTAAGTGACATGACATTGACCACAAACCTGCGCACCTTGCATATTAATATCTTGTTTATCGAATGGCAGATGAATTTTAGCCATCGCATCTTGCGCATGAGGGCGAGGTAAGGCTAATTGATGAGTGCCAGATTCATGGCAGTCACTGCAATACACTACGCTTTGGATCTCTTTGCCCAGATCGGTAAAGTTTTTAGCGGAGTATCCTTCAAATCCCAGTTGTTCAATCAATCTAGGGGCATCCGGTGTCTTGCAGGTCCAACAACTGGCGGATAACCCATTCTCTCCTGCTTTAGGTGGCGTACCCGTACGTAAAGTATGCGTCACATCGGCAACGGCAAAATGGTGTCCACGTGGGCTATGGTACTCTTTGGCATAGGAAGATCCTGCCCAGAGTATGATGCTGGCGGGATAATTGGCGAGCATATCCTCGCGTTCAACTTGTTCAGAGGTGGCTTGCCAAGATTGATATTGGTTAGGATATTTTTGTTGATTGCTAGTATCGGAAGCCGCTACAGATGTACATGTAGTGATGACGAACAAGCAAATCAATTTTAGCAATGTAACTGTTTTAAAATAAGTTTTCACTTTGTAACCTTTTGTCCTAACATCAATATTAACCTGGGCGCCCATCAATACGAGGGCGAGAGAGTATTGGCAAATAGTGCCATACAAACAGTGCAAATGCGATAAACCAGCAAGTGCCAGCCAACCATAACCATACTTGGGAGTGGGCCGGAAACCAGATGGGCATCAATGCCCTGAGCATTGCCGCTAATGGTAGGCAGATAAATGCTAAGATCATTTTCGGGCCTTCATAAATATTTCGACTTGTGTGCCCGAGTGACACTCTGGAGATCATCGAAAGACACAGGGTAGCCATACAACCAATAGCAAATAGGTGAAGCAGGCTGCGATAGGCATATTCATTATCGAGATACCAACTCATGGCTAACAGGCTAAGTGGCAACATTAAATAGGCAAGATGCAAGGACCACAGCATAGGTTCCGTCAGTGTTTTATGGGGTAACCAGCGTACAAATCGGACTAGATGCAAGAGCCCTGTAATGAGTAGTAAGCCTCGCTCGACTTCCTGAGGTATAAGGTGGATGAGTGATTGAATGACGAGCAAGATCATCGTCAGGATCAGCGGGTATTCAACCCAAGTTAAGGGATCTGCTTTAGTGGCCTTAATGCGCATCGCGGTAAAGAATGGAATGACACGCCCACCGACTATGGTGATAAGTAAGGCTAACCACCATAACATGGCCTGCCAAATTTGATTGGCAAGGATGAAGTCGCGTTCAAATAAAGCGTAATAGCTGACATTGTTAATCACGAGTGCGGCAAACAACATAATCGGAAAACCAATATTGCGCCATTGCTTCACCTTATAAATGCAGCGCCATAGGGTAAGGCTTGCCATACCAAGGAACAATGAATCAAATAATGCCGGCAAAATTAGTGGAATTTGAATAGGGAGTAACAGTAATAATCGTGCCAGCAACCAGCAACTAAAGGTCAACGCAAGTGGCCATCCCTTTAATGTGGGTTGATTTGTCCAATTTTGAACAGCAGTAAGTAAAAAACCACAGACAATTGCGATTGCAAAACCGAACAACATTTCATGTGGATGCCACCATAGGGGCAATACTTTACTCCAAAAAGATGAAGGAAAAAAACTATATTGAGGAGTAAACCAAGTTAGTAACCACAAAGGGATATATAACGCAGCTAATATTGCTCCCCCAAGAAAAAAAGGTCTAAAGCCTAGTCGCCATAACGCATGAGTTCGTTCGGTTTGTGTAGGATCATCAATATTTAGCATAGTTTTCACCCTAGTTGCAGACGACAGATAAGACGCATTGGGAAGTTCTGGAGATATTGAACTAATGCCATGTGGCCAAGCATCATTGTTCGTGTGTTTCTCTCTAAATTTAGAGGAACACACGCCCTTGAGGGAGTGTCCCTCAAGGGTAAGTTGTTTATAACTGTGTTATTTATTAGGTTGTTTGTTTTTATCTTGCCTGATGGCGAAACAACCTACTGCTACGAGCATTAAAGTCGCAACAGAAAAACCAGCTAATGAATACAAAATAAACGTTTCAGGTGACACTATGTAGTTACTCATAAGGATGTCCTTACCTTAGATTTTAGCATTTGATTCAATTTCGAGCAATTAACAGTGTTCAAGGCGACCTACCGTTATACTTATTCAGTAACCAAATCAGACCAAAATGCAAAACAATAAGGTTTCCCTCTAATACCACCATGATTGCACTTACCATTAGTGAAAAGCCTTGGTAAACACCGAGCAACGCCACTCCAATATCTAGTAAATATGTTACCAAAATTGAAGATATCGAGTTACGGATGCCCCCTAACTTCCAACCATCAATAAGCGTTAATGCAAAATGACTAAACATTAGCGACAATCTAAGTACAACCATCGAACAGGGCAGAAGCGTCTACTACATCACTACTTTTTAAAGACAGATGAAATAAATGTTGATTCACAATGTCAAACAAGTATGGGTTACTCTTTAGCCAGGGCCGGATTATACATTGTTAAATTGGTTAACAAACCTATCCAGTCAAACGAATTTCATTCGATTATGGATGATTTATATCAATCAATAATCTCGCATTAAGTCGACTTAAGAACAAAATAGCTAAATGTTAACAGAATTTACAAAGCATAATCTCACCCTGCCTCACTGAGGGGAGTTTTTTCCCTAATTGTCCCTGATTTACACCGTATTCATTGCTCTTTGATAGAGTATTAATCACTGATATACTTTATCTGTGCATTACGTGCGACACTTCTAATCTGGAATATAAGAGAAAATGGGCGTTGTTGCCTAAATGAATGAACCTTCCGTCTCAGATGCGATCAGATCCTGTGAATACCACGCAGGAACCACTATCAGATGGGCAAATCCAAGCATCGCATCACCAATTGGCCTGAATATAACAAGGCGTTGATCAACCGGGGCTCATTGACTTTTTGGATAGACGAGCGGGCGATAAACCGCTGGTGCAGCACTGAACACCATGGTGGTCGAGGTCGGGGATTTCAATACAGTGACACGGCGATAGAAACCGCCTTAATGCTCAAAGGGTTGTTTAACCTTCCCTTGCGAGCACTCGAAGGTTTTCTCAACTCAGTGTTTAGTTTGATGAACGTGCAGTTAACTTCACCGGGTTACAGCTGCATCAGCAAGCGGGCAAAGACCGTCAAGGTTAACTATCGCAATCCTAGCCGAGGCGCGATTGCTCACTTGGTAGTCGATGCCACAGGGCTGAAAGTGTATGGCGAAGGTGAATGGAAAATGCGTAAACATGGTAAGGAAAAACGCCGCACTTGGCGTAAATTGCATCTAGCGATAGATGCGGCCACACATGAAGTCATCGCCGCCGAAGTCAGTTTAGAAAGTGTAGCAGACAGTGAGGTTCTCCCCACGTTATTAAACCGCTGAGGCGCAAGGTAAAACAAGTGTCAGCCGATGGCGCTTATGACACCCAAAACTGTCATAAGCTGCTCAGACGTAGAGGGTGTAAGCCTACGATACCACCGCGAAAAAATGCCGGATATTGGGAAGACGGGCACCCCAGAAACGAGGCCGTCAGCGCGTTGAAAAGTGATGAACTCAAGCGATGGAAACAAGAAAATGACTATCACCAACGCTCTGTGTCAGAAACAGCCATGTATCGTTACAAGCAGTTGATTAGCCCGAAATTGAGCCTGCGCGACTACAACGGCCAAGTCGGCGAGGCATTTGCAGGAGTGAAAGTGATGAACAAAGTCATAGGACTCGGTATGCCTATTCGCCAGAGGGTCAATTAATACCTGGAACCCTGTTAGGAAAAGGCATACCTAAAATTGATTTAGGCAACAACGCCGAGAAAATGCCAAAAATCTTTAGTGATGACTTCGAGCACAAACTCAGAAGGTTACCGACTAACATAGCGGAAACCGAAGCGTTCTTGCACGATCAGCCTACCCCCTTAGCATTGCCCAACTTTGTCGTGCAACACGGGTATCGGCTGCTTCAATCAAAGATTCGCGGTACCCATGAGGGCAATGAGCGCACAATTTGCTTGATTGCTGACACCGCAACTTATAGCGAAACCGTCTACAAAGTTAAAGTGCTGGTTCGCGAAACGCCTAACGCATATTTGAACGTTACCAATGCGACTCAGTTGCTTGTATGGAGAACTGCTGCTCCGAATCATGAAAATGCTTTAAATGGTTTTGCTTCAAAGGTGTTTGCTTATCTTTTACAGACACACAATATTATGGTGACTGATAAAGACCAAACACCTGACGGCCGTAGATTTTGGGAAAGACGCATTCTTGAAGCTATTTCAATGAATAATCGCCATGTTTATTACATCGTTCTAAGCGAACTTGATGATGAACTGGTGCCCGTTATTTTCGAAATTTCTGACTCGGATGTCTTCTATGAGCATTACGACCCCATAGCTTGGGGCAATGGCGACAGGGTATTTGTTATCTCCTGTATGAACCTCAATGCCTAGTTAATTAAACGCAGCAAGATATCAACCAAGCTGCGTTTTTTATGCCCGCAAATAAACCCCAGGTTGCGTCTTTCCTTTTTACTGCTAAAATCACTGTATATTTCAACAGTGATTTTAATTATGTGCGTTATACCCATCTATGCCAGAGCAGGGCTTACAGGCTTCGAACACATTCTTGCGGTCGGACTAGACCGTCTTACAGAAGAAAAGGTAGCAGCTTAACACTGCCCTCGTCTTTGAGCTGTAATGGCTCTCAGAATTCCCTTGCTTTAGCTGGGGGAGAAGTCAAAACGTAACAAGCTACTAGATAAATGCAGAGGAAAGAATATGCAAAAAATAAATTGTAACGAATCAACCGCAGCAAGGATTGGCATGAGAGCTGCCTTGCTAATATTGAAAAAATGGAACTGCAACCAACAGCAAATTCAGGCTTTGCTAAAGTTGCCAGAAAAGTATAACAACCTTGATATTGAAAAGGTGAACTTCAGTCAAGACCAAGTCGAAAGGATCAGCTATATACTGAATATTCACGCTGATTTAAGTGTGCTTTTTAGTAACCCTGAAAATATTTATGGGTTTATGAACATGGTTAATCATAATGAACCTTTTAATGGCACAAGGCCAATAGATGTTATTTGCAACGAAAAAATCAATCATTTAAAAATGGTTATGGTCCATATAGATCAGTTAGTTATACTCTAAATTTGCCCTTTCTTCTTTAGCGTTTCCACAACAATCTGGTCCATCTTACACTATTAGGTATTTTACATTTAATGTTCTTTAAAATTGAGAGCGATACTTTACATTCTGTAACCTTAAGAAACTTTATTTTGTGACCTTGCAAAACTTTATTTAACAAAAACTCTCCTAACAAATTAGATAACAGTCCATTTTAATGATCGCTAGAAGTAGAAGTCAATGTGAGTAAATTGCCTCAGTACTTCTAGCCAATAACAGCACCCTAGCCTATCCCCAAGCAAGAACAGATGATTCAAGATGTACAAATACACTCACTAAAGCCGTGCTTATTACCTTATTCCTCTGACGGGCAGGATTTTATAAAATAAAGGGGTAAATAGCCTCCCTTAAAACCAGAATATAACTAATGAATAGTGTCAACAACTGGAAACAACATATTTATATCTACGTAAACATTAAAAAACTGTAGCGCAACAACGCAATCTCATATTAATATTTAGTAGCCATAATTAATGCAACGGTTTAAATGCACTCAATAGACCAATTAAAAACATAAACTTGAAAACAGAGACATAAATAAAAATTATTCCGGCGACGAAATTAGTTCATGAATTGACGATATTTACCATTTTTTGTGATTTAATCTAAAGGCTTGAATGTTGGAGCTTGGTTATGAGTATCGAGAAATCTAAAAAAGTACTGCCCAATTTATTTTCACAGCACCAACACCCAGCACTTGTGAGACTGCTGGCAAATGAAAAGGTTAAACAGTGTGTCCCGCAGAACCGCACCTCCGCCTCTTTTGTTGCACTTCAAGTAGCGTTAAATGAAAGCACTATTCCACATGTCATCAGCACATTAAACACGCTTACACCTTCATTATCTTACCCAAAGTCTGCACGATGCCGTATTACGCAGGCTCATCAAATTCAAGCTGCAAAACAAGCAGAATCCCCAGTTGTATCTAAAATGCAACTAGCTCACTTAACGCAACTCTCTCCCAGTGCGATTCATACCTCAGATATCGGAAAAGGATATGAGTAATGGGAAAGCTACAAGCTAATGCTAAAAGTCATAGACTAAAAAATTCCGGCGGTGTCATGCCCGATAGACTCGGTACTAACACAGCGTTAATGAAGATGTTTTACCAAGCCGAAAAACAGAGTCATGAAACCAACTCAGGCAAATTATTAGTTGTTTTGTTGTATTTGTGGCTTACTCAGCAGTTAGATGACTTTCTCCTGCACGCCAATGAAAAGCCTCTCACAGTAGATGATATTCCCGACTGCCACAAAGTGAAAAACAGTGATACATGCGAAGCACATCGATTCAAAAATCATAAGTTTGAGGATGGCAAGTCCTGGACCTATTACGCGCGTGCAACCATTACTCAAAACGGCGAGAAAAAATTCGAATGGCAACCCATCCCTAATAGCTTAATCCACATTTTCAAACCCTTCGTTAGCAATCACAGCTATAACGTTTCATGGCTAACGGCAGCGGAAAAACAACAATTGCTTAATCTGCTCATGGCAAAATGGCGAAAACCTGCCGAGATCGAACACTTTCCAGCGATAAGAAAGCAATTGTTTTTTAAGTACATAACACGCTGTATTCGCACAGATAATCAACTATCCAGTTTAACTAAATCATTATTATTACCTGCTGATATACGGCACCATCGACATGCAGCGGTTTATCAGCAAAAAAACAGTGAACAAGTTCGCGCTGAGCTATTTCACGCGCAAGATCGGTATCTCAGTCGATTATTCACTCATGCAAACTCTCTAGGTGTGAGCAAGTTGCTGACACTCACATTCTCGTCGAGTTCAGCAGTAAGTAATGCCACACTTCCCAGCATTTCACTATTAAATGACAACGCCAAAAGAAACATTCCCGCTAATATTACAAGTTCAAAAGTGGGTGTGAGTTTTCATAGTAAATGGGTTGGTGAAGACCTAGAAAAATACGCAGACGAGTCCGTGGTTTTCGGTAGTAAGCGACTTATACCCGAGAGTGAGGTTGTTGCGATTTTTCGCCATCTTCATGACGAGATAACTTCATCTAAGCCTGAAAACAAAGCCGCTCAAGCCGATTTAATTCATTATCACAATCTCTGCGCTAACCATATTGCACTGCTATTTATAGTGCTTACGGGCATGCGCCCTACCCATGCTATCTCTATCAATAAACAATCACACTATGATTACCGCCGCACGACAGTATCTGATAAAGGATTTCAACGCGAAATTAGGATTTGTGACTATCTGAGACAACAAATTCTGCATTACATCTCGTTGCAACAACAACTCAGTTCCAAGTTGAATGTGATCAATGATCTTCCCTGGGCATGGAGTTTATATGATGCAAATAATCAAGCGACTGCAATATCAGCAAAATCGCTGCGACAATTTTTACATCAAAGAGCCAATGGCATTGTCCCCTATGTGTTGCGTCATCAATTTGCGCAAAGTGCCGCTACCAGCATTATACATAAACTGACAACACACCAAATTGATCGCTTAATGGGACACGCGGAGTACGGTGAACATCTGGGCAGTGACCATACATTTCCAGCAAGCATAAAACAACAAGACTTATTTCTTGATAGTCTGCCGGCTCGATACGGGTTAAAGGAGTTGAAATATGTCTAGTTTATTCAACAAATTAAACCCTGTTGAGATTTACAATTATCACCAACGTCAGGGCTTGTCAAACGCTGGCATAGATGCCATTAGCTGGGTGATCAGCCAGTGGCCGAACCCAACACTCAAAGCCTCAAACCTTTCAGCTCAAAAGCCGACTCACATATTAATCAGCCAACCCAATAGTCGTGAAATCACTCTTCAAGATTTACAAGTCATCAATAAAATCATCAGATCTGTACCTACAGGCAAGCAACGTCACTATAAACGTGCGCTAGAAGCCATTATTGTCTACCTCAAAGAAGCACTGAAGTGGCAAACTCCTGAGATTGAAAAGCTGCCTTGGCCAGATCCTGATTTAAGATGGTATGAATGCATCACAGCTCAAGCGAACGATGCATTTAAACTGCAAACAGAGTATGAAAACGTCAAAGCTCAGTTCTTGAAACAAAGATCTGAACTGTCAGCTGAGTTTATGGCATTGATTATCGCACTTGAAATTGCGCCACTAACCATTGCACATCTCGTCAACATCATTAACGACAAAGAAAGCATTCAGCGTATTGAAAGACAAACATATCTTAATATCAAACACTTAGATAAGTCATCTAATCAAGACGATCTACCGAAATCAAGCCGGTATCACCTGCCCTTATTTGTCTATCAATCATTGACGGAATATCAGGCATATTCGCATAGCAAGCTAACTGAAAAGCAGTTGCTAAAAAGATTAGAAACCTTATTAACGTCATTCTCCATATCAACTCAGGTCTCTCGTCATTACCAGCACCTTTTTCAAGCCGTTTGGCACTATCGCGATCATGTCGTTCCTACATTCTTAAAAGATATTAGTTACCCAGAACGTCATGTCGCAACCCCTTTAGTCTCGGTTGACAAGAAGGACCAACAACGACAATTAGTGAGAATTTATGGCATCGATTATGACGAAATGGCAGTTACCGCAATACCTAAAGCCAATCAAGCCTCGAAGAAATGGCCGCACCTCGAACTGCAAAATAATCGCAATAAGATTACAGAATGTGTCCATGACCTTAGTCATTGGCCTGTAGACAATATCCTGCCAACAATGCTCTATCGATACACGTTAGAACTCATCAATTTCGGTGGGGTAAAAAAGCAAAAACTCGCAGACAGCACCATCAAAAAATACTGCAATATTCAATTAAAACTCACGAGCCCGCTCAGTTATGACCAAGCAATAGACCAAGAACTACTACAACAATGGAGCCACAACATTTATGACAATTTAGCGACTGAAACAGAGCAACTGATCATGCTGTATTTTTTTCGCTTTATGCGTCACCAATCACTCACAGACCATTTAGACATTAGCCAGTTCGAACCACCACTCAGCCCTCCAGGTGTTGATCCATTTCGGATCTCAATAGAACAGTTGCATGAAATCGTCGCAAAGCTCATCGCGCCGCCCTACGGGGGGTTATTGCAGAGGTTATTTTGCGCAGTCACTGTCATTATCAGCTATTTCGCAATGTTGCGCCGAGGAGAGTTACTGCGTCTTCGTTTAAAGGATGTATTTGTTGATCCAGCGAATAAACAATTGTTTCGTTTCAATATCACAAATACTAAGGAGGGGACGACCAAAAGCAGACATTCACGCGTTGTCTATACCGTCATACCGGAAGAATTCGCGATTCTAGTCAGAATTGTGATAAAAAACAGTGAACTTTGTGAACCTCACCAGCATTTGATCGGCTTCACAGAAGAGCCATACCATTCACGGCAGTTGCAATACTTATTACCTGCCACTAAATGCATCAAAGCAATATGCGGCCAGCAAGCGCGGTTTCATCACCTGCGTCATAGCGGTGTACATTTATTTATGCTGCAAGCACTGCACCTTGCATACAATCTGCCGCCACAGCAAACCACGAATACAGAGCAAATGAAACGCTTACTCCATGATGACGTGCTTGCTGCGCGATTTGACTATTGGCTTGAAGGGCAACCATTTTCACTGTGCAATGATGGGATTTTGTTAGATGAAATGACTCGTCAAATCGGACACGAGTACTATGCAACAACTCGATGGTCCTATCTGCACGATATAGACTGGCTTTACCCATTCTATCGGCCAGGCTTTGGTGAATCACAGCCTCGAGAATTCTCGCATAGTGAATTGCGATATTTGCTGGGGTTAAAAAACGACTCAAATGATCTATCACGTCAACTCGCTTTAATCAGCCCTGATTACCAAGCAAAAGACATTAACCAGAAGCGTCAAAACCACGTCTTACTCACAGAGACAGCACTGAGACAACATCTATTTAAGACGAATAAAAATAGTGTCGCCCAAAAGCCGCTCAGCGATTTTCATACAGTCTCGATTGCACAAGACACCGTCAAGTATCATCAAAAATGGCTTGGTAACGCCAACAAAATTTCTCATGACTTTCTTCAATATCTATTTCTTGAAATGCGAAAAGTAAAAGAGGTTAACTGGCCGTTATTAAGCCAAATCTCGCAATCTCCAGGCAAATATCAATTCTTGCCAATGACCAAAGCGCAAATCACAGCACTCAGTAATTTGCCAGCAATCGTGCTAAGCAACGGCATACATCCAGCATTAACATTAACCTTGGCGTGTAATGTCAAAAATGCACGACATTTTGCAGCAGTATTTCGTCAGCCACTGTGGCGCTGGTTAGCGCCCAGCTTTGTGTTAACCGTGAATAGAAAAACAAAAATCGACATTCTATTAAACAGGTTAAAAGACCATTTTGCTCAATCGGGTGAAACAATAACGCTTCAAAAACAACCTGTTGGTCAAAGCGAACTGACCATCACTCTGACGCCCAAATTGAGTGAAACCAAACTAAACCCTCATAAGCAGCACGCTAAGTTAGTGGATCTGCAATTTGTCGTTCAACAAACACAGCTATATCTCTCACACTTTCAACAGAACAACTAGGTGTATTATGTCAAAGATATTAATCCCGAAAATAAAATCTCCCTTGTTTATCAATATGATAAATGCACTAGACAAACATCATTCGGATGCATGTATCAGTGTGTTTATCGACAGCGATAACAGCCGTATGCTCCTTATTGGTGGTGCCCCTGGTCAATATGGACAAATTGAAATACCTCTCGAAAAAGGCCATGGTTTGAAGAATGCTGAATTCTCAATCCCTTTCGATTTTTTCATGTGCATGAAAGAGCAACAGCAAGAGTTTAATACCCTAGCCAATCAGTATATTTTTGAGCTCAGGTACAAAAATGGCAAATACATCAATATCGAGTATTGTTTATTACTCAGAGACGACAAAAAGATTGATGATTCAATACATTTCCCAATGTCCCGTTTTGAATTAGACGCTGCTCATGAAAATCATATTCAATATCAGGTGGCCAATACTCAACGTGCTTATCATGAGCTGAACAGACGCTCGATTGTTGACATTATCAATTCAACCAATTCACTCATACCTTTTGATTTTGTTGAATTTAGAAAAAATGAAAAAGAGATCCGCTTCCAGAAAAATGGTGAAGTCACGACCAAACGATTACAAGACAATATCGACTTACCTCATACCCTCCCCTTGACTGAAGCCGCAAGCCAAACGCTTAAAACGCTGTACATGAACTCTGAAACAGGCAGCATAGCGTTTAGCTTAGAAGGAGAACTACTCACGTTTAAAACTGACCAGCACACGCAAAGTATCTCTCTGGAAGGCATAGAGCAATTTCATCGAAAAATAGCTCAGGAAAGCAGGTTACTCCTTGAATTTGCATCTAATTTATACGATTTCAAACAGTTAAATAACATGATCTTAAAAGAAACCAGCGTTAGATCGCTCAATACTGCGATGCTACTGTTTGACAGCAACAGGTTATTCTCATGCATGTTGCCCGGACGTCGGGAGTTCATTCGCGAAGTCAGCGTTAAACACCTTCATAATCACAACGCATTATTATTTTCCTATTCGCCTCGCACTCTCAAAGACATGAAATTAAAAATTTTTGCTAAAGGAGGCGAGATCCGCATTACGTTAACTCAAAATCAAAATGGTGAACTGAAACTCAATTTCTTTGATAAACCAGAAGATATGTCACCGTTTGATAGCCTTAACTTAGTATCAGAACAATCACAGTTAGCTGCATATCAAAAATTGAAAAACGAGTACCTGAACACTTACGATGACCGCTACATTTTGCCGCCATCGCGCCAAGGAGAACTCGATTTGTTTGCCGAACAACCAAGCGATGTGCCAGACGAAATTGATACTCCAGTTAATGACATAGAGTCGCATGCGCAATACACCGACACGACAGAAAACCAAACAGAAGATAAACTCAAGAACGCTCGTGTTTATTCGCCAACGACTCATCCTGATTTAGCACCTAAACCGAATAATAAGCATTCCGAAAACATCACAGAAAACAGTGGCGATTTAGCCAATATCGATGAATATGGGTTTGCCGATGATTAAGTCAGCCCCCAAACTTAAACTGAATACGGTTATGTGTGGTTGTGAGGTAAATGACAGCAACAAACTTCCGCTAAATTGCACAACAATTTTCATTGGTAAATGGTCAATTTAAAAAGCGCAGCAATTTAAAACAAAATACTGGACAAATAAACAGTATTAGTTATATTGATAGGTGTGTTTTTAACCAATAGTTGGCAAACTGCAACTATTGGAAAGGGACATTTCAGGTTGAGTTGCGCGATGTAAAAGTGCGGTTAACCTAATAAATAAGCAGTTGGGAGAGAGTGGCGGCAACCACTCTCCCCCGTATCGGCTGCACTAGCTATTAACAGAGACCCAGCCGATGGCGAAATTCTAACGAATTCCATCGGATAGGGACAGTGCTATTTGATGGAGGCCACCTATGGCTCATATTCGTGTGCGCCCCAATGGGCGTATTCAGTTCGACATGCATCTTTATGGCTGCCGTTTTCGTGAAGGCACAAAAATGCTGGCCACACCTAAAAACCTTGCAACTGCCAAGACGACACTCAAAAAAATGAACGCTGAAATAGACTTAGGCAGCTTTCAATACCGTGACTATTTCCCCAAAAGTAAAAAAGTTGCTCAATTTGAGCAGTTGCAGCGTGAGAAACATCCTGATCGTGAATATCCATTTTTCAATGACTTTGCCTATCAGTGGTTTGAACGCAAAAAGGCGACGTGGAAAAATAGCTATAGAAACACCATGCAAAACGTTTTAGATAAGTATCTGATCCCACAATTTGGCAATACATTGATGAATGAGATCACCCTATCGCAGATCGATTTTTATCGTCAGCAGTTAATGCAAATGGTAAAGGCAGATAATACCCGGCAATTATCTAATCGGCGCATTAATAACTTACTGTGGCCCATCGTCTCCATGGTAAGCCTCGCGGCAGAAGAATATAAATTTGAATACCCATTGAGGCGCTATCGCTCACTTAAAGAAGAAAAGGCTGAGTCTCATCCGATGACGATAAAGGAGGTTAAACTTTTCCTATCCCACGTCCCTCCCGAATGGAAAGATTACTTCATCATTCGGTTTTGGACTGGCATGCGCAGCTGTGAAATACATGGATTAGAGTGGCAACATGTTGATTTTAATCACCGCTTAATTCGCATACGGCAAAACTGGGTGAATGGTGAAGTATGTGATGTGAAAACACCAAAATCTAGGCGTGATCTTAAGATGTGTGACACGGTATACGATGCCTTTAAACGCATTAAAAATTTGGCATTGTCAGAGTCAGGCTTTGTGTTTACTGGCAAATCAGATGCGCCACTGGATACCCATTTTGTTAGCAAAAAATTATGGTACCCGACACTCATTAAAGCGGGACTGAAACGTCGACGAGCTTATGAAACTCGTCACACCGCGGCAGTGCTGCATATCGCAGCCCTAGAAAATCCACTGTATATCTCACAAATGCTTGGCCACAGTGATACTCGGTTATTATTTGATGTCTATGCACCTTATGTTGCAAACGCATCTCGAAGCGATGGCAACGCATTTGATAAACTCATGCGCAACGAAAACATGCTGTAAAACCCCGTAAGTTATACTCAACTTGAGTTGGCTGATATCATGTTGTTTAAATCTGGTAACGTTATCACTGACTATGACAGAGCAAGAAACAGAAACAGAAATTGAAACTCAAGCGGTCACCTATGCGAAAGCAAATCGTACTCGGATAGCTCGAGAACTGACCGATTTAGACAAGTTTCCAGCTGATCAACAACCTGTGTCTATTTTTATGTGCGGCTCTCCTGGCGCAGGAAAAACCGAAGCTTCAAAAGCGTTTCTTGAAATGTTTGATGAAACGGGAATTATTAGGCTTGCCCCTGATGAGCTAAGAGTCTTCTTCCAAGAGTACACTGGTGAAAATTCATTCCTCTTTCAGAAAGCTGTCAGCCTTATTGTTGAACGAACCCTAGACAGAATTTTTAACAACAACCAAAGTTTCATCTTAGATGGTACTTTTTCAAACTTTGATATCGCTTGTAAAAATATCGATCGCTCACTAAAGCGAAATCGAGCCGTGCTCATCATCTTTGTTTATCAAGAACCTACACTAGCCTGGGAGTTTGTCCAAGCAAGAGAAAAGCTTGAAGGCAGACGCATTTTACCTACTACATTTATCGATCAATTCTTAAATTCGCAAGAGGTAATCCGGCAAGTCAAAGCCAAATATGACGCGGCAATCAAGATAGATTTACTGATAAAGAACAATTATGGTAGCACTCGTATTTACCATGATAACATTACGGATGTTGAGCATCACATAAAGAAAAAATACTCTCGCACAGAATTAATAAGACTGCTAATCTTGCCACCTGAGCCTATTTTTTAGGCTGTTTTATGTGAGAAATCTATGTCGACCAATACAGCTAAAATTAACGTTACTACATCCAAGCTTTCAGCCTTTGTTATGAACGCAAGTTCAGCAGAGAAAAAACGTGTGTATACTCAAGTTATCAAGAAAGCGACTGAGTCACAGAATAAAATGATTATTGAAGCCAAATCCATGGCAGTGTAATTCATTGGTTTTGTGAATAAAGCCCCGTTAGGGGCTTTTCCTATTTCCTCTGCATCATCACCAACACTCTTCAAGATTCATTCCCCTTCTCGTGCTGCAGGGTGCGTATGATGATAAACCTCCTTTAGCTTACCAATCGTCACCTGGGTATAGACTTGTGTTGTCGAAATATCTGCATGGCCTACCTGCTCTTGGATATAGCGAATGTCGGCACCATTTTTTGACATTACGGTAGCGGTGGTGTGTCGATACAAATTACATGCACCAGGTTTATCAAATTAAATTAGATCCTAAAAGTACTCTGACATCAATTACGCGGTGGTTTTTAGACCGCTTGCACTATCCACTCGACAGTTTTCCTAAGGCCTGAATCAAAGGATTCGAGTGGTTGCCAACCTAATTCACGTTGAATTTTACTCGCGTCAATGGCGTAGCGCACATCATGGCCAGGACGATCAGCAACATGTTGTATTAAATCACGAAACCCCATGCCACTCATTGTCAGAGACTGCGGATGAGTGGGCACTAACTCTTCTAAGAGATCGCAAATTCGCTGCACCACAGCAAGATTAGTGTATTCATTTGAGCCTCCAATATTATAGGTTTCCCCTAGTTGCCCTTCAGTGGCGACTAAAAATAACGCCTTAACATGATCATCCACATACAACCAATCCCGCACCTGCTGGCCATTGCCGTAAACGGGCAGTGGTTTTCCCAATAACGCATTATTCACCATTAAAGGGATCAGCTTTTCAGGGTATTGAAAAGGGCCATAGTTATTAGAGCAGTTAGTAATAACTATCGGTAAACCATAGGTACGATGCCAGGCGCGAACAAGATGGTCCGCCGATGCCTTGCTGGCAGAATAAGGAGAACTTGATCTACTCACACATATGGACGCTTACATCCCCGCAATAAAAGTACGGGGTTTTACGCTTAATGAGATAGAGACGTTACTAAAAAATGCGGGGATTGAGCAGCCAAGTGTGCTATCTGGACGTAGAGCATTCGCAGTAGAGCTTCACCGCCTCGGCTACGATGTTGCTCACATACTTCATATGCTTGGCAATCGCACTTTGGAGACAACTCAAAAATTACTAACTACAGACCCCGTATCAATGTGGGCAATTGCCGCTAATGCATTTTGATTGGTGGTACTAAAAAATAGTACCAAATTCGCTTGAAATGATACTAAAAAGTAGTACTATCGATTTAACGGATTATGAGACTTTATGAACAAAAAACATTTAAGAACGTTGACGGCTATCTTTGCTAGGCCTGTCAGCGGAGCTATCAAGTGGTCTGATATTGAAGCGCTGTTTATTGCTCTAGGGGCTGACATTGAAGAGCGTGAGGGGTCTCGAATTGGTGTGGTGCTGTTTGGTGAAGTTCAGGTATATCACCGCCCACATCCTCAGAAAGAAACTGACAAAGACGCAGTGATAAGCATCAAAAAATGGTTAGAAAGGAACGGGGTGAAAGCATGAAAAATCTTATGATGATCAACGGGGTAAAAGCCTTTATTGATTATGATCCAGACGCTGAAACATTCCGTGGTGAGTTCGTAGGCTTAAACGGCGGCGCGGATTTCTATGGTGAAAGCGTCGCTCAATTGGAAGCCGAGGGCACGAAGTCATTAAGCGTTTTTTTAGAGATGTGTCAGGAGCGTGGCATTGAGCCTTACAAAAACTTCTCTGGCAAATTCAACGTTCGGATCTCGCCAGAGGTTCACGCTCGACTTAATGAAATTGCGCTATCGCAAAGCATTAGTTTGAATGCAGCGGTAGAAAATGCAGTCAATGACTACATTGCACATTCAGCGTAGGACGGAAAATTGTTCCTCGTTTTGCGGGGATGCAAGTGTTGGCATATAGCTAATGTTAAACGGGGTTCACCATGTCAATTAAAGCATGGGCTTGGCAATCTAATTCCTGACTTGCATCTGCACCCAGGCAGTCGTCGCTTTGCGGCGTTCTAGATCTTAGCTTCTAAATCGCCTCTACCGCCATTTTCAGCACGACACTATCCTTTGGCATTAATGCTATACGAAACCCGACTCCGCTAAAAACTCGATTAATCAACTCAACACCGTTTTTACCTTTATCACTTTCGATATCAGACAATGCTTTACGGCTAACGCCAACCATTTTGGCATATTGGTCCTGGCTCAGTGATAACAACTCAACTCTCAGCCATTTAAGTACTTGACCTTGAGTCTTTTTCCCCGAAAAGAGATCCAATGTAGCGGCTAATAATAAATCTTCCCTATCTTTAAGGGTCAAAGGCTTTCGATTAACCGAAATTTTTTTTCGACCACCTCTGCCTTTTGTTTCAATCGAATCCGTTGCAACATTAGATGAAACCGTCATAATAGCCCCCATTGCTGCATTCTCGCTTCTAACGTGGCAAAACCAATTCCCGAATGCGCAAGAATCGATTCTGGCACACCCCGCTGACGTAAACGTTGCTCAAGACCAAGCAAACGAGCAGCGGTTTCATTCAAAGCGCTCATTAACTCATTAGGCGACAGTAAATCAGATAAATGTTCTGCAATTGCAGGAAAGTTATACACGCCACCTAACTCCATTCCCTCACCCCAGGTAAAGGTACGAGTGATCATCTCATAATCTGCTTTCATTGGCGCAAAATCATAAATGGGTGCCAGCTGGACGCGGTTTCCATACTTGATAAAAGAGGTATTTCGGCCATGATTATCTGAATTTCCAAAGGCAATATTTAATAAATCTCTACGTACCCATTCAATCACAAACGCCTCAATGCCACTCTTGCCTTCAAGCTCAGCCTCAACGTCGAGTAGCGTCCTGGTATTACCATAATTTTCTTTTTTATTAAACACGGCCAAAAGCCGTCTAATCACATCGACATGTAGCAAAGGCTTTGCTGTCGGCTCACCTAAAATGGCATAAACCGACTCCATGCCATAACTCACCATTGCTCCCGCCTCAACACCGTAATCAAAGCGTGGCAACCATAAAGAAGGGCCACGTTCAGCTTCAATAAGCTTCATCGACTCAACGGAAATAGTCTCAAAGCCCAATTGTGTAAGCTCATGATAAAAATGATACTCTGCTCGCAAAATATCGCCATCCAGAGTGGTTTTACCCCTTGGAAACTTAACTAAATAAGGCTGATCGAGATTACGCGGATCATCTTGAAAGGTATCAATCCAAACATCTTGCTGCGCATTTAATCGCACTAATAACTTAGGTGCGGCCCCGCCTGCGCCGGAAGCGCCACCTGCTGCTGCACCGCGAGACTGGGCATACTCAATAAAATCAATCTGCAACTCACTGACATCAGCGATACTAAAGGTAACAGGTAATGATCTTTTAGCCTTTTCAGGCACCGATTCTTTTATACGTAAGTTGCCAATTGGCGCGATAGTTCCATATTTCAACAATTGGAAATCACGTTCCAAATTAGGCAAATCCTGCAATCCAAGCCGCTTAACCCAATAATCCCGGCTGGAACCTGCTGGCATAATATCTTCTAAAAAACGATGCCAGTGAGGGCTTCGCAACGGGATATTATCAACGGGTAACGATACACTCACTGCAGTTTGCGCAAATTGATGGAAGTAAGACGTGACATGTTCGATCTCATAATTTAATACACATGGCCCGCCAGTGCCCTTATCTGGCGCATAAAACTCCACCAAAGCAACATCACGCCATTCTCCGGCAATGTTCATCTGCACCGTTAAAATTTGCATTACCTAACCCCTAAAAGCAGACGACAATTAATGAACACTATAGCACTCAAAAATAGATAAAACAGCTAATTAATGCAACCTACAGCACTCAGCAATTAAGAAAAATACTAATTAATGACACCTAAAAAACGCAAAAACAGTCAGAGAAAATAAGATGGGAGGAAAAGCAAAGACGTTGACGGTTGACTGAACGCTCGCAAGCTCACCGTCCGGGCGGAGCCCGTTCAGTAACCTGCAGCGGTAAAACGGCGTTCCTAGATGTATGGACTCCCTCCCACTAAGAGGATACGGTCTTAATCGATTCAAAGATTAGCCAAAGGAGTCCATACATCTCGAGCAACGCTCCAGCTTCTGTTATATGCCAGTAATCAAAAAATCGATAGCCGCTACGATCTCATCCCTGAAACTACTCAACTCATTGACAGGCTCACGTAAAATCTTCGTTGGTACACTTGCCATTTGGTGAGTTAACATCACGAAGTCACCCTCATCGATATGGATCACAGGGCATAAATGCCTAGGGGCTTTTTTCTCCAATAGTTCGACAGGTGTTAGCGGAATAACTAACCGAGTATTCAAGATATTAAGCAATTCACTTTGAACATCAACAAAGTAAGGATATGCAATTGCAGTGCTCTTATCGTGGTTTTGGTATAAGGCAAACTGTGACATTAGAATACTCGGTAAGAATCAGAAAATAAGCCTTGTTTTTCAACCAATTCATTGCAAGCGTTAATCGCTTGGGCATTTTGTTCTAACCATTCGGCTTTTAGGCGATGCTTTACTTCTTTCTCAAGAGCCTTTTCCATTGTCGCTGAAAGATTTATGTTCAGGCGTTTAGCTTCCGCTAATAACTCACTGTTTAAGCTTAAATTTGTAGCTTTTTTGTGTACTTGATTGCTATATTTGTTTCTCATAACAATAACCCATGCGCGTTGTTTGTGCGCATAAATTATAAGTATGGATAGGATATATAACAAGCCATCAAAGATGGCGCTGAGTGTATCTATAAACTGCAGCAGTAAAACAGCATTCGTAGAATGCTTAAGCGCATCGCTACTAGAGTCTAAACCCTAGAGCCACGTAGTGGCGTTCTAGCAGTTGCGTCGCAACGCCAAAGCGTCTCCCAGCCGAAGGCCGTCTTTTTTGCTGCGCCTTATATGCTATATACTCTCCCTGTATTCATTAAATCGTGCAATGGGCCTATGCAACAACTAAATGAAAGCATTATTTGATGCTCAGTTTGGTGCACTCAGTGCCGTCATTGCAGGGGCTCGTGGTTGGACGGACATTCGTGAATACGTTCTGGGTCACCATGAATAGTTTCGCCGTCAACAGTTAGATGTAATATTTGGCGAGGATGCCTGCCAAATTTACCGGGAGAATGCGGCATAAAATGTCGCTAATTTGCATCATATGTCACTGAACATGCTACGAGCTACAACTCAAGCCCATACCGATTACCGATATACTTTTCAATGACCTGCTTCATTGCAATTAACATCTTACTATTGAAGTCCCTACCTCCTGCAAATCAAGATATTCACTATATCGATTTGATTCTCGGCACAAACGCAGTGAAGTTCCGCCCTGAAAAACCAAGTTATCGAGTACCCAAGCTTCATCCAGTGCATACAAGATGTCGTAATGAAGAAGTTCTTTCTCAATGACAGGGCGCATATCCTTTGCGCCTCCTTGTTCCACAGCTTTAAGTTACTTTTATCCTACGAGTTTAGAAAATCAAAGCAAAATAAACCAACTACTTTTTATAGCACTTAAAGGTGTTGTACTGAACTCTTCATGGCTACTAGAAAAAGGGTATAGTTTACAATTACAAGATCGATACAAAAAAGTCAGTGGTTCAAATCAGTTGGCAGAGGCGCTTTGATACGTAAAAAGGATCTGTTGATTATTAATTGAAATAAGTTGAGCTACGCTGCCGTAAGCTCACCATTAAACGTTAAACGCTGATTGTTTCATGGTTTGCTCGGCTCGGCTGACCCCTAGCCGCTTAGCAACGGTTTGCCATTGCTTAACCGCCATTAATACTTCATCGTAAATTTGCGTGGCTTGGGTTTGCGAAAGTCGGAAGAAGTCTTTTACGTCAAAGGCTAATTGGTAGTCTAGAGCGTTGTCTGTATCGGTAATATTCAGATGCAGGCCATGCTTACCCACTATCGGGTTTAAATCATAAGCGGGTGATAACTTCCAACCATTCTTTGTTAATAAAAACCCATGGTTACGCAGGTGATCATCCGTGTTGGACACCGCAATATTAAACACGATACGTCGCCATAACTGTGCTAAATCAGCTTCGGTTTGCGCACCACAATTGGAAATAAATTCAGCAATCTCTAAGTAGCTGGCACCTTGAAATTGTTCACCATCATAGTATTGAAGCTGTGTCATGGCCGATGAAAAATGCAGTCGCTTTTCGCCATCGCGGTCAAACCGTTTTGTTAAAAAGGTATGGTGCTGTGACGAAAACTGCTTGATCTCACTTGGAAACATGTCAACACCTGCCGCCAAAGCCAATTCATAACAGACCATCTCCCATGCGCCCACGTCATGGGTATCATTTAGATTGGGAAACTTTGCAATCCACAAGTGGCCTTGTTCATCTGTGACACAAGCCTTGGGCCTTGCACCACCTAATGATGAGCCTGGAGAAATCAGCATTTTCAACCAGCGATAATACTCGTCACTGTCGATGTCATCGTCTTTTTCAATCTGCATGGCTGCGTGCTCTAGCTCTCGCAAAGAAGCCATTGGCGGCGCAGCAAATTCAGAATTGTCGTCCAAAAAAGCATTCGAGCCTGCTCGCTTAAATCGAATACCACCCATCCGGTAAGAGTCGTGCACGCCCAACAGGTAATCCAATTCGTTTAATCGACTTGTTGCTCGAATGCCTTTGCGCGCATCAATCGCCGCACGCCGTTGCATTAAAATACGTCCCCATCTATCAGGCGATGAATCAAGAAATGCGCGAAAGTTTTTATCGGCTTCATCGTTGTAGAGTTCACCGGAGTGAAGCGTCAAGATTGGATCAATTTGCAAGCGACAGGCTGAGGTTAAAAATGCTTTATCGTAGGCAAAACTAAACACGCCACCTCGGCTTGAATCGCTATAAGTAAGCCGCCCTATTAGCAGTGGCGCTTCGATTGGCTGCCAGTCGGCATAGACTTCGACGATTTCACGGCTCATCTTGAACCTTCCAGCAATTTTATGTTTTGCAGCTTGATACCCACTTCATCATGAGCGGCCATTTCCGCAAAGTTGCTTTCCATGCCAAGTACGGCCATTACTTTTAAGTAAGTGCCTATGGCAACGCCCGGATCACCTGCGAAGACTTTGTTCACGGTTTTATGATCAAAACCAGTACGTTCACACAGCAGCTTTTTTGTAAAACCACGTCGTTTCATCGCCAACAACAAGTCCTCACCAAAATGAGTCAGGATTTTGCGTTGCTTTGGAAACAGTACATTGTGTAAATCACGCTTAGCCACATCACCAACCAAAGGGACTATATTCCCACTATTCAGCCATTAATGGGAATATAGTCCAACTTTGAAATCAAAGCAACTCTAACATGTGAAAGGCAGGACTATATTCCCACTTTACTGAATATTATAGGATTTATATCCAACTTTTAGGTTTAGATTGCGCGTTGGCCAAAGCGATGATGTGAATCCCTGAATGTCAAAGGCAACCAAATCACACTTTTCTGAGTGGAAGTACCAACTATACTTCACACTGCAAGCAAGGTCACAGGTGTTGATCTGGGGCTGTTTCATTTCGCCATCGAATCGAATGGCAAAAAGATAGCCAACCGAAGATTTGTAAAGCGTGCTGAGAAAAACCTCAGACGTAAGCAGCGCCAGCTATCAAGAAAAGCAAAAACTAGATTGATGGTCGCCAAATGCCATGAAAAAGCAGCGAATGCTCGCGCTAATTTAGTAAATCAGACTATGTTGATTAAGTTCAGCTATGCTGCCGTAAGCTTACAATCAGTTTACGCCGCCTACGACTGCCGTTGGTTTCTTTGGCTTTGTCCTGCCCTGTACATATCCAGCCGTGTGAGATTTTGGTTGCCTGAGTCTGAGTTAAATGGGCAATTAACTCTGCGGTTTGCTCAACAGATTACAGGCTTTGTGAACCGCGACATTTTCAGACTTGAGCTTCTCTGACAAGGTGTAATCGGCAAGGTGACGGCGGACCGTTGATTCATTTATCCGTAATGCTTGAGAAATCATTGCCGCGGTCCAGCCTTCGGATGCAAGAAGTACTGCTTTAATGCGGTCACAAACAAGCCCGTCACGCGTTTGAGCATGCAGGGTCTCTAGGACTTGTTTTTGGTCAGGAGTAGTCTCGTGACAGCGACCTTAATCCTCATGTCACTGAAAATCAAGCATCTTCATTGTTCACGAGTATAGGAGGGTTGAGCCATATCTGATTTCCTCTTCTTAACTGACCAATACTCGCACTTTTGCGAGCACTTCATTTAGCACTGCAACGGGAGCTTTTTCGATATACTTGACGTCCCTTGCTGCGTAGTCAATCGTCTTGACTTGTTGACACAAAACAACACCTTTGGTTTTGTCGGTATCAACAGCAACCTCGAAACCATGACCTCTAACCCTAGATGTTATTGGCGCGACTAAAGCAAGTTGAATTTGCTTGTTGAACGGCTCAGGCGAAAGTACCAGCGCAGGACGATGATGAGCCTGCTCGTGTCCCGCAGATGGGTCAAAATCAATCCACACTATGTCACCTCGTTTTGGGGTGTAACTCATTAGATTTCTTCCTTGCCTACAGGTGACGAACTCAGCCATTGAGTATCTTCTGAATCAAGTTCAAAAGACCCTTTTGGACTGGCACTTAGCAACTCATCAAGTGTGAATATTGGGGTTGCTGGGCTCATCACAATACGCCCCTGAACAACCTCTATTTCAACTTGATCCCCCATACCGAACCCTGCCTTCTTCAGCACGGCAGCAGGGATAATTGCTCCAGCAGAGTTCCCCCATTTTTTGATACTGGTCTGCATATTAACCTCACCAACTATGATACATTGTTTAAACATGCTACCACCAAATATGGGGTTATACAATGTATAACTTCATGTTAAGGTGCAATATCGAGTGCTTGGCTGATAGCTCGCGGATCAACATCAAGATACGGCCAACCCAGCAATTCAAGAGTTCTAGAATTAAAGGCGGCTGGACGGTCATTTCTGCTTATGGAAGCTGCGTAAGTTTCGATACTATCGAGCAGCGGCTAACGAAATAAAAAGCATCACACGATAGGGCGGTGAGAAGTCACTCAGTATCTGGATAAAAATACCGTAATGGTTCCATTTGTTGATGAAGGATGCGGAGGATGTAGATCCCATAAGTCTGTTTTTTATAGAAAATCGCATGTTTATGATGATTATGACGTCGAAGTTCTTTAGCAATTTCTGGACACTCATGCCCCATTAGAGGCTGCTCAGTGATTGCCAACAAAGCATTATGCATACTTACCGTATAGTCATCCGCTTGCTTAACACCAAAGTTCAATAGGGTGTATTCAAAAATTCGCTCAAAGTCTTCGGCAGCAAGGTTGGAAAGTTTATACATTGTGCTTTTGTTTCACCATTGCAGCGATGTCATGAAGTGATAATGCGCATTCACCACTTTGCTCACCAGCTTCAATCGCCATTTTCAAAGCTATCGTCTGGTTTTCTTGTCTTTCTAATAGTCGTAAGGCAGAACGAACAACTTCGCTTGTCGAGCCATAGCGACCTGACGAAATAAGCTGACTGACAAATTCATCTAACTGTGATCCGATAGTAACACTGGTTGTCCGTGACATGTTTCCACCTATTTGTGTGAATAGTTAACACAGCAATAATATATGATGTTAGATACCAAATCAAAGTAATGTTAATGAGTAAGCGTCTAGGCAAAGGCACAAAAATGCTGGCCACACCTAAAAACCTTGCTACTGCCAAGACAACACTCAAAAAATGAATGCAGAGATAGACTTAGGCTGCTTCCAATACCGTGATTATTTCCCCAAAAGTAAAAAAGTCGCTCAATTTGAGCTGTTGCAGCGTGAGAAACATCCTGATCGTGAATATCCATTTTTCAATGATTTTGCCTATCAGTGGTTTGAACGCAAAAAGGCGACGTGGAAAAATAGCTATAGAAACACCATACAAAACGTTTTAGATAAGTATCTGATCCCACAATTTGGCAATACATTGATGAATGAGATCACCCTATCGCAGGTCGATTTTTATCGTCAGCAGTTAATGCAAATGGTGAGAGCAGATAATACCCGTCAATTATCTAACCGTCGCATTAATAACTTACTGTGGCTCATCGTCTCCATGGTAAGCCTCGCGGCAGAAGAATATAAATTTGAATACCCATTGAGACGCTATCGCTCACTTAAAGAAGAAAAGGCTGAGTCTCATCCGATGACGATAAAGGAGGTGGAGGATGTCAAATTGGCCTTGGGTACTTTCTACCCTCTGATATCTCGATTCGCCATGCTTGTGAGTAGTCATAGACATTCCGTTATTTAGCTAATTGGTATTCTTTGACCAAGCAAGGCAGCGGGATTTTAAGCCCCTCATTCAGCTTGCGGATCATGTTCAGACTAAGCCGACGTTGGCGGTTTAGCACTTCTGATACTCGGCTACGTTGCCCAAGGAACGGCACCATATCGGCATCAACAAGCCCTTGCTGTTCCATGCGAAACTGAATGGCCGCGATTGGATCTGGCGTTTCAATTGGAAAATGAGCGTCCTCAAACGCGCTCACCAGCGTGATCAACACTTCCAGCTCATCACCCTCTGGCGTGTTAGGTTCAGCATCAAAAAGCTGTTCAATACGCTTTAAGGCTGCTTCATTATCAGCCACGGTTCTGATCGGTTTAATTTGCATTGCAAACCTCCTAAATTGTGGTTGCATCAACTTTGTCATACTCAGCATGAGAACCAACAAAGCGAACATAGACCATTGCAAACTTGTAATTCACGGCCACAATAAGACGGTACTTATTGCCGTGGATGTTGAATACCACCCTGTTATTGCCAACAAAACTCGCGTTGCGGTACAACGCTTTTATGTCTTGCGGATTTTGCCAGTTAGCGTTTTTAGCTTCCTCGTACCATGACTTGAGAGGTTGCTCACTATCTTGATAAATGGGCTGCTCCCAAAACTCCCGCAATGCGACTCTTGAAACAACTCTCATGCAATCCCCTTTTCTATATTTCCCATTATGGGAAACGCATAAACGATAGTCAATAATTAATTTCCCTTTTTGGGAAAGTATATTAATTTTTTGATTTTTACCATATTGCTGCGAGCAAGCGTGTACTCTCCTTCATGCTCGGGTATTTGTGGGATTTTGGGATTGTGGGATTGTGTAGCTAAGAAGGTTCTGCTGGAATTGACATCCTCCCCCCCCTAAAGGAGGTGGAGGATGTCAATGAATCACTCTTGCCTAAAGCCGCTTAAAAAATTCTGAGGAGCTCGTAGCACTTTTTGCAATTAAATCAATTTTTTTACCACTGACTAGGTAAGCGTAATCGCGTGTGGAATATCCGTAGAATATGGATTTCATCTTGCTTAACCCTGTACGGGATGATGAACGGGTAATCCTGTATAACCTGTTCCCGTGTACCAACTACGCGCCCAGCCCGTCCCATGGCGGGTTGCACCGGCAATAAGTTCACTAAGCGGTAAACGTCTTGCACGAATGCTTGAGCGACCTTGGGGTTGTCTTTGGCTAAATAATCATACGCATCTTCAAGATTTTGCGCGGCCTTGCGCAACCATTTAACCCGCATTGTTCCCCCAACGCTGGAACTTGGCATTCATCTCGTTCTCTGGCACAAAATCACCGGCATCGGCTTCACGTAATGCGGCTTGGATTTCAGCAATTTGCCAAGCTTCCCGGTCTAAATAATCCTGAATCGCTTGGCTGGCCAACCACGATTTAGTTCTGCCAGTTGACTGGGCAAGCTGTACCAGCTTTTGCTCGATTTCATCGGATAAGCGCACTGACATGACACTCATGGTAAACCTCATCATACAATGTATACATCAAACTACATTACACTGATTGAGGATAAATTGCCATGTTTGGCTTATCAGCCAAACTGAATGTTAGTATCCGTCCGGTGATCTGCACCTAGCCTAGTTTTGCATTCCAAGGTAACAAATGATCCAGGCTTTCTGGCTTGAGTGACAGCTGATCTAGGCAGTACATGAGATAGTCAAAAGGCATCAGCCCATTAGCCTTGGCAGTTTCTATCATGCTGTACAGTATGGCACTGGCTTTTGCTCCATTGGCCGTATTGGCAAATAGCCAATTTTTACGGCCAATGACGAACGGCTTTATGGCTCGCTCTGCGCGATTATTGTCGATATTCAGTCGCCCATCCTCAAGATAGCGGTTCAGATTGGGCCATTGATTTAGGCAGTAGGTTATTGTCTTCCCTAAGCTGCTTTTAGGTGGCACATGGCGTTGTGATTTCTCCAGCCAACGATGCAACTCATCCTGTAAGGGTTGGCTGTGCAGCTGCCTTTGTTGGCGGCGAACCTCGGGGCTTGAATCTTTATTCAAGGTTTCGATTCGGTAGATTTTCTGGATATGGTTCAGAGCCCAGTTTGCCTTGCCCGTTTTGCCTTTAGGCTGAGCGATTTCAGCCTCTGTGAACTTACGACGAGCATGGGCCCTGCAGCCCACGAGTTCGGCATCGGTTTTAGCATAACCGGCGTAACCATCGACTTGCAGGTAACCACTAAATCCGTCGTTTATTTGAACTTGATGGATGAATAATCCGATACTGGTATAGGTCTAAATTTAGGTCTATACTTAGGTCTTGGTATAACTGTCGCAACAGTAGAAAATGGAGCTATGATGTTACAGAAAATTTTATGTGGCTATACCACACCGATCAGCAAGTTCAAATCAAACCCCAGTGCTGCATTAGCCGAAGCCCAAGGAGATGCAATTGCGGTGTCATCTAATAACCAAATCCAGTTTTATGCGGTACCGGCGTCACTGTTTGAAGAAATGACGGCGTTTTGTGAGTTTGCCCAACGTGGCACCACCACATTGGAAAGCATCCCTGCCCAGTTTACTGCTGCCAATCTGAACATGGATAAGGTTTCGACTCAGATGGCTAACAAACTGAAGCAAGGTGCCAAGTGACAATTTGAGGAATGGAAGTAAAGGCGGTACGCATATTTACGCATCCCTATTTAAAAGAGGCCCTAGGTGAGCTGGCTACCAAAGCATTAGTAGATGATTTTCGGGTGTATAAGGAAGGTAAAGGCCTGCCTACCACCTTTGGCCGCGACGTTCCTTACCTGTTTACCCATAACCGCTCGTATCTTGAATTACAACATCTGCATTTCAAAGCTGCAGGTTTTCCGCTCAAGCTAGTGCAATTCAAACGGACCAGCGGTTATGTTCTGGTGTATTGTCCAGGCTTCTTCAACAGCCATTGTTACCTACTGATAGCCATCATTAAACATTGGGATAAGAACAAGCCGAATGATGTCAATAATACCGATCGTGATAGCGGCTTAATGAACCAACTGGAGAAAATAGCCGAAGGCTTCAGGGAGCAGTTTTAATCATACCGAATTTACCCAACGCGCCAAAAATGTAAAGTTAGCCTACATTAAGGCCTTGTTGCTTGTCCGCTGATACAGCATATCTCGACTCTCTACGAGCTTGTTGGATCATGGCTGTTTATTGGCAATTAATGTGAGTCCGCCAAGATAAATGTAAGCCCGTTGTTAATTAATCTGCGTCCATTGGCAGTTAATGTGAGTCGGTGGTCCCGCTTATTATCAGCTAATGTGAGCCCAGTTTGGCGGATGTAATCGCGCCGAAGGGATTATGTGTGCAAGCCACTACAGTTACCAAACATATCGTTCTCCTATGATTCAGAAGAACAAGGATGGCGACATATGGTCAAGTTATGAAGGTGTGCTTCGGCGGACGCTTACGTTATTCTCGATAATTGCTCCTGCATTATTCTACCTTCGCCCGTCCCTGGGCTCGTACCTCCTGCATCTAACTACCATGGAGGGTGGAAATGTCATATTTTGTATGGAACAAAATTGACCATGCAGTCGTTCGCGGGAATGACAGAAAAGAGAAGGATTACGGAACGCTCGCGCGCTCACTCACCGTCAGGGCACAGCCCGCTCCGTTATCCGTAAGTCACGCAGTGACGTTCCGTAGCCGCAAAGCGGCGTTCGTAGAAGCTATCGCTTCGCTGCCAGAGTCTAAAGCGACGTAGTGGCGTTCTAAAGCGAGCTGGCGAGCGTCCTAGGGCCGAAGGCATCCTAGCAGCAGTGCTTTTTGCTGCGTACTTGCGGCCGAAGGCCGTCCTAGCCGTTACGAAGCATCATCATTGCGCTATTTGTATTGCCAAAATTCATCAAAAGTTTCGTCATTAAACATCGCAAGATCAAAAATGTCGTTAAAACTCCCCCGTCGGCTACGTTGGTTTAATTCCTTTTGTATCGCTTGTACTGTTTTGATCTTAGTCACTTTTGCGAGTAACTCTTCAGTTTCAATCGTGAGATGATCACCATATTGGGCCAACTCCCTAGCGCGTGATGCTTTTGAACCACCCCCAAAACGTTGCCAAATCATACTTTTAATATCATCGCCATTCTGCATTGATTGATAATCTTGATTTAATAAACTAATTTTAACCTGCAACGCAGCCTCAATACGTTTAATCATATCTGCATCGGCCTCAAGCTTATACTCTGGCAGATATTCAAGAGCCAACATCAGCAAGGCGACAGCATCCTTGCTTTTCTTGGCTTGAGATAGTTGCTGCATCAACTCTTTTTTTAGCGCCTTTTTAGCAGCTTCAGGCTCTTTATCGGGATGAAATTGATTCGCCAATTGTCGATACAATTTGGTCATGGTTTTATCGCTAAATAACTCAACGCTTAATGCTTGCTCTGGTTGACTCGATTCAAAGAAAAAATCATCCTCTTGGGCATCATACTCAGCCTCATCTTGCTCAAACGCATTTTCAGCGTCGCCGTCATCAAAAGCCTTATTGTGCTGCTCAGCCAATTTTTGATCAAAAAATGCCTGGAACTTCGCCGGTTCATCAATGAGTTCAGACAGTTGCGCATCGTCTATATCCAACTCAAAGCCAAACATAGATTCTAACTCTTCACGAAAAGCATCAAGCTCGTGCTGACCAATGTCTTGCTTAGGCAAGGTTGCTTGATAAGCCATAAGCAAGCTAGTGAAGCTATCGCGTATTTCGTGAGTATTGATAGGATTAAACGGGTTCGATTCAATAATACTTATTTCTTCGTCAATCCATTCTAGCAGCGCCTCCCGTTGGCGACCTTTAATGGATTTACGCGGCACAAAAGTCAATAAATGACGCACCCATTGGGCTGAGGCTTCACATACGGCCTGCTCTTTTTCAAGTAATTGTGAGGTGAACTCGCGATAAAAACCCTCTAATTTTGTTTGATAACGTTTATTTCTTAATTGTTTTTTTTCGTAGTCTTGCCACAATTTTTCGAGTGTTTGCGAGCGGTTACGTGATTGACTTGAAGCCGAAGTATTGATGATGTTCATTAATGACATAAATATTTTCTTTTGATGAAATGTTTACAAACCCGAGTGACCCAAAGTACAAAACTCGCATACCAAAATAGCGAAAAACGTGCCGACGTCCTTAGCAAAGCGACGTTCGAAGAACGCTAGAGCGCTAGAGTCTAAAGCCAGCTTGTGAGTATCCTAGATTCTCGCGACTAAAGGCCGTCCTCGATTCTCACTGCCACAAGCAATTACTTATAAACCAAGCAATGATTGATCAGTTGATTCTGTATGCTTTGTCGTTGGTTCAAAAAAAGTAGCACAGTAACAAGAGACTCATCATTAATGTAGCTAACCTCGTACAGTATTCTAAAATCCTCTTTTATCGCGTGCCTTACTTGAGTAATGCCAAGTTCAACTAACTCTTGACATAATGCATGGCTCAAAGGATTTTGCGTCACAGATGCTTCAAATGCCTCAATAACTGCCTCAACTCTCTCAATAATAGTGATCTCGTCATGCCATTGGGAATAGTGAGATATAGCACTATCTACGGTATCTTCAAATGTCTTGGTATATTCAAGTTTTACCACAGACATACTACTTATTATCCTTTAAAGCCATTTTACGACCCGCCAAGCGTTCCTTGAATGCACTTGATGACATAGTGCGGCCATTTTGTTGATCGCTTTTTGCAAAACTGACTAGCTTGAGTAAAGCTATCGCCTCATCACGTCGATTTCTATCCGCTACCGACTCGATAACGTAAGCAGGTACACCATTTTGAGTAATAATCATCGGTTCATCGAGGGTTAAGCTCGCGGCATTTTTCTTCAAAAAACTGATTGTTTCTATGTTCATAGGTTGATGCCTAGTTGATTAATTGAAAATAAGAAAACCCATTCACTAAGCCAAAATCATATCATGCGATAGATTAAAGACCAAAAAAAGACTAAAAAAAGACTAAAAAAAGACTAAAGACATCAAAACGCTTAACGCCGTGCTGACGGTTGACAGATTACGAATTACGGAACGCTCCAAGCTCAACTCACCGTCAGGGCACAGCCCGTTCCGTAACCTGTAATCGCAAAAAGCGGCATTCCTAGCCCCTAGCAGCGAGCTTGCGAGCGTCCTAGCAGTTGCGCAGCAACGTCCTAAATTCTCGCGCCACGCAGTGACGTTCCGTAGCCGCAAAGCGGCGTAGAAGCTAGAGCGAGCCCCCCTGTGTCAGGATTGTTGTCACCCCTAAATAATCATTATTTTTAAAGACAGGGTGCGGCAAAAGAGAACAAAATGGCTCGGTATTCACCAGAACGTAAAGAGGCGATCCTTAAAAAATTATTAC
>NZ_NAJR01000017.1:0-70312 GCF_002196695.1 Shewanella sp. Shew256 | reverse complement strand
GCTATGAACACTCATTCATTGATTTAAATTTTGATTACTCGCCAAACGGCAGAGTAATTTCGATTAACTCAACACCTGTGAGTGTCCACACAGATTTCTTGTTTAGATTGTTAAAGAGCATTTGACCATTCACTTCGCGTTACCGCTCAGCGGGTCAGGGCTGCGTATTCTACGCATTTCCCCAGTCGCGTCAAGGCGTTTTTGCAAACTTCTTGAAGCTTTCGAATCAAGTGCACATTTTGCATTCGATTCTCACTGATACCGCATTCGCTTTCGCTGTCTGCCGTATCAGTGGATGCGCATTATAGGCAGCAGAACTTTTTGTGCAACCCCTAATTAAAAGATAATTAGCTTTTTTACACTGTTCGTTGGATATTTGACCTGACCAGTCAGTTTTTAGCCTTTATAATGCGAAAAACCACTCAATTAGGGACTTTTTTATGTCAGGGCCACTCAGAACTTACCAAGGGATTCATCCACAACTAGGCGATAATGTGTATGTAGACCCAGCTTCGTTACTCGTTGGCGATATCGCTTTAGATACAGACGCCAGCATTTGGCCTATGGTGGCGGCGCGTGGTGATGTAAACCATATTCGTATTGGTAAGCGCTCCAATGTGCAGGATGGCAGCATATTGCACGTGACCCGAAAATCCCTCTCTCGTCCTGACGGTCATCCATTGATCATTGGTGATGATGTGACGATTGGGCATAAGGCGATGCTGCATGGCTGCAAGGTTGGCAATCGTGTATTAGTGGGGATGGGTGCGATTATCCTCGACGGTGCCATATTAGAAGACGATGTGATTTTAGGTGCGGGTTCGTTAGTACCGCCAGGTAAGGTGCTGCAGAGCGGCTACTTATATGTCGGCAGCCCTGCGAAACAGGCGCGACCTTTAACCGAAGCGGAATTGAAGTTTTTACCCGAATCCGCAGATAACTATGTGCGCTTGAAAAACGAATACTTGGCAGAACCTCAGCCAGTGTAATGTGTCTATTAAATCGAGATGGCAGTATTTAAGCTGCCATCTTGCTTATATTGTGTTTAGCCTAAGTGCACTGCGCCAAACTCATCAAACTCTTCTACTTCAATTAAGGCTTCTGCCATTTCTTCCGCATCGAATCGCACCGCATCAAATAGCGCTAACATGGCAGCCGCTTCATCGCTATTAGGTTGAGGCGAAAAATCATTTAACTGCGCCAGCTTCTGCACGCTGATATAGCACTTAATGTTCATTCCCTGCTGCTGGGCAATAAAGCAAATGTGCTTTTGGGTTTCATCCCAATGTTGCAGTTCGGGGAATAAAATACTCTGATTCATTTTAGCTTCCTCTTGAGCCTCTATTGCGCGTCGGCCTGTAGTTTGTCCCTGAGCAATTTAAGCACTCCTGAGGTATCTGGCTCGACGCCACGCCAGAGCGCAAAACTCTTTGCCGCCTGACCGACAAGCATACCCAGTCCATCAACCACTTGCGCTGCGCCCTGTTGCAAAGCCCATTGATTAAATGCCGTTGGTTTGGCGCCATACATCATATCGTAGCAAGCCGTTTTGTTGCCTATGATGGACTGTGGTAGTGGCGGTAACTCTCCCGCTAGACTCGCTGAGGTCGAGTTAATCACTAAATCGAACTCACCCGACAACTCTGGCATCGACATCGCCTGGAGTTTATCGCTGTAGCGCCCTTCTTGTACTTGGCTAAAAATATCCACTAAGGCCTGTGCCTTACTTTGGGTTCGGTTGGTGATAACCAGTTGACCCACTTCGGCCTTAAGCAATGGCAAGATACAGCCGCGCGCCGCACCGCCAGCCCCCACCAAAAGTACCCGCTTATGCTGCAAACTGCCGAGATGGCGAACAAGATCGGCCACCAGCCCCAGACCATCGGTGTTATCACCATAAATAGTGCCATCGGCCAACAAGCTTAGAGTATTGACCGCACCCGCCAATGTCGCTTCGGCACTTAAGCTGTCGCAGAGGGCAAAGGCTTGCTCTTTAAAGGGCACAGTCACATTCGCACCCTTTCCTCCCGCCTGAAAAAATGCTCGTAAACTCGCTTCAAAACCATCTATGGGCGCCAGAATCGCTTCATAACTCAAAGTCTGCTGTGTAAGAGACGCAAACTGTCCATGAATAAAGGGCGATTTACTGTGACCTATCGGATTGCCAAACACGGCATATCGATCAAGCGCTGGCATGGTTACTGAGGGCATATCTGTCATCTGCGGGATTCTATTGGCTGTGAGTGGCTTGCAGTCTAGCGTGCTTTTAGGCGGTAGCACAGCTTAATGGCGAGTCTAAGTTGTTGTACCTGACTTTAGCCCCCTGTTTCGCAGTGGCATTCAGGCTATAATGCGCGCATCAATATTGTAGATGCAGTGCAGTTAGACCTATGAACTGGCTTAAAAAGATATTTAGTAAACACACAAGCGTGCCGGATGACAGGGATCCGAATCAGTCTAATGCCTATGATTTAATTGGTGGCGACAAAGTGATCCGTGCTATTGCCAATAGTTTTTATCAGAAAATGGCAAGCTCGGAAGAAACACGAGCCTTATTCGCGATTCACCGTGCACCGATTGCGGAGTCGGAACAAAAGCTCTATGAATTTTTAAGTGGCTGGCTCGGCGGTCCGCAGTTATATCAGCAAAAGTATGGTCATCCCGCATTACGGGCTCGGCATATGCCCTTCGCAGTAGATGAGACAATGCGGGACCAATGGCTATTTTGCATGAAGTTTGCCATTGAGAAACATATAAAAAAGCCAGAGCATCGCGCCGCTATCTATGAGGCGATTTCCACTCTGGCTGATCATATGCGTAATCAATAAAGTACGATTACGCGACCCAGGTTAGCGTGCTTATACCCAATCTCGAGGTTTGAGGTAGTTATCGTAAAGATCTGCCTCAGGGCTACCCGCCTCTGGCGTATAAGCATACTGCCAGCGCACTAATGGCGGCATTGACATCAAAATAGACTCTGTGCGGCCGCCGGTTTGTAGGCCAAACAAGGTACCTCTGTCGTATACCAGATTGAACTCAACATAACGACCGCGACGATACAACTGGAACTCACGCTCACGCTCGCCATAAGGCGTCTCTTTACGGCGCTCAACAATCGGCGCATAAGCGGTTAAGAAGCCATTCCCCACCGCTTGCATAAAATCGAAACTCTTATCGAAGCCTGCTTGGTTCAAGTCATCGAAAAACAATCCGCCCACGCCGCGGGTTTCATTACGATGTGGCAGGAAGAAATACTCGTCACACCACTTCTTATATTTAGGATATATGTCGTCGCCAAAGGGCAGACACAGATTTTTAGCGGTTTGATGCCACTCACGTACGTCTTCCTCGAAAGGATAGTAAGGCGTTAAATCGAAACCGCCGCCAAACCACCAAACGGGATCCGCGCCGTCTTTATGGGCAATAAAAAAACGCACATTAGCATGGGTAGTTGGAATATAAGGATTTTTAGGGTGAATCACTAAAGAGACGCCCATGGCTTCAAAACTACGCCCCGCCAATTCTGGGCGATGAGCCGTTGCCGATGCAGGCATGGCCGCACCTGTTACATGGGAAAAGTTCACTCCGGCTTGCTCAAATACCGCGCCTTGGGTTAATACACGACTCGTACCGCCACCGCCTTCGGTGCGCGTCCATGAATCGGCCGCAAAGCTTGCCTGTCCATCCAATTGCTCAAGACCCGCACAAATTCGATTTTGTAGATCGAGTAAAAATGCTTTTACCACTGTCGCATCTGGCACGCTCATCTGCTTTTATCCTTTGCGTTATAAATCAGTTATTGTCCGTTACGTAATATCTTACCGCTGCGGGCATCAATAATGGTGGAGGGTTGACGCTGTTCGCCTAATGCCCCTAACACTAAGGCATCAATCTTACCCTCAAAGGCGTTAAGAATTTCATCGCCGCTGAGTGCGGGATCTTCGCCAGCTAAATTGGCGCTAGTCGAGACCAGTGGTTTACCTAAGGCCTGGCATAAGGCGCGCACCCCATCATGGGCGGAGACGCGCACGGCGATAGAATCAAACTCACCACATAAATAGCGCGAAACATGCGGCTTAATCGGCATTACAAAGGTAAAGGGACCAGGCCATTTAGAAAAGGCAAACTCGAGTTGCTCGGCGCTCAACTGTGACTCATCGACATAGTCCACTAACTTGGAAAACTCGCTCGCCACTAAGATAAGCCCCTTCTGCCAAGGACGTTGCTTTACCGCGAGTAATTTTTGGATGGCGGTGTCATTGTCGGGATCACAGCCCAAACCATAAACGGCTTCAGTGGGATAGGCGATAACGCCGCCGTTAAGCACTATGTCTTTAATTTCAGATGGGTGCAGCTGTAACATCTTAATATCACCTTATGAATTGAATCGATTTCTACAAACACTTTTTGGCTTTTTTAGCGCTTGGCCACCCCATCCGTGGTCGATGGGGGATTATACCCAAGGGTGTTTATACGACCAAATCTTTAGAGCCAGATCACGCTAAAGCCCGCGTTTGTATTTACAGCTTTTTTGCGGACATTCTAAACGCATCCCCGCGGCCCCTTTGCGCTCGACTAAAATACCAAAGCCACAACTCGGGCAAGTTTCGGCAACGGGAGGATAATTCACGATGAATTTGCATTTGGGATAAGCACTACAGGCATAAAAACTCTTACCAAAACGGCTGGTACGATGCTCAAGCTTGCCAGTTTTGCATTCGGGACATGCCACTTCAGGTTTATCGCTCTCCTGATCTGGCCTTTCTATGTGGGTACAACTGGGATATTGAGTGCAACCGATAAAGATACCAAAACGCCCCGATTTGACCGCTAACTCATGGCCGCACTCGGGACACTTGGAACCTTCAATCACTTGGGTTTCAATCGATTCATGCTGTACTAAAGGACGGGTATATTGGCAGGTGGGATAGTTGTTACAACCAATAAAACTCCCATGTTTGCTATGTTTTACCGACAACTCGCTGCCACACTCAGGGCATAGCTCGAATTCTTTTTCCAGTGCGTGCTCATGGGCACTAAATAGTTGTTCATCGATCTTAGACATAATCATTACCACCAGTCATTGCGTCTAATCCGCAGATAACTCACCACACAGGTATTAACAAGCTTATGGCATCAAAAAAGGAGGGCTAGCCTCCTTTCTCATTATTCATCACATCGCTACGCTTAAGAATGTAGCCGACCTTCTTCAGGCTGCTCAAAAATTAAATCTTCCATTTGCTCATAGGCGGACTCATGGCCGGGCGCATTAAAGAGCACCATCAGAATCACCCACTTGAGATCTTCGAGGATCAAGGCAGGCTCATCGAGCTCCATGACTCTGTCGATCACCATCTCACGGGTTTCGACATTCAGCACTTTCACTTGCTCTAAAAATAGCAGGAATCCACGGCATTCCACGTCCAGCTTTTCCATTTCTTCTTTGGTGTAAATCCGAAATGAATGCTGATCATGATTGCACAGGTAAGGCTTATCGCTTTCCTGCAACTCAGCCAGACGCTCCAACCAAGTTAATGCTTTCAAAATCTCTGACTGGTGAAAACCAGCACGAGTGAGTTCCTTGGTTAACTCGTCTTCATCCACTAACAGTTCAACTTCACTGTGAACATAGTTTTCAAATAGATACATGAGGATATCAAACATGGCTAGCTCCTCTTTACTCTGACGTAACCACCGGGTACTGCAACAACCCAACCTTGCAACTCAAGTTCAAGCATTTGTTCTAACACCAGATCTATCGTTTTCCCACTATGTTCGACTACAGCATCAATTGTTGTAGTTTCATAACCTACACTAGCTAACAGCGATGAAAATGGCAAATCACAAATCTCACCTTGCTGTATATGGTGGCGAGTGTTGACTTCTTCAAGGTGAAAAGCCGTCAAACTTACCAGCTCCTCCACTATATCGGCCGCACTCTCCACAAGTTTTGCCCCATCCCGCAATAAATCATGGCAGCCTTGATGAAAGCCGCCAAGAATCGAGCCCGGAACCGCAAAGACCTCGCGCCCCTGCTCCATGGCCAACCTTGCGGTGATGAGTGAACCACTCTTTCGGCAAGCCTCAACCACCAGCGTACCTAAAGAAAGACCGCTAATAATGCGGTTTCGTTTCGGGAAATTGCCCGCAAAAGGCCCGATATCCGGCCAAAACTCGCTTATTATACAGCCTTGGTGCTGAATATCCTCATAAAGCTGCTTATGTCGACGCGGATAAATAATATCAATCCCGGTTCCGAGCACGGCAAGCGTTCTTCCTCCGTGGTCAACACAGGCTTTATGGGCAGCGCCATCAATCCCCATCGCCATGCCGCTACAAATACTAAATCCTAGCGCGGACATCTCTCGAGCTAACTGATAGGCAACCTGTAATCCACCGGGAGATGCATTACGACTCCCCACTATCCCGAGCGATGGGAGCAACAGCGCCTCAACACAACCTTTGATAAACAAGACGCTTGGAGGATCGGATAACTGTTTAAGTAATGGAGGATAAAGGGGATCGGTAAAACAAACGAGGTGATGCAGTTCAGACTGCTGTTGCCATTCGAGGGCAGCATCGACCCTTTGATAATCAATGACTAGGCTATGGAGTAGATTGTCAGACAAAGGGAGCGAGTGTCTCTCATGCTCCAATCTTTGCCTGAGGTCGTCCACATCCATGTGCGTTAATAATTGTTGTGTCCGAGCGGGTCCTAGCCCAGATACCGCATTAACAATTAACCAATCGACCAAATGTTCAGGGATTATTCACCTCTAAAGGCTAAGGAATCCGGCGCAATTAATTTATCGTCGACCCGAACAGAACGTTCAGTCGAGACAATCAAACCTAAGCTCGCTTTATCAAACACTTTAAAGACTAAAAGTTTACCATGGTAAATATCAGGCATCTTCATGGCACGATCAGACGACAGTGACGCCACCACATTGTCATAGGCGGTGCGCTCGGCCGTAGGTACGGGTTGGCCATCGTTATTGATCACGATTTCTTCGCCATCGCGGTAAATAGAGAACACTTCACCAGGCTCAACACCATCCTGCGTGCCTTTATCTAAGTACACCACATTTAGCTTACCCGCCTCACGCATTTTCGACTCAATCGCTAGTACGGCCGCAGGTGTCTTAAGCTCTGCAGGTTTTGGCGTAAAATAGGCTGACATTAAGGCTTCGTCTTCCATAGGCAACGCCCTAAAACCCGCCTTGGTTTCACGGTAGTTGCTGAGGATTTTTACCTTAGACACTTTGCCAGATTCAATCACCTGGCCAGTCGATGCCAGAATCGCTTCTTGCCCTAAGGCTTCACCCGTTTCTTTATTGAAGAAGTCACGGCCGCGTTCATACATACCCAGCTTTTGGTTTAAGGGCAGTTCGCTATCGATATAAATCACATCGCCAACCACATGGTGACGTGAAGGGCTCTCACCCGCGAGCACCATTGGTTGCTGTGCAAACCAGTCGGCATCCACCACACGGTTTTGCACCAGATAATTTTGGATTAACGCTAAATCAACCGCAGGCACCGCATTGCTCTTAGCAATCACGCGCCCTTCAGGGGTTTTGCGAATATGGGGTTTTCCCTCGTTAGCGCCATTACGCACTAATCGGGGTTGACCATCGATAAAGACTAAAGTGAGCTGATCGCCGGGGTAAATTAAATGAGGGTTAGCAATTTGGGGGTTAACATCCCATAAACGTGGCCACTTCCAAGGGTCATTTAAAAAGGTTGCCGAGATATCCCACAGGGTATCGCCCTTCTTTACCACATATGACTCAGGATGCCCTGCTTTCAGCGTGAGAGTATCAGCGGAAACCAACGTGCAATTAAATGTCATTAACGCAAGTAAAATTAGCCGTTTCATGGTGCGGTCCATGTTGTTTAGCTCTTAAATCGAGCTTTTACTGTTATTGATAGGCACTAAAGATTAAAATTAGCCCATTAGCCTCAGTCAGTATAACCAACTGATTGAGATTTGACAGACTTGTTAAGAGTTTAAGTATGGCACTATTAAAAGTTTTACGCTTTCCCGATGAAAGATTGCGAACTCAAGCGACCCCGATCACAGAGTTTACTGCTGAGTTGCAAACACAAATCGATGATATGTTCGAGACCATGTACCAAGAAAAAGGGATTGGTCTGGCAGCAACCCAAGTCGATTACCATAAACAACTGATCGTGATGGATTTACAAGACGAGGTCGATCGTCCTAAAGTCTTTATCAATCCCGAAATTATTGCCAGTAGCGGTGATTTCTGTAACGAAGAAGGTTGTCTGTCAGTCCCAGGTATCTATGCCAAGGTCGACCGCGCCGAGTTTGTTACCGTTAAGGCACTGGATAGACACGGTAATGAATTCACCGTTGAAGCCGATGAGCTTTTTGCTATTTGTATTCAGCATGAAATGGATCACCTGAAAGGTAAGTTATTTGTCGATTACCTGTCGCCATTGAAGCGCCAACGGATCAAACAGAAACTTGAAAAAGCGGCCAGACAGGACGCCAAATAAGCATTAGGATCAGATTTGAAACCACTCAATATCATCTTCGCCGGAACACCGGATTTTGCCGCTCGCCATTTACAGGCGCTGATCAACTCACATCATAATGTGATTGCCGTCTACACTCAGCCGGACAGACCCGCAGGGCGTGGTAAAAAACTCACCGCCAGCCCAGTTAAAGAACTCGCAGTCAGCCACGACATTCCGGTTTATCAGCCAGGTTCACTGCGTAAAGAACCCGCGCAGCAAGAACTTGCCGCCCTCAACGCCGATATTATGGTGGTGGTCGCCTACGGCTTAATCTTGCCTAAAGTAGTGCTCGACACACCGCGTTTAGGCTGCATCAATGTTCACGGTTCTATTTTGCCACGCTGGCGCGGTGCGGCGCCGATTCAACGCGCGTTGTGGGCAGGCGATAAAGAAACCGGCGTGACTATCATGCAAATGGATGTCGGCCTAGATACAGGCGACATGCTACTGAAAACCTACTTGCCGATTGAAGATGATGATACTTCAGCCACCCTTTACGAGAAGTTAGCTCTGCAAGGTCCAGATGCGCTGCTGCAAGCACTCGAAGGTTTAGCCAACGGCACCCTGACGGCTGAAAAACAAGATGAAGCCTTAGCGAACTACGCCGAAAAACTCAGTAAAGAAGAAGCGAGACTCGATTGGAGCAAATCCGCAACTCAATTGTGGCAAGAAGTCCGCGCCTTCAATCCTTGGCCAGTGAGCTATTTTGAGCACCAAGACAATACCATCAAGGTGTGGCAGACCCAAGTCAGCACCACCAGCACCAATGCAGCACCCGGCACTATTATCAGTGCCAGTAAAAAAGGCATTGAAATCGCCACTGGCGATGGAGTGTTAACTCTGCTCAGCATGCAATTACCCGGTAAAAAAACGCTCAGCGTGGCCGACATACTCAATGCCCGCGGCGATTGGTTTACCCCAAATACTCGTCTTAATAACGAGGCGCAATAATGATGAACTTGCGTGCACTGGCGGCCAAAGCCATCTTCGAAGTCTTAGAGAAAGGCGTGTCACTTTCAGTTGCCCTGCCAGAACAGCAAAAGCATCTTGCCAGTGGTAAAGATAAAGCCCTGCTCGCAGAGCTCTGCTACGGCGTGATGCGCACCTTGCCGCAGATCGAAAAACGCGTGGCCGAATGTTTAGCCAAGCCGCTTAAAGGTAAGCAAAGAATCATCCACCAGCTATTAATTGTTGGCTGTTATCAACTTTACTTCACCCGCATTCCAAGCCATGCCGCCATCTCCGAAACCGCCGAGGCCTGCCGTCAGTTAAAATTTGAGGGCATGGTTAAGGTCGTCAATGGCGTGCTGCGTAATATTCAGCGCCAATTAACGCCGCTAAGCACTGAGTCGGAGACCTTAAGCTACAACACGCCGGGCTGGTTAATTAAGCGCTTAAAAGCCGCTTATCCCGATAATTGGCAAGAGATAATCCAGCAAAGCCATCAACGTCCACCTATGTGGTTACGTAACAATCGCCTCTCCCAGAGCCGCGATGCATATCTTGCCGCCCTGAGTGAGCTAGAGATAGAAGCGAGTGCGGGCCTCAGTGATGATGCCATACTGCTGGCCCATCCAAAGGATGTGGCGACATTGCCGCGCTTCCACGAAGGTGCGGCATCGGTGCAAGATGGCGCCGCCCAATGGGCCGCAACCCTGCTGGCTCCGCAAGCCAACGAACTGATCCTCGATGCCTGTGCAGCACCGGGCGGTAAGAGTTGCCATTTACTCGAACTTGAGCCCAGCATCCAACTGGTCGCCGTCGATTTCGATGCAAAACGACTGGAACGCGTACAACAGAACCTTGACCGCTTGTCATTAAAAGCGGAAGTTATTCATGGCGATGCGGCCAACATCGACTCATGGTGGCAGGGTGAACTGTTTGATCGTATCTTACTCGACGCACCTTGCTCGGCGACGGGCGTTATCCGCCGTCATCCCGATATCAAGTGGTTACGTAAAAACCATGACATCGAAGAACTGGCTGAGCTGCAAAGACAAATTCTCGATCACTGCTGGAAGTGGCTCAAACCCGGTGGCACACTCCTGTATGCAACTTGCTCTATTTTGCCGCAGGAAAATCGAGACCAAATTAGTGCATTTTTAGCCAGAACCGCAGATGCTAAGCTAGACACACTTGCCCAGCAGGCTTCAAGCCAAGATATAGGTTGGCAAATCACGCCGGGACAACACAACATGGATGGGTTTTATTACGCCCGTTTATTGAAAGCGACCCATTAGGAAGTAAGCAAGGCCATGAAAATTATCATATTAGGTGCGGGTCAAGTCGGGGGAACCTTGGCCGAAAATTTGGTGGGTGAAAACAACGATATCACCATAGTCGATAGTGACAAATCCAGATTACGCGCCCTGCAGGATAAATATGACCTTCGCGTCGTGGCGGGCCATGGTGCCCACCCCGATGTACTCAAAGAAGCAGGCGCCGAAGATGCCGACATGCTGATTGCTGTGACCAACAGCGATGAATGCAACATGGTTGCCTGCCAGATGGCCTACAGCCTATTTGGTACACCAACTAAAATCGCCCGTATTCGCTCTGAGCCTTATCTGGCGATGCGCGATAAATTATTTATCGACAGTGAAACCAAAAATAGCGAGGGGCGTCCTCGCGGCGGTTTTGTGATCGATGAGCTTATCGCACCTGAACAGTTAGTGACCGCTTACATCCAACGTTTGGTTGAATATCCAGGGGCGCTGCAAGTGCTCGAATTTGCCGAAGGCCGCTTAAGTTTGGTTGCGGTTCGCGCCTATTACGGCGGCCCTTTGGTCGGCAACGCCTTGGCCGCGCTACGCGAGCATATGCCGAATATTGATACCCGGGTGGCGGCGATTTTCCGCCAAGGTCGCCCTATCATGCCCCGCGGTACAACGATTATCGAAGCCGATGACGAAGTGTTTTTCGTGGCCGACAGTCGCCATATCCGCGCGGTGATGAGCGAAATGCAAAAGCTAGATAACTCCTATCGCAATATCATGATTGCGGGAGGCGGTAACATCGGCTTAGGCCTGGCTAAACGCCTCGAACGCACCCACTCAGTCAAGCTGATTGAGCATAAGTTCGAACGCGCCGAAACGCTCTCTGAACAACTTGAAAACACTACAGTATTTTGTGGTGACGCCTCAGATCAAGAGTTGCTGCTCGAAGAACATATCGACCAAACCGACGTGTTTATTGCCGTCACCAACGACGATGAAGCCAACATCATGTCCGCCCTATTAGCTAAACGCATGGGGGCGAAAAAGGTGATGGTGCTGATCCAACGCGAAGCCTATGTGGATATTGTGCAGGAAGCCAATATCGATATCGCGATTTCACCCCAGCAGGCGACGATTTCAGCCTTACTAACCCACATCCGCCAAGGCGATATCTGTAACGTATATTCCTTACGCCGCGGCGCCGCCGAAGCGATTGAAGCCATTGCCCATGGCGACTCCAGCACCTCCAAGGTTGTTGGCAAGGCGATTGGCGATATCAAGCTACCGCCGGGAACCACCATTGGCGCCATAGTGCGTAATGAAGAAGTGCTGATGGCCCACGACAAGACAGTGATAGAACAAGGGGACCACGTAATTCTGTTCCTTGTGAACAAAAAGTTTGTCGGCGAAGTCGAGAAACTGTTCCAACCTAGCGCTTTCTTCTTCTAAGCCAACATCTTATGCTGAACTTTAGACCGCTATTGTTTATTTTGGGGCTGTTTCTGTCGATGTTAACAGCCTTTATGTTAGCGCCCCTGCTCCTTGCCGTATTCAACGGTGAGGAAACCGTGGGCGCTTTCATGCTGTCGGCTTTAGTCACTGGGATTTGCGCCAGCCTCTGTTTGCATAACGGCCAGAGCAAAACCATTAACCTCAATATTCGCGATATGTTTCTGCTCACCAGCCTCACCTGGCTGATCGTGAGCCTGTTTGCCGCCATGCCGTTTACCTTGTACCACGGCATTGGCTATACGGACGCCTTCTTCGAGACCATGTCCGGCATTACCACCACAGGTTCAACCGTGCTCTCGGGCTTAGATACTATGGACCACAGTATCTTAATCTGGCGCTCGTTGTTGCAATGGCTCGGCGGTATCGGCTTTATCGTGATGGCGGTAGCAATTCTGCCCTTCTTAAACGTCGGTGGTATGCGGCTGTTCCGCACCGAATCATCGGATTGGAGCGATAAGGCGGTGCCACGCACCCAAAACATGGCTAAGCATCTATTTTTTATCTATATCTTGTTGACCGTGATGTGCTGTGTCGCCTACCATCTTGCTGGCATGACTTGGTTTCAAGCCATCAATCATGCGATGACCACACTGTCGACGGGAGGCTACTCGACCTCAGATAACTCGATGGCGGCGTTTTCAAATTCAGCCCATTGGGTTGGCGTTGTGTTTATGGCGGCGGGAGGTTTACCTCTACTGATGTTTGTGCAGATGATTCAGCAGCGAGACTTCACCGTCTGGAACGATGCACAAGTTAAAGGTTTCTTGTTTTTCCTCACTTTTGTGTCTTGTTTTATTGGCTTCTGGCTGTGGCAAACGAGAGATATCGCCCTTATCGACGCGCTGCGCCTCTCCAGCTTTAACGTGGTTTCCGTGGTTACGACTACGGGTTATGGTTTAACCGACTACGGCGCCTGGGGCGCGTTTGCGAATATCGCGTTTTTATTCTTAATGTTTGTCGGTAGCTGCTCTGGCTCTACCTCAGGCGGGATTAAAATCTTCCGCTTCCAAATTGCCGGCGCCATTATGCGCGAGCAGTTAAAGCAGCAATGTCACCCCAATGGCATCTTTCGGGAGCGCTATAATAACCGCCTGATCAGTGAAGATATTGTGCGCTCACTGATCACCTTTGTGCTGCTGTTTATGTTTGTGATTGTTGGATTATCTGTGATTCTGGTGCTGACGGGACTCGACCCCATGACCAGCTTTACCGGTGCTATTACCGCAGTCACCAACGTCGGCCCAGGGCTTGGCCCCATCATTGGTCCTGCGGGTAACTTCTCGACGCTGCCCGATGTAGCTAAATGGGCGCTCTCTTTGGGTATGTTGCTCGGCCGCTTAGAGATTTTAACCGTGGCAGTACTGTTCCATCCCAGTTTTTGGAAATACTAGTCGTATCAGTCAAAAACTAAAAATGCGCTCACAGAGCGCATTTTTATTAGGCGTATTAGGCGGGTTCAGCAACCTCGGCCAAGGTCAGCAAATGGTCGGCATAGACCTTCACATCTTCCCAGTCGGTATAATCGATCACCGCCTTAGGATCCGTTGGTCCTTTGGTGATTTTCATAATCAGCTGGATCATCAGTCTGTCGTACCAAGGCCATGAGGGGTAATCCACCTTACCAGCGATAATCTTCAAATCGGCGGGAGTCCAAGGTGATAAGGCAATGAATTTTTGCAGGTATTTGTTGTTCTCGGGGATGCGCTTCTCAGGATTACGCGCCACCACGTTGACGCAGAAGAAACTGTTTGGCAACGCACTCAAAGCTGGCGCATTCTGCTCAATAAATTGGAATACGCTCTTATCGTAGGTGCCATAGAGCACGCAAGCCCCTAGCGCCACCAGTTGATAATCGGGCCAGTTAATTCTGGTGGCCGCCGCACTATTAATATCCACCAAGTCAACCTTGGCGCCACGCAGGGTTAATTGCTGCGCAATCGCATTCGCTATCTTGGCCGTATGGCCACCACGGGTAAAATAAAGCACCAGAATGCGTGTCATGGGGTATTCCCGTTCAGTAAAAGTATGTCACCATTGTGGCAATCATTGGTTAAATAAACCCCTGATAGGATCACAAATCAGCGTTGTCTCATATTCTGAAATGCAAAAATTGAGATCTGAATTGCCGAGCAGTATGATTGCGTATAGAAACACCTTCAATTAGAATTATCTAATCAAAAGCGATAAAGTGAGTACCTTATGCAAAATGATATTGATGTAAATGCAATGGTAACGAATGCGGAAAGTGCGGCTAAATGGCTCAAAGCCATAGCGAATCCTTATCGCTTAATGATTTTGTGCCTATTGCTGGATAAAGAACTGAGTGTAACCGAGCTGAATGAGACTGTGCCCTTAAGCCAATCGGCACTATCACAGCATTTGGCGGTGTTGCGAGCCGAAGACTTAGTTGATACCCGTAAGAGCTCACAGATTGTGTATTACAAGCTTAAGAATGAGCAAGTCACCCAAGTGATTTCGATTCTCCACAGCCGTTACTGCGCCGTATAAATCCTGTCATGCAGTAACAATAAAGCCCTCGCTGAGACTAGGGCTTTATCATTTTTACAACTTGCTAAAGTGCGCCCCAAAGGCTTCGACCTTACCCCAGTCGGTAAACTCGAAGGTGCCCTTCAGATCGGTTGGTCCCTTGGTCATCCACATGATGAAGCGGATCATAGTGCGGTCGAATAAACCGTATTTAGGGTAATCAATCTTGCCCGCAAACACCGCCAATTGCTGTGGCTGCCACAGGGATAATTTGAGGAACTTTTGCATATAAGGATTAGTTTCTGGCGTGTTCTTTAATGGCTTGCGCGCCACCACATTCACGGTAAAAAAACCGTTGATTTTACTGTCTAGTATCGCATGGTTACGATTCACAAACTGGTAGAGATCGGGCCTATGTTTGCCATAGCGAATGCTCGCGCCAATCAACACTTTATCGAAATCGGCAAGGCTTAAGGCTTCGGCTTGTTCTAAGCTCACTAAAGACACCTGCTCACCCGCTTGTTCGGCAAGCGTTTTGATTTTGCGGCAGATTTCCAGTGTTTGGCCATCGATTGTCGAATAGATGATTAGTGTCTGCATGTTAATCCCCCCAGAAAGTTGGCGTGAACAAAATCAGCAAGGTAAAGACTTCGAGGCGACCAAATAACATAGCCACCACCAGCACCCATTTAGCACCATCACCAATACTGGCGTAGTTACTTGCTACTTCCCCAAGACCCGGACCTAGGTTATTTAAGCAGGCCGCCGTGGCACTAAAGGCGGTTATATCGTCCAGTCCCATGGCCATCAATGCCAACATACACAGCACGAAGACTAAGGCGTAGGCGGAGAAAAACCCCCACACAGCATCAACAACCCGGTCAGGCAACGCTTTGGAGCCGATACGAATCGAGAACATCGCCTTAGGGTGAACGAGGCGCTTAAGTTCGCGTGAACCTTGCAACAGCAGCAGGATAACCCGGATCACCTTAATCCCGCCCGCAGTTGAGCCACCACAACCACCGATAAAGCTTGAGAAGATCAACAGAATCGGCAGGAACAGCGGCCACATATGGAAGCTTTCGGTACCAAAGCCTGCGGTCGTCGCCACCGAAACCGCTTGGAATAAGGCGTGATCTAAGGTTTCTTCTGGTGAGTCATAAATCCCTGAGTGGTAAAGGGTTAAGAAGCAAATCGCCGTTAGCACCAACTGAATCGCCACCAGCATCTTGAATTCTGTATCTCGAAAATAGACTCTAAAATTGATCCCGCGGCGGGAAAATGCCGCAAAGTGCACGCTAAAGTTCACCGCTGAGACAATCAAAAAGAACACACAAATCAGGTTGATCACTGAGCTGTCGAAGTATCCCATACTGGCATCGTGGGTCGAAAAGCCCCCGATGGCGATGGTCGAAAACGAGTGACACACGGCATCGAATACGCTCATCCCCGCCAGCCAATAAGCGCCCGCACAGGTAATGGTTAGCAATAGATAGATGTACCATAACGCCTTGGCCGTTTCGGCAATCCTCGGCGTCATCTTACTGTCCTTTACGGGCCCCGGAATTTCGGCGCGATACAGCTGCATGCCCCCAACCCCAAGCACAGGCAGAATCGCCACAGCTAAAACGATGATCCCCATACCGCCGAGCCATTGCAGCATATGCCGATAGAACAGAATGGCCTTAGGTAAGGAGTCCAGCCCGACAATGACTGTGGCTCCCGTGGTGGTCAGTGCGGAGAAGGATTCGAAAAAACTGTCGGTCCAGCTGAGATCGGGTTGGCTTGAGAAGATAAAGGGTAAGGCACCGATAGAGCCAAGAACAGTCCAGAACAGGACCACAATGAGAAACCCCTCACGGGTTCGCAATTCCTCTTTGCAGCGACGATTAGGATACCAGAGCCAAAAACCGATAAATAAGCTGACAAAAAATGCCTGAATAAACGCAGTACCACCGCCATCGTTATACCAAATGGCGATTAAGGCTGGCGGCAGCATAGTGATGGAGAACAGGCCGATAAGCAGACCTATGATTCTTATTATGGTTTTGTATTGCATTCCGCGTGTTCAATTATTCCATTGGCTGCAAAGGTATTTTCAGCATTTTGCATATTTTGGCATAATTTACGCAGGCATCACAGCTCAAACTCTGCGCGCAGGCTGCCCTGACTCAAAGTTGCCAACGATTCATTCAATATGCCCTGCTGTTGTTTGCCTATTTCAAAATGGATATCAACGGCTTCGGCAAATTGCTTATCGATGATCACCGCGTCTAACTGCTGCAGTAGATGCTCAACATCCCTTAATTGGGTGTAATCACAATGTAGTTTTGCCGGATAACGTAATTGCTTCACTCGCGTCGGCAATTGCCCTAAACCTTGGCGTAATCCCGAGGTATAGGCACGCACTAAACCACCCACGCCTAACTTAGTACCGCCATAGAAACGCACCACCACGGCACCGACTTCACCGAGATCTGCACCTTGCAATACCGCGAGCATTGGACGACCTGCACTGCCCGCAGGCTCACCATCGTCACTCGAACCGATAGCAATACTGTCGTTAGGCGCTCCAGCGATAAAGGCATAGCAGTAATGGCTGGCGCCGGGATAATCTCGCTTTATGTCAGTAAGTACTAACTTCAATTGTTCTAAACTCGTGCAATGAAATAGAAAAGAGATAAAGCGGCTATGCTTTATCTCTTCTTCTATCTGCACATTTTCACTCGGTATCTGATAACTTTCGAGCACTCGCTCTCCCTAAACTCACGCTAAGCCCAGTTCGCGGGTCATATTTTCGTTTCGATCTTGATGCACAATCACATTGTCCTCGATACGAATACCACCGAAAGGTCGCAGCTCGTCAACAGTGCGCCAATTGATCTGCTGGCCACGGCTATCTTGTTTTAGATCATTGAGTAACGTGTCGATAATGTACAAACCAGGCTCCATGGTTAGCACTTGGTTTGGCGCTAAAATGCGGGTGCAACGCAGGAACGGATGAGCCTCAGGCGCCGGAATATGGGTGCCACGTTCATCGAAGGCAAAACCTCCCACATCATGCACTTGCAAGCCTAGCATATGGCCGAGTCCGTGGGGGAAGAAGGCGCTGGTAATGCCTTGGTCGACTAAACCTTGGGCATCGCCCGTGGCTAATTCAAAATCCAACAGCATTTGCGCAACTTTGCCATGGGTCGCCAAGTGTAAATCGGGATAACGCACGCCCGGGCGCATCATATCGATCAGCTCGAGCTGTGCCTTGTTCATGGCAGTGATTAATTCATCGAAACGATTCTTCTCAAACGCGTAGGTACGAGTGATATCCGACGCATAGCCAAAATAACTGGCACCCGCATCGATTAAAAAAGATAAACGCCGCGCCGGATTTTGATGCTCGAGTGCAGTGTAATGCAAAATCGCCGCATTTTGGTTTAAGGCTATGATATTACCGTAGGGCACTTCGTTCTCGCCCTGTCCCACGGCAGATAAATACTGCTGCTGAATTTCAAACTCGCTCGCACCGTTATAGAAAGCATTTTTAGCCGCTAAATGCCCTTGCACCGCGATCTGGTTCGCACGGCGCATACATTCGAGTTCATATTCGGTTTTAGTAGTACGGTGGAAATGCAGATAACTCATCACAGAGTCAGGATTGCGACTAGTGAAACCCAGCACCTCAGCCACATCTAAATGCTCACCCAAATACGCCCAGTTGGCGATATCGCTAGGCAATAGCTCGGCAACCTTATCGGCCTTAGTGAGTAATTTGATCTCAAAATGCTCGGTCCAGAACATCTCCGGCACGTCAGACACTTTATGCCAAAAATCCACAGGGTGATAAAAAATCAGTTGTGGCTTATCGCGACCGTTCACCACTAACCAGCAGTTAGGGTTATCCAACACAGGTAACCAGGCCTTGAAGTGGGGATTGGCTTTAAAAGGATAATTAATGTCGTCCAAAAACATTCGATGTGGCTGACCCGAGTGGATCACTAAACCAGATAATGCCTCACGCGATACAATTTCAGCGACTCGACGATTAAGCTCGGCGATGTGGGCATGATAGTGATGAGCCAAGTGATCCATGTGTCATATCCTGTAATGAACGATAGTTAATAAAAAAACCGCAAATCTGACTAAGCCATACAGGCTCAGTGTTTTCCTTCGCTAATGCCCTATTACTTCGCAGGTTAGCAAATTCTCGATTTAAGCCTATGCTTTTAATTCTAAAAATAAAATTATCCATTTAGCCAGCGAGTAATACCGCTAAAGTACAAATTCCCACCACGTACTCTTTGGCGTAATCTGGCACTTCTACACTTTGTGCAGTGTATCACAAAGCTGAAAATTCACTCTAGCCGACAAGAAATTAAACAGTCGTTTAAATTGGGTGTTGTAATTTATCGAATTTCGAAGCACACTGGCACACAACTGGTCAAATGATGGCCGAAGCTGCTGTGAGATAGAGAGTTGTACTAACACCAACAGATAATGGTGGGTATCACTTTTAAGCCAAAAGGAAGCAAGCAATGATCTACCAAAGTCCTACAATTCAGGTTGAGTTACTCGAGGATAATATTGCCAAGCTGTGCTTTAACGCACCCGGTTCGGTGAACAAATTCGACAGAGAAACACTCGCCTCACTCGATGCCGCATTAGACAGCATTAAACAACAATCAAACATTCAGGCCTTAGTGCTGACCTCAGGTAAAGATACCTTTATCGTGGGTGCCGACATTACTGAATTTTTAGGCTTATTCGCACAGGATGATGCGGTACTGCTCTCTTGGGTTGAACAGGCCAACGCCGTATTCAACAAACTCGAAGATTTACCTTTCCCAACCGCTTCAGCGATTAAAGGTTTCGCCTTAGGCGGCGGTTGTGAAACTATTCTGGCAACGGATTTCCGTATCGCCGACACCACAGCCAAAATCGGTCTACCCGAAACCAAGCTAGGTATTATCCCAGGCTTTGGTGGCACAGTGCGTTTACCACGTGTGATTGGTGCAGATAACGCCCTTGAGTGGATCACCACGGGTAAAGATCAGCGCCCAGAAGATGCCTTAAAAGTAGGCGCGGTTGACGCCGTTGTTGCGCCAGAGGCTTTAGAAGCCGCCGCCATTCAAATGCTAAAAGATGCAGTTGCCGAAAAGCTTGATTGGCAAGCCCGTCGCCAACGTAAGATGTCACCACTGACCTTACCAAAACTCGAAGCCATGATGTCTTTCACGACCGCTAAAGGCATGGTGTTTGCGGTTGCGGGTAAACACTACCCAGCCCCAATGGCGGCGGTCAGCGTTGTTGAACAAGCTGCGACCAAAGGCCGCAGCGACGCACTGCAAATAGAGCATCAAGCATTTATCAAGCTAGCGAAAACCGATGTAGCCAAAGCGTTGATCGGTATCTTCTTGAATGACCAGTTAGTCAAAGGCAAGGCTAAGAAAGCGGGCAAGCTCGCTAAAGAAGTGAAAAGCGCCGCCGTATTAGGTGCTGGTATCATGGGTGGCGGTATCGCTTACCAAAGCGCCAGCAAAGGCACGCCAATCGTGATGAAGGATATCGCTCAACCAGCATTAGATTTAGGTTTAGGCGAAGCCGCAAAACTGTTATCTGCGCAAGTTGCTCGCGGCCGCTCTACCCCAGAAAAAATGGCTAAAGTGCTGAACAACATCACTCCAGCCCTAGACTATGCCCCAGTAAAACATGCTGACGTGGTTGTCGAAGCCGTCGTTGAGCATCCAAAAGTGAAGGCACAAGTTCTGGCGGAAGTTGAACAATACGTGAGTGAAGATGCGATTATCGCCTCTAACACGTCAACTATTTCAATCAACCTGCTCGCGAAGAGCATGAAGAAACCTGAGCGCTTCTGCGGTATGCACTTCTTCAATCCTGTGCACAAAATGCCATTAGTTGAAGTTATCCGTGGTGAGCACAGCTCTGAAGAAACCATCGCATCTGTTGTCGCCTACGCCAGCAAAATGGGTAAAACCCCAATCGTTGTAAATGATTGCCCAGGTTTCTTCGTTAACCGCGTACTCTTCCCTTACTTTGCTGGCTTTAACGGCCTGCTCGCCGAAGGTGGCGACTTTGCCGCTATCGATAAAGTGATGGAAAAACAATTCGGCTGGCCAATGGGCCCAGCTTACCTGCTAGACGTTGTCGGCTTAGATACAGGCCACCACGCTCAAGCAGTAATGGCCGAAGGCTTCCCCGACCGTATGGGCAAATCTGGCAATGACGCGATTGACGTGATGTTCGAAAACAAGCGTCTCGGTCAGAAGAATGGTAAAGGCTTCTACGCTTACTCTGTGGATAGCCGCGGTAAGCCAAAGAAAGATGTCGACCCAACCAGCTACGAGCTGCTGAAGGCCGCTTTTGGTGAGCGAAAAGCATTCGATGCGGATGAAATCATCGCCCGCACTATGATCCCAATGATTATTGAAACCGTTCGCTGTTTAGAAGAAGGCATTGTGGCATCACCTGCCGAAGCGGATATGGGCTTGGTCTATGGTTTAGGTTTCCCGCCATTCCGTGGTGGTGTATTCCGTTACTTAGATACTATGGGCGTAGCTAACTTTGTCGCCTTAGCTGATAAATACGCTCACTTAGGTGGTTTGTATCAAGTCACCGACGCCATGCGTGCCCTTGCAGCCAACAACGGTAGCTACTACCAAGCCTAATTAGCGGGAAAGGAATTTAATTATGAAACAAGCTGTTATCGTAGATTGCATTCGTACTCCTATGGGCCGTTCTAAGGCTGGGGTGTTCCGTAATGTACGTGCAGAAACACTCTCTGCCGAATTAATGAAAGGTCTATTACTGCGTAACCCGCAATTAGATCCCAATACAATTGAAGACGTCATTTGGGGCTGCGTGCAGCAAACCCTAGAACAAGGCTTCAACATTGCCCGTAACGCATCTTTACTTGCAGGCATCCCGAAAACGGCTGGCGCTGTGACCGTGAACCGCCTATGTGGTTCTTCCATGGAAGCCATCCACCAAGCCGCTCGCGCCATTATGACTGGCATGGGCGACACCTTTATCATCGGTGGTGTTGAACACATGGGTCACGTGCCCATGAACCATGGTGTGGACTTCCACCCAGGTTTAGCCAATAACGTCGCCAAAGCATCTGGCATGATGGGCTTAACCGCCGAGATGTTAGGTAAGCTTCACGGCATCAGCCGTGAGCAGCAAGATGCCTTTGCTGTGCGTTCACACCAACGCGCTCACGCAGCCACTGTTGAAGGCCGCTTTGCCAAGGAAATCTATGGCATCGAAGGCCACGATGCTAACGGCGCGCTGATTAAAGTGCTGCACGACGAAGTGATTCGCCCAGAAACCTCAATGGAATCATTAGCGGCGCTGCGCCCAGTATTCGACCCCGCAAACGGTACTGTTACTGCGGGTACCTCTTCAGCATTATCTGACGGAGCTTCGGCAATGTTAGTGATGGAAGAATCTAAAGCGCGCGCGCTAGGTCTACCAATTCGTGCCCGTATCCGCTCAATGGCGGTTGCAGGTTGTGACGCGGCAATCATGGGTTACGGTCCAGTACCTGCTACTCAAAAAGCACTGGCCCGCGCAGGCATCACAGTCAATGATTTAGATCTTATCGAGCTGAACGAAGCGTTCGCTGCTCAGTCTCTACCATGCGTTAAAGACCTAGGTCTGCTGGATGTGGTAGAAGACAAGATCAACCTCAATGGTGGCGCGATTGCGCTTGGCCATCCACTGGGTTGCTCTGGTGCGCGTATTTCGACAACGCTGATCAACCTGATGGAACACAAAGATGCGACCTTAGGTTTAGCGACTATGTGTATCGGTTTAGGCCAAGGTATTGCGACCGTTTTCGAACGCGTTTAATCCTTAACGATTCTTCTTTCAAAGCCGGACTCAGTTCCGGCTTTTTTATTTGCGATAGCGCCTTAATTATCTTCCTTTCTACTCAGCTTCAATTTGAAAATCAGGCAGTTTTCGACTTAACTTGATAAATATCCTTAATGCACTTCTCCGCATTTGACCGTCATTACGACACTGCTAAGAAGCATGGATGCGTTTCATTCTTTAGGCTACGAGAGGGATGTTCAATGCTGCAAACGGAACAAACGCTTTTCGAACAAATGCGGATCACTGAGCTTGAGATTGATTTTCGCAAGTCCTTGTTCTCTTTTACCTTAGCCGATGTCAGAGCACTGCAATCCTTCAAACCTGTGATTGAAGAGAACATAGACAAAATCGTTGATGACTTTTACGGTCTACAAACCAGTGTGTCCGAGATTGCTCTGCTGATCGGTGACTCCGATACCCTAGCTCGTTTACGTACCGCACAGCGACGCTATGTGCTCGACCTGTTTAATGGTGTGTACGATTTAGAGTACGTTAACAACCGCCTGCGGATTGGATTGGTACACAAACGAATCGGCGTCGAACCTAAACTCTACCTCTCTGCCGTTCATACCCTAAAAGAGTTGATTTATGCGGAGATTAATAACTCGGTTGCTGATGACTTGCAAAATGAACGCATTCGAGTCGCCATAGATAAACTTGTTCTCTTCGACGTCACCCTCGTCTTCGATACCTATATTCGAAGCCTAGTATCCGAAATTGAGAACGCCAAAGACAAGGCTGAACGTTACGCGCAAAGCATGGAGAGCAAAGTCAAAGAACGTACACAACAGCTCGAAGAATTATCTCAAACCGACCCGTTAACGGGGCTATTAAATGTGCGACATCTACAAGAAATTGGCACTCGGATTTTAAGAGCAGCACAGAGACGAGCCGAGCCGGTAAGCGTAATCTATTTAGATGTTGATGATTTTAAATCCTTTAATGATACCCAAGGCCACCGCTCTGGAGACGAAGTGCTTTGTGCCGTGGCGCAGGCCATCAAAGAAAGCACCCGCGTAGAGGATCATAGTTTTCGCTATGGTGGCGATGAATTCTGCATCATCATGCCCAATTGTCGAGAAGACCAAGCTAGAGACAACTTTATCGAGCGCTTTAATCAAAACATTAAGCTGCACCTAAACAACATCTCCCTCAGTTACGGTATTGTTGATACAGGCCCCTATGATTACGATGATGCCAATACCTTGATCCATAAAGCGGATCAAAAAATGTATAGCTATAAACGTGCTGCCAAGTTGCAGCAGCAAGGCTCAGTGTCGATGGCGGCAAATGATATAAAATCCGATATGCCTCAGTCTGCTTCTCAAGTGGGAACACCTCAAACGGCAATTACGCCAACCATAATGCATAGCATTCAACAACCTCAGGGAATAAACAAAGTTGCCGAGTAATAGAAATGTTCCACGTGAAACATTCTGTTAGCGGTAAATAAATCGGCAAGAGCAATGCCTCGCCCCATCACAAATTCAAGCCATCAACTTGGTTTATCCAAACCACTGGAGTAACATTAGCCAATTCTGTTTAACCGTTCAGTAGAGGTCATATGAACGACGTTTTCTCAACCGCACAACACAAACTGGATGCTCTTGGTTTACGCTGCCCAGAACCGGTAATGATGGTGCGAAAGACGGTAAGACAAATGGCACAAGGTGAAACCTTGCTAATCATCGCAGATGATCCTGCGACTACACGTGATATTCCCAGCTTTTGTGAGTTTATGGACCACACACTGGTCGCCAGTGAAACCAGCCAAACACCCTATCAATATTTGATTAAAAAGGGACTCTGAGTCTCTACATCGACATCAGGATAAGGACATCAAACATGCCGAAACTAGTTGCTATCGCCTACAAAACGGTTAAACGCGGGCCAATGAACGAAGTACTATGCGCGAATGTCACCCAGCACAGTGGTGTCGAAAAAGATGTATTTGGTCGCCCGGGTAAACGGCAAGTCACAGTACTGTCGCTGCAACAGTGGCAAATAGCTTGTCAGAGCATAGATGCAAATTTACCTTGGACGACTCGTCGAGCAAACCTATTAGTCGATGGCTGTAGTTTTGGGGCGGCTGATGTGGGTAAGAAGCTGCGCATTGGTGATCTCTGCCTCGAAGTGACAGGTGAAACCGATCCCTGCAAGAAGATGGAACAGGCTCATGCAGGCTTGGAATCTGCGCTTACTCCCGATTGGCGAGGTGGCGTCACCTGCCGCGTCATCAATGACGCCATGATCCACATCGGCGATGCCGTTACATTAGACTAATCATACTTCGCGGAGAGTAAGCCACATTACTCTCCCACAGCTTTCCCCGCCACCTTCAACCCCTCGGTCATTAATTGAAACAGTATTTCCGTTTTCCTTACTGGGTATTTGTGCGATAACTTAGCGCAGCATTAACAAAAGTTTATCTAATCCGATAACAGCAAAGCCCTAGAATAACGATAACAGGACATAACATGTTGAAACCTAAGCTGACACCGCTTTATATCGCCCTGATGCTTGGCCTTAGTTCCCACACAGTACAGGCAACAGACGCCCAAAAAACCAGTTGGGACGTCAATGCACCAGCCAATGCCTCTCTAGAAAAAGTGACCATAGATGTAACCGAAGGCACTTGGATGAACATCAGTGTCAGCCCGGATGGTAAACATTTAGTATTTGATTTACTGGGTGATATTTATCAAATCCCCGTCACTGGTGGCGAAGCCAAACCATTAGCCCAAGGCATAGCTTGGCAAATGCAGCCCGTGTATAGCCCGGATGGTAAGCACATTGCCTTCACCTCAGATGCGGATGGTGGCGACAATATTTGGATTATGGACGCCGATGGCAGCAATCCACGCACAGTCACGACAGAAACCTTTCGTTTACTCAACAGTCCCGCGTGGAGCCCTGATTCACAATATCTAGTCGGTCGTAAGCATTTTACCGCCAGTCGAAGCTTAGGCGCTGGTGAAGTCTGGCTCTACCATGTCGCCGGTGGCGAAGGTGTTAAACTCACCGAACGTCCTAACGATGAAAAGGATTTAGGTGAGCCAGCCTATTCACCCGATGGCCGCTATATCTATTTCAGTCAGAATGACACTCCAGGAAAAACATTCCATTATTCCAAGGACTCAGTAAACGGCATCTATAAAATTAAGCGTTACGATACCCAAACGGGTGATATTGAAATCTTGATCGAAGGAACCGGTGGCGCCATTCGGCCAACACCGAGTCCTGACGGCACTAAACTGGCGTACATCAAGCGAGATGATTTCCAATCCTCCTTGTATTTGCTCGATTTGAAATCTGGCGAAACCACTAAGCTGTATGGCGATTTAGACCGCGATATGCAAGAGACTTGGGCAATCCACGGTGTCTATCCCACCATGGCTTGGACTCAAGATAACAAAGATATTTTCTTCTGGGCTAAAGGCAAAATCAATCGCCTGAATGTTGCCAATAAAACAGTCACCAACATTCCCTTCAGCGTAAAAACCCAGTTAGACGTGCAGCCTTCAGTACGCTTTAAACAAGATATTGATAAGGATGTATTCGACGTAAAGATGCTGCGAATGGCACAAGTTTCACCGGATGGCAGCAAGGTCGCCTTCGAAGCATTGGGTAAAATCTGGTTGAAAACACTTCCGGACGGCAAGAAGTCACGCTTAACCGAGTTAGGTAACGACATTGAAGAACTCTATCCTCAGTGGTCACGTGATGGCAAAAATATTGTCTTCACAACTTGGAATGACCAAGACCAAGGCACAGTACAAGTGATCAGTGCAAAAGGTGGCAAAGCGAAACAACTTACCACTGAGCCAGGCAAATACGTTGAGCCCACCTTCTCACCCAATGGTGAACTGGTAGTGTATCGCAAAACCCAAGGTGGACACCTTACACCTCGAACTTGGTCGCAAGAACCCGGCCTGTACAAGGTCGATTTAAAAACCAAACAGAATAAGAAAATTAGCGCTGAGGGTTATCAAGCACAATTTGGCGCTTCAGCCGATCGCATTTTCTTTATGAACACTGGTGATAACGACACACCACAGATTGCCTCAATTAACCTAGATGGGTTTGATAAACGCGTTCACTACAGCAGTAAGCATGCAACCGAATTTAGAGTATCACCCGACGGCGAACAACTGGCCTTTGCTGAACGTTTTAAAGTTTGGGTCACCCCCTTCGCTAAACATAGTGAAACCGTTGAAATCGGCCCTAACGCCAGCAATCTTCCTGTTACTCAGTTAAGTGTACGAGCAGGCGAAAGCATCAGTTGGAATAGCAAGAGTAACCAACTCTATTGGACTCTTGGCCCTGAACTGTACCAAGCCGATGTTGATTCCCAGTATCTAAAAAAGGACGAGCAAGCTAAGCCAAGCATTATCAACTTAGGCTTTACCGAAAAGGCCGATGTTCCACGTGGAACAGTCGCCTTTGTCGGCGGCAAAGTGATCACCATGGAAAATGACCAAGTCATCGATAAGGGTGTAGTGATCGTCAAAGACAATCATATTGTTGCCGTTGGCGATGCGAATACGGCAATTCCAAAGGATGCGCAAGTTATCGATATTAGTGGCAAAACCATTATGCCAGGCTTGTTTGATGCCCATGCCCACGGCGCCCAGGCCGATGATGAAATCGTGCCACAACAAAACTGGGCACTCTACTCTGGCTTATCCCTTGGAGTGACAACCATCCATGATCCGTCAAACGATACCACTGAGATTTTTGCTGCCTCTGAACAGTAAAAGGCGGGGAACATCGTTGGTCCACGGATTTTCTCCACTGGAACGATTCTTTATGGCGCCAATGCTCCCGGCTACACATCGCATATCGACTCACTCGATGATGCAAAATTTCATTTAGAGCGACTCAAAAAAGTTGGCGCTTTCAGCGTTAAGAGCTACAACCAACCACGTCGTAATCAAAGACAACAGGTTATCGCCGCCGCTCGCGAACTCGAAATGATGGTTGTGCCAGAGGGTGGCAGCTTGCTACAACATAACCTGACCATGGTTGCCGATGGCCATACAACCGTAGAGCACTCGTTACCCGTGGCGAGTATTTATAACGATATTAAACAGTTCTGGAGCCAAACTAAGGTCGGTTACACCCCAACCTTAGTCGTCGCCTACGGCGGTATTTCAGGTGAAAACTATTGGTACGATAAGACCGATGTGTGGGCACATCCTCGTTTGTCTATGTATGTGCCAAGCGATATTTTGCAGGCTCGCTCAATGCGTCGCCCCCACGCCCCAGACAGTCACTATAACCACTTTAATGTTGCTAAAGTCGCTAATGAGTTTAATAAATTAGGCATTCATCCAAACATTGGCGCCCACGGTCAGCGAGAGGGTTTAGCCGCACATTGGGAAATGTGGATGTTCGCCCAAGGCGGCATGAGCAATATGGATGTACTGAAAACTGCAACCATCAACCCTGCCACCACCTTCGGTCTAGAGCATCAACTTGGCTCAATTAAAACCGGTAAGCTTGCAGACTTAATCGTTATTGATGGCGACCCATTAGCGGATATTCGAGTCACAGATAAAGTCACTTATACTATGGTCAATGGTAAGTTGTTTGATGCTGAGTCGATGAACCAGCTGAATGGTGACAAACAACAGCGTAAGCCATTCTTCTTCGAGAAAATCTAATCTCAACAAAGTAAAATAACAAGAGGCATGTTCCACGTGGAACATGCCTTTTTATTTTGGATTTAAGCTCAATTAGATGTATGACTTATTTGCCGCCACAGCAAGCATCATAGGCAATGCAATCAACTAGATGATCGTTCACCATCCCCACCGCCTGCATAAAAGCATAACAAATCGTCGGACCAACAAAGTTAAAGCCAAGCTTTTTTAATGCCTTAGACATTGCCTCTGATTCAGGTGTTTGCGCAGGCACCTGCGACATGGAGGTAAATTGATTCACCAATGGCTTGCCACCAACAAAGCTCCAAAGAAATTCAGCAAAATCTTTGCCATCCTCAGTGTAGGCTAAGTAACCTTTTGCATTACGAATAATCGAATGGATCTTAAGGCGATTACGCACAATGCCTGGGTTAGCCATCAACTCCTCGACTTTAGCGTCGTCAAAAGTTGCAATCACTGCTGGTTCAAAATCCGCAAAGGCTTGTTCGTAGTTTTGCTGCTTCTTTAAGATAGTAATCCAAGACAACCCAGCTTGTTGCCCATCTAAACAGAGCTTGGCAAACAACTCCTTCGAATCATAAACTGGGCGTCCCCACACCTTATCGTGGTACTCACGATACAAGGGATCATCGCTGACCCAATTACAGCGGATTTCTTCCATGGCCTATCTACCTTAACGTTTTAACGAAGAAGGTAAAAAATAACCTACATAAGCAGAGATCTACAAGGTATAATCGAAACCATTTTCTATTAAAGCTGACGGCAGTAGACAAGTAGACATGACGACGAAACACGACGTAAAAACATTTCAGGGTTTCATTCTAACCCTGCAGGAATATTGGGCGCAGCAAGGCTGTGCAATCGTTCAACCTCTAGATATGGAAGTCGGTGCGGGTACATTCCACCCACAAACTTTCCTACGCTCTTTAGGGCCTGAGCCAATGAGCAGTGCCTATGTGCAGCCATCGCGCCGCCCTACCGACGGCCGTTACGGTGAAAACCCAAACCGTCTGCAGCACTACTACCAATTCCAAGTCGTGTTAAAACCGTCACCGGATAATATCCAAGAACTCTATTTAGGTTCTCTGCAAGCCCTTGGTATTGATACACAAATCCATGATATCCGTTTTGTGGAAGACAACTGGGAATCACCAACATTAGGCGCATGGGGCCTAGGCTGGGAAGTCTGGTTAAACGGCATGGAAGTGACTCAGTTTACTTACTTCCAACAGGTCGGCGGCTTAGAGTGTAGCCCTGTCACCGGTGAAATCACCTACGGTTTAGAGCGTCTCGCCATGTATATCCAAGGTGTGGATAGCGTGTACGACCTCGTATGGACCGATGGCCCCATGGGTCGCATCACCTACGGCGATGTGTTCCATCAAAACGAAGTTGAGCAATCGACCTATAACTTTGAGCACGCAGACGTCGACTTTATGTTTGCCCTGTTCGATCAATGCGAAAAGATGTGTCAGCATTTATTGTCGCTTGAAAAACCATTACCTCTACCCGCCTATGAGCAAGTGATGAAAGCCTCTCACGCCTTCAACCTGCTCGATGCACGCCACGCCATTTCAGTGACTGAACGTCAGCGTTATATCCTGCGCGTTCGTACCATGGCTAAAGCCGTTGCTGAATCCTATTATCAGGCACGCGAAGCGCTTGGCTTCCCAATGTGTAAGTAGAGGTAACACATGAATTTTGAAAACTTACTCATCGAGTTAGGCACTGAAGAACTGCCGCCAAAGGCGCTGCGTAAACTGGCTGAGTCTTTCTTAGCGAACTTTACCGAAGAATTAACCAAAGCCGATTTGGCTTTTAAATCAGCTGTTTGGTATGCAGCACCCCGTCGCCTAGCCATTAATGTGACTGAACTGGCGCTTGCTCAAGCGGACAAAATCGTTGAAAAACGCGGCCCAGCTGTCAGCTCAGCCTTTGACGGTGAAGGTAAACCAACGAAAGCCGCAGAAGGCTGGGCACGTGGTAACGGTATTACCGTTGACCAAGCTGAGCGTTTGGTGACCGATAAAGGTGAATGGCTGGTTTATAACGCCAAAGTCGAAGGCGTTGAAACTAAGAGCTTAATCGCGGCGATGGCGCAACGTGCGCTGGATAAGTTACCCATTCCTAAGCCAATGCGCTGGGGAAGCAGCAAGACACAATTCATTCGCCCTGTTCACACCGCTACTATGCTGTTAGGCAGTGAGTTAATCGAAGGTGAATTACTCGGCATTAAATCGGCACGCAATGTTCGTGGCCATCGCTTTATGGGTACAGGCTTCGAGCTTGACCATGCAGACAACTACCTGACGCTACTGAAAGAAAAAGGTAAAGTCATCGCCGACTACGAAAGCCGTAAAACCTTAATTAAAGCCGATGCCGAAAAAGCGGCCGCTAAGATTGGTGGCACCGCCGATATCGAAGATGACCTGCTTGAAGAAGTCACCTCTTTGGTTGAATGGCCAGTCGTATTAACCGCAAGCTTTGAAGAGAAGTTCCTCAGCGTTCCTTCAGAAGCCTTGGTTTATACGATGAAGGGCGATCAGAAATATTTCCCAGTATTCGATGATGCAGGTAAGTTACTGCCAAACTTTATCTTTGTCGCGAACATCGAATCAAAAGATCCGGCACAAATCATTGCTGGTAACGAGAAAGTGGTTCGTCCACGCTTGGCCGATGCCGAGTTTTTCTTCAATACCGACAAAAAGCACACGCTGGAATCACGCTTACCGAGTCTTGAGACCGTCTTGTTCCAACAACAACTAGGTACTTTAAAAGACAAAGTCACTCGTATCTCTGCCCTAGCCGCCTTTATTGCCGAGCAAACTGGTGCTAACGCCGTTGATGCAGCGCGCGCTGGTTTATTGTCTAAAACAGACTTAATGACCAATATGGTGATGGAGTTTACCGATACTCAAGGCACTATGGGCATGCATTACGCCCGCCTAGATGGTGAAACTGAAGCCGTAGCCTTAGCCATGGAAGAGCAATACAAGCCCAAATTCTCTGGCGATACGGTTCCGACTGCAGCTGTATCTTGCGCAGTAGCATTAGCGGATAAACTCGATACCTTAGTAGGTATCTTCGGTATTGGTCAGGCACCTAAGGGCGCTGCCGACCCGTTCGCACTGCGCCGCGCCGCTATTGGTGTGTTACGCATTATAGTTGAGAACAAGTTGCCACTAGACTTAGTGACCCTGATTGCTAAGGCTCAAGAACTCCATGGCACTAACTTAAGCAACGCGAATGCAAGCGATGAAGTGCTTGAGTTCCTAATGGCGCGTTTCCGTGCTTGGTACCAAGATAAAGGTATCGAGGTTGACGTGATCCTCGCCGTATTAGCACGTCGCCCAACTCGCCCTGCTGATTTTGATAGCCGTATCAATGCGGTATCACACTTCAGAAGCTTAGAAGCCTCTAGCGCTCTGGCTGCGGCGAATAAGCGTGTGTCTAACATTCTGGCGAAAGTGGAAGGCGAATTACCCACTGCGATTAACTCAGCTCTGTTAGCCGAAGCAGCAGAACAAGCATTAGCCGCTAAGCTTGCCGAACTGCAGCCTCAACTCGCTCCGCTGTTCGCTAATGCTGATTACCAACAGGCATTAACACTGCTGGCGAGCTTACGTGAAAGCGTTGACCAGTTCTTCGAAGACGTGATGGTTATGGCGGACGACGAAGCATTGAAAAACAACCGTTTAGCACTGCTAAATAACCTACGTGAGCAGTTCTTACATGTAGCGGATATTTCTCTGCTCCAGTAAGTCGCACGTTAGAGTCTTAATAAAAAACGCGCTTTTAGCGCGTTTTTTATTGGCTGCAATATATTAAAACTGCTGAAGTTTTTCGTGCAACGCTTCGAATTGAGCGGGCTCGAGTCCAACCAAGGCTAACAAGTTGCTCAGCATATCAGCAGGCAGTTTACCCGCTTGCTGCAGCATCGAAATCTCACTGATGATATTGGCGCGCCAAACCACAGCGGCAATACCCTCATTTGGTCGAGTATGAACATGGGCTAATTTATCCAACTCGGTTTCAAAGGTACTTGGCAATTGCCAATGCTTTGCTAACAAAGCACTTAAGGTGAGTGATTTTGCCGTCATCACTTGTCGGAATAACCAAGAATTTGGCTGCTCCTCAGGCTCTGCTTGCACAAAGGCATCGAGCAACATTTTAAAGATGGCGAGCTTACCCACATCATGCAGTAATCCTAATAGGAATGCCGTGTCTCTATCTTCTTCACTCAGTTCACTGGTTAAAAAGGCCACCTGCATCGAATGACGCCAAATTTCGGCACCAAAGCGACGAAAATAAATGGGTTTAATATCGAGCATCTCACGCACTAGGCAGCTCGTCACAAAGCGGCGTAACTGCTCACGGCCGAGCTGCACTAAAGCCTGTTGCAGGCTTGTGACCTCTCGATCGCCACGCTTAAAGGCTGGTGAGTTACACAGCTTAAGCACTTCGACGCTCAGTAAGGGATCTTTCTCTATTAGCGCCAACAAGTCCTTAGTATCAAACTGTGGCTCAGCTAATTTACGGTCTAATTCCAAAACCTTAGAGGGAAGCTTCAGCACCTTTTCGGCTATCACTTGTGGCGATGCTAAGGCGAGTTCTATTTCAGCCATGACGCGCCGTTCAAGGTTATTGGCAACGCCACCAGCATCTTTGGTTCTGGCGGGAAACAACAGGCTGTAAAATAACGCCTCTAAGTCGATACTCACCACGGTATCAACGGATTCTTCTTGGCGTTTAGGGGCTGAAACTTTGTCCAACGATTTACTGAGATCGGTTTGGCTAAAGCTTTTAGGTCGCTCCAGTATTGTCTCTTCGCGGATATTAAAAATTTTATTAAATATGGACTTAATCAAGACGTTCCAACCTATAAGAGCTGAGTTAACTTACCCTGCATAATTATCAGTCCATTGTAGTTCATATACTAGTGGTCGCATCATGTATTACGCGCAGCTTTACTATATGTACCTAGGCTTAAGGCTGCATTATCAAATCAAATGTTTCACGTGAAACCTTATTCCAAGTAGCCTTGATAGGCCCGTGCAATTTGCTTGGCCAACTCCGCATTTATGGGTGAATAAGCTTTCGCGGAAATAACCAGTGCGACGGCGACCACAGGCAGAGGTGGAAGAGTTCCAGAATCAATAATATTCAGTGGTGCCGATACACAGCATTCAGCCATTGCACTAATAGCCAAATCCTTAGCCACTATCGCTTTAAGAGCCGCAGCACTGCTGCTACAGGCTAACAACTGATAATGCCTATCTTGCTTCATCAATCCATCTAACGCCGCGATATGGAATTTACAGTCCTTTTGGAATAGCGCTATAGGTAAGGGATCGGCATTACTCAAGTTCGAACCACTCGCGCTCACCCAAACGCCTTTCGAGGTTTGTAATAAGTAGCCTTCATCGGACTCGGGCAAACGAGTCACTATCGCCGCATCGAGCTGCCCAGAATCCAGCATGATCCGCAGCTTTTGGCTCGAGGCGCAGGTAATTTGAAGATCGAGTTGCTTAATGTGACCATGTAACAACGCCACTATCCGCGGCAACACGGATTCGGCATAGTCATCGGGACAGCCCAAATGCAATTGTGTGCCGACTTGGGTCTGCTTAATGGTAGTGACAGTCTCATCGTGCAATTGCAGTAATTGCTTAGCGTACAAACCAAAACGTTGGCCTTCGGTAGATAAGACTAAGTTTCGCCCCTCTTTCACAAAGAGCGTTTTTCCCAACTCTTGCTCTAAGCGCTTCATTTGCATACTGACGGCAGATTGAGTCTTATAGGTTTGCATTGCCGCACGGGTAAAACTCCCAGTATCAACAAATGCCACAAAGCTGCGCAGCGCTTCTATTTCCATAATATTTCCTATCTGATGTCAGTCTATCTATTCATTTTGCTGATAGATGACATCAAATCTATTCGTTAGTCATGCAAAGTACAAGCGCCTATATTGATAAGCACAACCCCAAACAGGAAGGTGAAAATGGAACTCTACATTGGCAATAAAAACTACTCTAGTTGGTCACTCCGCGCTTGGTTAATGGCTGCAAAATCAGGTATTCAGTTCGATGAAATCCTACTACAGCTCGATACCGAGAGCTTTTATCAGCGGCTAAAATCTATTTCGCCTACCCTAAAAGTTCCGACACTCATCGATGGAAATATCACGGTTTGGGATTCATTGTCGATTTGCGAATATATCAACGATACTTATCTTTCAGGCTCAGCCTGGCCACAAGACCCGAAACAAAAGGCCAAGGCTCACTCCTTCGCCTGTGAAATGCATTCAGGCTTTCATGCCCTGCGAAATGCCCTGCCGATGAATATCCGTGCCCATCGTTATGTCGAATTAAGCCCTGCCGTATTGCAGGATATTACCCGCATCGACAGTATCTGGTCACAGCAAATGGCAGAGTTTGCCACCGCCCAAGGCACTTGGTTATTTGGCAAGTGGTCGATAGCCGATATGATGTTTGCGCCGGTTGTGATGCGCTTCTTCACCTATGAGATTGAAGTATCCCAAGCGAGTCGAGCCTATATGGAATTTATTGTGAGCCAGCCGGAAATGCAGGCCTGGATACAAGCCGCCAAAGCCGAGACTGAAATAGTGGACATCGACGAAGCTGGTGTTGATAGATAATTTTCTACCAAACAAAAAGGGAAAGCTTAGCTTTCCCTTTTTTATCAATCGCTAACGATACATCTAGATGTTAAACGTCTAAGTTAGCCACGTTCAGCGCGTTGGCTTCGATAAAGTCACGGCGTGGTTCAACTTGGTCGCCCATCAAACAAGTAAACAGTTGATCCGCACCAACGGCATCATCAATCGTCACTTGCAGCATGCGGCGAGATTCAGGATCCATTGTGGTTTCCCACAATTGCTCAGGGTTCATCTCACCCAATCCTTTATAGCGTTGGATGTAGAGGCCACGCTTGGCTTCGCCGATTGTCCAATCTAACGCTTCAATGAAGCTACCCACTTCCTTCACACGGTCGCCACGTTGTACATAACCACCGACTTCAATCAGGCCTTCAAGTGCCGCACCTAACTTACCAATGCGTTGGTAGTCAGTTGATTGGAAGAAGTCGTAGCTGAACAGGTAGTGTGTATCGATACCGTGTTTACGGATAGTGATCTTCGGCAGATACACTTTGCGCTCAGGATCGAGTACAGGCTCACCAGAATACAACACACCGCTGTTTTCTAATTCCACCAGCTCATGGATAAAGGCGTCGATCCATTCCTTCATCTTGCCTTCATCCGCCAACATTTCGTTGTTGATCATTGGATGATAAAGCATGCGGTTGGTGATCTGCGTTGGGTAACGTTGCTCTAAACGGGCCACAATCGCTTCCACTTCGCGGTACTGAGTCACTAAACGCTCTAATGGCTCACCCGACATGCCTGGCGCACCTTGAGATGGGTAAATGCTAGTACCATCTAACGCTTGAGTGGTTAGATACTGAGTCAGTGCCGCTTCGTCTTTCAGATATTGTTCTTGCTTACCTTTCTTCACTTTGAATAAAGGCGGCTGAGCAATATACACATAACCACGTTCAATCAGCTCAGGCATTTGGCGGAAGAAGAAGGTCAACAGCAAGGTACGAATGTGCGAGCCGTCGACGTCAGCATCCGTCATGATGATGATGTTGTGGTAACGCGTCTTATCTGGGTTGTATTCGTCACGACCAATACCACAGCCAAGCGCGGTGATTAGCGTGGCAACCTCTTGAGAAGAAAGCATTTTATCGAAACGCGCTTTCTCAACGTTTAAGATTTTACCTTTCAGTGGCAGAATCGCTTGGTTCTTACGGTTACGTCCCTGCTTAGCGCTACCGCCAGCAGAGTCCCCTTCCACTATGTAGATTTCTGAAAGACCAGGGTCTTTTTCTTGGCAATCCGCCAGCTTACCTGGCAAACCACCTAAATCGAGTGCGCCTTTACGACGGGTCATTTCACGGGCTTTACGCGCCGCTTCACGGGCACGGGCCGCATCGACAATCTTACCGACGATTAACTTAGCATCGGCAGGGTTTTCCAGCAGATAGTCGTTTAGCTTCTCACCCATGGTTTGTTCAACCGCGGCTTTCACTTCGCTAGACACTAATTTGTCTTTGGTTTGCGAGCTGAACTTAGGATCAGGCACTTTAACTGAAATCACGGCCGTTAAACCTTCGCGGGCGTCATCACCAGTCGCGTTAGTTTTGCCTTTCTTGTTATAGCCTTCGTTTTCCATGTAGTTGTTGAGGTTACGTGTCAACGCACTACGGAAACCCGCTAAGTGAGTACCACCATCACGCTGTGGAATGTTGTTGGTAAAACAGAAAATGCTTTCTTGATAGCCATCGTTCCACTGCATCGCCACTTCAACGGTAATACCGTCGTCACGCTCTTGCATAAAGTGGAATACGTCTTTGTTTACTGGCGTTTTATTACGGTTCAGGTAATCAACGAATGCGCTGATACCGCCTTCGTATTTAAAGAATTCATTTTTGTTGTCACGTTCATCAACTAAGCGGATACCCACGCCTGAGTTGAGGAACGACAGTTCGCGCACGCGCTTGGCCAGAATCTCGAAGTGGAACTCAACATCGCTGAAGGTTTCTTCACTTGGCCAGAAACGGATTTCGGTACCGGTTTTCGTCGCATCGCCGATCACTTTGATTGGCTCGTCAGGAACACCGTGGGTATAAAACTGCTCGTGGACTTTACCTTCACGGCGAATGGTTAACTGCAGCTTTTTAGACAGCGCGTTAACTACCGACACACCCACACCGTGCAGACCACCTGACACTTTATAAGAGTTATCGTCGAACTTACCACCCGCGTGCAGTACGGTCATGATCACCTCGGCGGCAGACACGCCTTCTTCCGGGTGAATCGCCACAGGAATACCACGGCCGTCGTCGCGAACGGAGACCGAGCCATCCACATGGATAGTAATAGTGATATCAGTACAATGGCCGGCTAAGGCTTCATCGATAGAGTTATCGACTACTTCGAACACCATATGATGTAGACCCGTACCGTCGTCGGTGTCACCAATATACATCCCAGGTCTCTTACGTACTGCATCAAGGCCCTTAAGGACCTTAATACTCGAAGAATCGTAACTATTCTCTGACATATTATTCTCTCAATGGTTATTCAATTACCGTTACACGTCCCTGTTCCACATGGAACATCCTACTGGGAGGCGTGTGTAACGAATCGACTATTGCTGCAGGCTCAATGGCAGTGACAAACACTTGTGCACCTGTGTCCACTAGCTGCTTAAGCAATAGCTGCCTATGCTGTGCATCCAACTCGGATGGAAGATCATCCACAAGATAAATACTGTGTTTATCTATTTGTTGTTTGAGCAACTTTCCCTGTGCAATACGCAGTGCACAGACTAATAATTTCAATTGACCACGGGACAGGGCATCCTGCGCCGGTAAACTACCTACACGAAGTCTGAGGTCAGCTTTATGGGGACCGCTGACGGTATGACCCGTAGCCAAATCTCTGGAATATTGGGATTCGAGAAGTTGTGCAAAATCCGTTTTGCTATCCCAGCCGCGAGTAAATGAAACCTTAACATCTACCTGCGGTAAAAACTCCCCGATTATACCCCTAAGTAGCTCATTTAACGAGTCTACATAACGGTTTCGTATTTCTGTGACCTGCTCGGTATAACGGACAAACTCCCTATCCCAATATTGGATTTGATCATAGGAAGAATTATTTCTAAGCAGTTGATTTCGTTGCTTTAGAACCCGCCTTACGTTCACCCATGCCGCATAAAACTGCGGGTCAGAATGAAAGGCGCCCCAATCGATAAACTGTCGACGGGATTTAGGGCCTTCAAACAGGAGCGAAAAGCTTTCCGGCGTGATCACTTGGATGGGTAAGGTTTCGGCTAAGGTCGATAGCCGTTTCACCTTTTCCCCGTCGATTTTGACTTCGGTTTCGCCACTACGGAAACGTCGCAAGCCGATTTTACTGTCGCCCCGTGGCAAATTTAAGGTCGCAAACAGGGTTAACTTATCCTGTTCATTATTGATCACCCGTTGGGATAAATGACTGCGAAACGAACGCCCCATGCCGAGAAAGTAAATAGCCTCGAGTATGCTGGTTTTGCCACTGCCATTTTGACCGTAAATCAGATTGATCCCTTCAGTCGGGCTCAGCTGCGCCAATTGAATATTGCGAAAAGAATCAATATTAAGACGGATAAGACTCATGCGTTACTCATCAAACCGCATCGACGGCTTAGGCCAAGACTCAGAACAGTCATCATACCGCAATTCACATCCATCCGAGTAAATAAGGCAACAAGGGATAAGACTTGAAGACATATACGCCGCTAAAAAGCGGCGTATGGCACAAAGTAGTCAATGGAATTGCTATAAGCGCATCGGCATAACCACATACATGGAATCTTCTTCCAAGTGGTTTTCCAATAAAGCACTCGAGTTACCATCGATTAGGGTGATACGCACATCATCGGACTTAAGGTTGTTTAGCACATCCAATAAGTAACTGACGTTGAAACCAATTTCGAGTGGCTGATTGTTGTAATCCACATCAATGATTTCTTCCGCTTCTTCCTGCTCTGGGTTATTGGCGGTGATTTTCAGTAATCCCGCTTCTAACTGAATGCGTACACCGCGAAACTTCTCGTTCGATAGAATAGAAGCACGGTTTAAAGCTTGCTTGAAGTGGTTACGGCTGGCGATAACGATTTTATCACCGCCTTTCGGTAACACACGGCGATAATCGGGGAAACGACCATCGACTAATTTACTGGTAAAAACTGTGGTGCTGGTGGTCGCACGAATCGCATTATCGCCAATGGCAATTGCGATATCTAAATCATCGGCTTCCAATAAACGCGCCATTTCCATCACGCCTTTACGGGGCACGATCACTTGTTTTTCAGGCAATTGCGCATCTATGGTTCTGTGGCTTAAGGCTAAGCGGTGACCGTCGGTGGCAATGGCACGCAGCATATTCCCTTCGGTTTCGAGTAATAAACCATTGAGGTAGTAACGAACGTCTTGGTTCGCCATCGAAAACTGAGTCGCATCAATCAGTGACTTCAGCACGCCTTGCTTAAGAGAGAACTCGATTTCCGCCTGAAAGGCTTCCACATTGGGGTATTCTTCTGCGGGCAGGGTTGCCAGCGAGAAACGGCTACGGCCTGAGCGCAATAACCATTTGTTATCTTGCTGCTCGACCTTAAGCTCGCTTTGTTCGGGTAAGGATTTAACTATGTCTAACAGCTTCTTAGCAGGAACTGTAGTACGACCTTCTTCAATATCACCATGAACGACCGCCTGGCCCACAAACTCAACTTCGAGGTCGGTACCTGTCATTTTGAGTGAGTGCCCACTAACTTCTACAAGGAGATTTGCCAAAATAGGCAAGTTATGGCGTCTTTCTACCGCACCACAAACCAATTGAAGCGGCTTTAATAGGGCGTCCCTATCAATTGAAAATTTCATAGTGTCCAAATTCCTTGATTTTAAGAAGATAAGGTTCTAATCAAGTTAGCATAATCTTCTTTAATGTCGTGACTCTCTTCCCGTAGCTGAGCAATCTTACGACAGGCATGTAACACTGTGGTGTGATCTCGACCACCAAAGGCATCACCGATTTCCGGCAAGCTCTGGTTAGTTAATTCTTTGGATAACGCCATGGCCACTTGTCTAGGGCGCGCAACACTGCGCGAACGACGCTTAGACAACATATCAGCCATCTTGATTTTGTAGTATTCAGCTACGGTTTTCTGAATGTTGTCTATAGTGACTAATTTTTCCTGCAGTGCCAAGAGGTCACGCAGGGCTTCACGCACAAAATCAATGGTAATTGGACGGCCAGTAAAGTTAGCGTTGGCGATAACCCGGTTTAACGCACCTTCTAACTCGCGAACGTTAGAGCGTAAGCGCTTAGCAATAAAGAAGGCGACTTCGTCGGGAAGATTGATACCGCTCTCCTGGGCTTTACGCATCAAAATAGCCACACGGGTTTCAAGTTCTGGCGGTTCAATCGCAACCGTTAAGCCCCAACCAAAGCGAGATTTTAATCTGTCCTCTACCCCGTCGATCTCTTTGGGATAACGATCCGATGTCAGGATGATCTGATGATTACCTTCGAGCAGTGCGTTAAAGGTATGGAAAAATTCTTCCTGCGATCTGTCTTTATTAGCGAAGAATTGAATGTCATCGATAAACAGGGCATCGACACTGCGGTAGTAACGTTTGAACTCTTCGATCGCATTGTTTTGCAGCGCTTTCACCATGTCTTGCACAAAACGCTCGGAGTGCATGTACACGACTTTCGCATCGGGATTATTTTTGATGATGCCATTACCCACTGCATGTAATAAGTGGGTCTTACCTAAACCCGTACCACCATAAAGGAACAGTGGGTTATAGGCACCACCCGGATTTTCAGCAACCTGAAGTGCGGCCGCTTTACCGAGTTGGTTAGACTTACCCTCAACGAAGTTGTCGAATTGGTAAGTAGGATTGATATTGCTGCGATGATTAGCGTTAGCAACAGGCTCAGTGGTATTAAATGAAGTCCCTACAGAGGCTTTAGTTTGGGGATTGGGCACACGCACAGCCGCAACAGGGGCTGGCTCGGGCTTTTTCGCTGACGGACGGCTACCGATATCGAAGCGTAACTTAGGTGCATCATTACCCATTTGCTCAGTAAAAAACTGATTAATGATATTGATGTACTTATCCCTAACCCAATCGAGCACGAAGCGGTTAGGCGCATAAAGCACCAAAGTATCTCCATCCATTTCGGCTTGTAACGGTCTGATCCACATACTGAACTGCTGAGCAGAAAGCTCGTCTTGCAGTCTTCCGATACATTGTTGCCAAAGTGAAACCGCCACTAAGTTATCCCCAAAAGATCATCAAAAAGAGGTGTATTCTATAGCGAGATCTCAATGATCGCTATCCTTAAAAAATAATTATCCCCAACAAGATCATTCTATGGAGACATCCCCGATCATCAAAGATCAAATTCGATCCTTTTATTCAACAAATAGGGCAAATCCCGCTTTATTAAGCGATCCACATTGATCTATAATGGCGCCCCTTTGATCTCTTGATAGATCCCCTTCACTACTACATGTAGTGCCAATACACAGAGTTATCCACATCTTCTGGTGTATGCGGGAAATTGATCAAAGGATACACGGGCAGAAATAAGCCACTTGCTGACTTTCGTTGTTGACGGGGACAGGTAAAGTGATTACAATTCGGCCTCTTTTTTACCCTTACCTCTGTCACCAGAGATAAGGATATGTTCACTTATAACAAAGACGGATTGCCATCATGAGTAAACGTACTTTTCAACCTAGCAACCTGAAGCGCAAGCGTTCTCACGGCTTCCGCGCTCGTATGGCTACTGCAGGCGGCCGTAAGGTGCTTGCACGTCGTCGTGCGAAAGGTCGCGCTCGTTTATCTGCTTAATAAGTTAAGTAGGTAACTAGTTGACTAGCTATACCTTTACGCGGGAGTTACGCTTGCTAACTCCCGCGCAATTTAAATCTGTATTCTCCAATCCCATCAAAGCTTCCTCTGCTGAAATCACTCTGCTTGCCATTCCTAATTCGGAACAACATCCGCGTTTGGGTCTTACTGTAGCTAAACGCTATGTAAAACGCGCCAATCAGCGTAATCGCATTAAGCGAGTTATCAGAGATAGTTTTCGCCTCAATCAACACGACATTCCTCAGCTTGATATTGTTGTGCTGGTCAGAAACGGGGTGATGGAAATGGAAAATGCAGAGATCAACAAGTTGATAGAAAAGCTATGGCGCAAACTCAGTCGCCGCTACAATGGCTAGCAACCACGTTCATTCGTGGCTATCAAATCTTCATCAGCCCCCTCTTAGGGCCTCGATGTCGTTTCAATCCCACATGCTCACATTACGCCATTGAGGCAATAAAAGTGCACGGAACCGCGAAAGGTTGTTGGTTTGCATTGAAACGCATATTAAAATGTCACCCTTTGCATCCCGGCGGTAGTGATCCCGTCCCCCCTAAAAATGACAGGTGTAATAAATAGGCTATGGAATCTCAACGCAATATATTGCTAATAGGACTACTGTTTGTCAGCTTTTTGCTGTGGCAACAGTGGCAAGCAGACAAAGCTCCAAAACCCGTTGCAACCGAATCGTCTGTAGTGGCGAATGCAACCACAAATCACAGTGCTGATGTTCCAGAAGCAGACACAGGTGTCCCAGCAGCCTTAACGGCAACGCAAAATCTGATCACAGTTAAAACCGATCAGCTTGATGTACAAATCAACCCAGTGGGTGGTGACATCGTTTTTGCAGCTCTGGTTTCACACAAACTGGAACAGGGTAAAGACCAGCCATTTGTTTTGCTTGAGCAAACCAAAGATTTCACCTATATCGCTCAGAGTGGCCTGATTGGCCGTGATGGTATCGATAGCAGTGCTAAAGGTCGCGCCGCATTTGCTGCCAGCAAAACTGAATTTACCTTAGCCGATGGCCAAGACACCTTAGAAGTACCACTGACCTATGTGGCTGATAATGGTGTGACTTACACAAAAGTGTTTGTCTTCCATCGTGGCAAGTTTAACGTTGATATCGATTACAAAATCAACAACACCTCAGCTGCTCCATTGCAAGTTCAGATGTACGGTCAGATTAAACAGACCATCAAGCCATCAGAAAGCAGCATGATGATGCCAACTTACCGTGGCGCCGCATTCTCGACTCAAGATGTACGTTACGAAAAGTACAAGTTTGAAGATATGAGCAAGAGCAACCTCAATCAACCGACTCTCGGTGGTTGGGCGGCGATGCTGCAACATTACTTCGTATCAGCTTGGATCCCACCAGCAACCGATAGCAACACCATTTTCTCGAGTGTAAGTGCTGGCGGTTTAGCTAACATTGGTTTCCGTGGCGCGGTATATGATATTGCACCAGGTGCGACTCAAGAAATTAGCTCGCAGTTTTATGTTGGTCCTAAGGATCAAAAAGCGCTATCTGCATTATCTGATACCTTAAACCTCGTTGTTGATTACGGTTTCCTTTGGTGGTTAGCCGTGCCAATCCACTGGTTATTGATGTTCTATCAATCCTTTGTGGGTAACTGGGGTGTGGCGATTATTCTGATCACCTTAACCGTTCGTGGTTTACTGTTCCCGCTGACTAAAGCGCAGTACACCTCAATGGCGAAAATGCGTAATCTACAGCCAAAACTGCAGGATTTGAAAGAACGCTTCGGCGATGACCGTCAAAAGATGGGTCAAGCCATGATGGAACTGTACAAGAAGGAAAAAGTGAACCCTATGGGTGGCTGTTTACCTATCCTGCTACAGATGCCAATCTTCATTGCCTTGTACTGGGTATTGTTAGAAAGCTTCGAGCTGCGTCACGCGCCATTTATGTTATGGATCCATGACTTATCGGTACAAGATCCATACTACATTCTGCCGTTGCTGATGGGTGTCTCTATGTTTGTGATGCAAAAAATGCAACCCATTGCACCGACCATGGACCCAATGCAAGTGAAGATGATGCAATGGATGCCAGTGATCTTTACCGTATTCTTCCTGTGGTTCCCATCGGGTCTAGTACTGTACTGGTTAGTGGGTAACATTGTTGCCATCATCCAGCAGAAGATTATTTATGCAGGTCTAGAGAAAAAAGGCTTAAAATAAGCCCAAGCGCTAGATAAGAGCTAACGGCTCAGCATATGCAAAAAGGCGGCTTAATGGCCGCCTTTTCCTTTAGATGATTTGATCGAATTAATGGGTATTTCCGTGACAACTGACACTATCGTGGCACAAGCCACCGCGCCCGGACGGGGCGGCGTGGGTATCATTCGTATCTCTGGTGATAAGGCAACCGACGTGGCCATGGCCGTATTGGGTCATTTACCTAAACCCCGTTACGCGGATTACTGCGACTTTAAAAATGCCTCAGGCCAAGTGATAGACCAAGGTATCGCACTGTTTTTTAAAGGCCCTAATTCCTTCACCGGTGAAGACGTATTAGAGCTGCAGGGCCACGGTGGTCAAATCGTCCTCGATATGCTGATCAAGCGCGTATTAGAAGTCGAAGGTATTCGCATCGCCAAACCCGGCGAGTTTAGCGAACAGGCCTTTATGAACGACAAGCTGGACTTAACCCAGGCCGAAGCCATTGCCGACCTTATCGATGCCACCAGCGAGCAAGCCGCCAAAAGCGCGCTGCAATCACTGCAAGGTGAGTTTTCGAAGGAAGTCCATGAGCTGGTGGATCAAGTCACCCATCTGCGTTTATACGTCGAAGCCGCGATTGATTTCCCCGATGAAGAAGTCGACTTTTTAAGTGACGGCAAAATTGCCAACGCGCTCTACAAAATCATCGACAAACTCAGCGCCGTCCAAGCCAGTGCTAAGCAAGGCTCGATTATCCGAGAAGGGATGAAAGTCGTGATTGCTGGTCGCCCCAATGCCGGAAAATCCAGTCTGCTAAATGCGCTCGCAGGTAAAGAATCGGCCATTGTGACCGAAATTGCCGGCACCACCCGTGATGTATTGCGTGAACATATCCATTTAGATGGCATGCCACTGCATATTATCGACACAGCAGGCCTGCGTGACACCACAGATACGGTTGAACAAATCGGTATTGAACGTGCCTGGAACGAAATCAACAGCGCCGATCGGGTGTTATTTATGGTCGATGGCACCACTACGGATGCGGTCGATCCCCACGATATTTGGCCCGATTTTATCAATCGCCTGCCAGCCAATTTAGGCGTGACAGTTGTTCGCAATAAGGCCGATCTCACCGGTGAGAACCTCGCCATGACCGAAGAAAAAGGTTACAGCGTGTATCGGATCTCGGCCAAAACAGGTCTAGGCGTCGAGGAATTAAAGCAACACCTTAAATCCTTGATGGGCTATCAGAGTAATCTCGAAGGTGGCTTTATCGCCCGTCGCCGCCACCTCGAAGCATTAGATGTTGCCGCAAGCCATCTGCAACTCGGTAAAGAACAATTAGAGATTTACCTCGCAGGTGAATTGTTAGCAGAAGAACTGAGAATGGCGCAATTAGCCCTGTCTGAAATCACCGGCCGCTTCACCTCAGACGATCTACTGGGCAAAATTTTCAGCTCATTCTGTATCGGCAAATAATTTCGCTTTAGCGGTTAGTTAAACACGCCATAAAAAAATCAGCCCACTAAGTTCGCTTAGGGGCTGATTTTTTTATTTAAAAGCGCTTTGTCTTAAATGGTTTATCTAGACTTGGCGATAATGGTCCTGCATTTGATAGGACCTAGCATAGAGCGCGAAGATGACCGCCGCCAAGATCGCAAATCCCGCAAAGAAGAACATTTGGAATGCCGTCACACTCATCCCGGTTTGAATAATTTGTTCCGTCACCGCAGGGCTTTTTACACTCACATTGGCGAGTAATACCCAAAGGTTACCGACGGTAACCGATAAGGTCCAAAAACTCATAATAGTGCCCTTCATAGCCTTAGGTGCTTGGCTGTAGGCAAATTCTAAACCCGTCGCCGAAACTAATACTTCACCAAAGGTCAGTAAGGCATAGGGTAAGATCTGCCAGAAGATAGATAACGCCGAGCCACCGTCCATCATCAACTGAATAGTCCCAACCACAATCCAGCTTAAGCCAGTTATCGCGATTCCCGCCCCCATTTTACGAAGTGCAGTTAATTTCACGCCCATACGCTCAATCGCAGGATATAACACGAAGTTATTAAATGGGATCAATAGCATCACTAACAGTGGGTTTAATGCCTGCATCATCGCCGGTTCAAACCACGAAGGTTTAACCATATCGTTAGCCTGCAAAATCCAGGTCGACGCCTTTTGATCGAACAATGACCAAAATGGCGTCACTAAGGCGAACAACACTAAAATACGCAGCACTGAACGTACGCCATCCACGGCCGCATCAGGATGAAGCCCTCTCGCGCGCTCAAGCTGCAATGACGCCCCAAGGCCAACAAATCCCATCAGCAGCACCATAGCGCTACACAAACCAGCCACAATCCCTAGGGTCGGAATATTCACCAGCGCATAAGCGGCTGAAACACCACCAATTAGGGCTAACACTAAACCGATATTGGCTTTGCCTTCGACCTTAGTAAGCAAGGCGCTGCGGATCACAGGTAAAAATCCATGGGGATCCTTAGGCTCTGGTGGCATATGCACATAACGTTTGCGACCTAACCAGAAAAATACCGTGGCGATAAACATCAACACTCCGGGGATCCCGAAAGCCACTGCAGCGCCAAAATTCTTGAGTAACAATGGCATAGATAAGGATGCGAAGAAGGAACCGAAGTTGATCGTAAAATAGAACATATCGAAGGCTTTTTGCGCCAAAGACTTGTTGCTCTGATCAAACTGATCGCCCATAAACGAAGAAACTAAAGGCTTAATCCCGCCTGAACCTAAGGCAATTAAAAATAAGCCAGTGTAAAAGCCTTGCACACTGTGCTCAAAAATCGCCAAGAACGCATGGCCCACACAGTAAAGTAAGCTTAACCACAGAATAGTGTTGTACTTACCAAAGAATCTATCTGCAATCCAACCACCGAGTAAGGGGAAAAAATACACCCCAATTACGAACGAGTGGAACACATCCTTGGCTACAGCTCCGCGAAGATCTTCGGGAATAGAGAGCAAAAGTGCCGTCATCAAGAATGGTGTTAGAATGTTGCGCATGCCATAAAAACTGAAACGCTCACACGCTTCACTGGCAATAATATAGGGTATTTGGCGTGGCCACTTTGGCGCATCGGCAGGAGTAGTCATCTGTTATCCTATTATAATTGTTATAAAAATTTACAGTCATAGGTATAAAACCTCGATTGCAGCCAAAGATACTAGCAGACTGCAAATCAATAGTGAGTAAATTTATACAGCAAAACACTGTAAGTAGATGTAAGCCCCAAAAATGATAGAAATTAACGACCACAGAGAGCAGTAACAATGACCAAGATCGCAATATTAGTCGGCACCACCCTCGGCAGCAGTGAATATATAGCGGATGAAATGCAGGCCCAGCTCACTCCATTAGGCCATGAAGTCGATACCTTTTTGAGCCCAACATTGGATGAATTGCAATCATATCCCCTTTGGATCATCGTTTCGTCGACCCATGGCGCCGGCGATCTGCCCGACAATTTGCAGCCATTTAGTAAAGAACTGCTGCTAAACACACCGGATCTGACCCAAGTTCAGTTCGCCTTATGTGCGGTTGGCGATTCGAGTTATGACACCTTTTGCCAAGGCCCAGAAAAGTTAGTTGAAGCGCTGGAATACAGCGGTGCAAAAGTCATTGTGGATAAGATCCAGATCGATGTACAACAGGATCCAGTGCCAGAAGACCCAGCTTTAGCGTGGTTGGCACAATGGCAAGATCAAATTTAAGATCCTCTCTTGGAAAACATACCAAACCACCCACAGTTTAGATCTTATTTATCCACAAAAAACTACTTTAATGTATATTTTTGTGGATAAACTATTATTTAGATCTGATCAACCTCTGTGCTATTCACAACCTGATCTGCTTAAAGATCCCCCTTGTGGATAAATAGCCGATCTATCCCCACCTTTTCTGGCAGTAGATCTCGGCTAGATCACAAGAATAAAAGCTCGTTACTGTTTGATATAAATAAGAAAATAACCTTACCCACAGGAAAGTGCGATCCTAATAGTAAACATAGTAAGAAGATCTATATAAAGATCTTAAGATCTATTAGTCCCGATCCTATGGATCCATTTTCTAAAAATGATCATTCACCTCATTCAAAGCAAATGCTAAAATGATCGGCTCACGTTGGGTCTCTTAAGTTACTAAAGGTAGGGTCATGCATTTTCATGAACGGTTTGATGTTATTGTTGTAGGTGGTGGTCATGCCGGAACTGAAGCCGCATTGGCTGCAGCAAGAATGGGCTCTAAGACATTATTGCTGACGCATAATCTTGATACTTTAGGCCAAATGTCATGCAACCCTGCGATCGGCGGTATTGGCAAAGGTCATTTGGTAAAAGAAATCGATGCATTAGGCGGTGCAATGGCGATCGCAACCGACTATGCAGGGATCCAATTTAGAACTCTAAACTCGAGCAAAGGCCCAGCAGTAAGAGCGACTCGTGCTCAGGCTGATCGCGCTTTATATCGTCAGAAGATCCAAAATATTCTGCAAAACCAAGCCAACTTACGTATTTTCCAACAAGCCGTTGATGATCTGGTTGTTGAGAACGATCGCGTAGTCGGCGTAGTGACCCAAATGGGCTTAGCCTTCGAAGCACCAGCAGTGGTCTTAACCGCGGGTACTTTCCTCAGTGGTAAGATTCACATTGGTTTAGAAAACTACAGTGGCGGTCGTGCTGGCGATCCACCATCAATCGCACTCGCCCACCGTTTACGCGAGTTGCCAATCCGTGTTGGCCGTTTAAAAACCGGTACGCCACCGCGTATCGATGCCAACACCATCGATTTTACCCAGATGACAGAGCAGAAAGGCGATACGCCATTACCTGTAATGTCGTTTATGGGCGATGTGAGCCATCACCCGAAACAAATTTCTTGTTGGATCACCCATACCAATGAAAAGACACACGATATTATTCGTGGAGGCTTAGATCGCAGCCCTATGTATTCAGGCGTGATCGAGGGGATTGGTCCACGTTACTGCCCTTCAATCGAAGACAAGATCCATCGTTTTTCAGATAAATCATCGCACCAGATCTTTATCGAACCCGAAGGCTTGAACACCAACGAGATCTACCCTAACGGTATTTCCACCAGCTTGCCTTTCGATGTGCAGTTAAATCTGGTTCGTTCTATTCAAGGTATGGAAAATGCTGAGATTGTTCGCCCAGGTTATGCGATTGAGTATGATTATTTCGATCCAAGGGATCTTAAAAACTCGTTAGAAACCAAAACCATCAATGGTTTGTTCTTCGCGGGCCAAATCAACGGTACTACAGGTTACGAAGAAGCCGGAGCCCAAGGTTTACTCGCGGGGATGAACGCTGCACTGCAGGTTCAGGGCAAAGAAGCTTGGTGTCCTCGCCGTGATGAAGCCTACATAGGTGTATTGGTTGACGATTTATCAACCTTAGGGACTAAAGAACCCTACCGTATGTTTACTAGCCGCGCCGAATACCGCCTCTTGCTGCGTGAAGACAACGCCGATCTACGTTTAACCGCAAAAGGTCGTGAACTGGGTCTAGTGGATGATGCGCGCTGGGCCTCTTTCAGTGAAAAAATGGAATCGATCGAGTTAGAACTGCAACGTCTACGTAGCCAATGGATCCATCCAAATTCACCATTGGTGCCAGTGTTAAATCCGCATTTAAACACGCCGATCTCCCGTGAAGCGTCGTTTGAAGAGTTGCTGCGTCGTCCAGAAATGGATTACAGCAAGTTGATGCAGATTGAAGGTTTTGGTCCAGGACTTGCCGATCCACTCGCTGCCGAGCAAGTACAGATCCAGGTGAAGTATTCTGGCTATATCCAACGTCAGCAGGAAGAGATCAACAAAGCGGTACGCAATGAGAACACAGGTCTGCCATTGAACCTTGATTACAAAGAGGTTCCAGGGCTTTCAAATGAGGTTATTGCTAAGTTAAATAGCCATAAGCCCGAAACTATTGGCCAAGCATCGCGTATCTCAGGGATTACGCCAGCAGCTATTTCAATTCTGCTGGTGCATCTGAAAAAACGCGGTTTATTACGCAAGAGCGCGTAAAAGCTAGCTTAATCGCCAGTTTGGTCGCAGAAGGGAAGCATTCAGGCTTCCCTTCGACGTTTCAGGGCTTCATAATAGCCAGCGAGTTTATAATCGTATCTTTATTGAGGTTGTTCAGTGTTATCTGCCCAGTTAGAGGCCTATTTAGCCGAAATTAATCTGCCCGCCACGGCTGAGCAGAAAAAACAACTGCTTGATTTTGTTGGCATGCTCAACAAATGGAATAAAGCCTATAACCTAACCTCGGTAAGAGATCCTGAGGCGATGCTTGTCCGTCATATCATGGACAGCTTAGTGGTGTCGCCCCATTTGCAGGGCGAGCGCTTTATCGATGTAGGTACTGGCCCTGGGTTGCCCGGCATTCCCTTAGCGATTATGAATCCAGATAAAACCTTTGTGCTGCTTGATAGCTTAGGCAAGCGGATCCGTTTTCAAAAGCAAGTGGCCTTTGAACTCGGGATCCACAATATTAGTTCGATAGAAAGCCGAGTCGAGGCCTATCAACCCGAGCAAAAGTTCGATGGAGTGCTCAGCCGCGCCTTTGCCTCAATCCATGATATGTTGACATGGTGCCATCACTTGCCTGCCGAGCATGGACAGTTTTATGCGCTCAAGGGACAACTGAGTGATGAAGAGATGCAACAAATCCCTGCTGGATTTGTGGTGACCGAAACCATCGAACTCCAAGTGCCTAGACTCGATGAGCAAAGACATTTACTCAAAATAATCAAAGAATAACAGGCTTAAAGCTCCTCATTTTGCATGGATTTTTAAGTAGGCAATAAACCAGAATTTACATACAGGGTGACATTGTGGGTAAAGTAATTGCCGTGGCCAACCAGAAAGGTGGCGTAGGGAAAACAACAACTTGTGTCAACTTAGCCGCCTCTTTAGCCGCGACTAAGCGTAAAGTGCTGCTGATCGATCTCGATCCTCAGGGCAATGCCACCATGGGCAGCGGTGTCGATAAATACGAAGTCGAAAACACGGCTTACGAATTGCTGGTTGAAGAAAAGCCCTTCGATGAGATTGTGGTCAAAGACACCACGGGGAAATACGATCTGATCGCCAGTAACGGCGATGTGACCGCAGCAGAAATTAAACTCATGGAGTTTTTTGCCCGTGAAGTGCGGTTACGTAATGCGCTCGCGCCGATAAAAGAGCAATACGATTATATCTTTATCGATTGCCCGCCTTCGCTCAACATGTTGACTGTGAATGCCATGTCGGCGGCGGATTCCGTGCTGGTGCCAATGCAGTGTGAGTACTTTGCACTGGAAGGCTTAACCGCCTTGATTGATACCATCACCAAATTAGCGGCGGTGGTGAATCCTGGTTTGGGGATTGAAGGGATTTTGCGGACCATGTATGACCCGCGTAATCGCCTGTCGAATGATGTGTCCGATCAGCTAAAACAGCATTTTGGTGATAAGGTTTATCGCACTGTGATCCCACGTAATGTGCGTTTGGCCGAGGCTCCGAGCTTTGGTGCACCCGCCATGTACTACGATAAATCGAGTGCGGGGGCTAAGGCATATTTAGCGTTAGCGGGCGAGATGATCCGCCGTTCCGAACAGAAAACTCAGGCTAAGCGAGCGTAAAGGATAACCATGACGTTAAAGAAAAGAGGGTTAGGCAAAGGCTTAGATGCTTTACTGAGTAACAGCCACGCCGCGAGTAAAAAACACACGGAAGAAGTGGTTGTTGTCGATAAAAAAGAAGAACTTATTCATCTAGATCTCGACCTGCTACAACCGGGTAAATACCAACCTCGTAAGGATATGTCTCCCGAGGCGTTAGAAGAACTCGCCCATTCCATCCGCAATCAAGGCATTATTCAGCCGATTGTGGTACGTCCTGTCAGCGATAGCCAGTATGAAATCATCGCCGGTGAGCGCCGTTGGCGCGCTTCCCAATTGGCGGGTGTCGAAAAAATCCCTTGTATCGTTAAACCGGTTCCCGATGAAGCGGCGGTTGCCATTGCGTTGATTGAAAACATTCAACGTGAAGACTTAAATGCTATGGAAGAAGCCATTGCATTACAACGTTTGATGCAAGAATTTGAGCTGACTCACCAACAGGTTGCCGATGTTGTGGGAAAATCTCGCGCGAGTGTATCTAACTTGTTACGGTTAAACGGGTTAAATGAACCGGTTAAACGTTTACTCGAGTATGGCGACATTGATATGGGCCATGCACGCGCTTTGCTCGCAATTGAGGGTGAAGAACAAACAAATCTGGCGAGATTAGTGGCTGCCAAGGAATTAACCGTTCGCGAAACTGAACGATTGATTAATCAAACCTTAAATCCGCCCAAACCCGTCGAAACTACGACTAAAGATCAAGATGTTTGTCGTTTAGAGCAGCAGTTAATTGAAAGATTAGGTGCTAAGGTTTCGATCGCTCATAGCAGTAAGGGTAAGGGTAAAATTGTAATTAACTATCAGAATCTGGCTGAATTAGACGGAATTCTTAGCAAAATTCGTTAATGTCTGTAGATTAACAGTTTTTAATGTAAATTTGTGACATATGTTAATTTTGGATTTTGACTGTTTTGGCGCTATATCACGTTAAAAGTGCTGTTTTTCCTTATCTCAAAGTTGCAATGAAGGCGTGAAAAGGTATACTTTCGCAAGCTTTTTGTGCATCGACAAAAATACGGATATTTGTCATCCGGTCATCGAAACAAAAAGTATGAATGCGGAGAGGATGAGTTGAGTAAGGTTTTAGCGCGTCGTGGCCGGTGGTCAGCCTATAAATTGGTGATGATGCAGGCGGCGGTGGCTGGGGGTGCTTCAATTCTCTTTTTCGTCGTGTGGGGAGTTCAGTTTGGCTATTCTGCGTTAGCAGGTGGTTCAATTGCTGTGCTCCCTAATTTTGTATTCGCAACCCTCGCTTTCTCTCATACGGGAGCAAGTTCAGCAGCAAAAGTGATTAAAACTTTTTACTGGGGGGAAGCGGTAAAGTTGCTGTTAACCATCGCAATGTTTTCATTGGTGTTTAGCAAGCTTGAGGTGGCATTTTTGCCGCTTTTTGTTTGTTATGTGCTGACGTTAATAGTGCATTGGACAGCTCCTTTATACTTCAAGCAAAGTTAAGTGGGATGAATCATGGCTGCACCTGGTGAAGCGTTAACACCGCAGGGCTATATCCAGCATCACCTTACCAACTTACATGTTGGTGAAGGTTTCTGGACATGGCACATTGATTCGTTGTTCTTTTCGGTTGGTCTTGGTGTTCTGTTCCTGTGGATTTTCCGTAGTGTTGGTAAAAAAGCGACTTCAGGGGTTCCCGGTAAGCTGCAATGCTTTATCGAGATGATCGTTGAGTTCGTTGATAACAGCGTGAAAGAAAGTTTTCATGGCCGCAATGCCCTGATCGCGCCTTTAGCTCTGACCATTTTTGTATGGGTATTCATGATGAATTTCATGGATATGCTTCCTGTTGACTGGCTGCCTTGGTTAGCAAGTTTAGCGGGCGTTCCATACTTGAAAGTGGTTCCGACAACTGACGTAAACATCACCTTCAGCTTAGCTATCGGTGTGTTTGTGCTGATTATTTACTACAGCATTAAGGTCAAAGGCGTGTCTGGTTTTGTTAAAGAACTGACGCTACAGCCCTTTAACCATAAGGCAATGATACCCGTCAACCTCCTATTAGAGACTGTTACTTTAGTTGCTAAGCCAATTTCATTGGCATTGCGTCTATTCGGTAACTTGTACGCAGGTGAGTTGATCTTCATCCTTATTGCGCTGATGTATGGTACCAACTTGTTATTATCTTCCCTGGGTGTGACTCTGCAACTAGGTTGGTTAATTTTCCACATTTTGGTTATCACGCTGCAGGCGTTTATCTTCATGATGTTGACCATTGTTTACTTAAGCATGGCGCATGAAGATCATTAAGGATTGCTGAAGAAATTTTAAACTAAATCATCAACTAATTAGATTTAGATTTTAGATACTGGAGATACAGATGGAAACGATTTTAGGCATGACAGCTATCGCTGTTGCTCTGCTGATTGGTATGGGTGCTCTTGGTACTGCAATCGGTTTCGGCTTATTAGGTGGCAAGTTCCTGGAAGGCGCTGCGCGTCAACCAGAAATGGCTCCTATGCTGCAAGTTAAAATGTTCATCGTAGCGGGTCTGTTAGACGCCGTAACAATGATCGGTGTTGGTATCGCATTATTCATGCTGTTCACCAACCCACTGGGTGCAATGCTGTAAAAAAACGCTTCTGTCTTAACTCTAAATAGGAGGCTGTTGTGAATTTCAACGCTACCCTAATCGGTCAGACGGTCGCCTTTATCATCTTCGTGTGGTTCTGCATGAAGTTTGTATGGCCCCCTTTGATGAATGCCATCGAAGCGCGCCAAAAAAGGATTGCTGACGGTCTAGCTGATGCTGATCGTGCGGTAAAAGACCTAGAGTTGGCTCAAGCGAAAGCGACTGACCAACTAAAAGAAGCCAAGGTGACTGCTAACGAAATTATTGAGCAAGCTAACAAGCGTAAAGCTCAAATAGTTGAAGAAGCTAAAGCCGAAGCAGACGCTGAGCGTGCAAAAATCATCGCTCAGGGTAAAGCAGAAATTGAAGCTGAACGTAATCGCGTGAAAGAGGATCTGCGTAAGCAGGTTGCTACTCTTGCCATCATGGGTGCTGAGAAGATCCTTGAGCGTTCTATTGATCCAGCCGCCCACAGTGACATAGTTAATAAACTAGTCGCTGAAATTTGATAAGGGAGTTTGAGTTATGGCTGAATTAACCACCATCGCTCGCCCTTACGCAAAGGCAGCTTTTGACGTTGCTGTTGAACACAATGCAGTGGATAGCTGGGCAGAAATGCTTACGTTCGCCGCACTGGTTAGTGAAAACGAAACCATGCAGCCACTGCTAACTGGCTCTTTAGCCAGTACTAAACTTGCCGCACTCTTTATTAGTGTGTGTGGTGAGCAAATCAATGAGCAAGGTCAGAACTTGATAAAGGTAATGGCTGAAAACGGTCGCTTAAAGGTACTACCTGCTGTATCTGAGCTTTTTGCTCAATACCGTAATGAGTGGGCAAAAGAAGTGGAAGCCGATGTGGTTTCTGCAGCTGAGCTCAGCTCTGAACAACAGCAGCAGATCAGTAATTCTTTAGAGAAACGTCTCGCACGCAAAGTTAAGCTGAATTGCAGCACTGACGCCGCGCTTATCGCCGGTGTAATTATTAAGGCAGGTGACTTAGTCATTGATGGCTCTGTCCGCGGTAAGTTATCGCGTCTGTCTGAAAAGCTGCAGTCGTAATTGGGAGTTTGAGCATGCAACTGAATTCCACTGAAATCAGCGATCTGATTAAGCAGCGGATCGAGCAGTTCGAAGTCGTTAGCGAATCTCGTAACGAAGGTACTATCGTTGCGGTAAGTGACGGCATTATCCGCATCCACGGCCTAGCCGATGTGATGCAAGGTGAAATGATCGAACTGCCTGGTAGCCGTTTTGCAATCGCGTTGAACCTTGAACGTGATTCTGTCGGTGCCGTAGTAATGGGTCCTTATGCTGATTTAGCTGAGGGCGTAAAAGTTAAAACTACTGGCCGTATTCTGGAAGTTCCAGTCGGTCGCGGTCTGTTAGGCCGTGTAGTTAACACTCTGGGTGAGCCAATTGACGGAAAAGGCGCTATCGATAACGATGGTTTCTCTCCTGTTGAAGTGATCGCACCAGGTGTTATCGAGCGTAAGTCAGTAGATCAACCAGTTCAAACTGGTTATAAAGCCGTTGACGCTATGATCCCAATCGGTCGTGGCCAACGTGAATTGATCATTGGCGACCGTCAAACTGGTAAAACAGCGATGGCGATCGACGCAATCATCAACCAGCGCGATTCTGGCATCAAATGTGTGTACGTAGCAGTAGGCCAAAAGGCTTCTACTATCGCTAACGTAGTACGCAAGCTAGAAGAGCACGGTGCATTAGCTAACACTATCGTTGTAGTAGCAACAGCTTCTGAAGCTGCAGCACTGCAATACTTAGCACCATACTCTGGTTGTGCTATGGGTGAATACTTCCGCGACCGCGGTGAAGATGCTCTGATCGTATACGATGACCTGTCTAAGCAAGCTGTTGCTTACCGTCAGATCTCGTTACTGCTGAAGCGTCCACCAGGCCGTGAAGCTTATCCTGGTGACGTATTCTATCTACACTCTCGTTTATTAGAGCGTGCTTCACGCGTAAACGAAGAATATGTAGAGAAGTTCACTAAGGGTGCTGTAACAGGTCAAACCGGTTCTTTAACCGCGCTGCCTATTATTGAAACTCAGGCGGGTGACGTATCTGCATTCGTACCGACCAACGTAATTTCTATTACTGACGGTCAGATCTTCCTTGAGACCGATCTGTTTAACTCTGGCTTACGTCCAGCGGTTAACCCAGGTATTTCTGTTTCTCGTGTTGGTGGTGCGGCTCAGACTAAGATCATCAAGAAACTGTCTGGTGGTATCCGTACCGCTCTTGCACAGTATCGTGAACTTGCTGCGTTCTCACAGTTTGCATCCGACTTAGACGATGCAACTCGTGCTCAACTTGAGCATGGTGTGCGTGTTACCGAACTGATGAAGCAAAAACAATATGCTCCTATGAGCGTAGCCGCTCAAGCTGTGTCAATTTTCGCAGCTGAAAAAGGTTACCTGAAGGGCGTTGAGCTGAAAAAAGTTGGTGATTTCGAAGCCGCTCTGCTCTCGTACATGAACAGCGAGCATGCTGCTTTAATCAAGCTTATCAACGAGACTGGCGATTATAACGCCGATATCGAAGCTGAATTAAAAGCTGGCCTCGACAAGTTCGTAGCAACCCAAACCTGGTAACAATGATAGAGGTGTCTTAAGGCACCTCAGGTCCAGATTGGAGAGTAGAGATGGCCGGCGCTAAAGAGATTAAAACCAAGATCGCGAGTGTGAAAAACACTCAGAAGATCACGTCCGCCATGGAAATGGTGGCAGCCAGCAAAATGCGCAGAGCGCAGGAACGCATGGCTGCAAGCCGTCCATACGCGGAAAGCATGCGTAAGGTGATCGGTCACGTAGCGCAAGGTTCTCTCGAGTATAAACACCCCTACTTAGAGGTGAGAGAGGCCAAGCGGGTTGGTTACATTGTTGTAGCAACCGACCGTGGCCTTTGTGGTGGTCTGAACGTCAACCTCTTTAAAAAGGTTGTTTCAGACGTGAAAAGCTGGAAAGAGCAAGGTGCAGAATTTGAATTTTGCCCAATTGGTGCTCGTAGTGTTCAGTTTTTCAAAAGCTTTGGCGGTCAAGTATCTGCCCATGCTTCAGGTTTAGGCGATGCGCCAAAGCTCGCTGACCTGATCGGGACAGTACGTGTAATGCTAGATGCTTACAACGAAGGCAAACTGGATCGTCTGTACGTAGTGTTCAACAAGTTTGTAAACACTATGACGCAGACTCCTGTGATCGAGCAGCTGCTACCTTTGCCTAAATCGGAAGATGATGAGGTTGCTCATCGTTGGGACTACATCTACGAGCCAGATCCAAAAGCCCTTTTGGATACCTTATTGGTTCGTTATGTAGAATCTCAGGTTTACCAAGGTGTTGTTGAAAACATTGCTTCTGAACAGGCTGCCCGTATGGTGGCGATGAAGGCGGCAACAGACAACGCGGGTACACTGATTGACGATTTGCAATTGGTCTATAACAAGGCTCGTCAGGCTGCGATTACGCAGGAACTGTCGGAAATTGTTTCTGGTGCCTCTGCGGTTTAGGTTAGGTAACGAATACAAGTTTTAGAGGATTAATCATGAGCACAGGTACTGTTGTCCAAGTGATTGGCGCGGTTGTGGACGTAGAGTTTCCACAAGATGCCGTACCTCAGGTATATGACGCTCTGAAGATCACAGGTGAAGGCTCCTGTAATGGTTTGGTGCTGGAAGTTCAGCAACAACTAGGTGGTGGTGTAGTTCGTACCATCGCTATGGGTACTTCTGATGGTCTGCGTCGTGGTCTTGAGGTAGTAAACTCAGGTTCACCTATTTCTGTTCCTGTTGGTACTGCCACTCTTGGCCGTATCATGAACGTATTAGGCGACCCTATTGATGAAGCTGGCGCAATTGGCGAAGAAGAACGTTATGTGATTCACCGCAGCGCTCCTTCATACGAAGAGCAATCAAACACGACTGAACTGTTAGAGACTGGTATCAAGGTTATCGACCTTGTATGTCCATTCGCTAAGGGTGGTAAAGTAGGTCTGTTCGGTGGTGCGGGTGTTGGTAAGACAGTTAACATGATGGAACTGATTAACAACATCGCTAAAGCTCACTCAGGTCTTTCTGTATTCGCCGGTGTAGGTGAGCGTACTCGTGAGGGTAACGACTTCTACTACGAGATGAAGGATTCTGGCGTTCTCGACAAAGTAGCCATGGTTTATGGTCAAATGAACGAGCCACCAGGAAACCGTCTGCGTGTAGCACTGACAGGTCTGACTATGGCTGAAAAATTCCGTGACGAAGGTCGTGACGTTCTGTTGTTCGTTGACAACATCTACCGTTACACCCTAGCCGGTACTGAAGTATCAGCACTGTTAGGTCGTATGCCTTCTGCAGTAGGTTACCAACCCACTCTGGCTGAAGAAATGGGCGTTCTGCAAGAGCGTATTACTTCAACTAAGACTGGTTCTATTACCTCTGTACAAGCGGTATACGTTCCTGCGGACGACTTGACTGACCCGTCACCAGCAACAACCTTCGCTCACTTAGATGCGACTGTTGTATTGTCACGTCAAATCGCTTCTCTGGGTATTTACCCAGCGGTTGACCCACTGGATTCGACTTCTCGTCAATTAGATCCATTAGTGGTTGGTCAAGAGCACTATGACGTAGCTAACGGTGTACAAACTGTTCTGCAACGCTACAAAGAGCTGAAAGACATCATTGCGATTCTCGGTATGGACGAACTGTCAGACGAAGATAAGATGACCGTTTCCCGTGCACGTAAGATTGAGCGTTTCTTGTCTCAGCCTTTCCACGTAGCAGAAGTCTTTACTGGTTCTCCTGGTAAGTACGTATCTCTGAAAGACACTATCCGTGGCTTCAAGGGAATTCTGAGTGGCGAGTTCGACCACATTCCAGAACAAGCGTTCTACATGGTTGGTTCTATCGACGAAGCTGTCGAGAAAGCTAACAAAAAGAAATAACTAAGTAGTCATACTTAGTTTTTTAAGGAGAACGGGATGGCAGCCATGACAGTACAGCTTGATATAGTAAGCGCAGAGAGCAGCATCTTCTCAGGTCGCGTAGCTAGCCTACAAGTGACCGGTTCTGAAGGTGAGTTGGGCATCATGCATGGCCACGCTCCACTGTTAAGCTATATCAAACCTGGCATGGCGCGCATCGTCAAACAAGACGGCAGCGAAGAAGTGTTTTATCTTTCTGGTGGTTTACTGGAAGTGCAACCTTCTTCTGTTTCTGTGTTGGCTGATGTGGTTATGCGTGCCAAAGATATTGATGAGCAGGCAGCATTAGAAGCCAAGCGTCGTGCAGAAGCCCATATGGCGACTGCGGGTGCGGACTTCAATTATGACGCCGCTATGGTTGAGTTAGCGAAAGCAATGGCTCAATTACGTGTTGTTGAAACCATCAAGAAAAACATTGCCAGATAAAGGTTATTGTTTGTGATAAAAGGCGGTTATCGAAAGATACCCGCCTTTTTTGTTGGTTTTTTCGCTGCGTTTTGATATCTGCCTTTCGCTTTGCTGTGCCTTTCCGTTAAAATTGCGCCATTAAATCGAGCTCAGTTTATCCCTTTGGGATGTTAATCAAGGATATGGCAATGGCATTAAATGTAGTGATCTTAGCGGCAGGAAAAGGAACTCGCATGCGCTCGGATCTTCCCAAGGTATTACACCCTATCGCCCACAAGAGCATGGTGCAGCATGTTATCGATACCGCCCACAGTATCGGCAGCAATGCCATTCAATTGGTGTACGGCTATGGCGCCGACAAATTAAAATCGGCTTTGGGCGAGCAGCAACTCAATTGGATGTTGCAAGCTGAGCAGTTAGGCACAGGCCATGCGGTCGCTCAGGCGATTCCCAATATCGATGATAATGACACTGTGCTGATCCTTTACGGTGATGTGCCTTTGATCCAAGCCTCTACGCTTGAAGCATTGCTTGCTGCGCGTCCCGATAATGGCGTGGCGATTTTAACCGTTAATCTAACCAATCCAACTGGCTATGGCCGTATCGTGCGTGAGCAGGGTAAGGTTGTCGGCATCGTCGAACAAAAGGATGCCAATGCCGAGCAACTCGCCATCAATGAAATCAATACGGGCATTATGGCGGTGCCGGGCAAGGCATTAAAAACCTGGCTTGGTCGCTTATCGAATAACAATGCCCAGGGCGAATACTATCTCACTGACATTATTGCCATGGCCCACGCCGATGGCGTTGAGATCAATACCGCTCAGCCACAGTCTGCTATCGAAGTGGAAGGTGCTAATAACCGCGTGCAACTCGCCCAATTAGAGCGAGCTTATCAGGCCCGCGAAGCTGAGAAGCTGATGATTGCTGGCGCAAACCTACGTGACCCAAGCCGTATCGATATCCGTGGTGAAGTGACGGTCGGTATGGATGTAATGGTCGATGTGAACGTGATTTTCGAAGGCAAAGTGGTGATTGGTAATAACGTTAGCATCGGCGCTGGCGCGATTCTTATCGACTGTGAAATTGCCGATAATGCCGAGATCAAACCTTACTCTATTATCGAAGGCGCGAAGCTGGGCGTTGCCGCCAGTGCCGGGCCTTTTGCCCGTTTACGCCCCGGTGCTGAGTTAATGCAGGATGCCCATATCGGCAACTTTGTAGAGATGAAAAAGGCCGTTTTAGGTGTGGGTTCTAAGGCGGGTCATTTAGCCTATTTAGGTGATGCGCAAATCGGTGCGGGCGTGAATATTGGTGCGGGTACTATTACCTGTAATTACGATGGTGCCAATAAACACTTAACCGTAATCGAAGACAATGTGTTTGTGGGAAGTGATACTCAGCTGGTGGCGCCAGTGACCATTGGTAAAGGCGCGACGCTGGGTGCTGGGTCAACAATTACCCGTGATGTGGGTGAGGATGAGCTGGTTATCACCCGTGTTAAGCAAAAACATCTGACTGGCTGGCAACGTCCGGTAAAGATTAAGAAATAACGGCGCTGTACTCAGTCAATATAAAGCGGCCTATTGCCGCTTTATGTTTTTTGTCAAAGCTAAAAATCCTTATTAAATAAAAATTAGCCAAATTAATGTTGAATTAAGACTGGGGTGTTATGGCTAATTCATTGTTTTTATTGAAAGTTGATCCAGGTCACGCTGAATTGTAAATTCGTGTAAAGATGATTAAATAAAAACAATTCTTATTTATATTGCCTGCAATTCTAAGACGAAAGGTCTACTTGAGGTGTTGGCAATGGTATTTAAATATTCAGTGGTTGGTTTGGCCGTAGGGTCTGCATTAATGGCGATGCCTGTTATGGCCGAGGCGCCAAATGATGAAAACATTGAGCGCATTAATGTGACTGGCCGTACGTTTAACGACTATAAAGTCGGCAGTGCATCCGGTGCTATGCGTGGTGATATCGACTTAATGGATACACCACAATCTGTGAATGTTATCCCCGACTTTGTCACCGATGAACAATTAGCGACTAACCTTGCGGAAGTCTTAGTAAACGATTCAAGTGTGACAGCGGGAACTACCCGTTGGAACCGCCAAGTCTTCAGTATTCGTGGTTTTGAATTAGATTCGGGCAACGGTTACCTGATCAACGGCCACCAGCAATGGTCCCACTACGTCCAACCTATTGAAACCCTGCAGCAAGTCGAAGTGCTGAAAGGCCCTTCGAGCATGTTATATGGCCAATCTGGCCCCGGCGGTTTGGTGAATATGGTCACCAAGAAACCCACCTATGATTCTATGCTCAACTTAGGGTTTGATACCGACGGTTACGGCTCTACTCGCGCACAGTTAGACGCGGGTGGTAGCTTAAACGAGGCTCAAAGCATTCGTTACCGCGGTGTGTTAGTCAAACAAGACACTAAATACTGGCGTGAATATTCAACGACCGATGAAAACCAAGAGCGTGATCGTTGGTTAGGTTATTTGAACCTAGAATTCGATATCAGTGATGATCTGTTATTGTCACTGAAATACGACCATACCCAAGATAAAACCGGTATCGATGCTGGCAGTTGGTTAGATAAGCAAGGTAATGTTGTTGGTCAACGTAAAACCATCTGGGATGCGCCTTGGGCCTTTACCGATAACACGGTTTCTAACTTAGGTGCAGATTTAACTTGGCATATGAGTGACGATTGGAAAGTTAAACTGGGTTATAACGATCAACAGTTTAACCGCCAGCGTTTCGATTCTGCGCCGCAATATAATGAAGACCCATTCACCTCGGGATACAGCATTAGACCATTCGATCGTTACGATGATTGGCAGCATAAAACCGCCTATGTCGATTTTACAGGCGAGTTTGCATTAGCGGGTATGGAGCATCAGTTGCTGATTGGCGCTAACTATCTCGATTACTTCTACCAGCAACAAATCGCCCGTGGCGCAGCGCAAACCGTTATTCCTGGTCAGCCAGTGATTCAACCGGATCTTGATTACCATACAGGTAAGAAAGGCACTCCAAATGAATACAAATACTACGGTTTCTATCTGCAAGATTTAATGACCATCAACGAACAATGGAAATTGCTCGCTGGGGTACGTTATGACGAGCAGAAAAAAGATGGATTTGGTGAAAATAGCTATGCCGTATCACCTAAATTTGGGGTGATCTATTCACCAATGACCAATGGCAGCATATACGTTAACTACTCTAAGAGCTTTACACCGCAAGGTGGTATTACCGACCCTCTAAATGTTAATCATGACACTAACCTCAAACCTGAATATGGCATTCAATATGAAGTGGGGACTAAGTGGGAACTGTTTGACGATAGCTTGTTATTAACGGCTGCGGTATTTGATGTCACGCTTGAGAATATCTCTATCAATGAGGTGCTGACAGCAAGTGACCCACGAAGTGAAGATGGAAAATACACTTCAATCACCACCCAAGGCGGTGAGCAAAAACACCGCGGCTTTGAAGTCGGGGCCCAAGGTAAGCTAGGCGATAGCTGGTTTGTGACTTCATCTATGATGTACCTCGATGCTGAGTATCAAACGGGTGATGAGCGCGAAGGTAAAACGCCTATCGATGCCCCTGAATGGTCGGCCAATATCTGGACTCGTTATGAAGTAACCGATAACTTTGCAATGAACTTCGGTGCTATCTATGTTGGCGAGCGTTTTGCTAACCTGGATAACACTATCAGTAAAGACGGTTATGTTCGCTTCGATATCGGTGCTGCCTACACTATGGATATTATGGGTAAAGACGTTAGCATCCGCGCGAACGTGAGAAACCTGTTTGATACCGATTATATCGATGGCGGTCAATACAATATGGTGACCTTAGGCCAAGATCGTAACTTCAGCGTGGCACTTGAAGCTAAGTTCTAACTTCACTTTCAACGCTTAAGTTTTAGCTCGCTCAAAGCAGTTCATCGATAGGTGGACTGCTTTTTTATTGCTTTTCATTAGGTTAATTTTAAAAACTCATCAACTACATCATTTTCACTCTAAAAACACCTTTCGAATACTAGCAAAAATGTTTCGTTTCTCTATAATATAACTTTCGAATCGAAAGTTAACTGAAAGGTTTTATGAATAAACGAAACACACAGCAACGACGTCACAGTATTATCAGCATTCTGAATGAACAGGGTGAAGTGAGTGTCGATGAGTTGTCATTACGTTTCGAAACCTCAGAAGTGACTATTCGTAAAGACTTGGCTGAGCTTGAAAAAACCGGACTGTTGCTACGCCGCTATGGTGGTGCTGTGGCTATTCCCGATGAAGTGACACAACAGTTTTCTACCAAGATTGCCCCTAACAAGTTATCCATCGCTAAAGCCGCGGCGCAGTTAATTAAAGATCACAATCGCATCATCATCGACAGTGGTACCACTACTTCAGGCCTGATTGCTGAACTCAACCACAAGCGTGGCCTGGTGGTCATGACCAATGCTCTGCATTTGGCTAATGCGATTCACGAACTAGAAAATGAGCCCACCCTATTGATGACCGGCGGAACCTGGGATCCCCATTCTGAGTCGTTCCAGGGGCAAGTGGCCGAGCAAGTATTGCGCTCCTATAACTTCGATCAACTCTTTATCGGTGCCGATGGTATCGATCTAGCGCGCGGCACCACCACCTTTAATGAGCTGACGGGTTTAAGCAAGGTGATGGCAGAGGTTTCCCGCGAAGTGATCGTTATGGTGGATTCGGACAAAATTGGTAAGCGAATCCCTAACTTAGAACTACCTTGGTCGCAAATCAGTGTGCTAGTCACCGATGCTCGCATCGAAGAGAGCGCCCTTAACCAAATTACCGAGCAAGGCGTGAAAGTCATCTTAGCGCCCTACTCGCCTTAGGCATTTGCCCGTGATAAGCCAGAGCAAATGACTCATACAACTTCATTTTTATTTTTCATTTTATAGGTAAAAACTATGTGCGGAATCGTTGGCGCCGTGGCGCAAAGGGATGTGGCCGAAATTCTGGTCGAAGGTTTACGTCGTTTAGAATATCGTGGATATGACTCCGCAGGCGTTGCCGTGATCCACAATGGCGAACTGAATCGTACTCGCCGCGTGGGTAAAGTGCAGGAGCTTTCTGCCGCACTCGAAACCGACCCGCTAGCGGGCGGCACAGGTATTGCACATACTCGTTGGGCTACCCATGGTGAGCCAAGCGAGCGCAATGCTCACCCACATTTATCTGAAGGCGATATTGCCGTGGTGCACAATGGCATTATCGAAAACCATCATAAACTGCGCGAAATGCTTAAAGAGCTGGGCTATCACTTTAGCTCGGATACCGACACCGAAGTGATTTGCCACTTAGTTCATCACGAATTAAAAACGCACGACACCTTACTGGCTGCGGTGCAAGCCACGGTAAAACAACTCGAAGGCGCTTATGGCACTGTGGTGATTGACCGTCGCGATAGCGAGCGCATGGTTGTGGCGCGTTCTGGTAGTCCACTGGTGATTGGTTTTGGTTTAGGTGAAAACTTTGTCGCGTCTGATCAATTGGCGCTGCTGCCTGTGACCCGTTCTTTCGCGTTTTTAGAAGAAGGTGACGTGGCTGAAGTGACTCGTCGCACCGTGAGCATTTTCGATGTGCATGGCAATAAAGTTGAGCGCGAAGTTAAAGAATCAGAAATCACCCACGATGCTGGTGACAAAGGTGAATATCGCCACTATATGCTCAAAGAAATTTATGAGCAGCCATTGGCGCTGACACGCACTATCGAAGGTCGCATCGCTAACAAGCAAGTGCTCGACACGGCTTTTGGCGATAATGCTGCTGAGTTCTTAAAAGATATCAAACACGTACAAATCATTGCCTGTGGTACTAGTTACCATGCGGGTATGGCGGCGCGTTATTGGTTAGAGGATTGGGCCGGCGTTTCTTGTAATGTCGAAATCGCCTCCGAATTCCGCTACCGCAAGTCGCATTTGTTCCCTAACAGCCTGTTGGTGACCATTTCTCAATCGGGCGAGACTGCCGATACGCTGGCGGCGATGCGCTTAGCTAAAGAAATGGGTTATAAGGCGACGCTGACTATCTGTAACGCTCCAGGCTCTTCCTTAGTTCGTGAGTCTGACATGGCGTACATGATGAAAGCGGGCGCTGAGATTGGCGTTGCTTCGACCAAGGCCTTTACTGTGCAGCTGGCAGGTTTGTTAATGCTGACCGCGGTGATCGGTCGCCATAATGGCATGTCTGAGCAAATGCAGGCGGAGATCACCCAAAGCCTACAGTCTATGCCTGCTAAAGTGGAGCAAGCCTTAAGCTTAGATGATGCTATTGCTGAATTGGCGGAAGACTTTGCCGACAAACACCATGCCTTATTCCTTGGCCGTGGCGATCAGTACCCGATTGCGATGGAAGGTGCGCTAAAACTTAAAGAGATCTCCTACATCCATGCTGAGGCATATGCCTCTGGCGAGCTGAAACATGGTCCACTGGCGTTGATTGATGCCGACATGCCCGTCATCGTGGTGGCGCCAAACAACGAACTGTTAGAAAAGCTGAAATCTAACGTTGAAGAAGTGCGTGCCCGTGGTGGTTTAATGTATGTCTTCGCCGATGTGGATGCAGAGTTTGAATCTGACGAGACCATGAAGGTTATCCCGGTTCCACACTGCGATATTTTTATGGCGCCGCTGATTTACACCATCCCATTACAGTTGCTGTCGTATCACGTTGCCTTAATTAAGGGCACCGATGTGGATCAACCACGTAACCTCGCTAAATCGGTGACGGTGGAATAAATCGGAAGCAATAAAAAACCGCCTAAATGGCGGTTTTTTATTGGGGCTTTATTAGAGTATATGCTGGTGGCTGAGTGTATTAAGCCGTTATTGCATCAAGTGCGTTCTGCTTTTTTGCCTCGAAACGTTTCCATACTTTATCGTGGAAATAAAACACTACGGTGTTTATCGCTGGCTCAACTAAGGCGACGGCACCACCGACCAAAACACTACCAGTTAATAAATAGGTAACGGTGAAGGCAACGCTGAAATGTAATACGGCAAAAGTTAATGTCTTGGTCATGATGTTATCCTCTAATGTTAGCCCCAATTGGGAATGATTAGATGATAACAATTCTCATTAAAATTTAAACCCGTATTTTGAGATTAGTTTAAACGGTTTTTTCTATCTATAAGCGCTAAAAAATATAAAGCCCTCGCATGAGGGCTTTATATGGCAATCAGCTTCGATTAGTAATGCCAAGGAAACGCGGAAAAGTCCTGGTCACGTTTCTCGAGGAAAGCATCGCGCCCTTCTTGAGCTTCTGCGCTGGCATAGGCTAAGCGTGTCGCTTCACCCGCAAACAGTTGCTGACCGACCATGCCATCGTCTGTCATGTTAAAGCCGTACTTCAGCATACGCATTGCTGTCGGCGATTTAGAGTTAATCTCTTTGGCCCATCTTAATGCTTCAACTTCGAGTTCGGCATGGGGAACCGATTTATTCACCATTCCCATGGCAAAGGCTTCATCGGCACTGTAGTTAAAGCCACAGAAGAAAATTTCTCGCGCACGCTTTTGGCCAATCATCTTGGCAAGATAAGCACTGCCATAGCCTGAGTCGAAACTAGCAACATCGGGATCGGTTTGTTTGAAGACTGCGTGTTCCTTCGAGGCTAAGGTTAAGTCGCAGACAACGTGCAAACTATGGCCGCCACCCACCGCCCAACCCGGCACGACTGCGATCACCACTTTAGGCATAAAGCGGATCAATCGTTGGACTTCGAGGATATGTAACCGTCCCATTCTGGCTAAATCGGCTTTGCCTTCTTCAGCCCCTTCATATTTATAACCATCTTTACCGCGAATGCGTTGATCGCCACCAGAGGAAAACGAATATTGTCCTTTGGCCGAGGGGCCATTGCCCGTGAGTAACACACAACCTACATCGGACCATTGGCGAGCGTGATCGAGGGCGATATACAACTCGTCGACCGTCTTTGGGCGGAAGGCGTTGAGGCAATTTGGACGGTTGATGGCGATACGCACTGTGCCGTGGGCTTTGGCTCTATGGTAAGTAATATCGTCGAAGTTAAATCCGCTGACTTCATCCCACAGTGCGGGATCAAAAATATCTGATACTGGTTTAGTCATGATACAAGGCCTATGTAATTGAAGTTCAAAGGCTAGGCGGAATCATGTCTTTGGTCAATCGCCTAAGCGCCATGCTTAGTGATGGGTTGCAAAATTCCGTTTGCCTGTAAGTGGGATTAGAGGTTATCGCAGATATAAAACAGGTTATCTCGGCTAAAGATTGGGTGCTCGGGCGCTTTAGTGCCGCAGTAGCTGTCTTTAAAATCGGCAATGCCGTCTTCGGTAAGTGGGATTTTATTAAACTCTTCGACTTCAGGAGCCGATAGTCGCTCCAAAATGGCTGTTCGAGCCTTAGTGCGTTTCTGATCGATCTTAATAATTTGGGTGCCCGTCATCGAACCCATTTTGTTTTCTATCTTCTGAACCATTTCCTCTGTTTTAGCTATAGGTGCATCTAGTTTGTCTGTTTCGGTGTATAAGTAATATAATGCACCACACAGGAGCGCTAATATGATCCAACCTTTCATCTTTTAGTCCAACATAAGTGAATAACCATTAATAATATGGGTATAATAAGCCAGTTTTCGTCCAATATTAAAGCAGTAAAAGGCTGTCACGATGAACGCAGAATCTAATAACAAGGACTATTCGAAAACCAATCGAATTAAGATTCACCAGCCAGATGCAGATAAGGCTGATCGCTTTAACCCCCGCAACCGGATTTATGTCCGGGCCATCGATGGATTATGGAGTAGCGTACGCCGCCGTATGGGCTGGGTCGCAATGCTCTTCTTCCTAATCTTACCTTGGATCCCTTGGGGAGACCGTCAAGCCGTTTGGTTCAATCTGGCTGAGCAGAAGTTCCATGTCTTTGGTTTAACGATTTGGCCACAGGATCTGACCTTACTTGCCGCTCTCTTTATGATAGCCGCCTTTGCGTTATTTTTCGTGACAACCTACCTCGGCCGAGTCTGGTGTGGTTACACCTGTCCGCAAACCGTATGGACCTTTATGTTCATCTGGTTCGAAGAAAAACTCGAAGGTGCCCGTAATAAGCGCATTAAGTTAGATCAAATGCCGTGGGGTTTTGACAAAATCTGGCGCAAAACGGCAAAACATACCGCATGGATTGTGCTTTCGCTCATCACGGCCATGACCTTTGTGTCCTATTTTGTGCCGAGCCGTGAAGTGTATGTCGATGTATTTACCCTTAATGCATCGGGTGCCATCTATTTTTGGGTTATCTTTTTTACCTTAGCGACCTACGGTAATGCGGGTTGGATGCGTGAAATCATGTGTATCCATATGTGCCCGTACGCGCGTTTCCAATCGGCGATGTTTGATAAAAACACCTATATCGTTGGTTACGATGCCAAACGCGGTGAGACTCGCGGCCCGCGTTCACGCAAAGCCGACCCCAAAGAAATGGGCTTAGGCGACTGTATCGACTGCGACCTCTGTGTCCAAGTTTGCCCAACGGGTATCGATATTCGTAACGGCTTGCAATACGAATGTATTAACTGCGGCGCCTGTATTGACGCTTGTGACCAAACCATGGAGCGCATGGGATACCCTCTAGGGCTGATTAGCTATACCACCGAAAATAAACTCGAAGGTATTAAAGAGAAAGTATTACGTCCTAAGCTGGTGGGCTATGGTGTGGTGTTAGCCGCCATGATCCTGATCTTTATCTATGCGAGCGCGACGATTGCTCCCGTGCGTATGGATATTATCCGCGACCGTAACCAACTCTACAGAGAAAACAATCAAGGGCTGATTGAAAACACTTTCACCCTGAAAATTCTCAACAAGACAGAACAAGCCCATGAATACACAATGAGTGTTGAAGGTCTTAACAACTATAAGTGGTATGGGCCTACCTCTGTGACGATTGCTGGGGGTGAAGTGCTAACTCTACCTATCAGTGTTGGAGTTGATCCGGTCGAACTTTCGCGTTCAGTGACTAACATCGAGATAAAAGTGAAAACCCATATCGATGGTGAAGAAATCGAAGTCGAGCAAGAATCGCGATTCTTCAGTCCATAGTTACTGTTTCGTTAACCAAATGAGTTTAAAAAGGGGCTGTTTAGCCCCTTTTTTATTCATGTTGCTGGATATCTAGGCGTCTAGATGATTAATCGTAATTTTCTGACAAAAAGCCCTTGCACAAAAAGTTCTGCTGCCTATAATGCGCATCCACTGACACGGCAGACAGCGAAAGCAGATGCGGTGACAGTGCGAATCGAATGCAAAATGTGCACTTGGTTCGAAAGCTTCAAGAAGTTTGCAAAAACGCCTTGACGCGACTGGGGAAATGCGTAGAATACGCAGCCCTGACCCGCTGAGCGGTAACGCGAAGTGAATGGTCAAATGCTCTTTAACAATCTAAACAAGAAATCTGTGTGGACACTCACAGGTGTTGAGTTAATCGAAATTACTCTGCCGTTTGGCGAGTAATCAAAATTTAAATCAATGAATGAGTGTTCATAGC
>NZ_NAJR01000016.1:0-86489 GCF_002196695.1 Shewanella sp. Shew256 | reverse complement strand
GATTGTATTGCTTCCAGTTGATTGTTTTATATTGAGGTTTTGACACGATTGATGGGCGAGTTGATGGGCTATGTCGATCAGATCACCAGCTATGGTTTTAGTTCAACTGATTTAGGAAACAAAGCCTTTTCAACTTTAATCATCTAGACGTATTTTCATATAAAATTGTAAACCCAAGCACACCCATTAACACGACCTGAATTTACAATTACAATATAATTATTAGGGAATTAACATTTGTCAAAAACATTTACAACCTTTAAAAGCTGTAAGTGAATTTCGTTCTTAAATCTGTAGCGTCTTTTTGATTGTTTTCATAATCCAATATTGAAAAATCAATTGATATACCGATATTTTCGAGTTTACCATCAAATTGATATGCAAGATTAACCGTCCATTCATTTAAATCTTTTCCCACTATGGGATTGTCAAAAGATGTATAAAATATTTTACCTTTAAGATTAGAGATAGCAGAACCTAACCCCAATTGATACGAATTTGTTCCAGATTCAAATGCCCCAACACCCGCAGTTTTAGTAGTGGCAGTAAACTGATAATAAGCTCCTTGACCAATGCCTCTAAAAACTCTATTATCTCCTTCATTTCCTCCAGCTAATGTATAACCAGCAAAAAAATCTACTCCTCCCTGACTGAAACCTACTTTAAAGCCCAAAAGATCATTATCGACTAGTTCATTTTTATCCCACTTAGTTTTGTAATATTGCATTGCAATATAACTGTTAAAGTTAGTTGGCAATGTATATTCGACATCCGCATAAAGTGCTTGGACTTCATTTATTACATTTGCGTACTGTGAGTTAACTTTGAATTTTTTAGCGATTCGCTTGTTAACTTGTACGAAAAAAACGCCATCATTACCTATTTTATAAAAATCGCCAGGAGAGCCAGAACCATTAAAATCAAAATCAACAAATTCATTATCAACATAAAACGATTTATCTGTTCGAGTCTGATATTTAGTCACATATCCAATCGAAATATCAGTACCATCAAAATGACTTGAAGACACCTGATACATTTCAAAAGATTCATTTATCAATCTTGAACCTGAGTTAGCGATAAGGGGTGATGAAAAGTGTTGTCTACCTCCAGAAAACACAGTATCACCAAACTGATACTTCAAAAAAGCTTCCGATAATACAAGACCTTGTGCGTTCATATCTCCCGCAGTTGTATCATCATCATCATTGATATTACTAACGTATGACCCCTGTACCTCTCCTCCCAATTTAAACCCATTAAACTCTGATGTATTAAAAGTAACATTACCACCATTCACCCAAATCGAGCTATTCTCTGTATTTGAATCGTCAAAATCTTGTTCGAAATAGTACGATCTCGCTGTACCTCCAACATTACCATTGTGTATCCATTCAGAAAAACTCTCAATATCATCATTAGAGAGTGCATTATTACTCATTGCTAATAACACCAAAAATATTTATTATATTTAAACATACAAACCTTATTAACGTTAAGTTACAAATAAGAAACTATATTAAGTAAAACTAAAATCAAAGATAAACAAATAAATTACAAACCCAATCGATAATACAAACTAGAGCATTTTTAACAGTGATCTATTTAACAAAAAAATATCAAACCGACATAAATATTAATTTAAAATAAACATAGGTTTAAAACCCAAGTTTAAAAACTTAGGTAGAAAAATTATATGAAGACGCAAGTTTAAAACCTGAGCTAAAAACCTAGGAGAATAGAGCGTTAAAGCATATATTTAAAAAACAAAAAAACAAACGACCAAAAACATCAGGCCAATATCAATAATGTGAATTAGCTCAATATATATATAACCACAATCGTTACAATAAAAAAAGCGAGGCACGTTTAAATAAAAATATTTTATAAACTATATAGGATAACTCAGACCATGATTAAAAAACACATTCTATTAGCACTTATAGTTGCATATTCAAGTCAATCATATGCCACAATAATAAATGCAGAAACGTTTAAAAATTTAGACTATAAGAGTGCTGTTACAACAGCACATACACTATACAAAAATAATGAAGGGATAATGATAAAAGTATTACCCGATAGAATAGTTGCAACTTTCTCAGATGGTAAAAGTAGTTCTGTAGCAATACCAAAAGATCAATTCTTTCTTTCAATAGCTCCGTACATTAATAGTTCTCATCCATGTACGAATCATGTTTTAACAGGTTGTACCGGAGAGATAATAAATCAAACAATGAAAGTTGTCATGACTGATACTGACACAGGTGAAACATTAATAGACAAAAAAATGACGACACAACGTGATGGATTTATAGACTTTTGGGTTCCAAAAGATAAAAACTTAGCATTTAATATTTACTATGAAGCAAAAGACGGAAGCAAAAGAGTGGCGAGAGAAGTATTGTCTACTTTCAATAACGATAGAACTTGCATTACAACTATGAAACTTATTTAAAATTAACATTTAAATATGGCTTGTAAAAGGACTGGAATTACTCCGGTCTTTTTTATATAAAAAATGGAAATCCTTTTCCATAAAATATCATGCATTAACATGACGTGAGTCTTTGTGGTTTTCTTGGGAACACTACCTACAAAGGAACTCAAGATAATCCTTTATCTGGTTGATGAAATTCTTATTAGTTACGACCAGTGCACGTGGGTTATTTTCCAACTACCATCCACTTGTTTAATTAACACAAGCGTTTCCATGGTCATCGAGTCAATACTTTTACCCTTATATTCACCTTGGGCGTGACTTATTGACGTTGAAATAGCAATGTCACCCGTAATCGTTATTTGGTGTTCTTTTGGCGTTATGGTTAACCCTTTTAAGTAAGCCATATCCGCAAGCATATGATGATTGGCATAATCCGTAAGTGAACGTTCTACTTTTCCACCTTCATAAATTTGAACATTGGCTGCTAATAACTGCCTAACAATAACCTCATTGCCCGCTTGTAATGCAGCATGAAAATGTTTGACAACATTGCCCGCGGCGGAATCAACACCGATAAACGCTTTTTGTTCTATCGGGTGTGTTTCATCACCATGGGCGAAGCTCAATGAGCTTTGTCCTGCGGACATCAGTAATATCCCGGTCGTTATGAGTATTGTTAAAGGGCTATTTTTCATTTTTATCTCTCTGTTAATTTATAGTGATTATCCAAGGCTCATAGGACCTAGCACGCTCGAAAGTACCGCTGTTGTCGCTAATATCAGTACTGCTATTAATGCTTCTAATCCAATCGATTTTTGTAGTTTTTGTTTTGCGAGTAATGTGTTCGCAATCGTTAATTTAGGTACTAAAACCAATTTATGCCATGCTGCTATAAGCAAAATGATAGCCACCAAACAGAGCTTGATGGTGACCGCAATACCATAATCGGAACTGATTAATTCAGTGGGACTATCAAACAACATCCACACCATTCCCATGCCTGAAAGCAACACTAGAATGACAATCACTATGCCTAAACGACCAAATGTATCCATGACATTTTTTATGACGATGTGGTCATCGGTGCAGCATAATTTCCATAATGGATAAAAAGCGCCTATCCAACTGCCAATGATCAACACGTGTATCAATATTAAGCCTTGAGCAAGCAATCCCAGTTCGGTGCTATGGCCAATAAAAGTAAACGTGACAGCAATTAACAGACAACTGAGAATCGCTAATACCGCAGAAAACGTTTTGATATAACGGTTCTTATGTAACAGTAAACCACTAGCCACTAGCATTAACCCAAAACCGATTAAGCGCCAAAGCACCGTTTGCCCTACCTGGGTTGGCCACAGAAAAGCATGCATCTGCGCATCAAATATTCCCATCAAGCCGTTTTCAGCAAAAGCCCCTACTTGCGCAAAATAATTGATACTAACGGCAATCAATCCCAATACGGCACCTAGGCCGGTATATTTTGCAACGCTAATGCTCAGATTAAGTTGACCCTTAATGAGGTATTGCATCAATGTGCCGCCAATAACAGCGGCAACACTCAGATAGATAACCCATTTAGATATCAACACCGATATTTCAAATACGGTTAATATCATGTTTACTCATCCACTTATTGATGTGCAGTGTGCTCGCTAGTCTCATGCTCCATTGTCATAGGCGGTGCACTGCGAGTGTTCATGCCAGAGTCGTGAAGCATAAAGCTCATGTTGCCTTTCATCTTATGACCGTCATCACCCATGATCATCCAGTTAACTGTGTAATTAGCTGCGTTTAATGCTGGTAGGGCGAATGAAAATTCAGCTTGACTGGCCGCACTTGAAGGTAATGTTAACGGTACGCTTTGCTGCTTCTCATCTTGCATTGTTAATTTGACCAAACGTACCGGAGCCGTAAAGTTCAGTTCAAGCGTTGTTGGGGCTTGACTTAGCATGGCACCGTTAGGGGGCATAGAACTGCTCAGTCCGACATGAGCAAATGCTGAAGCACTCAGGAATAGACTTGTTACGACTAAAACGTTGTTAAATAATTTCATGATATTTCCTTTTATATTGTTTTTAACGATCGAAAAACGGTTTACATAAATGATTTAATATTGGCTTAGCTAACATCTTGGCGCCAAGCTTATAACTCAGTGTACGAACGAGGTCTTAGAACCACGCGCTAAAACCAATAACAAACTGGGTTTCTTGTGTATCTTCCCCTTCACTTCGGGCGTAATCGGCGGTATTACCGAGCTTCTGACGCCAATCAACACCGATATAGGGTGCGAACTCTCGAACAATCTCGTATCTCAATCGCAGCCCTGCACTGACGTCAGATAAGCCTGAGCCTATTCCAAGTTCAGCATCGTCCTTACCAAATAAATTAACTTCTACTTCAGGTGTGAGTATCAATTTTTGAGTGATTAACAGTTCATATTCCGCACTCAACCGCATAGCCGTACGGCCTTGTTCACCGATGAATAAGGCCGCGTCAATATCAAAAAAATATGGCGCTAACCCTTGAACCCCAATCACAGCCCAATTACGGTTCGGCGTCGGTTTGATATCGGTTTTAATACCGAATTGTACATCCCAGTATGGTGCGATGGGCTTACTGTAAAGAGCCTGAATTTCAAGGTCTTGCTTATCACTATTTGAATATTCACCTTCGGTTTTAAGCCACAACTTATTCAAATCGTAACCTAACCAGGCTTGTGCACTAAACTGGGTAGGATCTTGCGGATCCACGCCTTTTTCAAATTGATCCAGCATGACTTTTGTTAATAGAGGATCATCATTACCGCCGGCAAACACAGCTGAGCTAGCCAATGAGGCGCTCAGACTCAACAGTCCCAATGCCACTAAATTCGTTTTATTCATCTGTATACCCCTTTGTATACCCCTTATTTCACCACGACTTTTCTGAACATGCCTGGCATGTGGAATAACAAGTGGCAATGATATGCCCATTGCCCTTTTGCATCGGCGGTGACTAAGTAACTGATCTTAGAACCCGGCTGAACTAATACCGTGTGCTTACGGGGAATAAAATCAGGGTCGCCTGTCTCTAACTCACTCCACATACCATGCAAATGCATAGGGTGAGTCATCATCGTGTCGTTCACTAAGGTGATCCGCAGTCTTTCTCCGTATTCAAACTCTAATGGCGCGGCGTCCATAAATTTCACCCCATTCACAGACCACATATATCGGTTCATATTGCCGGTTAAATGCAGTTGAATTTCGCGGCTAGGTTGGCGCGTGTCGTAGGTAGGATGTAAGCCTTTAATATCGCCATAAGTTAATACTTTGCGATTAAATTGTTGTTGATGGTCACGCAATCCAATCCCGGGATCGTGTAAACCACTTTTTGGCGCATCTGCACGCATATCCACTTGTGGGCCGAACTCGGTGTCAATGTGTTTAATTTCATTGTTACTGCCAAAGCCTGCAAGCCCTAGTCCTGAGACTGTCGCTTTCGCAGCGTCCATGGCCATTTTGCTGTGATCCATGCCTGACATATCACCGCCACCCATAGCCATCTTGCTGTGATCCATGCCTGACATATCACCGCTGCCCATAGCCATCTTGCTATGATCCATGCCTGACATATCACCGCCGTCCATAGCCATCTTGCTGTGATCCATGCCTGACATATCACCGCCACCCATAGCCATCTTGCTGTGATCCATGCCTGACATATCACCAGCGCCCATGTCCATTTTGCTATGATCCATACCGCTCATATCCATATCACTCATATCCATGCCCATATCACTGTGGCCAAGGACTGGCCTTGGATCCATTGGGGGAATAGGAGCATGTAAACTGGCATCTGAGGTAAGGTTACCTACCGTAAAGCCGGTGCGGTCAATACTTTGAGCGAAAATACAATAGGCATTATCAACCTCTGGCTCAATAACCACATCATAGGTTTCAGCAACACCGATTCGAAATTCATCCACAGATACCGGTTGAATGTTCTGACCATCACTGGCGACAACACTCATTTTGAGACCCGGTATACGTACATCAAATATGGTCATAGCAGAACTATTTATAAAGCGTAAGCGCACCTTCTCACCTTGTTCAAACAACCCTTGCCAGCCCTGTTGCGGAGGATTGCCATTCATTAAATAGGTGTAAGTTGAACCCGTAACATCAGATATGTCTCTGTCACTCATGCGCGCGTTATTCCACATCGAACGAGCGTTCCACGTATTGGCTAAGCCATTTTTATTCACGTCAGAGAAAAAATCCATTACCGTACGCTCACGGTAATTATAGTAATCGGCTTGTTTCTTTAATTTGGCATAAATGTTTTCAGGGGCTTCGTCAGACCAATCTGACAGCATGATCACATAGTCACGGTCATATATAACCGGATCGGGGGTCGCTGGATCAATCACAATAGCGCCGAATAAACCGGTTTGTTCTTGATAGCCTGAATGACTGTGATACCAATATGTGCCACTTTGCTGGACGGTAAATTGATACTCAAATGTTTCACCGGGTTTAATGCCATCAAAGCTAAAGCCAGGCACACCGTCCATTTCGGTGGGTAAAATAATACCGTGCCAGTGAATAGAGCTATCATGGTCGAGATTATTTTTTACTCTTAAGGTGACTGTTTCACCTTCTTTCCAACGTAATAACGGCGCGGGCAGTAATTGGTTTACCACAGTAGCTCGAGCAGATTTCCCGGTAAAATTAACCATTTTATAGTCAATTGTTAAGTCAAACACTTTGCCAGAGAGCTGGCTCAACGATTGGCTTAACGCATTGGCAACGGCATTTTTAGGGAAAGGGATCGACATCAATGCCAACATGGCGGATGCACCAAACACAAACCGGCGTCGGCTGTTGTTGAGTTCACTGTTTGTCATTTGAATCATGGGTTTTATCATGTATTGCGATTTCATTGTACAGACTCCTCAAGCGAGTTCACTTGGGCGTAAACTTCACTACTGCCATCTTTTTTCAACAGTAAGACTTGATATGGCATAAATTTATCTTGGTACTCCATGCCAGGGCTGCCCACTGGCATAGCGGGTACGGTTAAGCCGATAGCATCTTTAGGAGGGGTGGCTAAAAAACGACTAATGAATTTTGCAGGGACATGCCCTTCAAACACATAACCTTGAGATGACACAGCGGTATGGCAAGATTGCATTGAAGCAGGAATGCCCTTTGACTGTTTAAACTCATAAAGGTTGTTAATATTGTGGGCACTAACACTAAATCCACGCTCACTAATATGCGTTAGCCATTTCTCACAACAGCCGCAATTAGCATTTTATAAACGGTGAGTAATGGCTCCGTAGTGCCGGGCTCTGCTGCACGGGCAATTAATATCCCTCCCATAGTTTGCAGAATAAAAATAGTACCTATGACACGAAAAAAACTAATAGAATTGCGATATAGAGCAGACATAATATTGCCTCCAAATCAAATTTCGTCACATTAAACAACGCGGTTTAATGTCAGTTTATTAACCAAAAGGTTAAAAAATTGAAACTACATGATTGGCTAGGACAGCTAGCAAAAAAAAGGCGTAACTGTGCCTATGTTAGGCAAATATTGGAGGACGGTATAAAGAAGAACGATACTGAGGCATTAGTGCTGAGGTAAACATTGTTGCAGCATTAACTAAATTGACTTCTGATTTAAGCGTTGGCATCGCCATCGTTAAAGCGACTGATAAACATGATCCGACAGGACAATGGCACGCTTGGGCGCAGCAACTATCATCCGCACCATCACTCATATCCATATCCATGTTCATGTTCATGTTCATTTGCATACTAGCGTCATGACATGCTTTGCCATTTTCAGCAGGCATATTTGAAGTCGTCATTGAATTCATTGGCATAGTACCAGGCATAATCACAGACGCAAAAGTTTGACCGACAAACGTCAGTAAAACAAACATCATGATTAAGTGGATTCTACGCAAAATATATCTCCAACGATTTTCAAATAATAGTAGTGAAAAATACTGCATTTAGCAATGAAAATTTATTTGAAAAACATAATTCCCGATCCCGATTTCAGATAATAAGTGCGACATTCATGGAAAGGTGTAGAAGAGGAAGCCAACTGCTAAAAGTGGGACGCTCTTCTCGCCAAAGAAACAAGCAGTACTACCATGAATTATCAGCAGTTGACCGAAGGCAGAAGATACCAGATTTCTGCTCTTTTGGAACGGGGGATTTCAGTTTCTGAGATTGCTAAAACCGTTCAGTGCCATCGCTCCACGGTATATCGGGAGCTTAAACGTGGCAGCAAGGGCAGTCATTATTGCCCAAACGAAGCTCAGTCAGGTGTTATCACTCAAAAAACGCACATTAGCGCGTAAATACAGAATACCTCAGGAGCGTGTTGATTTTATCCGCCTCCTTTTAGAAGCGGATTGGAGTCCAGAGCAGATTTCCAGTGTATTAACTAAAGTCGGTGCCGCTGTCAGCTATGAGTGGATCTACCGATTTGTTGCGCAGGATAAACGCTCGGGTGGCAAGTTATATCGCCACTTGAGGCAAGGTCACAAGCGGTATCGTCGCGGTAAAAAAGAGAAAGCACCAGCGATCAAAAATGCGGTTTCTATCGATGATAGGCCAAGCATAGTTGACAGTAAGGAGCGATTTGGTGATTGGGAAATCGACACCGTATTAGGCAAGCACGGCACGGGGGCGATGGTGACTATTTTAGAGCGTAAAACACGATTTTACTTGGTGAAGAAAGTGCCATCCAAGTCAGCGGATGATGTCACTAGAGCAACCATAGAACTACTCATGCCTTACAAGGAGCATGTCCATACCATCACGGCAGATAACGGGAGAGAGTTTGCAGGCCATGAAACCATCGCAAAGGAGTTGGAGGCTGATGTTTACTTTGCCCACCCTTATAGTTCTTGGGAGCGTGGAGCCAATGAGAATGCTAACGGTCTTTTAAGGCAATATGTGAAGAAAGGAACCGACCTAACAACGGTAACAGACAGTGATATTGAATTCGCTTTATCGCGGATAAATTATCGACCGAAAAAGTGTTTAGATTTCAAGCAACCAGCGATTGTCTTTAAAGAAATGGTATTGGCTGCTTGATATTGGCGAGTGTCGCACTTCGCAGTTGAATTAGGGACAAACCTATCCAGTCGAACGAATTTCATTCGATTATGGATGATTTATATCAATCAATAATCTCGCATTAAGTCGACTTAAGAACAAAATAGCTAAATGTTAACAGAATTTACAAAGCATAATCTCACCCTGTGATACTCTGTGAGTTAGGGAGATATTTATGCCCGAACATGGATAAATGCAGCGTGTAACAACATCGGTGCAAAGGCAGCTTGCTAGCCACCTTTGGTTGACGAGCTAAGCGTGTAGCGAGATGTTATCACGTGAACCAGACTAGGCAAGTCTGATTCACTGAGCTAAAAAAATAATGATACAGGCACACCAAAGCGCTGACTGAGTGCTTCTATGTGGTGTCTATTAAGCTTCTTTCCTTCTGCGGGGCGTTGTTGCCTAAATGAATGAACCTTCCGTCTCAGATGCGATCAGATCCTGTGAATACCACGCAGAAACCGCTATCAGATGGGCAAATCTAAATCTCGCATTACCAATTGGCCGGAATATAACAAGGCGTTGACCAACCGAGGCTCACTGACTTTTTGGATAGACGAGCAGGCGCTCAACCTCTGGTGTCACACTGAACACCATGGTGGTCGAGGTCGGGGATTTCAATACAGTGACACGGCGATATAAACCGCCTTAATGCTCAAAGGTTTGTTTAATCTCCCCTTGCGAGCACTAGAAGGTTTTCTCAACTCAGTGTTTAGTTTGATGAGTCTGCAATTAACTTCACCTGGTTACAGCTGCATCAGCAAGCGGGCAAAGACAGTCAAAGTTAACTACCGCCCCCCTTGCCGAGGCGCGATTGCTCACTTAGTTGTCGATGCCACAGGACTGAAAGTATATGGCGAAGGTGAATGGAAAATGCGTAAACATGGTAAGGAAAAACGCCGAACTTGGCGTAAGTTGCACCTTGCGATAGATGCGGCCACACATGAAGTCATCGCAGCCGAAGTCAGTTTAGAGAGTGTGGCAGATAGTGAGGTTCTCCCAACGTTATTAAACCCACTAAGGCGCAAGGTAAAACAAGTGTCAGCTGACGGTGCTTATGACACCAAAAAATGTCATAAGCTGCTGAAACGCAGAGGGTGTAAACCTACGATACCGCCGCGAAAAAATGCAGGTTATTGGGAAGAAGGTCATCCCAGAAACGAGGCCGTCAGCGCTCTGAAAAGTGATGAACTCAAACAATGGAAACAAGAGAATGACTATCACCAACGCTCCCTGTCAGAAACAGCTATGTATCGTTACAAGCAACTGATTAGCCCGAAATTGAGCCTGCGGGACTACAACGGCCAAGTCGGCGAGGCACTGGCTGGTGTGAAAGTGATGAACAAAGTCATAGGACTGGGTATGCCTATTCGCCAGAGGGTCAATTAATACCAGGAACCCTTTTAGGAAAAGGCATACCTAAGATTGATTTAGGCAACAACGCCCTTATCAGATGTTGCTCTTCACTTCTAATATTTCAAATAAAAACTGTGCCTTCCCTTTTTGACCGCTCGCCGCGGGATACACCGAAAATTTAACGACTCCCGAAGTAGCCACCGGGTTTAACGTTACCGTTTGACCTGGCTTTACCACTTGACCAAGTACCTGAACACTTATTTCTGCGTCAGTGCGTAACGTAAATAAAGCATCTTGCGGTCCCGAAGCGAGCTGGCTTTCAACTGTTCTCAGATCATTAATGACGACTTCACTGACAGGTTTGTCTGCAGAGCTAGCTAAATCCCTAGATACTGCAAGAGTGGTTAATGAGCCTACATTTACTATGTTAGGCGGCTGATAAGTAAAGCTCTTGCTACTAACGCCTTGGTTGCCAAAAACGTCGGTAGCTTTCACCGTTAAAGTATAAATCTCACCGGATGTAAGTGATGGGAAAAGCCTTGGATATTGCAATGAATACACGTTATTGCCTTTACTTACAGTGGCCAAGTAAACCGTGTCGTTAGCTGAACCGCCGGAGATAATAACACTATCGATGGTGTAGCTTGATTCATCTGCAATGGACACTACCAAGTCATCTAGCCCGACAATTTCATTGAATACTGCACTACCGGAATTGGTAATGCTTATTGTTGGTGTGGCGTTTTCTACTTTGAATGTTTGAAGCGGGGACACAGTGGTAGGCCCGTGATTCTCGACCATCTCTAATTCTAGTGAATGGTTTCCAGTCGGCAGAGAATTTAAGTTAAAGACGTATTCCCAATTAACACCGTTGCGAATTGAACTAATAGGGTTTAAATATTTTGTACCATATTTAATTCTAGCGGCCTTCATGACTAACCTTTCAAACCAACTGCCTGCACCCGGTAGATAAACAAATGCAGTAAGAGTGTTAGTTGTCGTATCAACTTTAAAACTGGTCATTTGCGGGTATTGAGCATCGTTATAGGTTGATTCGCCGTAGCTGTAATTCGCGTAAAGTGTTCCCATCGGCAGGCCCACTGACACAACACCGATAGCATCGTGCAAATAGCCATATCCACCTTTGGTCATCTCATATGTTAAACCCGTTAAGCTACAAATTGACTCACCTGCTGGAATGTCGCAAGAATATCCACGAAAACTTGCGCGTTGCACGTAATCCCGCGGCTGCACCCGAAGCTCAAAATCAGTCATTGTAGCTGGCAAAATCGAATTATGATGCATGATCCCTGTCGTAATAGACATTCGAACGTCATTTAACAAAAATGTTGCTGACGTCAACACTGGGGATTTTGAAGCAGTTTCAGACAATGACAAATTGTATTGGATAGTGCCTGCCATCCATCGACCAAAGTCAACCCACTTAATTTGGTTTGCGTTGTTATATCCAAATGGCGCTGTCATATCAAAATAACCGTATTCACCATTAATTATAACATTTGTCGCTCCCACTGAGTTCGCGAGAGCAAGCCCCCCTTTCACTCCAGCGTCTCGAACGTTATCTACTGGTACTCTATATAACAATCGAACGGGGTTGGTTTTGACTGTCATGCCTGGAGTATAAGCTACAAAACCTACAAATGAACTAGATACACTTTCAGCCAAGTTTGCATCCGGGTCGAAGACTGCAAAAGGAGAAGATGGAGCCCCACCATAGTTGTCGTAATAGAATGTTTTGACAGTTGAACGAGTGATGTTACCTGCTGCATCATATAGCTGAGCCTGCATTGAATATGGATCAGAAGCGTTATTTGACGGTAATATATTTGATAAGTCTGTTTGTGCATTTATCACAGCTTTGAATGCTGCTTGGTCTATGACCATGGGTCTTGTTAATACGATGGAATCGGAATTTAGTTTTTGTACAATGACAGAACCTGAAACCGCACCTTTTACATCCGTTATCCAAATTTTCGAATCTTCGCCGGTGTTTTGTGTATTTAGCCACCAAATCTCATTCGACCCTGTTTCGGCACCATAATTGCTTGTTCCATTTCCATACCAGTCTCCAATGATAGGTCCCTCAGTATCAACTTCAACAACCTTTGTATACTGATCAATTGTTGTACCAGAACTGTTAATCGTTTCGATTTTAAGGCTATACAAACCATCCATCAATTTGGGGATAGTTATTGATTTTCCGTAAAATTCTCGTCCAGAAAAGCTTAACCTGTCAGAAACTCGAATAAAATCTGTGGTGTTGTTGAACACCGTCACTCCACTGGTGTTGATGACTGATAGCTTAAGTTTGTTATCAAGCCCTCCAGAGAGGTAAACCATCGCATCAGTTTGAGGGTTAATGAGCGAGCCCTCAGTGGTTTTCACTGTAGCGTTGGTGTCTGTATACGAAAAGCCTTCTACTGCCGCGTTAGCCATGCCAGAGCAGATGACGCTACACAGCCCTAAAAGTAGTGATTTATTAATTTGCATGGCCTGCCCTTTAATTGGTAGAAGTGATTTGCGGAATGTCGATCATGAAGCTTGCCTGCCCTTTCACACCAGGAGAAGCAGAGTAAACAGGAATAACAACTTCACCTGTGATGCTGGGGATGATCGTGATTTGTTTAGTTTCCCCAGGTTGCAACACGCTACCAAGGATATTGACGTTGATTTTGGCGTCACTGCGTAACGTGATAAATGCCGTTTGAGCACCGGACGCGAGTTGTCCTTCAGCCGTTCTGAGCACACCAGTTTTAATTGATGTAATTGGGTCGTTTTGCGTGTTCTGCAGTTGTTTATTAACAGCCAAAGTCGTCATTTGCCCAACTTGCAATAAGTTGGCAGGCAAATACAAGAAGGTTGAAGTTAACGTCGATGCGTTCCCTGCTGTATCTTGAGCGGTAATATTGATAGTGTAAGTTTCATTCGCTTCCAAACTAGGGAATAAACGAGGGTAATTCAGGTCGTAAATACCATCACCTAAATTATTTGTAGAAACATAAACTGAATCCTTAGCAGCCCCTCCAGATAGCACAACCGAATTGATATTGGCTTCACTATCATCAGTAATGCTGATACGTAAACTCTCTAAACCATTAATGGTGCTTCCGTTTGTGATTTGCGCTCCAGAAGGCGATTGCAATCGCAAAACTGGAGGCGTAGTGTCGTTTAGATAATTGGATAGAATCGACTGTGTTACCCGATTACCATAGGTGTCATCTGCGTAAAACGAAATATTTTGACGACCACTTGGTAATCGATTGAGTTTAAAAGTAACTCGATGACGGCCGGTGCCGGTGATCACCCAAGAATCGGGAGATATTGCGAAGCCTAAACTAGATTGCAATCGGAAAACCTCTGTCTTCCACATTCCAGAACGCCAATCGCTAGTAGTGTTCGTGTCGTACACGTTTACAGTTATTGAATCATCAGTAACATTGACCGATTCGATTGTGGGAGCAATAAAATCCCAATATGTATACCAATAATTAAATTGAGCACTAAAACGTCCATCACTGACACCGTTCACACTTGAGTAGACCACATAGCTGTAGGGTGTATAGCCAAAACCAGACTCAAATACTCTGTTGATTGTAACATCGCAATAGGTTTCACCAATTGGGATAACACAGGAGCCTAAACCTGAAACAACGGCTAATTGTTCATAACCCATTTTTTCACTGTTTAGACGAAGCCTTACCACTTTTGTGTATTTGCCAACACTGATTCTTTCGCCCCCACTGCCACCTTCCTCACTAAACCATTGTACAGTGTCAGGTTGCTTAGTAGGCGAACGATCAACACCTGGGCCTAGGGTGAACTTGAAATCAGAAAGGTAATTGACTGAGTGAATGCCACTTTTCGTCAGCGCAACCCAATATGGGTTTACTGTAGGATATGAGACAGTAAATTCGTTATAGACAAAATCACCCTCTCGATAACCATAACTACTCCAACCATAATCCCCGTTTGCTTCCAACGTTTCAGAATAGGGCCGTCTATAGCGGACTTTTATCGGATTGTTGTAGATGGTCATCCAAGATGTGTACGGCTTCCACGTAGCACTTGAAGCATCATAAATGTCGCTACGAACTGGTAAGGGATATGAGGCTTTTTCGATAAACGAGCGAGCAGTAAAATCTGAATAATTACCTGCTGCATCAAAGACCCTAAAACCAGCCTGATACCAACCTCTATCACTGGGTAAAACCTCAGATGGTAGGGACGAAAGGCTCGCAGTGGAAGTATCTAAATCCAATTGAGCATTAATCGAATTTATTAATGAAAGGCTCACATCATCTTTCACAATGTAGAGAACATTTTTGAGCCCAGCACCTGTATCTTGAATACCTGTGAGTTTTAATTGGCCGAAATCCATAGGGCTATATGAAGCTAAAGTTCCACCGAAGGATCTATAGTTAAAAGCTAAATCAGAACTATTGGCTGTTGGTGCTTGAGTATCTATTGTCACCGGAATAGACCAAGAGCCAATCACATTCCCATCAACGGTTAACAAGTCAGCCTGTAAGGTATAATTTCCCTGTGAATTAGGCGCAACTATAGAGATCTGTTTTCCGTAAAAGTCTTTTCCTTGAAATGTAATTCTGTCGGAAACACCAATCACACCCGTATTGACTTCGTTAAGCTTGACCCCACTAGAAAGCCAATATAGTTTTAGCTTTCGGTCAAGACCGGCAGACACATAAACATTCATTGAATGTTCAAGAACCGGGTTGATGGCCATAGCCGAAGCAGGTGTCAAAGTCGTCTGTTCTTGCATAACAGACGTAAAGGTCATACCTTCAATTTCCGCAAATGCAAAATGTGGCAAGGCTAATAACGCAGCCGCTAAAAGTTTGTAGCGATGCTGACTGAAATTCATAAGTAGCTCCTTCATCGAGAGCGATTACTTTAACACAGATAATTAAGTTTGCATGTTATTTAATCTAAGTTAAGATCTAACATAAACCATAGTTCTAGGTAGGAAATTCATGAAACTTATCAGACTGATTAAAGCCGTATCCATTTGTGCGATTGCTTCAGCTACGCTAAATGTCTACGCCAAAGATGATGGCAAGAAACGGCCAACCCTAAACGAATTGATGGCTGAAAATGCTTACATCGAACTTGCTGAACGTAATGAGCTCAGCAAGCCAGTTGTCTCTTCATGGGAACAAAAAACGATGAAATCAGAAGGTGGGAAAACCACGGAGGTTGTTGAGTCTTGGAAAGTCGAAACACGTATATACAGTAAGCCTAAGAGTGACAAACCTTAATCAGTTTTGCTAACTGCCCATGAACCTGCTCAGCTAATCCCCGCGAATTGGTAAGCACGATACTTTTGTCACTGAGAACCACGCGATAAGCGTTCATTGTACTTTCAATTTTAAGTTCATCATTGGCTAAGTTGAATTCTCGACTCCAAATGCGCCCCCCCCACAGTGTCAACTCGAGCAGGCAATCAGACTCGTAAAGATAAGACATATAGACCTTCTTCTTTAATCCAAGCGCCACCAACGCCCCCCCCCCAAGTACAACTATCCCAGCCCAAGGAGTTAATGAGTTATGGAGGTTGACGATCACAGACAACGTGCTGAAACCCACAATTGAGATCAACGAATAAAAAACTGAGCGAGGGTAAGGTGTGAATGAAGTACCAAACCATACTCGGATTTTAGGGTTGTTGTGACAAATTCTTATCGCATTCACAAAATTACATCTCCATATTTGAATTAGGATGGATTATAGTAGCGTCAATAACACAAATCTATAATGCTAAGGCATATGTAAATTGTTTATTTCATATTCAGAATTAGTGGACGAATGCGGTAAACGACTAGAGTCAGAAATGCCAGTAGTGCTAGTTCAAATTATTCATGCCCGAGGTCACAGCGCGGCCTACCATTTAAAACTGGGAGTTATCCCAGAATCAAATGACAAGATCATTGTTAAGTACCAACTTCCAAGCATGACCGATAATCCATCGGTTGCGCAGACGTGGATAGAGACTCTTCTGTCGCATTATCCTCAACTGGCTATCCACACCTACGGCGCTTTCAAAACTCATTCCTTGCCGATTGAAAACGCCTAGCACTACTGCTGGACAGGATAGTACGGCAGCTGTGTAAAGGTTTGAACGGTATTTAACAGGCAATGTGAGTCAATGTTAGGGTAATTTCGTGCAAATACATCCAATGCGTAGACCCCGAGTAAGTAAGCATCATCAAAGCTCACAGGAACAGCTTTTGGCTTCTTGCCACCCTCATTGATTGAGAAGAAAAACCCATTCTGTTGTCGCTTGACCGAGATGCTTTTGTTTTTCTGTGGGCCATGTGACTTAAACTCAATGAATGGAATGAATCCGAATAGCACGGCTAACAAATGCCGATATTCAGTCGCGGTGATTTGAATTATTGTCTTATCCTGCCAATCAAACTTTTTAGTGCCATCCCCCATTCCGTTTGCGCCTTCAATGTTCAAGGTGTGAAAACCTTTCTTAGTGACAGATGCGACGATGGTCAGCGCAGCGGCCTTACCGTGGATTTTTACCGATTTTTCAAATTCTGGAGCAGCTGCAGGCTGAACATTTTGAGCGCTTTGTGCGGATTGCTCTTCAAATCCGCGGCGATTGTCATGCTGGGGTTGGTACTGCTGATATTCATCATAATTTGCGGCCTCGTGGTGAGGCCCAATATTCATAGGGTTACCTTGGCGCGGTTGAAAATAATGCGTCTGCTGTTGCATTGGAGCAGATTGAGATTGGGCTTGTGGGGTTGCGTTGTAAGCGGGTTGGCTGTAATAGCTGTTATTCATTTTTAAATCTCCACTAATCATCATGACTATGATTAGACCAGACATTTCAAATGACGCAAAAATTGGCCTTTCGACTCAATAATACAACTCGACTTTACGCCACAACTTCAAATTGTCAGTATGACCGCTCATAAGTGGTGGCGAATACGAAGCCCCATAGCTAACGACGCTAATCAGTTCACTAGGCACCCCTTTGGTGACCAATTCGTTTTTTACTCGCTCCGCACGTTTGCGTCCAAGAGCAAGATTGTAATCAGCTGAGCCACTAATATCAGCATAACCAACAACCAGCACTCTACCGTGGGTTTTTAAAAGATAATCACGGTGCTTAGCCAAAACATATTGAGCCTCGGCAATATCGGAATAGCCGACAGCATCATACTCAAAATAAAGCGTTCTATCGGTGGGTTGGTGAATAATGATTTGGGCATCAGCATTGAATTGTTGCAGATCACGCTTTTCATCATTTGCAGCTGGCGCTTGCGTTGGCAGATAGCTATCACTGTAAGCAGATGAAACTGCTGCACGGTAAACATCACGATAGTAATTCATCATGGAGCTACGGCCATCATTAACAGCCGCATCTCTCGCCTTTTCCAATTCGAAAGCAAGATCGAGATCGCCTATTTTTCTCCCAGCATCAGCTGAAAGGTTCCGAACATCGTATCTTTGTTGATGCCTTACATTGATATTTTGATCATAAATTGTTTTACTACAGCAATCAGAAATTTCAGGTTTTTCAGTTGATACTGATACAGCACACGCTGAAAGCATCATGGCGAACAGTGATACTGTTGCTAGTTTGTTGATTTTCATCATATGGCCTACACAGTTTTCTAAACGCAAAGTTTTTAATATATAATAACATTTTTTTAGAAGAGTTCTAAGTTTTCAAATGAATCAGAAGAAAGGGAATTTCGGAATTTTACGAGGTAGACGGTGACTAACGCCGCATTCGACATTAACTCTTTTGATGTTTTGTACAACAAACTGACTCTTGAATTAATTGAACTAGCCAGTCATCTTCCTGATGCAGCTAGCAATCAGTCATTTTTTTATAAAATAACTCCTTCACCCCAAACATTTGATAAATTCAAAGTAGAACTATTTTCTGACATCAAAGCGCGAGGGTGGATAGCATCTTCCTTAACTCAAATGACGCTTTCTGAAGATTCAATCGGCAGAACCAGTATAACACCAGGTGTTATCATTTTCCCTCATTCAGAATATAACCATATAAATCAACTGATTGAAAAAATAAATAATACGAAAGATAACATTCAAGCGTTACTATCAACGCATGACCTACACAAGTTAAGAGCAACGTTAGCCCGGCAAAATACATTGTGCTCACTCGTTATGCTCACAAGAAAAATCCACGTTTTAAAATGCGAAGAAAAATCTACCATTTCAGTCTCTTGGTACATGAGAAGTGGAATGCGCGTTTTGAAAGAAAAGGATTTTTCAACAAGAATACAAAAAGCAGTGCAAAACAACATTCTGGAATTTTCAAAAGGAAATGAATATCTAGAAATTTTTCAAAAAAACCAAAAATCACATAGTTTTCGAATAAAAAGAAACATAATACCAACAACGATTTACAACATTTGGAAAGCTGGTAGTAGTAAAGAAAAACTGCAATACAACGGCCAAACACCTCTTTTCGTTTTCTCCGATTACGACATAAAGGTCAAACACTTAGAAAGTAATTACGGTACTAAGACACGTTCAAAACGCAATGATGCAACGCCTGACACGGATCTTCTCATTCCAGAATTACACATTTACATGTCAAAGATTAACAAGGAATAATTAACCTATAGAATATTTGAATTGTGTTTGTGAGAGATTTCGCACATACTCATAGATGAAAATCGTACTGAGTAGACAACTACCCTCTCAGGAATTTTACGAGCCTAGCCAGCGCGAAGCCGTCAAAAAATCGAGAAAACATCATGAATAGCAACAACGTACTTAAATTTCCGGTTACTGCACCACTAACGCACGTACCCAAGGATAACATCAAAAAACCAGAGCAAGTTGCTTCGGAGAAGATGATAACCTCACGGAAAGGGGTGCAGTTTTTATCTTATGAAGATTGGGTGGAGTATATAAAAGATCTCGGAGTTACCAGTCGTGCAGAATGGCTTAGATACGTCGAGGCTAATGAAATCCCTCCATATCTACCAGTGTCGCCATCATTATTCTATGGCCGTAGAGGATTATGGCAAGGTTGGGGGGTGTTGAACCCTAACGCACCTGTAATACCGCAATCGGAAGAAGATGACATTCATAGTCGCGGCGGCGTATTTGCTAGTTATGAGACATCTTCCGAATATGCCAAAGCATCTGGCATTAAAACAATGGCCGAATGGGTGGAGTATCACCAGAAGAATGAAAAACCTAAAAACATTCCTTCTGATCCTCGTTCTTTCTATACAAGAAAAGGTATGTGGCAATCTTGGAACCATTTCCTAGGAAATGAAGAACCTTATGATTACCACCAAAAAGGTACTCTTGAGAAAGTGAAAAGATGGTTTAAAGAAAATAACATCACCACTTCAACTCAATTTTTAGAAATGGCTGCAAATAAACAACTGCCTGACTTTGTGCCAGCAGCACCGACCATGTTATTCGGTGTCAAGTTCAAAGACCTTCTTGCTAAAAGACAAAAGTACGTCACTTTTAACCAAGCTAGTAAAGAAGTTAAGAAGTGGAATTGCAGCAGTATGTTGGAATTTAGAGCTAAACATCGCGAATTGAAAGCCAGTGGCAACAAACTAGCGACTCAAATTCCGTCTGCACCAGATCGCGTTTATAAAGACCTTTGGAAAGGCTGGACAAACTTCCTTCAAGGTTAATTTCCTAAAAAAAGCTGGGACATTCCCAGCTTTTTTATATCTTAATTTCAAAAATCTTCGAAAAGCCATTTTTAAAACGATTGTATATCAATAACTTGAAATCGTGTGTTCAAGATAAATTCCCAGCTTATCAAGCGCCTCAAAACTCATAAAGATCCTTGACATCTCTCCCGCATTTTTATGATTCATCGCTTTAGAATACTGGTCAAAAGCCTTTTGAAACTCCTGATTTTGCTCCAACCTCAAAACATTTTTATAAGCACGATCAATCACATCACCTCTCACTGTTATTGTTTTGCTGGCAACAATTCTAAATATCGGCTCCGACTGGCCTTCTATCACTCCTTGTTCAAAGGCTAAATCACTCCCGGTAACTTCATACGGGGACAAATTCAAAACCATCACAACTTCCCAAGGCTTTTCAATCTTGCGGCCTGACTGCATCAAAGCATCGTAAAGCGCATATTGAATCGATTTGATACTTCCTGTGTGCGCAAGCGAATCGGCGTCGTCGAATCCATGAACAATTAACCTGGACACACCATTACCACGATAATCAAACTCACCCGCAATGACATCTGTATTAGTTAACAACATAGTAATTATTAGCAGCGCGGCACTAATTTTTTGCATATAAAATCCATCCCTACTTCGACGGCATTGCCTGAATTGTTGCGCTCATACCTATGGGTACTTGCGTATTTTTCAAATTGTTGACAGATACGACCTTTTTACCAACTAAGATTAATGCTCCATCCATCCTTTTAATCATCTGTTGGTCAGGATATTTAATCTGTTGTTGGGGCTTATGTGACAGTACGGCATCAAAGACCTTATCTGGCCTTGAGCTAACATCATCTACCGTACCTAAAAAGGAACCCTTTACCCCACGGCGCCCGTAAGCGTCAGCGAGCATGACTTTGTATCGTATGACCCAATAATCCAAAAAGGTTTCAGTAGACACAAACTGATAGTCGGAGGGCATAGTGTTCTCATGATTGCCGGTGATCACAAACAAACTATTAGGAGTGCCATAAATTCTATCTTCTTTTTCTTTCAAATAGCGTCCATCAATCGGTGTCCAGTGGCGCCTATTCTGCGACGATAGATGAACATCCGTTTCCAACTGTTTTAACAGCATGGACTCGTCATAAGGACGAATGCTAACGGTTATATCTGCTTTAATCTCAATACCTGCAGGCAACACGTTATAGCCGAATTCAACACTATTTACAGAATACATATAAGAACTTGCAGTAACGACCTCATGCAATACCGATTCGTCATTAGATGATGACCTGATCAATACGCCCTGTTGTGCTGTAGGGTTTAATTTAGAGTAAATTGCTTTTCTCGCCGCTCGGTCAATTAGATCCGCCTTGAAATTGTTGAGTGACATTTTGCGGCCCACTGGTTTACCACTTAAATAACTCACACCCCATAAATCGGTTGCTGACTCTGTAACTGTTATCTCTTCAGCATTGGCAATACTGACTGAACTAAAACAAGCTGCCACTAATAGGCTAAATATCTTCAAAATTTTTCCCCTACCACTACATTTCCATCCATGCTACATCACTATTCAAAAACAACAAATTTCCCAAAAAAAACGGCGGTAAAAACCGCCGAATTTAAAACCTCAATCAATCAACGCTCCATCGTTGGCACGTTGCTATTGGAAGTGTCCATAGATGGTCCACCGCTACTACTGGAACCTGCGACAGAGTGACCGCTGGCCGCAACACCACCCACCAAATCAACACTGTTATAACTCACGTTTGAGGGTTGGACGTTGTTCCCAAATCCGCCCATTACAGAGAAATTGAATCCAGCTTGATTACCATCGAAGGCGAAAGGATTGTTCTCAACAACTGTACTTCCCGATTGCGTAGAATTTTCGGCAGGAGTTTCGACATAACGAACCTCTGGTTCACTTCTTTCAGGACTTGCTGTACTTACCGCATCACCCTGAGCCGTACTTGCTGGAGCTGCGCCTTGTTGGCTCACCGTGTCACCTTGAGCCGTGGCCGCTGGGGCTGCGCCTTGTTGGCTCACCGCATCACCCTGAGCCGTAGTTGCAGGCGCTGCGCCTTGTTGGCTCACCGTGTCACCTTGAGCCGTGGCCGCTGGGGCTGCGCCTTGCTGGCTCACCGCATCACCCTGAGCCGTAGTTGCAGGCGCTGCGCCTTGTTGGCTCACCGCATCACCCTGAGCCGAAGCCACTGGGCTTGATGGGAATTGTGTCTCACCTATGGGAAATTTTTCACTTGATGGCGATGAATTGCTTGCGGTTAATTCCATACCTCGCTCGACATTCGCCCTTACCGAATCTGGAAGAGAACCTAAAATTGCTGCTTTATCTTCTGGCGACATCTTATTGGCAATGGACTCAAGTTGCATGTTCGCACCTTGACCGTTAAATCGGGTGTTCTCCATCCTAGATTGAGTTGAACCTTCTCCCTCACCAATGCGGTGGAATCCATCCATTAGATGAATCCGTTCGCTTGAGCTTAGCCCACTCATTACCGGACTATTTTTGGTTGCATCGTCATAGTCAGTTGCATGGTCATAACTTGTACCTGTTCTTGTATGTGCGTCCGAGTTGCGTGATGTTGATAATTTCTGATCAAAGTCCTGTAAGCCTTGAAGCGTCTGAACTAATCTTTCTCTCACAGGCTCCGATAACCCTTCTTGTGCCATTGCTTGAGTCACAATATCTTGAGCACGATCAGTTACGAGTTTCATATCTAGCACTTCGTCTTTAGATGGATTGCCATCTCTTTGCAATCGACTAAATTCAGCGCTTGGTAATGGATTTTTAGTATCACCGTCTGCCGCAATTACTGATGCCAGAGCAACAGCTTTTTGAGTCTTCATATCCTTGTCGGAGCCCAACGTCGAAATAACTTGAGCCGCAGCATTACCCGCATGGGATTGCCGATCTACAATATCTTGACTAGCATACGCTTCGTTCACACGACCAAAGGCTTGTTGTGCATTTTGATATACTGACTTCTCGCTTGGGCTCAATTGACCACTGTCAATGGCCTTACCCAGTAATCCATCGGCCGCGTTAGCCATCGCAGCGATAACTGGCGCCACTTGAGATGCGTGATCGCCGGTGTAATAACTTGATTGTCTATTCGCAAAATCATTTAGCACCCTAGACAATTCAGCTGGAGACTCTGCAGCTGATTTCATCACCTTCATAACGTCATCAACAACCTTTGGCGATACCGCACCAAAAGTTCCCGACTTAAGCTCTTGCCCCAAAGTATCGATGATATTGTTCACACCAGCGGTTCCGCCGACCTTTTGGCTTTCTTCCAACTTCTTCCAAAGGTCATCAATATTCCTGTCTAACTTATCAAGTTTATGCTGCTGTTCAGGTGTCCATTTTGCAGGCGACTCTAGATGTTGATTATCGTAATCCTCTTTAGAAGGCTTAAAGTCCTTAGCTCTTTGTGCTGCCTCATCTTCTACCTTTTGACCTTCTTTGTTAATGCGCTGACCTGTTGCTCCAATACCTGCCTCTTGATCAGACTTGAACTTTTGTTGCTCGCTCGTTAGGGCTGGCTTGTCGTAATCCGATATTTGTGACTGACCAATTTGTGTGAATCGGTCACCTACAGCCATCGCTGTCGTGTTGGCAGATTCCGTTCCATTTACAGCGGCAAATCCGATAGCCGAACCTACGGTAAGATGTCGAACCGCGTCAGCCATCATAGGGTCTGATTGAGTACGTGACATTATATCCGATAACATACCGACAGATCGGTCAGCTATTGAGCCTACATCATTGAGAGGAATTGGTTTTCCATTCGCAGACATAAGAGTCTGCGAATTATTAACAATCCCCTGTAGAGCATTATTATCTCGAGCCACGTCATATAATGATTGATTAGCGGCATAGTCCTGTTTCATCGCATTCAACTTGGCTTCTTCTGCTGTCCCAGCCCCAGCACCAGCGGCTTTAGCATCTAAAGCACTCATTGTGCTTATAAAGTCGAGCGTATCCAAGCCATTCGTAGCAGCATCCCAATCGTTTCCATATTTGCCTCGCATCGCGCCATCAGCGGCATTCTGAGCAATTTGGCGTAACGTATCCGTTTTAGTAAATAATCCCGAATTATTGGTAGAAATCAGCTCGCCAAACTTAATGTTCGCACTACTACCAGCCGAACCTGACGAAGTAACACCATCACGTAATTCACGAGATCTAGCCTCTGCCTGTTGCAATTGTTCGCCTGTGGTTCGCTGCTGTGATACAGCTTCATCTCTAGACTTTGCATCTTGATAAACTGCAGAAGACGTATCTACTTGAGTTGAGTTGTAGGTCTTGCGGTTTGCCTCCGTATTTTGTTCTTGGTATGCCTTGGCGACGCTCTCTTTCTCTGCAGACGTTAAAGTGCTTGTGTTGGTTTCCCCCTCTGATTGAAGCTGAGACCTAATTGTGGATTGTGTTTGCGACCATGTAGCATCGGCTTTGGCATTAACACCAAGCGTACTAAGCAATGTCGATACCGGATTAATACCTTTAGCGCTTTCTGTTTTTGAACTTCCGCTATGGCCAAGCGCCAGTCCTACCCCAAAACTCGTCGCAAACTCATTGGCTTCCGTTTCATTCATAGACGCCAAGGTGTTCAATATTTTCGCTCTTACTTCGCTAGATCCATGTTCGCTTCCCTTTCCTATTAGAGAAGTTGCTGCGAAACCAAGAGTTTCTTCATACCCTAACCCTGCTTGAGCGCCATTTTGGAAGACATTTCCGGTTCCTACCGAAGTGATTAACCTTTCATTAGCAGCACCAACCGCTTGCCTTGCCGCTGTATCCGATTGTGTAATACTGCTAACGTCAGATATTGCTTTACTAAGGGCAGTTGCCCCTGCAGATAGAGCGTTATAGGTTGCCCCCCCCGTACTAAGCCCAGCCATATTTCCGGCACCCTGACGGCTTTCCATCCACTCACCATTCGATGTCATTGTCTGACTATAACCACCTGACGAAACGGTTTTACCATCGCTATTGACCGTCTGTGGTGATACGCCCTTGGCATCCATGTTGGCGCCCATTTGGGCTTTTTGTGTTGCCCCCATCATAGTATGCACACCGCCGAAGACAATCATCATAGCCAGCGCTGGCACCATCGTTTGAATGATTGCCGCTTGAGATACAAAAGTCTCAAGTGTGGTGTAGGCGCTATCCATTCCCCCCAGAGAATCGATACTCCAATTTCGCATGCTAGGCGCAATCATGCAGTTCTGAACCGAGCTCGAATCATTCCCTGGCAGAGAACACATCAGCTTATTGAAATAGTGGTTGGTATACATGTTGACGCCGACTTGGATAATCGGCCAAAAGTTCACAGCGAGTAGAAATGAATAGAGCTTTCCGGCCATCATGATCCCTTTGGAGCCGAAGGTCAGGAAAACCGGAAGCAGCGGAGCAATGAGGAAAATAAAACACTCAAACCAAGTGATAAGTGCAGGGGCAGTTTCCAAGAAAAATGAAGACTGAGCTGCTTGGCTTAAGTGACGCTGTTGAATCGCATCAAATTCTTGCTGAAACGCCAATCGTTCAGAGGGCTCTAACTCTACATAGCTAGCCCCAACTTTGGCCATCATTGCTTTTACAAAGTTGGCTCGATACAAATTTATGAGGTTAGCAGTATCCCCTGTTAAGGACTCGAAGACTTTCTCAACTTGAGACTCTTCTGCCATGTTATACATTATGGCGGCTCTCCCCTTCATTTCTTCGGCCCAAGGACTGCTGTCAGAGAGATCATTGCCTAACTTGGCATAAGCATCGGTACAGGTAATTTTGGTGTATGACTTGGTGTTAACATCATAGTAAGGCGTATACCAGCTTCCCGAGGTGACTTTTAATTTAGTGAAGTCAAACGCCCCAGTGACACTCTCGTCGTGATTTACCTCCTGTACCGCCTGTCCCGTCGGATTTTTACCGTTCCGAATGTCTTCGAAATAACAGTTTTTAAAGTACGCACCCAAATTTTCACCGACAGAACGATAACTCGCATCTGCCTCAGAAGTGCCGACAAATCGGGCTTTAAGTAACGCTTTTAGAGGGTCTATGTTGGTGCCTGGCTCGGTGTCATAATCAGGTGTTATACTGGCATATGCTTCTGACATCCCTTGAGCAAAACCACCACCAATCATGGTAGCTAATGCAGCTGGCGCCACAATCCCAAAGGGCAAAGTAAATGACTGAGACACTTCGCCCGTTCTGACTGACTCAACGTAAAAATCCACCTTCGGGGTGAACAAAAACATGTAAGTGAACAAGGCGATGAAAAACTCCTTTACATGGAATTTATCAGGGGCAAAAATTTGCTTGAAAGCAGACACTAGCAGGGTAATACCCAATCCAATCGCAATAAGATTGCTATTTGCAATGCCGCCATCACTGAATGCCAATTCCGCCGATTGCGCCATCTTTATCAATAAATCGAGGTCACCGAGAGAGTAGATAGTTAACATGAATTACTTACCTCTCATACTTGCACTAAAGTTGATCTGACTTAATAGTTCCTGCTCCATTTCACGTCTTCTGTTGGCCATTTCTTCCCTTTCGAGGCTCAGCGCGTCGATTTTCTCTAACAACTTTGATGAAAACGCGCCGCGCTGACCTTTATCAGTCGAAGCCATCTTACTCGCGGCAATTCGTAGTCCGTCAAGCAACTGCTGGGTTGCATCTATGGCCATCGCTTCGGAGATAAACTTACAATTACCTGTATTGATGACATTGACTGTTGAGGCTCGTTTAATAATGTCTTCAAATTCACTTCTCATATTGGCCATGATCTGTGCTTGAGAATCACTATAATTTCCTTTCTGAGCATAGATGGCCATGATGCTCGAACCGACTAAGTTAGAATCGACTAAGCCACAAATTGCATCACCATAAAATCGATAGAACGAATCCAAATAGCGTGGATCGCTAATTGGTACAGTCGCGACCTTAGCCGATAGACACTTGCTATCGGCAGATTGGGCCTGCTCACAGACCACCATTTGTTTAGCTACAGCCATTGATGTAGTCGCTTGAGGCTGATACAAGTCTTTCAATGAAACTTGTGGGCTAAATGACTGACTGACCGCATCACTTCCTGCTGAAGCCGATGCAGTTAATGTGCTGTCGAATTTATAAATTTCAGTCCCTAAAATAGTCATTAACATTTGAGCGACGACATGGCGGTCTGAGGATAGGGTTGGGACGGTAGTTTCAGACTGCATGAAGGTTTCATACACCGAGTTGAACTGCATCTCGTCGCCAGCCTGAGTCAACTGTGCAGCTTTCGAGTGGGAGTCTATTGAACTGCGCTCAACCGTCGATGAAGCGAATGAATCAAACCAAGCACCCGCCGAATCATTGTAGGCTTTCCACATTTTACGGTCACTTTGTACCTGAAGTGATGGCCACTGTTGCTCGGCCAGATCAGCCCATTCCTCGCAATCTTTGCTGATAAAATCATTTAACGCATTGAGGCGTTTCGCTAGGTCTGCGAGAATTGCATTACAGTCCGGGCATAACATTCCCATTGCTAATTGGAATGCGTACATCGGGGCGGCGGCGGCGATAGATCTTGCCATCTGAACAAGCTCTTCACGTTTTATAATGGACAGTGAGCCGCCGAAGAAGTCGATCCCCTTGCAGGATGATTGAAGGTAAGGAGCCCTAACCGCCACAATCTTTTCGTTAGTGGTTTTAATCCGTACCGACGCACTCCCCAGAGAAAATCCGTCACGTTTAGCGCCTGAATATGAAGTTGCACCGGAGCTGGCAGACAACATCTGATCCCATAAATTGTTTAACCCGCTTGCAGCTGTCGCTGATAACGGGCAACAAAGTAAAGCAACTATAACTTTCTTTTTCATTCTTGTTCACCCTCGCTATCAGGTTTTCCGAGCATAAAATTCCGCATCTTGTTAATGAGGTAGTCTGGGTCTTCATACACTTTTTGCGTGTCAACCTTGGCTTCTGCATCGGTCATATACAGAGCTCGTACCTGCTTCACATTATTAAGTTCTGCTTGGCTAATAATTTTCTCGCGGCTAGCGAGTTCGATGATCCTTTCACTGAGAGAATCCATGCCGATTAGCCCAGAACCCAACAGGAAGTAATCACCCGTGTTGTTGGTTAGATACAGTGTTGGTGTCGCCAAGACGTCGAAGCGCTGCGCCATGTCGGAAGTCGCCACTCGATAATCGCCTAATGCTAAAAAGTCATCATTTGGAACGGTGCCGCCATCGAGAGAAACAGGCATGATCGACCATCCATATTCCTTTGCCAGACGGATTAGGTAGGGAGTTTGCTTTGCGCAATACGGACACTGAGAGCCATAGAAATAAATGAGGGTGGCTTTCTTGCCGATGGCTTCAATTAACTTCCATTGGTTTTCAGACTGAGCGCCTTTGAAAGTTTGCAGCGTCACGTCGTTTTCAGGACGGCGTAACCCTTCATCGAGGTAAGGGTCAAACATTTGTTCGGAAATATAAGTAGCGGCAAACTGGTTGGCGCGATCTATTGCGGCACGCTGGATGTAAAGGTAGCGTTTAACGTCTTCTGGTTTTCCAGTGTTAAGCGCCAACTCCTTTGCCTTGGGCAAGTTTTCTTGGAACCACTTAACGCTCATGGCCTCTACTGAATTTTTACTCGTTTCAGTCTCAGTTGGTGCAGAAGATGGCGTTGGCACTATAGGTTCTTCCTCTTCCTTTTCTTCGGGCTCAGGAATGTACTCGTGCCAATACCAGCCCTTTTCGCGTTGTTTATAGAAGTTACCACCATCATTGCTATTTGCAGGATCTTCTGCCACAACTGGCAGAGCCAGAGCCGCAAAAATCAAAGCCATCAATTTATTTACTTTCATTACGCCAACACACTTTTTATATTCTATAGGCTAAATATATCACGCCTCACTGGATGAAAAAAAGCCGCCTTAATTGCAGGCGGCTGATTTATTGTTTTTCACGTTTCTCGGGCGACAAAAAAATCATCACTAATATCAAAGTCATCTTCCATTGGACTTCGAGGTTCTGCATCTGCTTCCACTTTCTCCCTTTCACTTTCGACTTCTACCTTCGGCGCCAACACAGTGCCTAGATTAAATCCCTGCTGTCTCACCATTAATCCAAATTCCATCAGGGTCATCATCTCGCGGGTCAGTGCCTTTGGCCCAAACTGATCTAAATGAGCGAAAATTAGCGGGTGAGTATCATCGGCAATCCGAATGTGTCTCTCGATTGTTTTGGGCATCCCTCACCTCAGACTGCTTTTAACTTTTGATAATCGCCTCGCGCTATGGCTCCACGAATGAATTGCTCGCCTGCGGTTTGCAAGCCACGGGCAACAGCTGTCAGAGAGTCATCAACGACTTCGATTTTGTGGAAAGGGAATGCGCGCTGAATCGAAGGCAGGTATACCGCTGCGGCACCACCGGAGACAATAATCAGGTCAATGTCCTGACCATCACCTACTTTGTTGACGACACTTGTTAATGCTTCGTCAGTAACAGACCGAATCGCGCTAGTCACATCAAATAGATCGCACTTAGGGAATTTCATCGCTTTACCGTACAGCTTAAGCTCACCACTGATAAAGGCTTGGTCGATCAACTCAGGGTTAATCTGTTTGATGTTGAAACCTTCGAGTTGCGAGCGCAGCGCGACTTCGACTGCACCAATCACTTTGGACATCCCAGTTTCAGAATCACCAGAACGATTTGGACTGACCTTCAATCCTTTCGACGTAATGAAGTCGGTGGTCATATAACCTGGGTCAATGGATAACATGGTTTTATCTTTGCACTGGGCAAAGCGTTCATTTCCGCCTTGGCGCAAAAATGACATCAACGCACCAAGCGGTTGTTCAAAAACCAAGACCTGACGAATGGTGACCTTGCGACTCGGTGTGATTTGGTGAGTGCCGGTATAAATCTTGGCGAGTTCATCTTTCCTGAACATGACACTCACTGGCAGACCAAGCACTAACACATCTATATCGATGTGATTTGATTTGCCTAAAAATGACAGGGCGCCAAACAATAACGCTTTATAGCGGTCACTCGTGATAAACGATTCTGTGTTGAGAACGCGAACATTTCGCGAACCGACCGAGGTCCCTACGTCTGAACCAACCTCATAGGTGATTCCATCGACTTCCACGTTTGTTACATCGCGTTCCTCGCCTGCTAAACCCAGATTAATATCCGATTTAATCGGAATAGGCAGGGACGGGAACGTCTTCACTGAGTAATTGCCTAGCGATTCCTTGTGTACACAAGTCGTTGTGCCATAGCCAACATCGACTGTGATGATGACGGGATTATTCATAAATACCAACTCCACACCAAATGACCCCCAATCTGGGGTTTTAAGAGGGTTTTAAGAGGCTTCCAAAACCTTTCCAGCTTGCTCTTGAAGATTATTCTTACCATTCCAATACCAATCTGGGATCCATATAATACACAATATATTTGGCTCGTGTATTATTTATTTTGTGTGTATATTATGCACTTTGTTATCCATAACATGTCGCTAGTGAATTAATCAAAACATGAAATGGCTAACGAACTGAAGTGCAACTAAGTCTGGCTTAGTAGCGAAATTCCTACTCTGGATTCTTCGAAATTAAGCAGTTTTAACGGCTTCCAAAATCAGTAAATCAACGCTCTGAAAGCGCAAGTTGGCTCACGAACTGGGAAAAAACCTGAAGTGGCCAACTGAATCGCAGACGTGAGAAAGGATTTCTCAGGGGGCTTGCCCATGAATCGGTGTGTATATCACGCGAAAAGCATGAGTTGGCCAACGAACTGAAAATCTTCAAAGGATGGCCAACACCGGAGGCACCTGGGATTTATCCCAAACTCAACTGGCAGAATGACGATTAGTGAGCGACACGAGTTCGCCAACGAACTGGGTTTCTGCATGAGTTGTCCCCGTAGGCCGAAAACGGATTACTGAAGACGAACAAACAGTAGGTAAATGAATGAATGACTACTCAGGTACTTCGGGTAGCTCTGAGAACGGGAAGCCCGTACCCGCATTAGGGTTCCAGTTGGTGAATACCATCAGAAGCCTAGAGGGGTTGATTGAAGCCGCTCAGTTTCAGGCAAAGGTCATTGTCGATGATTACTGGCTGAAATGGAGATCTTCAAACCGTCAGTTGCGCAGTGATGACGGTGGGAAGTTTAGTGGCGGTGAGATGGCCCCCCGGGTCGTTGTAAAAAACGAAAAGGTGTATTTGGTCTGGACGAGGTATCGACCAGGGCGAGTTGGAAACATCAGCAAGTCTTGGGGCGATGACGTTAAACCGACCCAGCGCGGATACACCTTAGACCAGTTAACCCGCAAATCCCCAGAGTGGGAGGCGCGAATGATTGAAGACACAGAGAATCGATTGGCTCCGTTGAGAGAAACCCTTGAGTGTCTACATGAAGCAAAAGTCAAACTACGTCGCATAGAGCGAAAACAATCCTAGGAGGATTATATGAGTCAGACCAACGAGAACCCACAAGTTGCATCAAAGCGTACTCAGAAACCATCTGCAGTTCGTCAAGTTCAGCAGCGTAAATTCATTCTGAAGGAAATGGATTTCAAGAGCAGCGCCATCCAGCAGCTGTTTAGCAATGATGCTCGTCAGCAGAATATCAAATACAGCATTGCCCGTATCGCTGGTCTATTTGTGTTGACGTCTAACAACAAAGAAATCCGTGACCGTTTAGATGCGTGGTTTGTAGCTGAGCAAGAAGAAGCTGTTCGTCGCAGCACCCTTCTCAACACAATCCACAACAATGAGTTGTCTACCTCGCTTGGCAACAATGCCGATTTTGACGTGGTGACACCAGAATCGTTCAGAGTGACGTTCCAAATCGAGCACCCAATCTACTGGCGTGTAATCGACGTAATTTCCCAGATTGATGAATCTATCGCAGCTATTGAAAACCTCTGGTTAGCTGGCGTGATTTCTGAGTCAGTCAGCAACAATAGTCGCGGCATTGCGATGAACACCATGACTCGTTTCTTTGGTCGCATGAGAACTGTAGCTACAGATTCAGCTGACCGTAAGGGCGGAATTTATTCGTTAGACGCTTACAACAAAATCATGCAAACCATCACCCGCAACAATCCAGATGACCAGTCAGCCAATGACGACTCAGGGGCTGAAGAAATTGAGCAGGATTCCGGAAACCTGGTAGTGAACGCATAATGAAGAAAATAGCCAAGCTAGTTAGTTTGGCTGTTCGATCCTTCTTACTGGATGGCAAAACCCCAGATAAGAATGCGGTACGGATGGCTTTTGGTGGGATTGAAACTAAAGCGGTCAGCGAAGAGTTGGCAGAGACTTTCTACCCTCCCGTAGCTGACGGTGTAGCAGTCGTGAATCAAGCGAGAATCATTAAATCCAATAATGACCTAATCGATATGTCGATTCGTGAACTGGGTTTGACTGATATTCACCGTGACACGTTCAATCCTGCCAACCTATCTGAATACAATCAAGTCTATAACGCACAGACATTGGTTAGGGATGTGGTAGCGAATTTCCTTTCTTACGCTCACTTACTCCCAGCCTCAGAAAACCATCATCACGCAGCTGTTGGTGGTTTAGCACGTCACAGTCTTGAGGTGGCTCTGTTCTCCCTGCGTCACATGGCGTCGGTTGATATTAGAGAGACCAAATTTACCGACGAATTGCACGGAAAGAAAATCCGTTGGCAATATGCGGCGTGGGTAATCGGGTTAGTGCATGACATCGGTAAAGCGCTGCATGATATGACCGTGCAGGCCGATGATTCAGTCTGGAACCCACAACTCGAAAATATCTATGATTGGTCAGGGCGCAACCAAGTATCCCGTTATCAAGTGACGTGGAACTATGCAGACCGTCACGGCAAGCACATTGGGCTTGCATCATCCATGCTCAACACGGTACTGACCAAGGCAGCTAAGCAGTATTTGTTTGGCACTCAAGATGACCTTCAGGTCGCCATCTATGAAACCTTATCAGGCAGTATCGAAGTTAATAACTCACTGCGAGACAGTCTAAAAAAAGGCGAAGCGCGTTCCGTCCACAAAGACATGATGTGGCAATGGGACAGATTAACCGGTGCTCGCAAGATGCCACTGGAAGCAGCGTTTATTAAGCGCTTACAAATGATGCGTCGCGGCTGGAAGGTAAACGAAGAGAAAGCCGATATTTGGTGCCTGGGCGCCGAAGATGTGTACGTGTCTTACCCAGCAAGTTTCAACAAGGTGATGTCATCGCTCAAGGAAGATGGCTTTAACGTCCCAATGCAAGTCGGAAAAATGCTTGAGATGCTGGTAGAGCGTCAGCTATTTGAACCGCTGTTTGAGGATTACACCAGTGGCCACTTGCACCCTGTTACGAATCCAGAATGGACGGCAGGGCCAATCAAAGTCGTTAAGCCAAAATGGGCAGGCATCGTTTATGGCGAGGATATTCCGCAACGCGGCATTCATGGAAAAATCTCATTAACCCGTGACGATTCGCTGTTAATCCATTACGCCGATACGGGGCTAATCACCCTGACAGATACCCGTGAGCCAGACCCGCAAACTCCGGCTAACAACACGGCTGCACCAACCCAACCCGCTCCTGCGCCAACCCCTACTCCTGCGGTAGCACCGGTACAGCAGAATGGGTCGCAAACAAATCAAAGTAAGGCTCAGACAAAGAAACCGAAGAAGCAATCAGCTCGAGCGAGCACCAACACTCCGGCACCAGCACCAGCACCAGCAACAACGCCAAGTGAGCCAGCGCCAGAGAAATCGCAAGTCGAAACTCAGGTAGAGCCAGAACAATCCAATACCAGAGCTCCGGCGCCAGACACCAAGGGTATCGTGTTTAAGAACATGAATGACACTCCGATAGTCAGTGAGCCAGCGGAGGCGGCAGTAGAGATAACTGAGCCAATAGCTCAAGAAATGCCTGTAGAAGTGTCGAAGGAAAAGACCTGTATTGAGCTTTTAATCGAATACCTGTTAACGGCTAACAACACACTACACCGAGCAAAGCTGGATGGTGACGTGCTGACATTGAATGCCAGCCTATTCGAAGAAATTGACCAGCAAATGAGAGGGCTTGGTTTTGCCGAGGGCGCCGTGCTGAAGGATTTGATGGATAACAAGTTACTTATTCCAGACCCTAAAGCGCCGCGTAAAGTTATTCATGTCGTTAACAAACAAAAGTTCTACCAGCTGAAGCTAGCCGACGTTCTTGCCAAGCCAGTGGGTGACATGCTGACTGAGCTTCAAGCTAAGGCCGATGAACGCAAAGCTAGAAAGCAAAAGAATAAAGCCCTAACCACCGAAGTCATTACAGAGCCGAATAGCCTGCCCACGCAGGAGTCGTCTATCAAAGATGTGATAGATGGCCCGAAGACAGAAGTCCCGGAGCAAGAATTATCTCCGTTAATGCCTAACGAAGTACCACCAGAATCAAGCTGTCATAGCCTAATGGCAGAAGTCCCGGAGCAAGATTTATCTTCATTAATGACTGACGAACTTCCACCGTTGTCCGAGTACGCGCGGGAGATGTCTTTGGCCACGCCGGAGAATGAGCTGCCATGGTTTACGCCGGAAGAGCAATCGATGTTAACGACTGACATGGAACCTACCGTCCCCGTCGCTGAAGCGGCCATTGAAACTGCCGTTGAGCCCGCCACCACGTCTGCGAGCTTTACCCCTCCTGCCGAGCAGGTATCGACACTTTCACAGCTAAAAGTCGCCACGGGTAACAAGTCTCCGAAGGAAAAGAGCAAGTACCCGCCTGAGTTGCAAGTGTTCATTGGTTGGGCGATGGCTCGCGCAGGCAAGTCCGGTATAGACCTCCGCCCTGGGGTGATCCGAATCCAAAGTTTCGCGTTAACCACTTACGAGCAAGAAGTAGGGTTAGCAAAAAAAGAGGCGACTAGCCTCAAGCGCACAGCAGGCGACAACGCCTCAATTGCGACAGACAGTAACCAAGTTGCATGGATGGTATTTGAGACAGTGGGAATAGAGCATGAGTAAAAGCATCGAGACTAACGGCTTATTCATGGAGAACATGTATAGGCCGATTTATGAAATCCAATCCAGTTATGCTTGGGCTGGAGCCTCCTTGTTCACGGCAGGCTCGTGGGTATACCACGGGGTAAGTGGACACGATGTATCGATGGTCGCAGTTTCGGTTATAGCGGCCACAGCAGGTATGTCGGTTAAGCGCTTAAAAGAAGCCTTACCGCAAATACGTCGCCAGATTAAGTTGGTATATAACTATCAATACCTCATTGAATCTAGCGCTTTGTGGGAGCTGAGCAAAACCCAGAGGGATAAGGCCTTCTTTGGTCGCGGCTTTGAGTGGACGATCACCGAAGCAAACCGAGCTTATCAGCTGGTGGGTAAACGCCCAGAACACGCTAAGGGTTTCTTGCCTTGGGCAGTGCGAAGAGCACTGAAGAAAGTCGAAGCAGATACCGAGAAATTAGAAGGTCGGCCGTGGATTCAGGGGTGTGGTGACGAGCAGGATTTGTGGCTGGATGCGTCGCTATTCTGGTCTCACAGTTTCTACACCGGATTACCAGGTGCGGGTAAAACAACGATGTTAACGCTTAACAGTGTTGGCGCCCTTTACCGTGGTAACTCTGTATTAGTGTTAGACCCTAAGAACGATCCAAACTGGAAGAACAGATTACGCGCAGAAGCGAAGCGTTTAGGCGTCCCGTTTTATTACTTCAACATTGCTGAGCCAAGTCAGTCGGTGCGTATCGACCCACTGGTGAACTTTACAGTGACGACCGAGATTGCATCGCGCTTAGCTAACGTCCTAGAAAAAGGTTCAGGAAGCTCTGAGGGTTTTCGCTCCTATGCCTGGGACTCATTCTACGTCACGGCTGAAGCATTACGTTTTATCGGTAAGCGACCATCAATCAAGATGGTCGCTGATTACATGCTAAACCGCAAAAGCGAATTAGCCCTAGCAGCCTTAAGCAAGATTATGACTATGCATTACGGGCCAGATTGGTACGCGAACATGGCGACCCAAATTGCCGAGGAAGGCCGCGGCAGTTTGCTACAGGGTTTAATCATGCGCTACCAACAGGTGTTAATCCCTGACGACAAAGGTGAAGACGCGGTATCGAGTTTTATTGGTTTCTTAACGCACGACCAATCTCACCAAAGTAAGATGTTAGCGACCACCAAGCCGATGTTAACCCAGTTAACCGCTGCGCCGCTGGACAAGATGTTAAGCCCTGACCCGAATGATACGGAAGACGAGCGTCCTATTATCGACATCAAGAAATTCATTGATACGGGCGGCGTGTTGTACATCGCCACCGATTCATCGGGTAATCCTGCAATTTCAGCAGCTACATCGAAACTCATTATGGAGGATACCTGCGCGGCAGCTGCTTCACGTTACAACTACGAAGGCGGAAAAGGGGTGCGTGTGTCGGTGTTTGGTGACGAAATCCACTCTGCACTCTCCGACGGCCTAATTAACTTAGCAGCGATGGGTCGTGGTGCAGGCTTTGAATTGCACCTATCTACGCAGGGTGTTCCCGATTTGATTGATAAAGCCGGTGAAGCAGTAGCGAGCCGGGTCCTGTCTTTAACCGCTAACTGGTTCTGTCTGCGAGCTCGAGATGATATCACCAGGGAGCGATTTGCGGCGCTACTCCCGGAGTATCCAATTAAGTCAAAGCAATGGCAGTTAAGCTCTAACACCGATTCGACCAGTAAGCTCCATAACTTCTCGGGCTCGGTGGGTGAGCGGATTATGGAAGCTGACAAGCCAGCGTACCCTCTTTCATTGATGTCGGAATTACCTAAGTTGCAGTACGTCGCACGTCTGGCCAACGGTAAGACCTATCAATGTCGTATTCCGATTTTACTGTAGTGAGTGTTGATTATGGACGATGTAGTTGAGAGTAAGACCCTGCACGGCAGGTTGATTTTAGCGGCTGGGGCATTAATCAGTATTTATGTACTGATTTTCATGCAGCCCCAAGAGCATAACGAGATGTTACGAAAGGAAATCTCAAATATCGAAAAGGCCATTAGCACTGAGGCGACAAAGGTTGTGGTGTTCAGGGCGAAGAGTTGGTACGAAGCGACGATGGTGGAATCTGGTTTAGCCGCGTTCATCGACCAGTATCACCAAGACACTGGCTTAAAGGGGGACCAGTTGTGGCGTACACCGCTTACACGGATTGCTCAAAACATCAAAACCATTTGGTATCAGTGTTTACTGAGAGTATCCCTGCTGATTTTCTGGTTCTGGATGGCCATTGGTTTGATAGCCGCGTCAGCGGTTGACGGATTGATGCAGCGGAAAATTAAGCAGCATGAGTTTACGGCGCCTTCGACGGGTTACTTCAGGGTAGCGCTCTGGTCAGGGATATTGGTCGCAATTCTGTTAGAGCTTTACTGCATTACCCCTGCGTTAATCTCCAATGAGATATTCCCGCTATTTCCACTATTCGCCGCAGTCATTATCGGTTGGTTGTTGAAAACCACCTTGGCTAACAGCGCGAAGAACATGTAACCCCCTCTTCCGTGTGTCATCTTTAATATAGATAGCACGCGCCATACAAATAACGTGTTGACAGTAACAAGCAAACAGTTAAAATTTGACCGTCACATTTAACGGAGATCCACAATGAACCAAAGCGCTAAAACCGAAAAGAAAGGACTGATCCAGCAGTTTAAAGAAGCCCCTGTTGCCGTAAGAGCGTTTTTCGCACTTATCGTTGTCGCGGTAGCTTGCTCATTGCTGTTTGCTGGAGAAGCAAGTGCGGTATCAGCATCTGGCGCGACCCTACACACATTCTTCGACCAAATGTGGGACGAGGTAAAGGGTTTAATGACGGGTGCGCCTGCTAAGGCAATCATGGGTTTGTCGATTTTAGGCACTATCGCATTCTCAATGATTAAACCAAACCTAATTGGTTTCTTAGCATCTGTAGTCATAATTCTGGTACTGGCTAACGCGCCTACAACTATCGACGGCAGTTTAACTGTAACCGTAGAAGCGCTGAAAGCTGGCCTAGTTCACTAATAGCGACAATTTTTGCGGTATCAAGGAAGGGTGCAATCTTATATGCACCCTTTTTTTTCAAGGGGTGAGACATGAGTGAAGCGAGATTTCCTAAGCGTTGTAACGGCGCTATCAAAGTTGGAACTATCCACTGGGACTCAATCAAGCTGGCGGTGATTGTGATGGTTTTTGGTCTTGCATCAGGTCACATCAACTTAGGCATTATCGCGGCAATTACCAGCATGGCCGTAGTAGAAACACTGTTTAAAAAGTTTGGGCGTGGCGTATTAAAGCATCTGTTATGGGTAAACGGTTTGTGGATTTCCAAAGGGCCGGAAACCCTCATGTCACCAGCCATTCGTCGATTAATTAAGTAAGAGGTCAACATGCTTTGGAAATCGAAGATTAAAGAGAGTTACGACAATCTCAATATCTCTAACAAAAACATAGGTCGTTCTAATCTGGCACTAAGCATTAGCGTGGTACTTTTGCTGTTCATGGTGATGACCAAGCAGACCGAAGTCATTGTCATGCCAAACGACTTTAAAGAGCCGATTGTCATGAACGGCAATAGCGTGACTCAAGAATTCAAAATCCAATGGGGCCTGATGATTGCAACCATTATCGGCAACATCACCCCCAAGAATGCTAAGTTCGTCATCGACAGGGTGACCAAGATGATCCCGTTAGAACTTAACCCCGATGAAGCGGAAGCGACGATGGCCGCAGCTATCGAAGAAATGGCGCTTAGGGGTGTTAGTCAGAAGTTTGTCCCGTCTGACGCGATTTATTCATCTGTCACAGATTACGTATGGGTTGTGGGTGAACAAACCACAATCTCATTAAAAACAGGCGCAGCTGATACTACTGCGTACACCTTTGAATTAAAAATCGGGATCCGAAACGGCAATCCCATGATTCTGGATATTCAACAATATCCAGCTGCTGTTAACCCTGCTCAACGTGAGCGTGAAATTCTCCAAGGTAAAAACGCAACAACGGCCTTGGATAAAGACAGTGTGATTAAAATCGAGTCACGGTGAGACCTATGAATAAAAGACCCCTTTCAACTGCAATCCTTCTTTCATTAATGATCGCTCCTGCTTTTGCGGCTGACGATGACATTTATTCGTTACCGACTGAATCGGTGAATCCGCAACGAGTACCTGTTTTGGGTACTGATTTCAATCAAGCAGAAGAAAAGCTACAGGCTGAATTAAACAGCCCTTATGCGAATCAACCTCTGTCCATCGATACGAGCAAAGAAATTGGTACCCAAACTGCATTATCGGTTTCGCCCAATGAACAAGTGCTCTATCAACAGCCAGTGACCCAGCCGCCATCGCAGCAACCGATGCAACAAGCAGATCATCAACAAGTCCCCACTTACGGCGGCGCGAGCCCTGTTAATCCGACGGCGATCTCCCCTGCCAATGCCGGAGAAGTCATTAGCCGTCGTGATGACTCAATGGACTACTTACGCAAGCAGTACAAAAGCCATCAAGTGATTGCATTGAAAGCCGGTGGCACAACGACATTGCCAATTTCGCTGTCAACCACTAACCGAATCGCGACCTCTTTCAAAAACGCCAAAATAACCACGTCAGTACCGAGTGATGCGGCGCTGGTTTACGGTGAGCAAGGTTTTGTGTACGTCACACCTGGCGTTAACGCTGGCGCGATTGACTTGATAGTTGAAGAAGATGGCGCACCAGAGACCGCAGTATCACTCTACTTGGTGCCATTAAACGTCCCGCCAGTGCTCGTGGAGTTAACCGTTAGCTATAACGCGAGTCAACGCAATGCAGCTTTGCAAGCCGTGTCTATCTACAGCGAGAACGAAGCTAAGGAGCTGGAATCGGCAAAACAAGCAGAGCGTGAGCGTATTACTAATAACCAACCCGTCGCTGACAGCCATGTTGACGATGTAATGACATTACTGGAAGTTGTGGCTAAAGCCGAAGTTCCGGCAGGTTACGAACTGCTTGAAGGTGACACCATTCCGGCGGAAGTGCGTTACCCGTGCGATATTCGCCAAATGCTCCCCCTTTACCATGAAGTGAAACAACGCTTAATTGGCTCCAAATTGGTCGTTGACATCATGGAGGTCAGAAACGATGTCAATGGCTTACGTTCATTCCGCGACGAGGCCTGCATGGGGCCAGGTCGTGAAGATGTGATGGCCGTTGGTGTGTTAGATAAAGCGACATTAGGCCCAAGGGAAAGCACCGAAGTGTACATTCTGCGTGACCGCAGCTACTTCGAGCGCCAAATGAAAGTTCCACGTCGTAGTCGTGTAGGAGGTTAACATGCAAGCGTTACAGGATTTAAAAACCAAGTGGCTTGCGCTTCCATCGAATCAGCGCACTATCGCGTTAATCGTGATATTGGCAATACCTGCTTATCTTGTGGCTGAAGCCATTTTCCCTTCAGCGCCGAAAACCCCTGTCAGCTCAATCCCAGCCAGAGCGAAGCCTATGTTTATGAGTACCATGGGGAGCGAGCGCTTGGAGTCCACCCAGACTTCCGGCCAGCTCATAGCTATGCGAAAGAAAATTCAAGAGCGTGAAAAAGCGATTGATGCACAGTACACCGAGCAAAAAGCTAGTGAAAAGCGAATTCAGCAACAGGTCGATACCCTGCAAATGTCTCAGCTTGAATCACAAAAACGCCTCGAGACCATCGCGCATCAAATGCAAATGCTGGTTGAACAACAAAGCAAAAATGCCGCAACAGCTCGAGACAGTGTGAGCGCGAAAGGAGCTCGACCAGAAAATATCGCCCAGCAAGCACCTTCATTGCCAAGTACCGAGTTTAGCCTAGACCCAATGGCAAGCCTTAAGTCGAATGTCGCCATGACCCCGCCAGCGTCAAAGACTTTAACCATGAACCGTGGTGACGTGAGTTTAGGTAAGGCCGCTGCCACAGGTGATGAAGCAAATGTTGGTAATGCGTCAACAGCCAAAAACCAAGTCGCAGCCAAAGCAAAACAAGCGATTTCTCAAGAGAACACAGGTTCTATCAAGAAAACTGAAAAAGAGCCTGAGACATGGTTGTCAGCTGGCACAGTAATACCAACCGTCTTGCTTACGGGTCAACATGTACCTACCAGTTCATCGGCGCAATCAAACCCAGCTCCAGTGTTATTAAAAATCGTAGACGTTGGGGTGATGCCTAACGGTTTCACTATCGATCTAGTGGGTTGCACAGTGATTGGCGCGGCCCGTGGTAGTGCCAGTACCCGTCGTGTCGAAATCCGCGCTGAGAGTATCAGCTGTATCGACCAGAGAGGTCGTGCGATTGAACAGCCGTTCATTGCCGCAGTGCAAGGTCAAGACGGTCATAGCGGTATCCCAGCCAAGTTAGTAACACTCTACGGTGAAGTGGTGAAGCAATCCTTCTGGGCAGGCATCTATGGCACTGGCGCCCAAACCCTCACACAAGCCGCGACCAATCGAGTGTCTGGTGATGTGGTTTATGACGGCACCTATTTCAAAAACACGGCGACCAGCTCACTTGCTGGTGGCTCAAGTACCGCATTCGATAAGATTGCTGACTTCTACCTGCAGTTAGCCGACGAAGCCAGGCCGTATCTGGAAATGCACGGCGGCATTGAAGGTGTTGACCTCATTGTTCAACGCGGTGTTAGTCTCAAATATAAGGGTTAAGCAATGACAACCGAAAACGTAAATTCTGAAAAATTGGAACCGACTATCGGCGCTCTGGCTGAGCCAGAGCAAGCCGCTCCCGCTGAGGTTGCACAATCCGTCGCTGAGCCAACGCCAGCGACACCCGCGGCTCCGCAGGGCTTGTCCCCCGTCAAAATGATCATGGTGATGGCAGGCCTAGTGCTGCTATTTGGCGTGATGAAATTTGGCATGAGCTTCTTTGGCACGGGTGTAAGCGCCGAACAAACCAATACTCAATCCAAAATCGTAGTAGCAGATTTAGGTGAGATGTTTCAGCAATGGTCAAAGGAATCGGTTAACCAAGCGGATTTAAGCTCGGCGGCTCAAGAACTGGGACAGCTCTACTTTGACATGGGATACCTCGTCATAGATAGCAGTATGACGCTGCGCATTCCTGAAGAGTTCAAAATGGACATCCCAAGAGCAGAGGTGTTGCTCCGCATTAAGCAAATTCGTAGCGAATACCAAGACGAAGGCAAAGTACCGCCATCGCCACAGCAGCTGCTTCAGATGGCAGGGAATTAATTGTTTATGGCTGACATGGAAATCGCTCAAGCGTTGTTGGCAGCTAGTGAACAAAACCAGCTAGCCCAGATTATTGAGACTCACAATCTGGGTGAGCTCCCACACTCACTGCGATTAGCCATCAACATATTTGAGATTAACGCAGATAATATCCAGCAACACCCCGAGGCAGCGCAGTCCCTTCTGCGTTGCCCAATTCCAACGACATTTGGTGAGACTGAATCAATCAGGCGCACCATATTGTCACTGCTCACCCAAAAGCACAGTTAGGCAGGATGTATGGCCAGTAAGAAAGCAGCCAAAAAAATCACCGGCGATGACGAAAATGTTATGGGCTTACGCCAACAGCGTCCCATCCGTGTTCATTTACGTCGGCACTTTAGCGAGAGCAAATCAGAGTTAACTCGTGCCATTGAGCGGTCACAAGAGATCTATATAATCGCGCTTTGCTTAGGGGCGCTTGACTGCCTTTATTGGCAGGCTATGGGCTTAGGGGAAATAAAACTGGCCAAGGGCATTAGCCGCTTACTGGCTAAATCCTATCAACATCACCCAATACGGGTTAGCTCAACACCTATTTGACGTTATCAGCAAGGAAATCATGGACGTAGCAACATCTTTTATTCAACTTGACCAGCCTTTGTTTATGCCTGGGATCACCGGGACAACCAAGGCTTTATCAGCGTTAATAACTGACATCGATTGGCCAACCGGCGCGACATGTGCGATGCAGGAAGAGGACGGCGAAATCATTTTCTGGAAAGCGCCAGTGGAGATCGTCATGTCAGTGCGTGACGACGCGGAAAGCCGTGGGGCTCTGCCGTCACTTAGCTTCATTCATTTAGTGCTCAGCTGCGTGAGTAGAATATAGTTCCTCATACTGAGTATTAAAGTTTCATACTTAAATGGCAACGATCAGAGTACGCGCCATTTCTAAAACGTTTACGTCCCTACCTAAGCCAGCGTCTCTCAGGCGCTGTTTGGACAGAAATCATTCAGAGCAAAAGTCTGGATTGTGTACTTTCCCGAAACAATCCCCATTCTAAATCAACCTAAACCGTTCACTTCCCATTCTAGCGCTGCCGAAGACGTTTGCACTTCCAAGATGAATTTGACACGACCATTGTCCAGTAAACAGATAGCCAAATAAGTAATGTATTTTATAATCGATACACTCCCCCTTGCCGCGTATTAAAAAATAGATACAACAATCTTTATAATGTATGCGAAATTAGATACCATTATCACTGTAGTGTATTTAATTTGAGATACAAAATTATGAAAAAATCCGGTGTCTATGCCGTTGCACTCAAGCAAGTCAAAGCAAAAATCAGCGCTTTACTCGGTTTATCTGTGCCTAAACCGCCGAAAAATGGTTGGGTGCGCAGTATCCGTGAGGCCTTGGGGATGTCGGGCGCGCAATTAGGTGAACGTCTTAATCTCTCTCGTAATCAGGTCTCCATATTGGAGCGTAAAGAAGCTGATGAAACCATCACACTCAAACAACTTAAACAACTGGCGACCGGGCTCGATGCCGAACTGGTTTATGCGATTGTTCCGCGTCAGTCGATTGATGACATGATAGAAGCGCGCGCTATGGAGTTGGCCAAGCAGCGTTTGGCCATGAGCCACCAATCGATGTTTTTAGAAGCACAGCAGTTAACCTCAGAGCAACAACAGCAAGCGCTGGTTCAATTAGCCAATGAAATTAAAACGGGCAGCACCCGAGATTTGTGGAAAGTCAGTTTGCAGGAGAAATACCAATGAGTCTGTTTGTTGAACCAGAGGGTGCAACCCAACTAAATGCCGATGATGTTGCCGGGCTGAAATTTGATCACATCACGACTCGCGAAGAGCTTAATGAGCTTGAAAATGCCAACATACTACAAGGGTTGAGTTGGTTATCCACGACGCCTAAAACCAGCATGGATGACATTCTTTCTATGGCGTTTGTGGAAGAGTTGCATCAACGTTTGCTTGGTGATGTGTGGGAATGGGCCGGCAGCTACCGTCACCGAGAGTTGAACATTGGTGTCGATCCGCTGAATATCCGGCCAGATTTATACAACTTACTGGAAGACATCAAATGCTGGATTGAGTTTGAACACTATGACAGCCTAGAACTCTCGGCTCGGATACAGCACAGGTTAGTTAAAATTCATCCTTTTCCTAACGGCAACGGACGTCACTCGCGAGTGATGACGGACTACATACGAATGGTACTACTCAAACAAAAGCCTTTAGTTTGGTCCAATACAGATTTGGATAAACAAAGCCAAGAGCGGGGTGAGTACATTGCGAGCTTACGCCAAGCTGATGCCGGCGATTATGCGCCTTTAATTCAATATCTTCAGGCGAAAGGGAATGTGACTTAAACCAAGCGTTAAGAGCTAAATATACAATTACAGTGTGGATAGTTAAAACAGGCTGGAACGTCAGCCTCTTTTCTTTGTACAGAGAGCAAGCTCACCAAAACAACCCCCAACACCACAACGGCAATTCTAAGTAACTTTGGGACAGAAATCATTTAGTAGCTTTACTTATTAGCTCCATTTGTGGGCCAATGACCTATCCAGAAAATGCATAATAATTAAACTAATTTGAATATTCATATCTGCTATCTCGAAAAAAAACAGCACTAATTTAAAAATATCGAGCTCTTTTCATCAAGCATTAACTACGTGAAAAGAGCTCTTCATATCACTACAACTGCCCACCCACACCTTTGAATTTTTCAACAAATGCAGCAATTTTCTGAAAAACCGTTTGCTTCTGGGTTCGGTACTGTGGGTTCAATGGGCTAAGTTTGGGCAGCGCCTCATTAAGAGCAGTGCCATTTTCAGAGGCGTACTCACGTTTGAGTGATGATGCAATATAACGTTTGGCAGCATCGATATTGAGCTTTTCAGAGGCAATAATGGCATCGGCTTCGCGCTTCTGCTCCGCCTGGGCGAACTTGAAGAAGGCGTCGATAATGCTGGCTTTGTCATTGATCTCATCTAGGTTTGTCTGGTTAATAAAATCAACCACTAAGCTCTCTTTCGCTCTATTACCAAGGCTACCACGAATCATACGGCGAACTTCTTCAATCAAGCCTTCTTTGCTCTTGTTCTTCTTATTGTGATCAAAAATTAGTTCAAGAATGTAATCGAGGTTGATTTCTTGCGATTTAAGCAAATCAATTTCAAAGACCACATCGCCCCAGTCTACCGTTGACTTATCTTTGTCCTGACCTTCTTTATCGCGTCGCAACCAGTCACGGGTATCGTTGTAAGTAGAGCGATAATCTTGGATAGCACGTTCGCTCGGCATATCGATAGCTTGCATTGCCTCGATGTCAGCATCGTCCAGATAGTACTTTGACTTGAACTCTTCAACAGCTTGTTCATCACTGGTATCTAAGCTTTGCAGTGCCTTTAATCCTGCAAACTCATCGTAGTTTTGTAAAATATTTTCTGCTTTTAGGTATTCACCAAACAGCTTGGCAAACTCTTTTTTATCTTGTTCTTTTTCAATATTTTCTGGGTTTGGAAAGCGTTCTTGCAGCTCTTTGACGATATCAACAAAACCTCGACGCGCCTGCCCAGTAGCAATATCGTTAAAGCCTTCCATGTATTCTTTGTAGCTCTTCTCCAGCACCACGTTTTTGGTGTTTTTGTCACCAAACAAGGTGATGGCGTCAATGGTTGCCTGCTCTAAGTCCCGGAAGGTAACAATATTGCCAAAGGTCTTCGTTGCATCATAAATACGATTGGTGCGAGAAAACGCCTGCATCAAGCCGTGATAGCGCAAATTTTTGTCAACAAACAAGGTATTGAGCGTAGGCGCATCAAAGCCCGTTAAAAACATACCAACCACTATGAGCAGATCTATTTCTTGATTCTTCACGCGCTGGGCAAGGTCACGGTAGTAATTCTGAAAGCCATTACTGTCCACGCCATAGTTAGATTTAAACATGGCGTTGTAGTCAGTGATTGCGGCGCTCAAAAACTCCTTTGCGCTGCTGTTCATGGCACTGACTTCAAAGCTCTCATCTAAAATATCACCAATGGCGTCCTGCTCTTCATTGGCAGCAAATGAGAAGATAGTCGCTATGCGCAAAGGCTTACTTGTGGGTCCATTCTCAGCCTCGGCCTGCAATGTTTTGAAGGTTTCATAATAGGCTTTCGCCGCATCAACACTACTAACCGCAAACATGGCGTTAAACCCTTTGGCGCCAGAATAGGCTCGATGCGTTTTTTGGTTAAAATGGCTCAGAATATACTGCGAGATTTCACCAATGCGCATTGGATGCAAGAACGCTTTCTTATTCTCCGCCGCACTAAGCTTCTTATCATCCTGCTCAGTCTCAATGCTCTTAAATTGCGGACGAACATCGTTATAGTCCACTTTAAACTTGAGTACTTTTTCATCACGAATGGCATCAGTGATCACATAAGTGTGCAACTGCTGGCCAAACACGCTGCCCGTGGTTTCAGCACCCAAGGCGTTTTCAGGGAAAATTGGCGTACCGGTAAAACCAAACTGGTAGTACTTTTTGAATTTCTTCTTCAGGTTTTTCTGCGCTTCACCGAACTGGCTTCGATGACACTCATCAAAAATAAAGACAACCTGCTTATTGTAAATAGCTAAATCGCTTTCACTTTTGATTAAGTTGTTGAGCTTTTGGATGGTGGTAACAACAATCTTGTTATCGTCTTTATCCAGGTTGCTTTTTAGCCCAGCGGTACTGTCTGAACCGTTCACACTATCAGGCGAGAACCGCTGATACTCTTTCATGGTCTGATAGTCGAGGTCTTTTCTGTCCACCACAAAAAAGACTTTATCGATACAGTCTAAATCGGTGGCCAAACGTGCCGCTTTAAAGCTGGTGAGTGTTTTACCTGAACCGGTAGTGTGCCAAATGTACCCACCGCTCTCGGTGTTGCTCCAATTCTTAGCGTTAAATGCGCTCTTGATCTTCCATAAAATGCGCTCAGTGGCGGCAATCTGGTAGGGGCGCATTACAAGTAAGGTATTGCTGACGTCAAACACCGAGTAACGCAAGATCACTTCAAGCAAGGTCTCTTTCTGGAAAAAAGTGGCGGTAAAGTCTTTTAAATCCTTGATCAGCGTATTGTCTGACTTCGCCCAGTTCATCGTAAAGTCGAAGCTGTTTTTATCGCGCTTGGTGGTATTGGCAAAATAGCGCGTATCGGTGCCATTAGAGATCACAAATAGCTGCAAGAACTTGTACAACGAGTTCTCTGCATTAAAGCTTTCTTTACTGTAGCGATGTATTTGGTTAAACGCCTCACGGATCGCCACACCACGCTTTTTCAATTCAATTTGCACCAAAGGCAAACCATTGACCAAAATCGTCACATCGTAACGGTTGGCATGGCTTCCCGTTTGCTCAAACTGCTTAATGACCTGCACTTTGTTACGAGCAATGGTCTTCTTGTCGAATAGGTAGATATTTTCTATATGGCCATCATCGAAGACAAAGTCGAAGATATAGTCACTGTGCACCTTGCGAGTTTTATCAAGAATATTATCGCTTGGGGTGTTTAAGTATTGCTCGCAAAAGCGAGCCCACTCGGCATCAGTAAACTCGACCTTATTGAGGGCTTGTAATTGTTTACGCACATTCACCATCATGGCATCGGGTGTCGTTAGCGCGGGTAAATACTCATAGCCCTGGTTGTTTAGGTCCTGAATCAGTTCACGCTCTAAATCACCTTCGCTCTGGTAGCCCTCAGCAATTTGGTCTTGTCGTGTATATTTATCTAAAACAATAAAGTTATTCGATTCTGCAATACTTTTATAGTTGGTCATTGTAATTCCTGCTTCTTGAATCCATAAGTGTTTATTAAGTAACCAACCAAGGCTTCTAATTTATCCTTGTCTTTATCTTCTAGATCCGAGATCTCGTCGCCAGCATGAGCAGAGTGGCTGGATAAATTAAGGATTCTATTGGCGAATGGATCTGGCTTTCCGTCTTGAGATTTTTGAAGAAGTGCAGGCCAATAGTTATAACCTAGGAAAGTGGCCATTTTCTCAAGAACATTTCTCAGAAGACTAAAATGATACTTTCTGATTTGTCTGTCATTAATGGCTTTCTGAAGCTCATTTAGAAGGAATAAGTGATAAGAAAACGGCGAGTCTGTCGGTTGTTCAGGTAGTTCAAAATCACCATCAGCCAGCTTTTCTAATCGGTATTTTTGAAATTCCTTATTTGGCTTATAGATTGGTTTGAAAGTACCATCGGCCTGCTTTTGATAAGCCTTATTATTGAGCTCATTGCAGAGCACATTATAAAAAAGGGGACTATGCGTTGTTATGATAAATTTTAAGTCTGACGTACTAGACTTGATCAAACCTGCTAAATCAACCGCTAATTCAATTAAATGACTATCATCCAATGAACTCACTGGATCATCAATAAATACGTATTCTAAAGCATCAAACTTATCAGTAATTCTATTAGCAACATCTGGCTCATTAAGGGTGGAAACAACTTGTTGTAAAAGAGTGTACATAACACTCCATACAAAGTTACTTTCCTCACCTTTTGAAATTTTTATTACTTCGTATTTACCTTGAACGACATTTTCGACACCATCAGTCGCGGCAGTACCTGGCTCATAGTTGACAGGTTCATTTGCGGCTACTTGAAAAGTGACCTCAGAAAACGCAGGTATCGTTACTTCCTTTTCATCAATTTTAGCTTTGTATTTTTCATTGAATATTGGGGTAGCTTTGCTACCCGTATAACGTTGAAAGTTTGTAGCGATGTTGCCGTCTTCGCCCAACTCTTTTAACAAGTCTATCAACCAACCCGTAAAAGTATTTGGTTGTATTTTTAACTTTGGCCTTGAATCTACTTTTAAATCGTTATCCCAATAAAATAGGTCTTCCGTAAAGGCGTTGTAGTACAGAAACTTATCACGAGTTTTCTCACCATCTTCTTCACTATCATCGTTTTGTGTAGAAGGAGCTATTTCCTCCTTAAAGGCTCGTGATAAACGCGTTTTTCCTGTGCCATTAAAGGCATAGATCAACTGTACCTTTTTATTCTTGCTGATTAAGTCTTTAGCTATGCCCTTAAGTTCCTTACCCATATTAAGCTGCCGCCTCTTCAGTTTTAGGGAAGCTTAATAACAGATCACGATAATACTCGTATTGCTTTTGGCGGAGTTCTATTTCGCGGGGCAGACCTTCGGTGATTGAGTTGGTGAGAGCGTCGAATTTATCGAGGATTGTAGCTATTCGGTTCTGTTCTTCATGCGAAGGAATCGGAACAACAATCTTTGAAAAGTCGCTTTTATTTATGAGTGGCATTGTTCCTCCGCCCAACTCCCCTTGCCGACGCAGTGCCTCACGCATAGCAGTCAGAACGTGGAATAGGTAGCCGACTTGAACGCTATCATCGGTCAATGTAATTGCGTTGATTTGTTGATTGGGGATGCAGTCGTTAGCATTAATTACTGTCTTACCCATATCAGCGCCGATACACGTGACTAGCAATGAGCCACTAGGGAGCAGAACTTTTGACATCGAAGCTGCTCCTTCAGCTGATAAACGACGACTTGGAAATGCGATGTTTCGCATCCCGTTCTTGATATCGCTGGGGGTTACAAAATCAACATCATTACCCCATGCAGACTTATCTGACGACTTTGGAGTGCGGCCAGTCACGATGTGACCAATCTCCCCCAACGCCTTCCACTCAACGTCACCCTCTTCAAAACTTAACAACTGGTCGCGGTAGTAGTTGTATTGTTTTTTCCGCATGTTAAGCTCGGCGGTCAGCTCGGCGGTCAGCTCGGCGGTCATGGCGGTAAATGCGTCCAGAATGCGCACTATTTCCGCTTGTATTGCCAGCGATTTTTCTGGGTTATCTGGGCATGGGATGGGGATTTCTAGTTTGTCAATATTGTTTGCCTTTAGATACCCCTGACCCGAGTTGTTTTTTACTGCTTGAAAATGACTTTTCATCCTAGGTGAGTCAAAGAAATGCCAAAAATACCTACTCATAATGACAGTTTCATCTAACCGAATAAGGTACATATTTTGACCATAAAACGCTAAGTCTGATTCCTTTACAACAGCTACTTCACCAATTGTACCAATCATGCTTATTAAAAAATCACCAGCAAGAATCGGCCTATTACGAGATAATTCAATATAATCTTCGCGAGAAATAAACTTGGTTTTATCGAAACTTATATGGCCACCCTTAATATTTTTTGATGTGATGTATGGAATTGTCTCTCCTTCATTGAATTTTGGAGTTGCGGGCATGATCCAAAACTTATCTACCACCAATTGCTCTAACAGCTTCCACTCTACCTCAACCCCATCCAGCAGTTTCTCTAAATAGTTCAACTGACTCATGCCTCAAGCTCCTCACCTTCAATCTCTGCCACAATGGTGTCAATATCACTGCGAAGTTGAGTAATTTTAGCAACAGTGGTTTTAAGCTCGGCATTAAGCTCTGTAATATTCACTAGCTCGCGGTTGTCTTTAGCTTCCACATAACTGCTCACCGATAGGTTGTAGCTGTTGCCTGTGATAACATCCAAATCAACCGATTTAGCAAAATGCTCCACATTCTCTTTGCTGGCAAACACCTTCATGATGTCTGCGATATGCTGGTCAGTCAGCACGTTGTTATTGGTTTCTTTTTTAAACAGGCCGCTAGCGTCTATAAACTGGGTGGTGGTATCGGCTTTATGTTTAGACAGCACCAAAATATTCACGGCAATGGTGGTGCCAAAAAACAGGTTAGGAGCCAGTGAAATAACGGTTTCAACGTAGTTGTTATCTACTAGGTACTGGCGAATTTTTTGCTCAGCACCACCACGGTAAAAAATACCAGGGAAGCAGACAATGGCTGCACGACCTTTGCTTGATAGGTAACTTAGCGCATGCAGAACAAAGGCAAAGTCGGCTTTTGATTTGGGCGCAAGCACACCAGCGGGCGCAAAGCGGTCATCGTTGATTAGGGTTGGGTCATCGCTACCAATCCATTTCACTGAATAAGGCGGGTTAGAGACGATGGCATCAAACGGTTTGTCATCTAAAAAGTGTGGTTCGGTTAAGGTATCACCCAACTGAATATTAAACTTGTCGTAGTTAATGTTGTGCAAAAACATATTCATACGCGCCAAGTTGTAGGTGGTGTGGTTGAGCTCTTGACCAAAAAAACCATCTTCAATGATATGCGCATCGAAGTGCTTTTTGGCTTGTAACAGTAACGAGCCCGAACCCGCCGCAGGGTCATAGATTTTATTGACACTGGTCTGGCCGTGCATGGCGAGCTGCGCGATCAATTTTGAAACGTGCTGAGGGGTGAAAAATTCGCCACCGGATTTACCCGCATTTGCCGCGTAGTTAGAAATCAGGAACTCGTAGGCATCACCGAATAAATCAATTTGGTTGTCTTCAAAATTACCGAAGGTTAAACCTGCCACGCCTTTTAACACGGCTGCTAGGCGTTTGTTTTTTGCCTCTACCGTATTACCCAAGCGATTACTGGTGGTATCAAAATCCGCAAACAAGCCTTTGATGTCTTTTTCTGAATCGAAGCCATTGGCTGAGTTTTCGATTGCAGCAAAAATAGCTGCCAAATCCGTATTTAAATTTTCGTTCTTGTGTGCATTGGCTGCCACATTGCTAAACAACTGGCTAGGGTAAAGAAAATAGCCTTTGGTTTTAATGGCATCTTCTTTAGCAAACTTGATGTTTTCATCATCGTCAGACATGGCAGCATAGTTAACACTCTCGTCGCCGCCTGTGATGTAGTTGACAAAGTTTTCACTGATAAAACGGTAGAACAGCGTACCCAGTACATATTGTTTAAAATCCCAACCATCCACTGAGCCTCTTACATCGTTGGCAATCGCCCATATTTGGCGTTGAAGTTCGGCACGTTGCTGTAAACTTGTCATTATTAGAATTCCTGATCGTTCTAAATTGCACTTTATGAGGGCAACCTATTAATTATTAATTTACTTGCTCTAGTTCTACTAAAGCTTGTTCTGCGATATGCCAAGGTAGACGCCTGCCATTGGCTTGCATCTGCTTATAGGCTGCTCGCGCTTGTTCGGTATTGATTTGCTGATGAACCACCAGTTGGCTTACTAGCCAAACTGTGCCTTTAACAATGGCAGCTTCTTTTTCTGCTGCTTTTCTCAGTGCCATATCACCAGTCAGTAAAGGACACTGTTCTTGCTTTGGTAAAGCAAGGGCAAAACAATCGTTTCGGCTCGCTTGGGTATAGGTCCCCGTTAGCTGCATGGCATACATCATTGATTCTGCAGAAACCTCTTTTAGCGCTAACCCTAAATCCAGAAGGTGGGGATGATCTTCTTCAAGTTCTTCAACAAAAAGAATATCTGGCGTTGCAAAGTCATAGGGCAACTGAAACATTGCTTCCAGTAAACCACCTTCTTCCATGTCAATGAGGATATTGGCATCACTAATTAGCAGCTGCTGCACGGCTAGCCTCCTGAGCTAACTGTGCTTGAGTCGGCACCTCCAACTTTCGTTCTTTACGAAAGCTAGAAACAGACATGCCAAGTAACTCTGCAGCTTTTGACTCCCCTATGTATTCTTCACCTAAAGCACGATATACCAACTGCTTATGTAGATAAGTCGACTCATGAGGGTATGCTTTTCCTGGCTCCTCCGTTCGCCAGCCATTTTTGCTAAACAGCATAAATAGGTTTTTCTGAGTCGCAGGCGTAATTATTCCACATTGGCCAGCTCGAAACAGTGCCGCTAGCATGCTAATACCGTATTCGTGCTTTAGCATCAGTAATTCACGCGGTTCAATATGACGGCGCTTTTCACCCAAGTGTTCAATAAGTGATTGGGTAGGTAAAAGAAATGCACCAGCAAAGGCATTACAAGCCTTCTCCTCATCAATCCCTTCAGCTAAACGACCATGCACGACTAAGTGCCCAAGTTCATGGGCCAAGGTGAAGCGCTGACGGTCACCACTTTGGGCGGTAGAGATCACCACTACAGGAGTGCTACCAATCTTGCCCGCTAAACCGTCAAACTTCTTACCTGTTTCCACATCCGTGGTAATAATCATCACGCCCTTAGCTTCGAGGGTATCGATCATATCGTGAATAGGGTTTAGCCCTAGCTCCCAAGCATGGCGCATTTGAATAGCTAAGTCTTCAACTTGTTCTATGCTAGTGATTTGTTCAGGAAGCTCATTTGGTAAAGTAAACTCAGGGATAGGCTTCACTGAGTCGGGATACAACTCTAAAAGCTCTTGCCAACGTTCAGCTTGTTCTAAAACATCGCCATTAATTCGGTCTAAAACTTTCTTTGGTGTACTAGCACGCTTGCGGTACTCTACGCCCTCTAGTTTCACCTTCGTTGGACGAAAGAAGTACTCAGTGCGCACATCGAGCGCTTTCGCGAGTTTTAGTAGGTTTGAAGAAGAAGGCATAGCCGTGCCATGTTCATACTTTTTAATGGCGTTAGCGGACAGTCCTACCTCGTTGGCTAATGCATTCATGGATAGCCCGGCAGCCTTACGGGCTCGTTCTAAGCGTTCTGCAAACATGGAATCCTCTCAAGCAATAGCTCGGTTTATAAAGTCATTAAAATTATTTTTAATATAAACCTTATAAATAAGATTTTCTATCTATTTTGCAGCGCAGGGTTCTCCATTTTGCTCATGCCTAACCTTACAACCTACCGATGTATATAGACTTATTACGGGTAACGTCAAAACTCTATATCTTCAGATATATTTAATGCATCTTCCATTTCTACCCCTAGATAGCGAATGGTACTATCCAACTTGACATGGCCTAGTAGTAGCTGCACGGCTCGTATGTTCTTTGTTCGAGCATAGATCAACGTTGCTTTTGTTCTTCGCATAGAGTGAGTTCCATACAGGTGAGAGTCATAGCCAAGTTGTGATGCCCAACGACGAATGATTGTTGAATAACAGCTATAACTCATTGGTCTGCCCGACTTTCGAGGACTTGGGAAAAGATAGTCTGAAATGGCTAATTGGCTGTGTATAAACCACTGGGTTAACGATTGTGCCGTGCGTGACGTGATTTCAAATTGTACCTCTCTACCCGTTTTACTTTGGCTATAAAGGACACGATTTTGGATAATACCACCTGACGAAATATCCCTTACTTTCATCCTGAGTAAATCACATGAGCGTAACTTGCAATCAATAGCGAGATTAAGTAACGCTAGCTCCATGATATTACCTTCGATTTCGAGTCTAGTGCGGATACGCCAGATATCCTCGAGCTTAAAGGGCTTTTTCTGCCCAGTTCGATGGCCTTTTTTCGTCCACATAACTGACCCCTAAATGACTTTAGAAATGTCCTTATTTATTTTAGCTTGAGATTGAGGTCAATGAGTTGAATAGATATGCAATTTAGGAAATTGTGACAGATTTGAAACTCAAAACTGTAGTGTATTTGGTCTAACTGATAATGGGGCATCCTCGAAATAAAGCCAACCCCATCTGTGTTAAGCCCCAACATTAGGATTGCCTCCATTTTATTCGACTCTGCCATTTATTGAACAACAAAAACTATAGTATTCTTTACCTTAGTTATTAGGAGGGAAGTGATGATGGTCTTACTTATATCATCAAAAGTGGTGAGTTAAGAGAGGTTCTATATGACTGATGTACGCTTAGATAGAATGCACAAACTGGCTCAGCGTTTAGCTAAAAATGGCACGATGGATCAGCTAACCATGCGAAAAATCGATGCGCTCGCACTCAGCGCAAAGCTAGATGAAATGACAGCAGAGCGAATAAAGAATCTAAGAGAGCGTGAGCACATTAGCCAAGGTGTCCTAGCTACGATTCTGAATATGAGCAACGAGAGCGTTCAAAAGTGGGAACAGGGAAAGTCTAAGCCACAGGGTGCCGCGCTAAGATTGCTTAATATGATTGATAAGAAAGGCATTGAGTGCGTGCTTTCTTAAGAGATACAAGCCGCAGACGGAACCGATAGGTTCCGTTTTAGCAATTTCGCCGTAAACCCTCGCCCGATGAGGGCGGGGATATAAGGCGTAAGACGCGATAGCGTCTTAATCTGGAGTCGATTGACTCTCTACATAGGCTTTTAATGTTTCAATTGTTGCACCGCCAGCAGTGCAAGCAAAGTATGAACGAGACCATAGAGCGGAGCTTTTACTCTGTCTCGTAAGGTGCGTATTTTGTCGTCGCAACATGCGAGATGAAACTGCTTTCAAGTTGTTAACCATTACGCTAATTGAAAGTTTCGGAGGGTATGAGATCAGTAAATGAATGTGATCCTGTTCTCCATCCATTTCTATCAATTCACATTCAAGTTTTACACAAGCTGACTCAAAAGCCTCTCTTAATTGCTCGATCATAACTCCCGTAAACAACTTGCGTCTGTATTTCGTTGTAAACACTAGATGAACAACCAACTTGCTCACGCTGTGCCTTTTTTTAAGGTAGTCTTGAAGTAATTCTTTGTTGCGTACACTCACTTTACAAGTTCCATCTAAGCCAATATTATAATGGTATTATATAGATGAGCACTGAAATGTTAAGAGCAACGAAAGTACGCATTTATCCAACGCCAGAACAAGCTGAGTTTTTAATTGCTCAGTTTGGGGCTGTGCGCTTTGCGTATAACAAAGCTCTACATTTAAAGTCTTACATGTACCGCAAACATGGTGTCACATTGAGTCCAAAAAAGGATATAAAGCCACTGCTTTCGGTTGCAAAGAAATCACGAAAATATCATTGGTTGAAGCAATATGATTCAATTGCTTTGCAGCAATCGGTGATTAATCTTCACCAAGCCTTTGATAACTTCTTTAATCCAAAGTTGAAAGCCAAATATCCACAATTCAAACGCAGACATGGAAAACAATCGAGTTACCATTGTGTAGGCGTAAAGGTACTCGATGGCGCAATCAAACTACCGAAAATGAAGCCAGTAGAGGCGAATATTCACCGTGAGATTGTGGGTACAGTTAAAAGCATCACCGTGAGCATGAGTAAAACAGGTAAGTTCTACGCATCAATCCTTGCGGATGATGCTGTGGACGCTCCTAGCCCAATTCATACTGTGAACAAAGTGACAGGTATTGATCTGGGTCTTTCTCATTTTGCCATTGAGTCAAACGGCAGAAAGACAGCCAACCCAAGATTTGTAAAACGTGCTGAGAAGAATCTCAGACGTAAGCAGCGTCAGCTATCCAGAAAAGCAAAAGGCAGTGCCAATCGTGCGAAAGCTCGACTGCGAGTTGCTAAATGCCATGAAAAAGTAGCTAATGCTCGTGCCGATTTTCAACACAAACTCTCTCGAACTCTCGTTGACGAAAACCAAGCAGTGATAGTTGAGACATTGAAATCGGCAAACATGATGAAAAACCGCAAACTGGCGAAACATATAGCGGATGCCTCATGGCATAGCTTTGTCGTTAAGTTGGAATACAAACTGAAAGAGCAAGGCAAGCATCTAATAAAGCTCGATCAGTGGTACGCCAGCTCTAAGACTTGCCATTGTTGCGGTCATAAAATGGATGATATGCCCTTATCGGTTCGTCAGTGGAACTGCCCATCTTGCGGCACTACAGATATTGATCGCGACTTAAACGCCGCCCTAAATATCCGAGATAAAGGCATTCTGGAATTAAAGGCGGCTGGACGGTCGTCTCTGCTTATGGAAGCTGCGTAAGTCTCGATACTATCGAGCAACGGCTAACGAAATAAGAAGCATCGTCCGATAGGGCGGTGAGAAGTCACATCTTCCATTCAAATTCCTACAAATTTGCACCAAGCTAAATCACACCTAACAACCTGAATGTAAAGGGTTAACTTTAATATTTTTAGCGTGATTCCACCGAATCAAAGATTGAATTTAGCCCTCCCCTACTTAAACTAATCGCCGCGTCCCCACTCAAAACACGTTAACGCCTTACTGAGTTGTCAGCCTAGGGAAATCATGTCCCGGAGCAGGAGATGTCCCGGACTAAAATACTCGTATCAATGTCAGTGCTTAACACACATCTCAACATCGCTTCATGTCTATCCGGGCATTGGCCAAAATCACAATTCCCATGTAATCGCCTAACAGAGTTGTCAGCCTGGGGTAAAGCGCGTCCCGGAGCTGTCGTACTTGAGCCATCAGAACAACATCAATCCCCGTTTGAGAGATTCCCTAGAAATTTGTGTCGTTTGGAATCTGTGAGAGAAGCTGCTAGAAACTCAAAGCAGGAGCGTACAAGATGACGATGAATATCCTAGGGCCAGTAACAAAGAGCGAAGGTGACAGCACTCAATGCCTTAATCAATCCGGCAAGTGGGACTGTAGTTCTCTCTTCAATTGCAGTGATTGCGGAGTGAGCGAAGGTGGCGCAGGATGCGGTTGCCGATACTGTTTTAGCTGTAATGCTTGTGAGCATTGTCGACAAGAAGAATAAGCCGCTATTACACTGCTGGATTATTCAGAATAAGGGCGCGATTAAGCGCCTTTTATCATGCTTAATGGCAATAAAAAAACCGCACTAAGCGGGTATTAATTAGAAGGGATGCTCAAAGGCATTAGAGGTTTTCACGCGCCCAATCGAAGGCTTGGCGATGATTGTCTAACGTGACTAGGCTGTCAGCCAGCTCAGTAAAGCCTGCCGCTCGAAGTGCTTCACATTGTTCAAGGTATTTCCCCATTTCGCTTGCGCCATCAATAAACGCATCCTCTATCCTTTCGTAGTCTGAAGAAGAGCAGTTAGCAACATCTGACTCACCAGTGATTTCTTTAACAAACGCTTCTCTTGGGTCTACTGATTGAGTTTCCATCTATTTTTCCTCATTGGGTTAGTTACTGTGAATAGGCTACCAGTGATTGAATTTCTGGCAAATTTCAGATCTGGTGGATTAGACTTTTGGAAAAATATAAGCGCGTTCTATCTCGAAGCAGTATAGCGGTACTTTGTTAGCCCCGTACTCAGAATTAAAATTGGCCGTAGTTTCAAAATACCTGACGCGTGATGTCCCTATCTGTGTATAAAAGTAATCGGCAGTTTGAGAGCGGTCATCGTTGTACCCGCTCTGCAAACTAAACTCACGATGAACACCACCAAAAGCCTTCACGAAGGGATAGAACAATCTTGAGCGACTGCCATCATCAAAATCAGACTGATAGCCGAGCTGTTTACCAACGGGTTTAGTCTCAGAGCAATCCAATTGGGTAAAAGATTTTTTCAGATCTATTCCACCGTCTGCGGCATAGGCACTGAGTGAACTCGCAAGAGCTACTGCACACAAAAATCTCACTTTCATTATAGGCTTCCTTTTATCCACAGATTTTGTGAATAACGCTTGGATATGCTTAATACAACATTTGCTTTCCTCTGTTTCATCAGCAATTTAACACAAAATCCCCCGATAGAACCAAATCTATCAGGGGGCTAAATTACATCTTAGGCAGCTGCTTAGGTGCCTTGATGAAACAGAATATAGGCTGCGCCATTATCAATGGCCTCTCGGACCGCCCCCCTGATTTCTTGCGGCACATCTTCGATTGATACATCACAATCTTCATCGGTAATGCAGCAGGTATTCACAACAAACTCCCAAATGCCGCAGTTATCCGCGTCATGGTTCTTGCGATGCGTATACGTCGCGTTGTCTTCAATCCATGCCCAGACAGGCGTTTGATCTGGCGTATCGTATTCAACGTATTCAGCCACATTGATGTCAGCAATATTCAGTATATCCACTACCCTTCCCTCTCAGAATTATTGAGCCATTTGACTCATGCTCATTAACTCATATCGGGAAATTCACGCAAAAATTTGGGGTTCCCAGGCTCGATACTGCTTACTCTGTTAACCTATCACTTAAATATTTCTGGTCATCAAATATGACTGTAAATTACGCACAAAAAAACCGCTCCAATGGGAGCTGTCTTTGAAGCGCTGGGTTATTTTCGTAATCGTCTAGCTAAGGCGAGGAAAACGAGACTGATATACCCTAATGACCCGCCACCACTAGATGATTCCGGCTCTGGTGTTGTTGGGGTGGTTGGAGTAGTCGAGGTAGTCGGCGGAGTCACCACAGGTAGTACATCGTCATTGTTGATAGTGATCGCCATCGTACTGCCCGTCACCTTCAATAGTCTTGGGGTAACAAGTTCCGCCACTAAACTACTGTTTTCAGCGGTTGAGGCATTGTCTATGATGCTTACTACAACAGATTTAGTGCTTTCACCGGCGGCAAACTTCACATCAATAAAATCTGAATCCAGCAGTGTTACCGCGTTATCAATGAACACTTTCACCGACGCTGACTTTGATAAATCGCCGTTACGAGACACAACAAAACTCAGGCTTTCATCGCCACAAACACTACCATTTACAATCACTTCAGGGGATGAATAATACAGTTTGGTGTCCGGAGATGATTGCCAAGTCATTACCGTATAACCGCCATCACAAGGGGAATCAGTAGCACGTTTAAATTTAGCGATATTATCGGTATTGCGGTGCGCTAGGTCATGATCGGCCAAGTACACATGCCCTATTTCATGCACAACGGTGTTCGGGCAGGTATTTACACCATGGGACGTAAGCTGTGCAGCGTTAAATCCAGCTGAGCCACAGAGTGTTTTTTCGAAATCACTGTATTCAGGCTCGGCTAAACGACCATAAATTTCAATGTCTGGGCTGTAATCTAACAGCATCTTGGTATCTTCTGGCAGAGTCTCAATACCCATTCGCCCACTTAAATAAAATGGTAAATAGTTCCACGACAGATTTAACATCCCTTCAGCGCCATAATAATACTTAGTCCACTTTTCACCTTGGTAGGTGTAGCTAGATGAACGATTGTTATAGGCATCGAAGCTGTTTGGCACTTCATCCAAACCCACAGCGAGTAATTCTTGGTATTTTTCTTCCCCGCCATATAAAGCCACTTCGAAATCTCGATAGCCAGCAAACGTCGGCTCTTCAAATGCTACCAGTTTGAGCTGTGCAGGAGTATTTTGAGCTAACACCCTATTTGTTGTAGCTATTTCTTCTCTGATTGCTTTAAATGCCTGCCCCTTCGATGGCATTTGCTCCATCCAACGAGGGTGATAAAAGAAAATCACATCTGCTACGGTCTTGGAGAGATCAACAGGTACAGTGGTGCAATCCTGAACCAGTGTTTGAGAGTATTTACCACGAGGATATGGCTTGCAGTTAATCTCTGCGTTCTCAGCATCAGCGTTTATATTGATGTTAGCCGCTGACAACGCTACCGCCTTTGCAATAATCGAAGGAGAACCCCCTGCTTGCTTGAGCTTTGTCTCTATAGACCTATCCAATGGAATAGAGTCAGCGGGTCTGTCCAACAACATCGGTAACTCACTTGCGTGGATTGGGCCAGCAAGAGAGACTGTGATGGCCAATGATAACATCTTGTATTTCAGAGAAACATCCTTATATAGCACTATAGAATAATTTAAGATTAATGTTTGCGGATAACATCGATTTCTTTCAAGCAAGCATAAATTCGCTTTCCTTTCTCCCGAAGCCATTAAACCCATATTCGAAAACCTTTTGGCTCCGACTTATTGGGATCGGCCAGTTAAAGGCACGGCGCCGCAGGCTTTATGAGCCCCTGTGGACAGAACAAAAGCCGCCCGAAGGCGGCTAGTTCAACAAACCCTAAAGGTTAACGGTGGTAGTTATAAGCCTGTTGCTGAGTATTTTGTTGGTGACCGCCCTGTGGTTGCGCCTGATAACCGCCTTGCTGCGGTGCATTTTGCTGGTATCCATGCAGCAGCGGTGCGTTTTGCTGGTAACCTTGCTGCTGTGGTGCGTTTTGCTGATAACCAGAGCTTTGGCCTGCATTATCCTTTGGTGAACCACCTAAAAGCTGTACTTGACCATCAAAGTCCACGACAACTTCTGTTGTGTAGCGTTCTTGGCCATTGGCATCTTTATATTTGCGAGTCTTTTGCTTGCCTTCGATGTAGACCTGACGGCCTTTTCCACCGTATTGATTGATAATCTCAGCCAGCTTGCCCCAAACAACAATCTTGTGCCAATCGGTCACCTCTTGCTGAACACCCTGTTGGTCTTTCCAAGTGTCACTCGTGGCCACACTGAAATTTGCTACGCTTGTACCGCTAGGAAGTGTCTTAAAATCAATTTCCTGACCGATATTGCCAACAATGATAACTTTATTAACTGAACCCATTTTGCTCTCTCCAAAGAAGTAATTAACGAGCACATTAAAACACAAACTCATAATCACACAAATTTTGTATATTTAAATATTTATTGCCACCAGTTCCACACAAAACGGTGATACCGCCCTACCTACTCGCTTAGAAATCGCTTTCATTAGCAGAGTAATCTGCACGTATGCGGCAATTAGCTTGCTACGACTCGGATCTTCTAGTCGTATCCAGAGAGAATGAAATGGGTCGTTTACGATGTTGCTTTGACAACCGTTAGCCAGCTGTAACAGATAACCCTGTACATCCAGCCCCGAACCGGACTGCAATGATGAATACGATTTCACAGTTAATGGCTGACGATCACCGGCATGGATACACAAGCGGAAATCCTGATTGTCGTGAGTAAACCCTGCATCGGCACCATAAAAACTAATTGCTTTTCCAATGGGGTCGAGATTACCGCTCGATAACTCTGAATAGACAGCCTGAACAAACAACGTCTTTTGAGCGGGAGTAATATCCGGCGTTGGCTGCTCGCATACTCTGGCGCCGTGATTAATTAACGTGTCAAACAATGAAAGCAGACCTTGTAAGGCGTTAACTTCGTTATTGGGCCAAACGGAAGACAGTAAATCGGTTAACTGGCTAGAACTGGATACTTTCATGAATGCCTCGCAATCGGGGAAAGATGGCCCGATATTGGCCTCTGAATCAATTCACGCAAATTTGCGCTCCCCTCCCTGCCACGATTTACTTCAAAATTCCAATAAATAAACCGTGTGAGCCCGAGATTTTACTCGTCTACTCATAGATTTTTCTCGTCATCTTTAGAGTGTCATTCACAGTTGGGTTGTCAAAATCAATGCTGATACACAAATATTTATATCGAAATCTATGTAAACCATTAAAAACCCTTTTAAAACAATACCTAACGATTTTTTTTAGACTTCATTTTGCCTTTAAATAATCTGATTCAAAAATTTAACATATTTGTGCAAAAAAAATACAGATTTTTACTTGCAAGATCCCGTTGTTCACCGCCCACACTTAACTCTTATATAACAATAACTTACATTTACAGAGTTAATTTTGATCACAATTTAAGACGAGTAAACTATTTGGATTACACGAATAAAATATAGGTATATGACGAGTAAAATATTGTGTGAACACGAAAAAAATATGGAGATACACGAAGAAAAGATAGGGATTGAAATTTAATAGTTGGGTCAACACGAAAAAAATATGGAGGGAATACGAAAAAAATATGGAATGAGAAAATGGCGAACGCTATATTGATGCATAGGGAGGATGCCATGACAGATAAAGCAAACAACAAACAGGTACTACAGGGTTCAGATGGGGTAACTACAACATCGAAGAAAGTCAAAACTGACAAATTCGATGTACATCCAGAAGCGCAATTACCGCAGACGTATAAGAAAAACCACAACTTAATCTACAGTCGTATATCGATGACGACCCATGAGCAAAATCTACTTGCCCTATTTCTGATCCAGATGCAAAAGACAGAGTGGAAAGAAGAAACCCAGCTCGAAATTTCTATCCCCGCCTCTAGGTTGGCTGATTGGCTTGAAGTTGAATCCAAAAGCCTTGCGGCAACAATTAAACCTGTCGCTCTTAGGCTTCAGAAACGAACGGTTTTAGCAGAGCATCCGACGACTCATGAATTTGAATCATCCGTCCTTTTCCCGACAGTGAAATATGCACGTGGAAAGTTAACAATGGTACCAAATTATGACTTGAGAGACTTTTTTCACGACGCGTCAAAAGGATACGCTTCCGTTAACGTGGCTAGATTCCTACGACTGAGGGGAAAATACTCTAAACCAATGTATGACCTATTATCGAGGTTCAAAACCCCTGAGAAGCAGTTGTATAAGACAGACGTTATGACTCTCAAAGGTATTTTCGGGTTAGTTGACGACAAAGATAACTATCTGCCAGGCAAGAAAACCATGAAGGACACATCGGTATTCGTCAATCAGGCGCTGGTAAAGTCGATTGAAGAAATAGAGGAGGCTTGTAGTGACGAGGTAATGTTTTTCAACACAGATCCTTCTGGTAAAAAACGTCATGGCATCATTGAAAACAAAACAGGCAACAAAATTACCAGCATTGAGTTCGAGTACCTTTGGATAGATCAATTCATCAAATTGCATCCAATGGATCTTGAAGCAGCAGCGGAAGTCGCAATGAATGCAGAGAATCGTCTGCGTATGAAAAAAGAAACGCTTACTCAAGAAGAGACTGAGCAGCTGGCCGTAGCTTACTACGTTCTCTCATCACACTATGAGAAATACAGACCGCGCTGTAGAGAATTATTTTACGACATTTACAAACACTACCGAAAAATATCGATTGAGAAAGCAGAAAACGAATCTGAACAAACTGAACGACCAAAACTGAAGAGTTCTGCACTCGATAAGTTAGATTTCTTGTTAAACGTCAATACCTGATCCCCCTCCCCTCCATATCAAACCTTTGGTCTTTCTCAATAGTTTACTCAAATACGAGTAAACTATTGGGTTAGTGCACGAAAAAAATATTGAGTTGGTCACGAATAAAATATAGACATGGGTACGAGTAAACTACAGGTTTAGGAGCGAATGAACTACAGATAAAGGAACGAGTAAACTAATGGTTATAGATGCGAGTAAACTATCGACATGTGAACGAGTAAACTATTGATATAGAGGCGAGTGAACTACAGACATATAGACGAGTAAACTATTGATATAGAAGCGAGTGAACTACAGATACTTGAACGAGTAAACTATTGATATAGAAGCGAGTGAACTACAGATACTTGAACGAGTAAACTATTGATATAGAAGCGAGTGAACTACAGACATATAGACGAGTAAACTATTGGTATCGAAGCGAATGAACTACGGACATATAGACGAGTAAACTATTGATATAGTAGCGAGTGAACTACCGACATATGAACGAGTAAACTATTGGTCTATTTTTGGGTTATTTTAAAATTGGATGCGACAACGAACTGATTTTTCATAAATACGAGTAAAGTACAGTCTTTCACACGAATAAACTCTAGGGGTCACACGAATAAAACACATGAGAAAGTATAAAATTCAATCAATACAGGCGCATCTACTCTGTGTTTAGGGCAATAAACAACCAAAACTCTTTACTGTGGATAACTACACGAGTAATACTTATGGGTAACACGAGTAAAATCAGTGTATTAAACGAGTAAACTTTTGATCTGTCACGAGTTAGATCTTGGCATAAAGCGAGTGAGATCTGGGAACCTGACGAGTAAGATCTAGGTGTAAAGCGAAAAAACTATTTGAAAAACACGCATAACATATTGATTCAAAATAAAAAACTCTACCCTATAGATCTTTATATCTTTAATAGATCTTAATAAAAAGATCATATCTTTTTATATTCCCAAGCAGATAGATCTTGTTTTTGATCCTTTTAAGATCAAAAGAAGAAACAGGATTCTATTCGATTCTAGTTCAACTTCCCGAATGCTCCATAGCAAACAAGTAAACCTACAACCTACAGTCTTCACCTATAAAGCATCATTGCCCTTTCATGATATGAAGCTGAGTGTATATCTAATATCATCAGACACTAACATCCAGGTGAGGAAATTAGCACACCATTAAATAGGTGCGGATTTTAATGTACCAAATATTGAAATCCACACCTTTTAGCTGTAATCTTATACGCAATTGATAAATGGAGTTAAATTGCTATGAATGAACACTTCAAAGCTCGTATGAGAACGACTGCTGACAGGGCACGAAAAATGCTTAACACCATGTCTGACTCTATTACACAGCACAAAATCGAATTTGGTTTAGATACATTTCACCAGCGTTACTCAAAAGGCGCATTAGCTAACCTGAGAGGCCTCACTCGTAAGATCGTAGAAAAATCGATTAATGAGATGGAAGCTACTGGTTACCAGTTCGATAAGAAGCTAAACGGTAGCGTTGAAGTTTATGATCTAACGGTTGAGCAAGTAGTCGATATTTACAAGCATCGTGGACATAAAGCATTGCGTGAGAAATTTGAACGCGGCTATGTAGTATTCCTTTGTAACCTCAAAGGCGGTGTAAGTAAGACTGTATCAACCGTAAATATTGCCCAAGCGTTACGTTGCCATTCTGAAATGCTTCAGCATGATTTAAAAGTGTTAGTACTGGACATTGATCCTCAAAGCTCAGCCAGTATGTTCATGAGCCATAAAAACTCCATTGGTACAATTGATAACACTGTCGTTCAAGCCGTATTTCAAGACTTAACTCGTGAAGAGCTGTTAGACGAGTTTGTCATACCTACTCAAGTGCCTGGTGTTGACATCATACCGTCAAGCATTGCAGATGCTTTTATAGCATCTCAATGGGAAGCTCTATGCGCTCAGCGTTTTGGTTCGGAAATTAATCCGTTTGAGGCGTTATCTCGCAACGTCTGTGAAAAGCTAATCAACGATTACGACTTTATCTTTATCGACTGCGGCCCACACTTAGACTCACTTTTAAAAAGTGCATTGTGTGCAGCTGACGTTTTAGTGACTCCACTTCCGCCCTCAACCGTTGATTTACATTCAACATTGCAATACGTGACTCGTATTCCAGAAATGCTGGATCATTTAGAAGCAGAAGGCGCAACAACGAATTTGAAAGGCCATTTGGCTTTTATGTCTAAGTATTCGCAGAGCGAGCAAGATATTAATAGCTCAATGATTGCCAACGCTGTATTTGCTGAAGACATGATGATGGCTAGTATTCCTGAATTATCTGCCTTTAAGCGCTGTGCAGAAACATTTGATACCGTTGTGTCAGTACATCCTGGAAGCTACACAGGGGACTCAAAAGCTCTTAAAAAAGCAAGAGAGTCGCTAGACCAATTTACTTTGGCGCTATTCCAACACATTTCAAGAATTAGAGGTTCAGAATATGGTATCTAATGCTAAAGAAGCGCGTAAGCGCGTTCCATTTGGCAGAGCCTTAGTTGACTCTGCTGGTTTAAATAGTCAATTACATCCAGAAACTACTGAGTCTGCATTTGTTGCTAATACTGATGTACTGAACGACTCTGCTACTTCAATTAAAATTAAATTGTCCAGTGGGCGTACTCTTACATTCACTCGTAAGCACTTAACGGCGGAAGAACTCAAAACAAAGTCTTTCGTACACCCATTTAACCCGCGTCCAGCCGGTGATGTAAAACCAAATTCATTACTGCGGATCCGTAAAACTATTGCAAAGGTGCAATTTTCTGATGCGTTGGCCACACGGGATTCAACTGGTTATCACTTGTTTGATGGTCAGCGCCGACGTATGGCAGCAATCTTAGAGAATGCTGGATTAAATGTGCTGTATACCGATTTTGTACTAACAGAAGAAGAAGTTCACGAAATCGTTAAATACGTCCAAACCTCTGAAAAGTATAGTTATCGAGATGCGGGTTTTCAGATGAAAAAGGCACTCGCGAAAAACGAGCTCGAGATTGCCAACAACAAAACAGTTAAGTTATCTCTGAGAGAGCTAGCTGCTCAATTCGACGTATCTTATTCGTATGTAACGAGAGCACTTAAAGCCGCAGAAATTCCAGATGAAATTATTGAGTTGTTCCCCTGTCCTTCTGCTTTAAGTTCAACACAAATTATGGCTCTTTATGACATTACTCAAAAGCATCAACTTTCAGCTTTATTGAGCGAGCAGTTACTTGAGAAAATTGAAAAAATTTGCATCGATGCAAATGAAGGCGAAACATCGGTAGCGGGACTATTTGATGTCGATGGCCAGAAAAACAGTCAGATACTGAAGGTGTTCGAAGACTTTGATAAACAATCAAAACCCAAAAAGCTGGCAAATGATAAAATTGCCGAGGGTGACGACCGCAATCGTTGGGCTAAATTATCGACCCAAAATCGAAAGACCAAGGTCGAAGTAACAAGATTGTCGGAGCAAGAGATTGAGAAGCTAAAACAATTCTTAATTGATTTAGTAGAAGCAAAAAACCAGTAGTAAAAGAAACTGACAGGCCGACCGCCAAGCCTGACCTGTCATGCACTAACAAACATACTTATTCGGAGTATTTATGTCAGCAGAAGTGATGTTAACACTAGCCACGGCCTTAAACAACGCGATTACCAATAAACTACCATTCAGACTTCCTGCAATGAAGTTCTATGAACTGGAAGAACTAAATCGTTGTAGCGCGAAAATGAGACAAACAGCCAATTAAGAAAGTAAAGCCAGCAGAGATGCTGGTTTTTTTATGGAGTGATTCGGTGGAATCAAGCGTTAAATTCTGAGTTTTTTAGCATAAAAACAATAATTTAACGAGGTTATAGCTTGGTGCTGCTTTTAGATGGAACGAAAATATCTGCACCAAGCATTTTTAATGGTAAAATGTTGAAGATAAAGAAAATTTTCGATTATTAAGCCCGTGATTCCACCGAATCAAGCACAGATTAATACTGTCTAGCGCTTACATACTTTACAGGAACTTACTTCAAATGATTGCGCTGTAATGGGTGATGTACCCTATGTGGATTATTGAGATGAGAGTTTGTTATTCAATTCCGAAAATTATGGTGTGTTATTGTTGGTATCCTCTCCGCCTTTTAGGGCGGGCATTCCTACCGCTAGACGATTATACCCGACAGTAAGCATGTTCTTGGCTGTTTCGGACTACTTGCGGGGATTTCCCTACAGCACGAACAAGTTTGGGTTGTGTAACTTTCGTTGACCTCTTCAAAAACAACACCTGCGTGAGCGCATTTGTATTCCATCATTGTTTTCAACATCCACCTGCCTGCATCCAACGCTGATTTGGCCAGCTTGGTTTTGAACATCGAAAGGGAATTGACGTTACCAACGAAGATGACCGCATTGCTATCGACTAGCTTCCGATTTTATTTGTGTAATTCGTTCTTTCGACGTTTGCGGATTTTGGGGTGAATTGCTTTGACACCCTAGTTTGGGTGAATCAAAAAACTAATTTTTCCCATTTCATAGACTTGAATCTTCTCGACTGAGTTAGCATCATGTGCGCTTTGCACTAATCGGCAAAGTTTAGAAATAGACTTTACATTGTGTGTAGCAATATTGTGTTGGAATCGTCTCAATTCACCCAATGTACATGCACGGTAAGCTCTCTCGATAATTTTGTTCTTTTCCAGAAGACGCTTTTTTTCCGGGGATACTAATTCCAAAAGTTGCAAAATTTTGCTTATTTTATCGCGCAAATGTTCGATAGCATCAATTTCAGTCTCTACACCATATTTTTTCCACACGAGTTCGTGATGGGAAACCCTGTTTCGGAATTCTCTTACGGTTTTGACTAGATCTTTTGTATTGATTAGCAGCTCTTTGGTCTTAGTTGTGTTCCATTCTCCTTTGAAAACGGTACCCAGGTGAGTTGGCCAAATCAAACCTGGCCCCATGAACTCTTTACTAAGAATGTACTCCCATGTGGAAAATTCAGTTTTTGCTATTATCTCTTGATGCATCGGAGTTGGATTGGCAATGTTATAACGTTTCTTTTTGTCTTGTTGAACTTGCTTTGTAGCCTTAGAGAAGTTTTTTCTGATAGCTTCGACTTCAAATGGAGGATTCTTATCAGGCTGTTCTGGGGCGAAACTTTTAAAATGGAGTTTGTTCTTCTTCCACCAAAAGTAACCTAAATCCGAAGAAGTTAGTGCAGAGTCAATTGCGTTGCGTAGCGCCACTTCTGTGGCACTAAGCAAAGGGTATATAGCAGAACAAACGTGGGTGTTCCATAAGTAAGCCCCGAGCAATTCAATATCGCTTTGAGTTTTAAACGTGACCTTATAACTTCTTAGACGTTCTTCTGTAATAAAATCTTCTATAATTTCCTTATAGCTAATTGTATGTGGCATTTATCGTTGCTCTCGAACTTCGTTGTTGACGTCGGCGTCAGTATTAAATATAATTTTTGTCAGGTTGACGTCTGGCTCTAAGGATTATATCCAAGACCTTGCGTAAAGACCTAAAGAATTTGCCCCAGCCTTGAGCTGGGGTTTTCAATTTCAGGAAGCCTAAAAATCTTTTCAAGTCTACAATGTTGGATTTAATCTATATATCTGCACCAGCTGAAACTGTGAATAAGTTACTGATAATAAATTGTATTTTTCACTTTTAAACCTCTGATTCCACCGAATCAAGCCTGAGTTTTCTGCCCAGCCCAGGTATAGTGTTAAGCTCTGACGGATTTCGTTCCGCCCAGTCCCGCATTATTTCAATCAATGCTGGATTGTTTTGCTTAAACGCTGCTGCATAAGCCTCCCCTTTTAGCACAAACCCGTTTGCACCGGCATTTAGTATCGCCTTAGCAATCTCAGGCTGATTTGATGTAATTGCCGCACGCAGCAAAAGACCATCTTTGAAGTTCAATAGATTACCGGTGAGCCCTGCTGAGATGTACTTGGCCACCAAGTGAGGTTTTTTGTCGTAAATAGCCTTAAGTGCTTTGAGTTGCAGATTCATATTCCTTCACCACCCTATCGAGTTGCAGCCAGAGAAGATTTGCGTCTTGCCAATTTGATAACAGACTTACCTTGTTCGGTGTAGCCTCGGTACTCGTTTTTCTTAATGCTATTTTTCATATTATCAAGAATGATTGGCAGATCTTGCTCAGCGATAGCCCAATCATCATCGTGAAGCTCAAACACTTCACAAATTGCACAATCACCCGTTTCAACGGTAATGAGTGGGAATAGACGCTCTGCATACTCGGTTTCATTCAAATGTGGCTTAATCACTTTTAAGTAAAACACAGCTTGCAAATCGTAACGTAAGTCTGCGAACTGGTAGGCCGCTAACGCTGGGTTAGCACTGTGCGTGGTTTTCAAATCGCAAGGAACAATAAAATTTTTAACGGCTGTTAACCAATCCACTTTGCACTTAAGCATCAATCCGGTCTCAGGATCTCTTGTAAAGAATGCGACTTCCGCCATACCTTTTTTACGATTTAAAAATTTGTTCGCGTGAGCGTTGCGTTCAATGGCTTGATTGAGTCCTATAACGCTATCAAACATCTCCTTTGACACTGGCAGCTTAAGCGCCTTCATCGCGATATGTTGATTATCCTGAAGTAATTTAATGATTGCTGCACAGGTCACCGCTGACTGTAGTTCTGTATCACATAACGCAAAACACTCGTCACCAATGTTCGCTTTGATCCACTCCAATTGACGTGACTCAAACGGTTTTTGCGGAGCGTTGGCTTGCTCAAGGCGTTTGATTAATTCAGCAATGGTGCCGCTGGTTGTTAGTTTGTTGGCTGTGCAGGCATCTTTAAGCTCGGTTAATGACTTTGGATCATCTGGGAATTGCTCTGAGTCGAGCAGGGCAAATCTGCGAGCATTAAATACATCGGCTCCCTCTAGTGTTAATTCGTGGCTTAGAACACCGGACTCGCGGGATTTAGCGCTGAACTGTTTACCTTTACCGTTGATATACGCTTGTTCGTATTTCATTGGGCTATCTGCATAGCACTTAACCTGACTTGAGCTAATGGCATCTAATGAGTGATACACATCGTTTGGAATGTCTGAGTAAACACCTTCGATAAGTTCACCGGTGTCAGATAAGAATTGTGGTTTGCCGTCCACATAACTAGGCTTGACTAAATGCGTCAGGCTTGCAGGGATGATGCTTGAGGTTTGCTGGCAGGTGATGGTAACCATGCTCACGCTGGCAGGGTCAAAAAATGCGTTCATAGCAGAATTTAACGCATCTAAATCAAAATCAAATGAACTCATGATACTCACTCCAAAAATCTAACTCTTCAATTGAAACCATCATTACACGGCTTCCTATTGAGGCAAATTTCTAGAAATGGAGCAAAAAAATGCCCGCAAGAGCGGGCTATTGGAGTGAGCTTTTAGCTATTAGCTATAAGTTCTAGTTGTTTTAATAATGACTGCATCATACCAATCAAATTTTAATGCACAAGAAATTCACGAAAAATGACTTGAAAATTGACTTGTGGCGGCAAAACTGCTGAAATATGCAACACACTTTTTAAGTTGTAAGTGCTATGAGTATCAAAAGAAAGGTAACCAAAATTGCGTTAGCAGTATCGCTTGGTTTGTGTCATCCGCTGGCTATGGCCAACAGTGGCTTAGATGCTTTGTTAGAGGCAAACAAATCAGCTAAGCAGGCACAAACACAGCCAGAGAAAATGCCGGAAAGTGAGGGTAAGGAGCTTATCAAGAATGCTTTCTCGATGTTAAACGACATCGTATGGTCTCAAGCGCTTCCCGTGAAAGGTATGGTGATGATGGTGTCTCGAGATGGTACTCAAGTGCTCGCCTCCACGGATGGCAGGATTCTCGTTAAAGGCGGCGAGGTATTCGATGGCTGGAACAGTTCACCTATAGCAACTGAAGCCAACGCAAAGGCGGCATGGCTTGCCAAGATTGATAAGGTCTTAGGGGTTTCTGTTAAGGATATGGCTGCATATTACATTGGTGATTTAGCAAAAACAGAGCCCGATCTAGTTGTATTTGTGGACCCTTTATCGAAGTTAAACGCTGACCTATTCAATAAGCTCCTTTCGATTAAAGGTAAGCAAATCGCGTTACTGCTTACCCCATTAGTGAATGGTAAAGAGGCTGCGATTAGAGCGAGGGAGCTGTGGTGCGCCAAAGACCAAAGTGAATCCCTACGTTTGCTAGTTAACAGTGATTTCACCACAGCCCCGGAAACCCTCGAAAACTGCGACATTAAAAAGCTATCCACCACGATTGGGGTTACTCAATTTCTACAGATCCGTCGTTTACCCTATTTCGTTAACGGACACGGACTGCACAACGTCGGATTACCCGATTCATTAACTGATTTCATTTCCCAAACGGAGAAATAATGATTACTCGAGCATTAAAATTAGGCATGGTCGCTGTTAGTTTGGCAACTATTTTTGGATGTCAATCGATGTTCGAAACGGGTGAGGAGCCTACGGTTTGTGTAAACACTCAAAACAGCGGATTACCCTGTACCACCACTAGAGAAATTCTGAAACTGGCTGATACACCTGGCGGCATTGAGGCAGAAAAAGCGCGGCGAGCAGCTGAAAGCGATGAAGATTGCCCAGACTGTAAAGTACCTAAAAAGTCAGTGGCTAACTCCGGCGCCATGGCCGGCTATGGCTTGGACGCTAACGGCCAACCAATCACCCTGAATGAAGTCAGTAATGCTTACATGTTTACGGCTGATAACAACCGTGCATTACCCGCTCCAGAGCCTATCGCTGTTCGGCAGGCGCCCAAAATGCTTCGTGTTGCATTTGCTCCATGGCAAGACGACAAAGGCCGTTTACAGAATGTCGGTTATGTCTATACCGAAATTGAAACCCGTAAATACACCTATGGCCGTGAAGCATTCAACATGCCTGCTCAAATCACTCCGCTTTATATTCGTCAGCAATCCATTGAAGAAGAGCGAAGGGGTAACCCAAGCGAAATTAACGGAGTTGGCATTAAGACAGGTAAACCTGGGCGTAATAATTTCAATGCTGACCTAGAAGCGGCAAAGGCCACTTTGGATCAAGCGCCAAAAGTTGTTCAAGAAGCGTTACGCGCTAACGGCAATTAACACGGGTGCGAAATGACAACTGTAAATAACTGGAAAAATAGTCTAGGCATTGAGAAATATTCCTCAATCATCCCAATCTTAGATGAATTTGTGAGTGAGGAAGGGGAACATCTTGGTTACATCCTAGAAGGGGGTTACCTTGGCGTAACGTGGCTATGCCCACCGTCAGGTGGTTATGGTGCGAGTACGATTTCCACGCTGGATTCGATTTTCAAAAAAGTCTATCCAGAAGGGACTGTGCTGCAATTCTCGCTAGTGGCTTCAGACGACTTAGTAACAGTGTTAGACAATTACCGACATTGCCGTGGCAAGCGTAATCGGTTCGATACGGTCATTGATAATGACAATATGACCGAATACATGGTTGATTATTATAAAGCGCTTGCTGATACCTCAATCCCTTCGCGAGATATGGAAGGTGTACCGCTTCGCAACTTCGAGGTATGGGCCTCAATCAAGGTGCCTATCAAGAAAGCCATGCCGACTACAGAGGAAGTCGAAGATTTTGTAGATATGGCTAACAACCATGAAGCGTCATTACAACAAATCTTTGGTGTAGCGACCAAAATGCAACCTGAGATCCTAATTAACCGATTGCAGATGATCCACAACCCATCCCCGAATGCAGTTTGGCGCCGTGGAATTAAAGTAGATGGTAGACAAGGCTGTTACCGTTCTACTCAGCCCATCCGTGCGCAGTTGCTTGAACCTGGCACTGAGGTCAAAGTCGATGGTTCTGATTATATGGCGATTAAAGCAGAAGATGGTTCTACACGATTTATTCAAAGTGTGAGCATTAAAGAGTTCCCAGATTCCATTTACCAAGGCACGTTACATTTAATGACTGGCGATTGGTTGAAAGGGGATGATGGCGCTATTCCCGGCAATTTCATGATCAACCTTGTTGTTGAAATGAGCCCTAAGAAAGTCGCTAAGGATTACTCCAAGCGCCGCCTAATGGCCAAACAGATAGGTGAAGGTCCGTGGGCTCGTTGGATTTCGTCTTTGAAATACGGCCTGCAAGATTTTGAATACTACGAGCATTATCTAGAGCGAGAAAAGGCTCAGCATTGCCGCTTTCATTTAAACTTTCAAATGTGGGGACCGACTTTAAAGTCAGTTAAGAACTGCACTAAAAAACTAATCACGCGCATGGAAGGCTTTAGTTGGTCAGCTGGCGTGGATAGCTTGATTGGCCGTTTCACTTGGCTAAATGGTCTGCCAATGTGTACCTCAAGTGAAGTCAGTAGTTTCATTGAACGCTTTGACTTTCTCCCTAGTAACTTGGTCAAGTTCTTCGTTCCTATGGTGGCATCGTGGCCAGGAAACGCAGTTCGACACCCTGTGCTGACATACATTGCCCGTGATGGTCAGTTAATCACCTTTGACCCATTAAAGTCAGACTCCAATTACAACATCTTTATAACCGCAACCTCTGGCGCTGGGAAGTCGGTCTCTGCTAACTATTTGATTGAAGGTCTACTTTCAACCGGAGAAAACCGTTATCCAGATGCACTTGGTAATATCCACGGTGATCCTGATGGTGGCCGCGTATTCATCATCGACTCAGGTCGCTCATACGTTAAAACAACAGAGTTGTACGCAGGACAGTTCGTAGAGGTTATTCCGGACAACCGCTTTGCGTTTAACCTATGTCCTTTTAAGAGTATCGACGAATCTCAAAAAGATACTGATGAAGGCGTTGTAGATAGTGACGCTAACAACTATTTAGGCGCTCAAGGTGAAATGCTGTTGAACATCCTGAAGTTGATGGCTTTCCCACTTGGAGACTGTAACAGCTATCAATACTCTGCAATGTCAGTATTGCTCATGCAACTGTGGAACGAGAAGGGTAGGGAAACCAGTATTGACGATTTCGCTGATGCTTGTGCCAAACATCCCCGAGAAGAAGTTCAACAAATCAGCGACCAATTGACTCCTTGGTGTTACTTACGCGGTGGCCAAAACAGTTGGATGTTCAACCCTAGCAAGCCGCCCATTCAGTTTGAGAAGGATTTAGTGGTGTTAGAGCTAGACGGACTTAACGGTTCAGACCAGCTCAAAGCGGTGTGTATCATGCTGTGTATTCAACGTATTCAGCAGGAAATGTTTAGGCATGATCAACTGCATATTGTGAAAGCCTTTATTCTCGATGAAGCGTGGGAGTTCTTAAAGGAAAACAAGGGTGTAGATGAGCAGACCCGTCAGGTTCTTCAAACTCTGGCAAAATTCCTCGAATCTGGTTGGCGTCGTTTCCGTAAGTACAACAGCCTGGGTGTGTGTATTTCGCAATCGATGAAGGATGCCAACGAGTCGCCTGCGGGTATCGCGATGGCCAGTAACTCGGCTCACTTATTCTACCTCATGCAAAACGGAGAGGAACTGGCCCGACTCAATAAAGAGGGTAAGTTCATTGAGCAGGATTACCTTTTACTGAGGAATATCAAGACTGTTAGGCCGTTTTTCAGTGAAGTTCTGTTATGCAGTGGCGGCACAAAATCTGTAGGCAGGCTATATCTGCCAAGGGCTAAAGCACTGACTTACTCTACCGCTCCAGACGAGAAAAAACAGATTGAAATCATGATGAAAGACAATGGGGTCGATATGTTTACTGCTTGCCAGATGATTGCTGAAAGGGAAGGAAAAGATCTAGTCGGGACATGGCGACGTCGATTCGACGCCGAAAATGAATCTTAGGCCTGCTGCTCGCAGGCCTCGCGTTCTTACTTAAAAGAATGGATTAGCGTTGATACTGGAAACAACTTCTTCAAGCTGTCTCTCAGGGAGGCTCGAATCTACCCCAGGGAAGGGGGATAACAGATGTTTATGGGCAACAGCGGAAATCGCTAATGTGATACTCGAATGTTCATTGGCAAGATACAGCTCTATTGCTTGCAGTGTTTCTTCAGGGAATGACCAGTGTCGAATGAACACAGGAAGTAGTTCTTGGTTGAGTGCTGTGCATTCACCAATTGTGACATTAATACCCATGTGATCAGCGTAACCAGCTACCAGCATAGATCCACCGAATAACGCAATGCCTGTGATATACGAACTGGGTTTGCGCTGAATGTAGTCGAGTGCGATGGCGGTGTCGATTGAATAGTTTATGAGTTGAGTACTGACGTCATAAGCGGAGCTAGGCAAAAGTTGTCTTAGCATGTAGGTAATGATCAGATTGACACTTCTGAGCGTTCCTAGTTTGGTGATTGCACGTTTTAAATCATCAAAGTTTTTAATGACGGGTAATGCAGCTGAATTGGCTACACGAAGGAACAACGCAGCGAGAGCAGCATCATTACCAACAAGTCGGTAAAGTTCATTAATGGGATCGTCGTGCTTCAAAATTTCCCTGATCTCCGGTACGGGGACATTTTTGATAAGTAAATCAAACTGAGCGCTTTGGGTTGCGTCAGTTATTGATTTAGCCGATATGGTGTAGTTAGCCATAAATCATCCATTAATTAACAGCTTAGACGCTTAGACTGAAGAGTATCATGAAACACCTGATTGAGTGTAATCGTACATCAGTATCTATGCCGTACAAAAAAATTAATTAGTATAAACTACTTTAACTATGGGGGTCGCATGTTGAGAAATATAAATTGTATGGTGTTAGGTTTGATGTTGGCTGTTTTTTATTCGTTCACGGCGCCAGCATTCGCATCACCCGCGCCTAATGAGGCTGAAAGCTGTGCTGTTGCTATGGCCCAGTTTCGCTATTACGCACATGGTTATGAGACTGGGGCTAAATGGATCCCAGGCAGTTTAGAGGCACCTAAGTACGCAGAAAGCGAAGTCAATCCAGAAGGGGTGATTATTGATTATTATATTGCTAAAGAGTACACCGAGGGTAGCAATCAGATCCCTGTTGAAATTACTCGTCGATTAATTCACACGGCATATAACAACTATCAATCGGGTCATAGCGCATCGTTTGGGAGCTACTGGACGTTGGCCTCGTGTATGGGGGTTATTAATAAGCCAATCGAGTTCCTAGGACGCTGTGACGAAAGAGAAGCGCAGCCGACGAAAAGGGGATTCCAAGAATTCGTGCAGTGTGCTAGTCCCAACATCTAATTCTCAAAATTTGCCTCAATCAAGAAGCGTGATCTAATGGAGACATAGAACACGAATCGGATTGGGGCATGACAGACACGTCTTTAGAGCAATTATCCAAGTTTGGCATAACTGAGTTATGGCAAGTTGGACTTGTAATGCCTCTGCAATACAAAGATTTACGCCTTGTTCAATATGACTTGAATCCCTATCAAGGCTTCTCTGGGATGACGCTTTTCGGCGGTCATATTCACTCCGTATCTGACATCAAGTTAGGACGCACTAAAAAACGCAGTCCCTTCATCATTGTTGAGCTGACAGACCAACAGGGGTTCCGACTGAAAACCTTCGTTTACGACACAGCTGAAAACCTAAAATCGTTGAGCAACGGGCTCGCGATGGCTAATCAGCATCACCCTATCTATGTCTATGGCTTACCGGAATATCAAAACCAACAACTGATTTTAAAAAATCAGGAGTTTGTTGCCCCCGATGATTTAGGGCGGTTGCATGTGTGCTATGAACTGGCCAAGGGAATGAGCAAAGCGGAACCCAAGGTAATCGATTTCCTCAGCCGCTTACTGTCAGAACGTGATGTTATCAAGGAGTGTGCTGACAAGATTAGAGAGCTGCTTTCAGCTACCGCTGTAAGTAACAAACGACTAAAGCAATTTCTGGGTGCAGCCCCGAGTGACAACATCGAGCAGATGTTACAGGAGATCCATTTCCCCGATTGTGTTCAACGAGGTTACGCACGGATTCGGCAAGTTAGTAAGTTAGCAGCAGTCCTCATTGGTGCAGAGGCAAAGAAATTGGCGTCACAGTGGGGAGTAAAGCGTGTCCCGTTGCAGTTTGAGTCAGAGGCGATAGATAACCGCATTAAATCGTTACCATTCCAAATGACCGAGGAACAAAAATCCGCGGCATTTAGTATGGTCACGCAAATGACTTCGGCAGTATCTCAACACATGATGTTAATTGGTGACGTTGGCACCGGAAAAAGCTGTGTGATTGGCACCTGTGCCGCCTCAGTTGTGGATGCTGGTGGGCGAGTGGCCATTATGCTGCCTACTTCGAATTTAGCGCGTCAGTTACATCGAGAGTTCTCTGAGTATTACCCTGACATCAGCCCGACGTTAGTCATTGAAGGGGAGATCATTGAAGAGATTTCCCAATGTCGAATGTTGATTGGTACCACGGCGATTTTACACAAACAGTGGCCATTCACATTTGATCTGGCCGTCGTGGATGAGCAGCACAAGTTTTCAGTAGAACAGCGTGAGCTTTTTTGCGCTGACGGGGCGCATTTACTGGAATCGACAGCAACCCCAGTACCGCGAACTGCGGCTTTGCTGAAACATGGAGTGCTGAAGGTATACGAGCTAAAGCATTGCTTCGTAGATAAGCGTATTGAGAGTCGTTTGTTAGAGCATTACGCAGGTCGAGACTTGGCAATAAGAGCGTTAAAAACGCTTCAAAGCGGCCAAAAGTTATTGATCGTTTGCGCCCTTAAAGATGAAAGCCAGTGTGAGGCATTTGCGGATATTCAGAATGCGACAGAGGCATACGAGAAATGGTGCCGATTCATCCATAGTAATCGTCACCTCCTGCCGGATGGTAGCGGGGTAGTTCTGGCGCATGGAGGGCTAACAAACGAAGAAAATGCTGCGGCAATCGATGCGCTCAATACGGGTGATGCAAACGTGCTGGTAGCGACGACATTAGTTGAAACTGGGCTGACGATTAAAGGGTTAACCCACTGCATTGTGATGAATCCAGACAGGCTAGGTCTCGTCCAACTCCATCAGCTTAGAGGGCGCTTAGCAAGGCACGGAGGGGTAGGGTACTTTGATTTACTGTTACCCCTTGAAATAAGCCCAAAATCAAAGGATAGGCTAGAGTTAATTTCTCAAATTTCTCATGGCGTGACGCTAGCGATTGAGGACATGAAATTAAGAGGATTTGGCGATTTAACCAAATCAGGTCGCTCGCAAACGGGAGTTAATCAGCGATATTTGTTCGGTTACAAAATCAATCTTGATGATTTAAACGATGCAATTGAGTTGATTGATTCCTCAAGTTAGGCCAAAATCAACACAATTTTATTAATCCAAGCGCTTTATGGTTTATGGGCAAGGTATGAAACTACAATCGTTAAGCAAAAAATCGTTCATCGCATTTATTGTTATCTTGGCTCTTGTCCTTCTCGCTTGGGTAGTGAGCCAGTTCAACAGCTATAAAACATCACTACCAACGGGTGTTGCCAAAGATGGCCCAACGGCCCTAGCAACTTTGTTGAGCAGTAACGTCAATAACAAAGTGATCCAGAAATGGAGTGTCACCGACGGTTCGCAAAATATCACGGGCTGGCTGGTGGATCTGAGTGGTCAAAAACAAATTTATTGGAGCACGGGTGACTTTGTTATTGCTGGTGGTCTGGTGGATGCGAATGGCGTCAACTTAACGGAGCAGTGGGCAACGACGCTGGGCATCTCCGAAGCCGATAGGAATCAGCCACAACAAGCAGGTCAAGCACAACGCGCACCTGTTGCTCAGCAATCTTACACTGAGCAGGATTGGCAAAGTCTCACTGCGGCGAAATACATTCAACTGGGCTATGAACAAGCGTCAGCTGAGAAAGCTATTTATGTATTCTTTGAACCCTTCTGTAGTGCTTGCAGTAGTTTACTCGCACGTTTGAAACCCGAGATTGAAAGCAAACAGTTGGATGTGCGCTTGGTGCCGTTAGCGTGGATCAGCGCCAACTCTGTCCCAGCAATCCAATCCATGATTGATGGCGGTAAGGACGCGGTGTGGAAGCACGAAGAGGCGAAGCAAACTAAAGCTGCTTATGCCACTGCAACCCCAACCCCAGAAACTAAGATGGCCATCATCCAAAACTCTGAGCTCATGGGTACACTGGGCATCCAAGGTACGCCGACGCTGTTTTATCGCAATGGTGGTGAAATGGTCAAAGTGGTGAATAACTTTGCCGCAATCTCCCAAGCCATAAACTCGCTACAACTCACCGCATCAGTCAATTAATTTCCCAACTCCATAAGGAGATCCCATATTGGGATCTCCTTGGTATCATAAACTCATTTGATTAATTTAATGTGTATTAATTCATCGCAAAATTCCCATTAATTGCTCAAAAAATGGGTAAATAAATTTATCCATTTATATAATTCTGATAACCTATGTAATCATAAAAAAATGTTGGGTTCAGAATGCGCGACTTAACTTTCAGTAAATCCGCTATAGCGCTACTTATACTAGCGCAATCGGCGTGGTCATTTAACGCTTTAGCTGTATCCGGTGTAACCATCACTGGTGAACTGTCTGCAAAAATGCCCGAAATCGTCTTGACCCCACCTTCAGGAGTGGTGGCAAACGTCCAGCAGGTGCAAATCAAACCAACTCAAGGATCCGGTGCGGGTTGTAGCTTAACGACGGATGTAGCGGCGGCAAAAGCCTTTACGCAATCCCAAGGTAACATGCTCTGTTTACTGGAGTGGAGCTTGCCATCAGGGTTAAGCACTTACAGCGATGGTATTCAGGGTTACTTGAATAACTCTGGCAATAACATCATCGGGTATACCGTAAGTATTTATTCTGGCAGTGGCAGTGAAAAAGTGCTGGTTGAAACAGGTTCGATGACTGTGGAAGCGGCGCAAGCTATTTCCCCAAACATCGTTGAAATCGTAAGTGACTTAACCACTGGTATCCAGTTAGGTTCGGACGTAACCAGCAACAGCAAGGGAAACATCCTCAAAACCGTCCAAGTTAAGACCGATTCAAGGCCATATACCCAAGTAGTTAATGCGCCGAGTCTCGGGGCGTGTACCATCCCGATTGGCAGCACATCATGTACCATGTCCACAGCTGGCACGACTATTGTTACCGACACAAGCAGTTCGACGGGCTCAACCAACTACAGCATGAGCGTAGATTCGGATAATGGCTATTTCAAAACCATCAATGGCCAATATCAGTCGCAATACAATCTCGCATGGGACTTCAGGACCGCGACACTCGACGATTATATGATGCAAGCGGTGGCCTCGGGTAACGAGGTGCCAATCACTAAAACATTTGCTGACGGCACGACACTAACTATCGATAACGAAAAAGCGCTATTAACAGTAGCTACCCCTCACGCGGGTAAATCAGGTACGTGGTGGCATCCACAGGCGACTATTACGCTAAAACCAGATCCACAGTATTCAATCAAACAACCAAGCTATAACCTGGCAGGAAATGACATTCTCTCTACCGATGTTATTACCTTACCTACGGGAGAACTTAAGCTGAGCCCTAAGCTCGTTGAGCAGCATTCCGATGTATGGGCATTCGAGTTTGACCTGTCTTCGCTTCCAGATGGCGTTTACATCCCATACGCGACGTTGACGGACACTTACAGCAACACCTGGGAAGGTGTCGTAGGTGAGTCCAGTAACATCGATAGAAATCCTCCAACTATCAGGATTTACAACACTAACGGCGGCATTGTTAACGCTGCCGACCCTATTTATTTCTTTGATGATATTCTCGTTGCGGCTGTTGATTCCATGTCTGGTGGGGGGAAGGTGATTGCTGCGTCAGTGGATGGCCAATCAGTTCTTGGAGATGGTATTGATGAAGGGATTGAGTATTTAAAAATGCTCAAAACTCCAGATACTCCATTAGAGCCCAATACTGATAAATTACTATCTGTGGTAGTCCAGGATAATGCTGGTAACACATCAGTACAGGAAGTCTCAATTCGATATATGCCAGTAAAATGGCAGATAGATGACAGAAGCCAGACCTATCGAAGAGGTGTTCAAGCGGTCTCTATGCCACTCAAAAACACCGAGGGGGTTGGTTGTCGCATGTATGCGTCAGCTGAGCAGGCACGTAAAGCTGGTGGTCAGTTAAATTATCGCTGTTTTATTGAATGGCTACAATTCCCTGATGGCACAGGCTCTGAATGGTCTAACTCTCAGCAAGTCCTCGCGGGTACGTTCCAAAAAGCGACCAGTACATCCTCACTTAACGAGGCTAAGTACAAGGTTTGGATGATCAACCGAAAAAACTCAGAAGCGCTCAGCTTTGTGGGTTCGCAAGCATTTAAAGTGACTGAGCCGGAGCCGCCAGTAGTAACTGTTGCTAAATACCGTGAATTTAAACCTGACATTTTTACGACGACAGTTGATGGTGGGGTGATTACCACCACGTCAGCTGAGTTTATTAACGGTGATTTAACTTTTTCAATCACTAGCAGTGATGGCACTCAGGTGTCATACCCTTACACACAATCAGGCTCAGCTCAGTCTAAAAAGCGGATTGGTAAAGTTTTAAGTGTGGGGGCATCTGCCTTGTGGACCACAAGAGATATTGAGCTAAAAGCTCAGTACACTGGGGACAAAACCGCGTTAGGCACTAAGAAGGTTAAAGTTCTGACTGTGCCAGCTAATACTATTGTAGCGAAGCTAGAAACCCCCGAGGTACTTCAAAACACTCAGTCTACGATCACTGCTAAAGTGAGTATTGGCTCTCTGGACTTCTTAACTCGAAAAATGACTTACGATAAAGAGACTATGGGTGATTGGTCTGCGGTCATTGCATTGGAGTCGCGAAACAAAGAAGGTACTAGCTATCAAAACCTAACAGAGCCATTAAAGCTTAACAGTGAAGGTGTGGCATCTGCGGAAATCCCATTCAAGGACTTTTCTATCGGCAGTTCTCGCTTAGTGGCTCTGGTGACTGTGGACAGTAAACTGGCTGATTACCAAAAAACGATTAAGAGTAATTCTGCATTTTTCCAGATTTATAAAGGTGAGGCTATTGACGGAGATATCCTGATAAAGCGCATGGCGGGTAAAGCGCCATTCGCGGCTCAATTGCTATACGTACCTAATACACTAAATGACCGTCGTGCTAAAGGCGACGTGACTTGGGAAATGTCGAAAGATAGTGGCGGTACATGGGAAGAAATTGCCACTAACAAAGACTTTGTGCAAATCCTGTTATCTAACAAAGGTATCTATCAATTTAGAGCCCAGATTGCTAACAAGTACAGCGGTATTAAACAGACCACCGATTTCCAAGAGGTGTTGGTGTACGACCAACCAGAACTGAAGATTGAGGGTGTTAGTGCATTACATGCTGGCGAGATTGGCCAATATAAGCTGCTTGATAATGATGAATCAGTCGATTTGACATCAACCGAAGTAGAATGGTCGTTAGATGGCGTGAACTGGGTGAAAGGTGATGATAGTTTCACGTTAACGATGGACAGTGAAACTCGCTATAACATCTATGCTCGCGCAGCTTATGTGAATACTGATTTGGCTGGCGACGCCAGGTATGCGAAGGCTACTAAGATTGTACGTGCCGCACGTTTACAACCTGTGCGAATGGCATTGCCGGTGATCAAGGCGATGGAAGAAGGCGTTCCGTACACACTGGAAGCGACTACGAAGCTAGCGGATACCGCTGCGGGTACGCCAATCATCACTGAGTGGACATTACCAGACGGCACCAAGACGTTAGCGCCGTCCATCAGTTACACCCCAACAGCGGCAGATGTCACTAATAAGCTGGTTACACTACAAGTCAGAGCATGGGCAGAGGGGTATCAGGCTGAGACTGAAAACCTGAAACGGTTAACGCCTGCTGCATGGAGATATACTTTCCCATCTTTTGAGATCATCAGCAAAACGAACAGTAGTTATGCCCCAACTTCTGGTTCAATGTTGATTAACACACCGACAGATCTCCCTCCTTACTATTCAGGAGTGACTTTCTCAGTAGAATGGAAAATCCCTGAGACATTTGAAGTGGTTCGTAAGTCAGATAAGCAAGTGGTTTTCAATGTGACGGAAGCGGGAACCGAGAATGTTCAAGCTACGGTCACCGATAACAGAGGAAACGCTAAGGTGGTTTCAAGCTATATTGGCACCAACCAAGCGCCGGAGCCCCAGTTGAGCATTGAGCCACGTTATAGCAACACTATGATGCGCGAGCCATTAACCGTGATAGCAAACTTGTCAGGCAAAATGGGACATCCATTAGACAGAATCAACACGGTTAGTTGGTATCTAGATGGCAAGCTGGTGGAGCCTACCAATCTGAGGGTGATGGTAAGTGGTGTTGAAGCGGGTGTTCACAAACTAAAAGCGGTTATGACATCCGTATTCAACATCCAACGGGAGTACGAAATGGAAATCCCCGTTGCCAAAAACGTAGAACCCAAATGTAACGTGAAGGAAAGCAATTATTCCAACATTCTCCGACTCGATCTGATATGTACTGACGAAGATGGTAAGATGGCGAAATACGAGTGGAACATTAACGGTGAAGTATCACCCTACATTGGATCTTATATTTACGTAAGTAAGTCAACTGGTTATAGTGCTGTGATTATCGCTAGAGGCGTGGATGACTCTGGCGCTTACTCAAATTCTATTGAGAAACATTACACATATTAAACCGTTCAAATAAAGAATCCCGCAAGTGCGGGATTTTTTATAAATGCTAATTTCATGTGAGACATTAAAATTTGTCAAATGAGACGTATAGTGCGATAATTAATCATAATTTTGGAATGCAGGAGTCATTGATATGGCTGTTCAACAATTACGTGAGTTCAGATTAAAACCTAAAGCACATCAATCTATCTGGGCTAAAGTGGGGTTGCCTGCTGGCGAAGGCCCTGTGCTAAGTGACGCAATAAATCATGGGTTTAGTATTGATGTTGTGAATCGCTTTGCCGAAGCCGTTTCCATGCCCGTTACGAACCTTGTTCAGTATGCCGGTTTAAGCCGGGCAACCTTCGCCCGTCGGGTAAAGGATAAAGAACATCGACTGAAACCTAGTGAAAGCGAAGCGTTTGCAAGGATGATACGAATGTATGAAGCAGCAACTTTGATGCTTGGTGGAAACAAGGCTGATGCTATTCAATGGCTCAATGAACCCGCAATTGGATTGAACGGTAAAAGACCAATTGAGTTAATGGGCTCTGAGTCGGGCACATTAGATGTCATTCGTCTAATTAATAGATTAATGCACGGAGTTTACATGTGAAGCTCTATCGCATTGTATCAAAGCAGTACGTGGATTCTGCATGGAATGGACAAGGGGCTGCAATGTATGGGGGGCGCTGGAACTCATTGGGAGTACCGATGGTGTATACCTCTCCTACACTATCTCTAGCAATCCTAGAAGTCTTAGTGCATCTCAATTCACCCCGAAGATTCGATAACTTCGTCACGCTTGAACTGGAATTGCCCGAAAGTGAATTGATGATGTTGCCACAAAGCGAATTGGCCGAGGGGTGGCGATACAACGACATAATGTCCAGAGGGCTTGGAGATTCGTTTATAGAGTCTGAATCGGCGGCTGGACTGATGGTGCCCTCGTTTATTGTGCCCTTGGAGCACAATGTGTTGGTCAACCCTTCCAATCCAGTTGTAATTGAGTCGGTTAAGAATGCCGTTGATTTAAAATATCAAATCGATCCAAGACTAATTTAAGTTGTTGATTAGCTAGCATAGACAACTCGGTTAAGCGGGTTCTCATTTTATTTATCGGATAGTGCGGAAAACCTCGCCGTTCAGGGCGAGGATGAATAGCGCAACGGCGAAGCCGTTCTGAGGGCTACGCCGGAGTTTGTTGCTGCTCAATATACTGCCGGATGATCTCAATTGGCGCACCACCACAGCT
>NZ_NAJR01000015.1:0-101986 GCF_002196695.1 Shewanella sp. Shew256 | reverse complement strand
GCGCTGCTGTAATTCATAACGTGTAGCGCCACTGACGCTAGACCAAGTCACATTGAAGGCACCTGTTGCGTTAGTTGCTGGAACAGATATTGATGTCGGGGCCGATGGTGTTGTTGGTATAGAAGGGCTGCCAACTAGAATAGAAGGGCTATAAGCGCTGCACAATGAACCTTTGCAGGCATTGATGCGGTAGTAATAGCCAGGGAGGGTCTTATTAGGGAGTTGCAATAATCGTTTGCTTGACCAATCACCGCTGCAAACATCCCCACCAACAGCAAACGCAGCATAGGCAGCGGTATTATCCGCTTGACCTAATCCCGTATAGATTGTTGTCCAAGACTGATTATTGATGGATTCTTGAATATTAACGGCAGTGACAGAGCAATCATTACTCCAGCGCAACTCGACATTTGACGAAAAGCGACTACCGGAAAGAGAAGGTATTTCTACTGGTAAAGGAATACTTGGTAATACAGGATCAATTTCAACATCAGGTTTTGTCAGCGCCGCCTCACTCGGAGCCCACACTGCAAGCCCAAACAACAATATAAAAGCGGCAAAAGATGAGTTACGGCGCTGTGTCCATAGCGGCAACATGGCATTCCCTTTAGTTTAAGTTTCCATTCTTGTCAAATCAAAATACAAAAACAAATACATGGTTGCAACACGTTAAAAGCAAACAACTAACTTAAGTGTTTGCGAATCCATCTTCCAATGGGGCTGACTTCGGTAAATTGGGGATGTTTTTTGGGGACGGTGCTACATGTGATTAGACCAAGGCAATGGTGCTTAAGCCGACCACTGCCTTTACCCATTTATACCTCTATGGATTCCGATATGCGCAGTGCATCTTCAATCTCAACACCTAAGTAGCGGACGGTGTTATCTAACTTGACATGGCCAAGTAATATTTGAATGGCTCGAATATCTTTCGTTCTACGGTAAATCAATGTGGCTTTGGTTCGGCGCAGTGAATGCGTGCCGTATAATTCGCTATTTTGGCCTAACTGACGCGCCCAGTTTTTGACTATCGCGCGGTAATAGCTGTAACTCATCGGCTGATGAGCACACCTTGGGCTCGGAAATAAGTAGTCCTCTGCGATGAGTCGCTTTTCGAGCAACCAAGAGGTCAAACAATGTTGGGTTGGTGGCGTAATTTCAAACTGTACTTCACGGTGGGTTTTACGCTGTGTTAATCGCACGCGCGGATTGATGACGCCTGCTGAGGTAATGTCTTGAACTTTCAAATGCAGTAAGTCACAAGCGCGTAATTTTGAATCAATCGCCAGATTAAGTAACGCTAACTCAGCAATATTACGCTCTAACTCCAAACGAGTACGAATGCGCCAAATCTCTTCCAATTTAAAAGGTCGTTTTTGGCCCATGGGATGACCTTTATTCCAAGCGTCCATACAAACCTCCTCTGGTTGTGATGAATAGACACTTAAATTTTAGGAAATAGTGCTCATAGTTGAACACGTATGGATTATAAAATCTCATGGATAAATAAAATTAAAGCGGTGTCTAAACATGGAGTGCTAAATTGCTTTGGGGCATTTCTTTGTTAGAGACTTTGGAAGTAAGAGGTTGAATAGAAGCATTACTGCTTCTATTTTTATGGATTTGTCAGACAACACTTCAGCACCAATGTAACTCATTAATTTAATTGGTGTTGTGTTTTATTTGTAAATTACAGAACCCCATTTTATGTCAAAATATGCTTTAAATTTGTCAATCTATGGGTTCAGCGACAGCTATATCGATTTAATACTCAGCTTATAGCCTACTTCATTGCCGATTTCACATAGACATCGAAGCGGTTTTTCTTGGTCTCTATAACCATGCTGGGCTTAACGCCGGCGAGGTCTTCGGCATAATCGGGGCGCTTCACCACTACACGCTTACTGGCTAGAGCCATGGCGGGGGCGAGCAAGCCATCGGCGTCGAGATCCGCACCGACTAAGGTTTGAAAGACTCGCATTTCTTTTTTGACTAAGGCTGATTTGTCGCGGTGGGGATACATAGGGTCGAGGTAGACCACATCAACCTCTTGCTCCAATTTGGCGAGTGCTTCGAGGCTAGAACCATGGAAAAGCCGCATACGTTCACGCATCCAGTCGCCGATTTCGGCATCTTGATAGGCACGGCGCAAGCCGTCTTCTAATAATGCGGCCACCACAGGATGGCGCTCTACCATAGTCACAGTGCAGCCTAAACTTGCCAGCACAAAGGCATCGCGGCCGAGGCCCGCTGTACCATCGACCACTTTTGGCGTAACTCCCTGCTTTAACCCGACAGCCTTAGCAATCGACTGCCCACGACCGCCACCAAACTTGCGCCTATGGGCAACCGCGCCAGTGACAAAATCAACGACTATGCCATCGAGCTTAGGCTCATCGCGCTTATGTAGCGTCAAGGTGTCTGATTCAAAACGCAATTCAAACGGCGCATCGGCATCAAAAACCAGTTGCCAACGGGCACAAATGTCCACAAGAGTTGGAAATTGCTGATTAAAAAAGACTGGAATAGGCAAAGGGATCACTGTTTAACGGGGAGAAATTGCGGCCATTATGCCAAAGAACCGCCTTGATGAACATGCAAGCAAATCCCCCTATTTGCGAGTTTCTGCTTATTGGTCAATTTGTCTAACTCATCCGACATAAGCTCAAACATGAATCACATTGTAATCTACTGATTTATAGAGGTTATAATCTATTTGTGTAACAATTAAGCGATTTATGTTATATGTCTTATCCCCAGTCAACCTTAGCGACTTCCGTATGGAATAAGGACAATCTTTGCTTAACTGGCTGAAAGGTTTTTTGTTTATCAGGGAGCAAGATTTTTTAAACCCCGATAGAACCATATTAAAAACCAGTTTATTGCGAATTATTTTGCTGAGTGGTGCCGTTCTTACCACCAGCATAGTGCTGCATAGTTCGTTGATCGCCTATCAGCTAAACCTCAGTTTTATTATTGGCATTACGGTCAGTTTTTTAACTGTGCTATTTCTTGCCTTATGGTTTACGCGCAAATATTTACTGGCGAGTTCTATCAGCTTGCTGGTAATGGTGGTTGCAGCCTGTTTGTCTATCTTATTGTTTGTGCCAAATTTCAATTTGTCGCAGGCGGGTATTACTTTTCTGTACACGCTGCCTTTAATGGCACTCTTTTTGTTTGGCAGAAAAGTCGCCTGCTGGATGATGTGCTTCAATGTGTTGCCTTTTTTATTGTTGCTGCGTAACCAAAACCTTCCGCCCATTGTCGATGTAGATATTAGCCTGCCCGCGACCCACGCCTATCTCAACGGGCTGCTGTTTATGTTTTTTAATATCTGCATCCCCTTATCGGCAATGCGGTTGTTAAAAACTCAAAAAATCCATGCACAGCAGATGATTAGGCATCAAAAAGCACTGCAACGCACCCTAGACCAATATGCTGAAATATTTGACAACAATGGCACAGCGTCTTTCTTCTGCAATGAAGAGGGCACGATCCTCAATCTAAACAATGCTGCCAAAGATATCGCCGCGAATGTCCAACTCAACTGTACCCGTCTCTGTGATATTTTTGAACTGAGCGAAGACACTAGCGTTAATTTACTTGCAGCATCATTTCAGACCCGCTTAAAAAATAATGACAGCAGCCGATATCTCCTGCAAAAAGCGTCATTAGAGCACCACGATACTCTGCTATTTCACTGCCACGATATCACGGCACAGGCCAACCACGAGCTCGAAGTTAATCGGCTCAAAAAACACCATATCAGTACCCATTTTTATGATTTAGTCACGGGCTTACCCAACGAGAACCACTGGTATAACCCGACGCCAAGTGCGGCCCACCAAGAAATGACGGTAGCTTTGGTTAAGATTGATAATCTGAGCCAAATCAACGCTGCTTTTGGAATAAGTGTCGGGGACGCTATCCTAAAAGCCTTTGCCTTAGAGCTTAAAGAGCGCTTCGGCCATCAAGCAAAAATATATCGCTTTAGAGGAGCATCCTTTGCCCTGGAATTTACCGAACTGCCACTCATCTCGCCAGAGACGCTCGCACCGCAATTACGTCTTCGCATTCCAACAAGTTTAAAACTTAAGCAAGAACAACAGATTGACTACCATTTAGAGTGCCGCGTTGGCTGCAGTTCTGGCCATAAATCCGCGCCACAGCAAGCCGCAGAGCAATGCTTGATTGCCATTAAACAAACCACCCAAGCTAACCCGGTTATGGTGTATTACGTTGGTTTGATTAACAATTTACTTGAAGCCTCCTCGAAAGAAAGCAAAATCCGCGACGCACTGAAACACAACCGACTGGAAATGTGGCTGCAACCCAAAGTGTTAGCCGATGGCCATATTGTCAGCTTCGAAGCGCTCGCCAGAATGTTCGACAAAGACGGCAGCATGATTATGCCAAGCACCTTTATTCCGATCATAGAGTCATCGCAGTTGCAGGCGATTTTCGCCATTAAAGTGTTTAGGCAATTACTCCAATTGATCCGCGCTTGGCCAAAAAATGTCCCTATGACTAAAATCGCTTTTAACCTGTCGGGGCAAGATATTCTGTCGGATCGTTTCTTCAAAGTGCTGATCCAGACGTACATTAACCATCCCGAACTGATCCCAATCTTAGAAATTGAAATCACCGAAACCTCAGTTTTTTCGACACACAAAGAAACGGGTAAACGTTTAAATACCCTCGCAAAAATGGGCGTTTCGATTGCCATCGATGATTTTGGGACTGGCCATGCCTCATTGAGCCAGCTGATCGATATCAGTGCCGATACGATTAAAATCGATCGCTATTTTGTCAGCCAACTCGGCATTAGCGAGCGCCACACGCAGATTGTCAACGCGGCGATTTTGTTAGCGAAGAGTTTAAAACTCAATGTGATTGCCGAAGGGATAGAAACAGAAACCCAGCTGTTACAGCTGACAACGCTTGGATGTGAACAGTTTCAAGGTTACTTATTTGGTAAGCCTGCGCCCGCAGCGCTGTGGCTGAAAACCTATCAGATGCAAACGCCCTCCCACTGGCTAAACCATAAGAAAAGTGCCAACTAAGGCATTCGTTTTACGCATTAGGGCATCCTAGGTATAATTAGCAACACGCATTTGCCTCCCTTTGCTTTGTTTGCAAATAACTAGGATCCCCCATGTTAAGTTACCGCCACGGTTATCACGCCGGCAATTATGCCGATGTGCTGAAACACGCTATCTTGCTGCAAACCTTGCAGTTAATGCATAAGAAAGACAAACCTTTAGTCTATATCGATACCCATGCGGGTGCGGGTGGTTATGCGTTAACGGATGAGTTTGCTCAGAAAACGGGTGAATACCTCGAAGGCGTAGCTAAGCTCTGGGATAAAACCGATCTGCCAAAATCCCTACAGGATTATGTGGATGCGGTGCGCCACTTTAACGAAGATAATCCAGAAGATCTCAACTTCTACCCAGGCTCCCCCGCCATTATCGATATGGAGCTGGGGCCGAAGGATCGTATGCTGCTGCACGAGCTGCATGGTACCGATCATCTGCTGCTGGATGAGTATTTCGAGCAGGATAAGCAGGTAAAAGTCATCAAGGGCGACGGCCTAAAAGGATTAATTGCTGCGGTACCGCCACTTGAGCGCCGTGCACTGGTGCTTGTCGACCCCAGTTATGAGATTAAGACCGACTATCAAACGGTTGCAGAGACCTTAATCAAGGCGCACAAACGCTTTGCCACGGGCGTATTTATGCTCTGGTATCCTGTTGTCAACCGCGCGCAGACGGAAGAAATGCTTTCCCGCTTAGCTGGCAGCGGCATTAAGCGCCAGCTGCGTATCGAGCAGGCAATCAAACCTGATTCCAATGAATTTGGCATGACAGCCGCAGGACTATGGGTGATTAACCCACCTTGGCAACTGGATGAAATCGCGACCGACATGCTCGACTATCTTGGCAAAAACTTAGGCCAAGCGGATGGCAATGTCATCGTCAAATGGGAAGTCGGCGAATAAGCAAATCCTATTGCGTCATCACCGTATGCAGCAGAGCAGCGTCACCTCCTAGGTCCGCTGCTTTTGTTTTGTCAGCATGAAATAACCTAAGCTCGGGATAAGTAGAGACACTAAATAGGCATCTTTTCGACACTCCTTACCGAGTTCAGGTTAAATAGAGAGTGGCAGTGCCGCTAGACTTTGGCGCTTCGATAACGCTTTAGCAGAATTTGCACCCGCTCAACATAGGCTTGGGTTTCTGGATAGGGAGGAATACCGTTGTATTGAGTCACAGTGGTTGGCCCAGCATTGTAAGCCGCGCAGGCCAATGCAATATCACCATTAAACTGTTTTAGCATTTGCGCCAAATACTTACTGCCGCCGAGAATATTCTCCTCCGGCAAAAAGGCATTGGTCACACCCATCTCTTTGGCGGTTTCGGGCATTAATTGCATCAACCCCATTGCGCCAGTACGCGACAAGGCTCTGGCATTAAAGGCCGATTCGGCATGGATAACGGCGCGGATAAGTGCAGGGTCTAATTGATGTTTATGGGCCGCACGACTGATCAAACTATCGTAATTGCGGGTAAACAACTGAATGCCATTCCAGTCAATTTTGGAATCGGGGCGACAGGCAAAGCAGTCATAGAGCAGGATTTGATACTCATTGGTGGTCGGCGCTTTATCGGTAAAAGCCGTGACGCCATTGGCCTGTTGATATTGATAAACTTTGACTTTCTCCTGCCCTACATTGCTCACAATACCGCTTTCAGAATAACGGGCCACAATGCGCGGCTTAGGCTTGGCTTCTTCGGCAAACGCGGCCGCAACACTTCCCCAAGCCAAGCACAAACTAAGGCTAGCTATGGCTATCGACTTAAGGCAAAGTGGTGAAGAGTGCGTTGCTGGCATCAAAGTCCCGTATGTTCGTTGAGTTTAAGTACTTCAATAATAGCAAAGAGTTGCTTCATCTCACGGTTTAACTGACTAAACTCTGCTGAAAAATTAGCGCTGTCGAAGATGGAGCGATTTTGGAAACGGCTGCGACGATTGGGCAAGAACAAAAGCAAACGGTTGCGAAAGAAGGCGCATTGGATATCATCATCGAAATACCTCGCCAGTTGCTGCAAACGTTCCATAAAGGCGGTATTGAGCAAATATCGAGCTTCAATTTGATCCGTTGAAAACACATCGAATTCTTTTTCGAACAGGGGATCTTCAAGCTTCACCCTTTGCAACCCTGAATGGCTATCGGATAAGAAGTTTGCCAGCCCGCCGCGATCCTTTAAAACCACGGTATGGCCAACAAAACGCTTATGACTACTTAGCTCAACAACAGTACCGCGAAAGGGGGTCTCAGTGCGGGTCACGGTTCTGCGTTTATTGCCGTGCCACTCATCAACTCGCACATCTTTGGTCAGGGTTAACTCATTAACAACCAAATCAACACCCTTGTATTGGCCTTGGATATAATCACCAAAACTCGCCTTATCGTAATCTGGCAGCACTTTAGCCGCGGTGAGGCGATTCATATCGAGGCGTATCTCGCGGTTATAAATAAAATCCTCACCAAAATACTTAAACATGATGGGATAAATATCTCGCTGCACCTGACGGGTAAACTGCCTAGTCGGCTCAAAACTCCAAAAACCTAATACCAACAATCCAATTAAAGGTAATGGAAACAGCATGATCCCACGGCTATGCCCCAATAGCGCTAACAGCGCGAGACCCGCGACTATCACCAAACCCAGAGATAGGCGTTTGCGTGTTGCCTTAAGGCTGTTGACGCGCTTGGTTTCATAGCGAGCGGCGAGCGGTGCAAGGTGTGTATCGTAATAATGCTGAAGTGACGCCTTATCCGAAGGTTCTGCCAACAAGGTTACCGCCTGCCGCTGAGCCTTGATGGGGCGGCCTAAGATAAAGCTGAATATATTCATTGAGTTCATATGTATGTGGAGCCAATCTTGGCTCCACAAATATTGAAGGATTACAAATAATCCGCCGCGTCTATCGGCGCTTTAGAGGCTTCATGCACCTCGTAGAATGGCATCACCTTAATGTTTGCCATCGATGCAATAATCGACCCGGGGAAAATCTCAACGGCGGTATTTAACTCAGATACCGCCGAATTATAGAAACGGCGGGCAGCAGAGATATGGGCTTCGACCTCGTTATAGGTTTGCATCGCCTCGAGCATAGTATTGTCCGACTTGAGCTCAGGGTAGCTTTCAACGCTTACCATCAAGGCCCCCATTTTATCGTTAAGCTTCTCGGCTTGCGCGATATGCTCTTTAACCGCATTGGGATCTGTCTTGTTGTAATTACGGGTTAATTGGGTGCGCAGCTCGGTGATTTCAGTGAGTAATGACTTTTCATGATCCATAAATCGCTTAGCGATTTTGAGGATATTGGGTACAAGATCGGCACGCTTGGCTAACTGCACATCGATTCCTGACAGGGCTTCAAGGGCGGTATTGCGCTTTTTGACTAGACTGACGTACCAAAGATAGGTGACGATAAAAATCAGCGCTAATCCTAATAACAGTTTGTCCATCTTCCATCCTTAGGGTTTATTCTTACTCTTAACAGGTACAGCTAACCATAACTGGCTAAGAATTTCATCTAAAGCGTTAGCTAACGCAATGAAATATTAGCTTTACCGACTCTGGTCAGAGCATTAAACAATAAATCGTGAATAGTGATTATTCAGCTTGGATACAGAAAAAATGCACTATACTGTATTTGCACAACGTTAAGAGCAACCTTTTTGCTCGTGAATACTGGACTCCTAGTGGGTCCATTTTTTTATCCCTAATTCTCCCAAAATCCGCAGCTCATCCGCAGTTGCAACATTTAAGTTTCAATTAAAGCTTAACCATCATACTTTTCGGCCAATTTTTTAACTTTCACCTTAGCGTTAATCCAACCACTTGGGCCAGACATAGCTCTGCCAAGTACGCCGCATCGATTCTGCTCCCGGGTAAAGAATGCGCTAGCAAAGGTCGACAGAGGCAAGAGAATGAGTTCGAAATCCAACGATATTCCCGTCAATTCACCACAGGCCGACGACATGAGTTCTCGCGGCTGGTTTGTCCGTTTTCTTAATATTGTCGAACGCTTAGGGAACTTACTTCCCCATCCGATTACCTTGTTCGCCCTGTTCTGTGTCGCCGTGATATTGGTATCAGGCATTGCGGGCTACTTTGGATTAACGGTGACCGATCCGCGCCCCGAAGGCGCCCACGGCCGAGGCGCCGATGGACTTATCCATGTAGTTAGCCTGATGAATGCCGAAGGCTTGCGGATGATAGTGTCCAACTTAGTCACTAACTTCACTGGCTTTACGCCCTTAGGCACTGTGCTGGTCGCCCTGCTGGGTGTGGGTATCGCCGAGCGTTCTGGATTGTTATCCGCGGCGATGCGGGCACTCGTTATGGGCGCGTCGAAGCGTTTGGTAACGTTAACTATCGTATTTGCCGGCATTATGTCGAATACCGCGGCTGAGCTTGGATATGTAGTATTAATTCCCATGGCGGCGATGATCTTCCACTCCTTAGGTCGCCATCCACTGGCAGGCTTGGCAGCAGCATTTGCTGGGGTATCAGGGGGATACAGCGCTAACCTATTGCTCGGTACTGTCGATCCGCTGTTATCGGGTATCACTGAGGCGGCGGCGCGGATGATCGATCCCGATTACAACGTTGGCCCCGAGGTTAACTGGTACTTTATGTTTGTCTCGACCTTTGTGATCACTTTCCTCGGTGCCTTTGTGACCGAGAAAATTGTCGAGCCGAAACTGGGCAAATATCAAGGTGATGATGCCGATGAAACCGTGCACCAATCCATGGGCAATATCACCGAGCTGGAAAAACGCGGCCTCAAGTGGGCGGGATTATCTATGCTGTTGCTAGCGGTAATCCTTGCGCTGTCAGTCGTGCCAGAGGGTGCGCCACTGCGCGATCCTAAAACCGGTCTGGTCTCGGGTTCCCCCTTCCTCAAAGGCATAGTCGCCTTTATCTTTATCTGTTTTGCGATCCCAGGTTTTGTCTACGGCAAGGTCGTTGGCAGCATTAAAAACGATAAAGACGTTATCAATGCCATGTCGCACAGTATGAGCACTATGGGGCTGTATATCGTACTGGTATTCTTTGCAGCGCAATTTGTGGCCTTCTTTAACTGGAGTAATCTGGGCGCCGTGTTAGCCGTGCTGGGTGCCGATGCCCTGCAATCCATTGGCTTAACTGGGCCAATCCTGTTCCTGTTTTTTATTATGATCTGTGGCTTTATCAACTTGATGCTGGGTAGCGCCTCGGCCCAGTGGGCCATTACCGCACCGATTTTTGTGCCCATGCTGATGTTAGTCGGCTATGCGCCTGAAACCATTCAAGCGGCCTACCGTATTGGCGACTCAGTGACTAACTTAGTCACGCCTATGATGAGTTATTTTGGACTGATTTTGGCCGTGGCTTGCCGTTACCAGAAAAACCTTGGCATAGGCACGCTTATCGCCACTATGCTGCCGTACACCTTAGTGTTCTTAGTTGGCTGGACGGCGTTCTTCTTCCTGTGGGTGTTTGGCTTTGGTCTGCCAGTGGGGCCAGGCGCAGCTACTTACTACACACCTTAAGCCGAGGTTTACCTCCATCCCTAACCAAAAGGGCGTCGAAGCTAAGCTCGACGCCCTTTTTGATGTTTGAATTCTTGGGTGGATTAACGGCCTCAGTCGTATAACCATTCCATTAAAAAACTACAGATCAGCAAGAAAACCCCCAGATTAAACACCACAGTCTGTAATTTTGCCTTAGGCGATTTATCCTCCGCCTGACTCATCACTTGGTTGAGAGGAGTAAAAAACATATTAGGGTCGAGCCCCATGCCAATAAAAAATACTGCGACGGCAAAGAGGCGAGTCAGCTCAGGAACGGCCAGCTGCTCAAGATAAAACTCATAGGCGCCATAGGCGACCGTGCCCACGGCGATACAATGGCAAACGACGGCCATGATAAGCTGCTTAGTCATAAAACCTCTCACCGATGACACCACTTTGCTCCTAAAGCCAACGCACTGTTACTCATTATGCGGCTGATAATATTCGGCGCGCAGTCTATCTCTTTTACGTTGTAGCCGCACCCAAGCAAACCAACCAAATAAAAGACCTGCCGCTGGATAAATACAGAGTGCCCGAGCTAATTCACCCCAAAAGGATGTATCTGAGGTGAAATAATGAATCGCGGCGACCACGACTGAAGTCATACAACCCCAAAACAACACACCAACCACTAGGATAAAAAACCACTTTCCCTTAGCTATGGCTTTATCCAATGCAGCCAGTTCCTGTGCCGACATACCAAGCTCCCCATCCTTTATGATTCCATCAATATGCCCGAATTGGCTAATGCTGGCTATCCATCGTAGTAACGATACGCTAACAAAAAGCCCTGCATGTGCAGGGCTTTAATAATGTTAGGTTAGATTACTCCGCCGAGGTCGGCTTTTCTTCTTTACCTTTCTTCTCGCGCTTACTAAAGATGCGTTCCACGATCACGAAGAACAACGGCACGAAGAAGATACCTAGGAAGGTCGAACTCATCATACCGCCGAGTACCCCGGTACCGATGGCGTTCTGGCTACCAGAACCTACACCCGTACTAATCGCTAACGGTACAACACCCAGACCGAAGGCGAGTGACGTCATCAGAATTGGACGCAAACGCACGCGGACCGCATGTAAGGTCGCCTCGATAAGACCCGCACCTTTCTCATAGAATTCTTTGGCGAATTCCACAATCAAGATGGCGTTCTTCGTCGCCAAACCGACCGTCGTCAACAGACCCACCTGGAAGAACACGTCGTTTGGCAAGCCACGACCATTCATCGCCAGCAGGGCACCGATAATACCGAGCGGAACCACTAGGATTACTGCGAACGGTACAGACCAGCTCTCATACAGGGCTGCCAGTACGAGGAATACGACCAAAATCGACAGAGCATACAGTGCTGGCGCTTGGTTACCGGATAAACGTTCCTCATAGGATAAGCCGTTCCACTCGATACCAAAGCCAGGTGGTAACTGCTTCACCATGTCTTCCATGATATTCATCGCCGCACCGGTACTGAAACCAGGAGCCGTTGCGCCTTGAATGTTCATGGCAGGTAAACCGTTGAAGCGTTCTAGACGAGGTGAACCATATTCCCATGCGCCCGTTGCGAAGGCCGAGAATGGCACCATGTCGCCCTTGTTGTTACGCACGTACCAAGTGTCTAAGTCTTCAGGTTGCATACGGTATTGCGCATCACCCTGTACGTAAACCTTCTTCACACGACCACGGTCGATAAAGTCGTTTACATAAGAGCCACCCCATGCGGTTGCGAGTACACTGTTCACGTTCGCAATCTCAATGCCTAAGGCACTCAGTTTGGCATGGTCGATATGCAACTGATAGATTGGCGCATCTTCCTGACCGTTTGGACGAACGCCCACGAGATTTGGATTCTGTGCCGCCATACCCAACAATTGGTTACGCGCAGCGACTAACTTGTCGTGCCCTTGGCCATTCTTATCTTGCAGGTACATGTCGAAACCGTTAGCCGTACCCAGCTCGATTACCGCAGGCGGTACGAAGGCGAATACGAAGGCTTCTTTCATTTGGCTGAATACGCCCATCGCGCGGCCCGCAATGGATTGCACATCCATACCTGGCGCTTCACGCTCTGACCAATCCTTCAAGCCAACGAAGGCAATACCCATGTTCTGGCCTTGACCCGCGAAACTGAAGCCCGCCACGCTGAACACCGATCTCACGCCCTCCTCTGCCAGATAGTGATCAGAGACTTTCTCCAACACTTTAAGCGTACTTTCTTGGGTTGAGTTGGTTGGCAAAATCGCCTGCGTGAACAAGATACCTTGGTCTTCGTCGGGTAAGAATGCCGTTGGCATGCGCATGAAGATCCAGCCCACAGCCACAACTAATGCAGCGTAAATCATCATGACTCTGAAGCTACGTTTTATAATGCCAGCCACACTCGATTCGTAACGATTCGTTAAGCGATCGAAGCCACGGTTAAACCAGCCGAAGAAACCGGTTTCGATATGGCCATGGCCCTTCTTCAAAGGTTTTAACATGGTCGCACAGAGTGCAGGCGTTAAAATCAAGGCCACCAGCACAGACAGCGCCATCGCAGACACGATAGTGATCGAGAACTGACGGTAAATTACCCCGGTTGAACCCGACATAAACGCCATAGGTACGAATACCGCAGACAAGGTCAGACCGATACCGACTAACGCACCAGTAATTTGATCCATCGACTTACGGGTCGCCTCGAGTGGGCTTAAGCCCTCTTCGGCCATTACCCGCTCAACGTTTTCCACCACCACAATCGCGTCGTCCACGAGCAGACCAATTGCCAGCACCATAGCGAACATGGTGAGGGTGTTGATGGAGAAGCCCGTTGCCGACAGAATCGCAAAGGTACCCAGCAATACGACAGGTACTGCGATGGTTGGAATCAGCGTCGCACGGAAGTTTTGCAGGAAGAGGTACATGATGACGAACACCAGTACGATAGCTTCGAGCAGAGTGTGTACCACGCCTTCAATCGATTTCTCAACGAATGGCGTTGTATCGTAGGGGTAAACCACATCTAGCCCAGCAGGGAAGAAGGGACGTAACTCTTCAACTTTAGCGCGAACGGCTTCTGCCGTGTCTAAGGCGTTAGCACCAGTAGCCAACTTAATCGCAATACCAGAAGCGGGTTTGCCGTTATACAGAGACTCTACCGCATAGCTTTCAGAACCTAGCTCAACACGCGCCACATCACCCAAGAACACGTTCGCACCCGAAGTATCGGATTTGATGATGATCTTGCGGAATTGTTCTGGCGTTTGCAGACGGCTCTGTGCCGATACTGTCGCGTTTAACTCTTGTCCCGGCAGTGATGGTGTACCACCGAGTTGACCCGCAGATACCTGCGCGTTTTGCGCACGGATAGCGCTCACCACATCTAAGCTGGTGAGATTGTATTGGGTCAGCTTCAGTGGATCTAACCATATACGCATCGCGTATTGGGCACCGAAAATCTGAATTTCGCCCACGCCCGGTACACGGCTCATCGGATCTTGGATGTTCGCGCCCACATAGTCGGCGATGTCACCCTTATCTAAAGAACCGTCGGTCGAGACGAAGCCCAGTACCATCAGGAAGCCTGAGCTTGACTTGTTAACGTTAACCCCTTGAGATTGCACCTCTTGTGGTAACAGAGTCATAGCGCCCTGTAACTTGTTCTGTACCTGAACCTGCGCGATATCCGGATCGGCTTCCGCGTTAAAGGTCAAAGTAATAGACGCGTTACCAAAGCTATCACTGGTCGATGCGATATAACGTAGGTGGTCGATACCCTTCATACGTTGCTCAATCACCTGAGTCACTGAGTCTTCAACGATTTTGGCCGATGCACCTGGGTAGTTCGCACTGATCACCACTGTCGGTGGCGCAATACTGGGGTACTGCGAGACTGGCAGGGATCGGATCGACAGAACCCCCGCCAACATAATGATTAAGGCGATCACCCACGCAAAGATGGGGCGATCAATAAAAAAACGTGCCATAGCTATGCCCTATTGTGCTTGGGTTTCAGAAATAACTTTGGGAGTGACTGGTGCACCTGGACGGATCTTTTGTAATCCTTCCACAATCAACTTATCGCCCGCTTCCAAACCGGCAGTAATACGCCATTGATTGTCGATAACTTCAGCGGTAGTAACAATTTTTGCTTCCACTACGCCTTGATCGTTCACCACCATAGCCACGGCTTGCCCTTTAGCGTTACGGCTAATGGCTTTTTGCGGTACTAAGATGGCTTGAGGATCGGTACCAGTATTCAGCACGGCGCGAACATACATGCCAGGCAGTAAGAGACCATCTGGGTTAGGGAATTCTGCACGCAGGATCACTGAGCCCGTGTTTTCATCCACACTCACCTCAGCAAATTGCAGCTTACCGCTGTGGCCATAAACAGTGCCGTCTTCAAGCACTAACTGCACGTCAGCGTTATCAGCCGCTTGCAGCTTGCCTTGCTGTAATTTCGCTTTTAGGCGCAGCAATTGGGCACTCGATTGGGCGATATCCACATTGATAGGATCGAGCTGTTGAATCGTCGCCAGCGTTTGGCTTTGGTTTGCCGTGACCAGCGCACCCGCAGTCACACTCGATTTACCAATACGACCAGAAATTGGCGCTAACACTTCGGTGTATTCGAGGTTGATTTTGGCGGTGTTGATTGCCGCTTCAGCGACTGTCACGCTTGCTAGCGCTTCTTTGTAAGCCGCTTCGGCTTCATCGAAATCCTGCTTACTGATAGCGTTAGTCTTAACCAGTTGTTGATAACGGGCCGCTTTGGCCTTAGCAGAAGCAAGACTTGCATTCGCTCTGGCTAAATCGGCGTTAGCGCTCACCAGTGCTGCCTTGTAAGGCGCGGAATCGATTTGATAGAGGGACTCGCCCTGCTTCACATGACCGCCTTCGACAAAGCTACGCTTGGTAACAATACCGCTGACTTGAGGACGCACTTCGGCTTCGAGGAACGCCTTGCTGCGGCCGGGTAATTCGACTTGGATAACCTGAGGCTGGGCCGCCACGTTGATTACACCAACTTCCATACTCTGCGGCCCAGCGCCTGCTTGAGCTGCCTTATCCTCTTGAGGGCTACAAGCTGCCATCCACAACGCCACGCTGATTACTGAGGCAAGTTTAATTGTCTGCCGCATGAGAACTCCTTTAAATATTAACGCTACCGTTTTTTCACGCTTTCAAAGGTGAACTGACGGCCGTAATTATAACTAAAATCAAATCTGTTACTTATCGCATACCCTATAAGGATGAACAAGAAAGATAAACAAACTAAAGTGTAAACTAATGAAAATATTCACACCTTCGCGAATACCTTATTGATTGAATTGTTATCCTATTTAAGAAATATGTTAATAGTGGATAAGCTTGTTAGCGTTGTACGATACAAAACACTTATTCAGCCTACTCTATATCGAAAATGTTGCAAACCTGTTCGACACCACAGGCTGCTATCAAGCGAACCCTGATAACAGTCTATTCGATATAAATGACACTTATCCGACTACATTACGCCAATAAATAAGCATTTTTGCATATACCATCAGTCGTTTAGCTTGGCTTGTCTGCCAGAGAGCAATATGGCTCTCTCACTCATGGTGATGCAAACAAGACGCTACAAAACTCGAATGCTTAATTCTATTGATGTAACGGTAATGATGTATGGTTTATGTAAATTCGCTTTGAATCTACATATCAGCAGAAATGAGTGACACTCAACTCTTTGAACGCGACATTTTATGACCAAGCTTAATTGAGGGCAAATCTGAAATGGCTTTTTACACCCCATTTAATGAAACTCTGCTTCCCAAAAAACGTATTTTTATTAATTAGATCACAAACACATCTCCGGCAAACTCGGTTATTTCGCCGCTTGTTCACATTCATTCATATCTTTTCGTCATTGGTTCATCCCAAGCTGCAGCGCTATTCACAACTTATTTTTACGATAAAGGTGCGCTAACAATTCCCAATACTTTGAGATGATGATTATGAAGACTCGTACTAAATTTTTGCTGACAGGGGCGTTGCTTTCTTTGGCGGCAAGCTCCCACGGCGCCGAAGATAATCAACTCTTTGGTGGCACCATTAACGGCAACCTTAACTTTGCATCTGACTATGTGTTTCGTGGAGAATCAGAAACCTTAGACGGCGATATTCCTGTGGTGCAAGGCACACTGAGCTGGAATCACAACCAAGGCTGGTATGCGGGTGTATTTAGCTCCAACATCAAATTCGCCGACCCTAACTTAGAAATCGTTACTGCACCTTTTATTGGTAAAGCGGGGGAATTTGGCGACTCAGGTTTTACCTATGATGTGATGTTGTTTTCATACCTCTACCCAGGTGCGTCCTACTCTAACTACACCGAGTTATGGTTAAAAGTGGGTAAACAATTTGGCCGCGCAAATCTGCAACTCGAAGTCACTCCAACGGTTGATGATTGGTTTGGTGTCGATGGCTGGCACGGGGTTAACTATGCCTTGCACCCAAGCTATAGCTTTGACAATGGTGTAAAAATCTCGGCCTCTGTGGGTTATCAAGACCTCACGGGTGATGGCGCCGAAGGTTGGGGCCACTGGAACATTGGTTTGAGCAAAGCTTATTACGGCCTCAACTTCGACCTGCGCTACCACGGCAGTACTGTCGACAGTGACCATAAGGTCTATGGCACTCAAACTCAAATCTTCGATGACAGAGTCGTCATTGGGATCAGTAAAAGTTTCTAATCCTGTTTTTTTGCTTATACGTTCATCCCGCTGCTTCCCTGCAGTACTCCAATTGCTTGAAATATCGAGCCTTGACCAGCCAATTTGGCTGGTCCTTTTTTATCTAAATACGATTATCACCCACGCTACAAGCTAAGACTCGGCTAATATCCGCAAGACACCGACCCGATTCTTGCTGCCATTGATTGAAAGCGGCCTGCACCTGCTTTAGCGCCGTTTGCGAGCTAAAACCGGCATCCACCAACTTATGCGCCTTAAAATAGCCTTGCACATCATCGGTTAACAAAAAGGTATCCTTACCAATGCCGCGCAAGAAATAGGGCCCCGTATTGCCACCGAGGCGAGCGCCACGCTTCTTCAATAACGCCCAGAGTCCGACGATATCTTCGGTCGGCCAGTCGGCAATCAGCTTAGCCAAGCTGCCATGTTCGCGGGCAATATCATGGATCATCAAGGCATTATCATAAATCGCTTGGGTCTTCTTTAAATGGCGAATTAAGGTCGCATCCGCGGCGCGGGCTTGGAGCTGCTCGGGCGACAACATCAATACTTTTTCAGGCACGAAATGAAAGAAAGACTGCTCATAGGCGGACCATTTATTATCGACCACACGCCAGACGAAGCCACTCTGAAATACCTGCCGACTCATGGCTGAGAGCAGCGTGGCATCATCATACTGGCGAATTTCGGCACTGGTCAGGCAGCCTGGCAACAATGCTTCGAGCCCCTTTTTACCGCCCTTGCGCTCACTCGCTCTGGCATAGATGGATGAGAAACTTTCTAACTGGCTCATACTGTTACCTTTGGTTATCTCTATTTCACTGCGGTGTTAAAGCTAATAGTACCGAATTTTAGCGCGAGCGGATCATTCCGCATGGCAAACCACTTTTACGCCACTTCCACTACTTTTAAGGGAAATCCTACAGCAAGCGCCTTGATAGCGACTAAAGTTAAGTCGTAGAGTCAAAAAATGCAGGGGTTGTGGGGTCGACACCTATGGAGCTGTTCTATCATCCGTTATCACGTTATTCACAGAAGGTGTTGATTGCTCTCTATGAAAAACAAGCGAACTTTTACCCGCGGATCACCGATTTGCGCGACCCGTTAGCGCGTCAAACATTCCAGCAATTTTATCCTCCCGGGAAACTGCCTCTACTCAAAACCCACGAAGGCCAACTGCTCCCCGAGTCCAGCATCATCATCGAATACCTAGACAGGCATTTTCGAAACGGTACCGAGTTACTGCCCACCGAACCCGAGCGCAATCTTGCTGTGCGCTTATTCGATCGCATTATTGATAACGATATCAATAACCCATTATTTCAATTGGAAAAATTAAAGCATGCGCCCGAAGGGCATGAATTTGAGATCAAGCAGATAGAAAAGCAGATGTTTATCCAGTTTCAGCGCCTTGATGCCCATTTGAGCCAGAATCACTGGGTTTGCGGTGACAGTTTTACCTTGGCCGACTGCGCACTTATTCCCTGTTTAAGCTACAGTTTTGCCCACTTAAACCTGCTGGATTTAGATGAGTTAGTGCGTTACTGGCAACAGGCGCAGCTGCGCGGCGCCTGGATGCTGGTACTTGAAGAAGTGCTACTCGCCGAAATGGAGGAAGACACAGGGATCAGGAGTATTCCCTAGTGCCAACACATTAGGGCGTGTTGACGTTTCAGGGTTATTTTTGCAGCAATTTGGCTGGCGTTTATGCAAGGCGAAGTCCGTGCAGTGTAGTTATTCTACATAAACGGACGATAACGCAGCAGAAACGTCAGCCAAACGCTGCCCGAAGGGTTGGTCTAGCAAGCTCGTTCTCTTTGTCACTCGTCATTTGAGTAGAATAACTACACGTCATTCCTCGTTTCGCGAGCACGAGCTTGCCAGAACGAACAAAATCTAATCTCGAAACGTCAACACGCCCTAGCGATTGCGTTCTTTCTTCAACTGTAAAAACGCTTTCCATTTAATGACTTCTGGCGGCAACTCAGGAGCAGGATCGGTATAACCCGCCTCTTTGACTAACACATCCAAGGGTACTTGCTTACCTTTACAGACAAACACCCCACGCACATGCACAATGCAGTGCAAGCCGCGTTCGCTCACAAAGCGTTGTTCAATATAAAAATATTTCTCATCCCAGCCCACGACTTTAGTTTCAATCTCAAACTTTTTCAGGGGCTTGATATCGCGGATATAGGTAAATTCGGCGGCGTTAACAATTGGCATCCACTTTAATTTAAGGAAACGCTTCAACAGCCCCATTTCGGCCAACATATAAGTGCGCGCAAGGTCCATAAACGCCGGATAACGGGAGTTGGTCAGGTGGAAGTTGATATCGCAATCGCTGGGTAATGCCCGGTAAGTAATACGGCTCGTGCCCAAAAAATCAATCTTACGGCAGTGACGCGTGCGCCAAAACAACAACCAAAACAAACGGAAATACAGATTCATATGCAGTCGCCCTAAAAATAAGAGCCACAGGCTAACAGAGGTCATACCAGAGGGCAAGCGAGATCTGGCTCACAAAAAAGGCGCCAAATGGCGCCTTTTTATGCTCAAGCATTCCTATTTAGTCTGGCTTAAGCAGCAATCCCAGAGTGGCGCAGCAACGCATCGATACTCGGCTCGCGACCCATAAACTGTTTGAACAAGTCCATAGGCTCGGCTGAACCACCCATTTCGAGGATGTTGTGCAGGAAGCTACGCCCCGTGTCAGGATTGAAGATGCCTTCCTCTTCGAAGCGAGAAAACGCATCCGCCGACAGCACTTCTGCCCACTTATAGCTGTAGTAACCCGCGGCATAACCGCCCGCAAAAATATGCGCAAAACCATGTTGGAAACGGTTAAATGCTGGCGGAATTAACACGGCTACCTGACGACGAACTTCGTCCAAGGTCTCTTGAATACGCGCCCCTTTGGCGGGGTCATATTCGTGGTGCAATCTAAAATCGAACAGTGAAAACTCCAACTGGCGCAACATCATCATGCCTGATTGGAAGTTTTTCGCCGCTAACATCTTGTCTAACATGGCTTTTGGCAAAGGTTCACCGGTTTCGTAGTGACCGGAGATCTCCGCTAAGGCTTCTTCTTGCCAGCACCAGTTTTCCATAAACTGGCTAGGTAATTCGACCACATCCCAAGGCACGCCGTTGATGCCTGACACGCCTGCCACGTCGATTTTGGTCAGCATATGGTGAATGCCATGGCCAAATTCGTGGAACAGCGTCGTCACTTCATCGTGGGTAAAGAGTGCCGGTTTGCCATCTACAGGGCCGTTAAAGTTGCAGGTGAGATAAGCCACAGGCTTTTGTAGACCCGTAGGTGTGTGACGACGCACTCGGCAATCATCCATCCAAGCGCCGCCGCGTTTACCCGTGCGGGCGTACAAGTCTAAATAGAAGCTGCCTCTGTGCTCGCCCGTTTCGTCGAAAATATCGAAGAAGCGCACGTCTTTATGCCAACGGTCGAACTCAGTTTGCTCGACAATCTTTAAGCCAAATAGGCGCGAGACAGTGTAAAACAAGCCAGAGAGCACTTTATCTTCGGGGAAGTAAGGGCGCAGCAACTCTTGAGAAATCTCATACTTATGTTGCTGTAACTTCTCGGCGTAGAAACTCAAATCCCAAGAAGCCATTTCGCTCACGCCGTACTGTTCCAGCGCAAAGGCTTTTAACTCGGCCAGTTCGGCCTTGGCTTGGTCTTTTGAACGCAGCGCTAATTCGTTTAAGAATGCCATCACCTGAGCTGGCGTTTCGGCCATTTTCGTCGCGAGAGATTTTTCGGCAAAACTATCAAAGCCTAACAATTGCGCCAGCTCGTGGCGCAGCGCAAGGATTTCATCCATCAAGGGACCATTATCGAATTCGCCCGCATTTGGACCTTGATCCGAGGCGCGCGTCACGAAGGCGCGATAACACTCTTCACGCAGGCTACGGTTTTCGCTGTAGGTCATCACGGGTAAATAGGAAGGGAAATCTAAGGTAAATAACCAACCTTCTAATTCACGGACCTCGGCCATCGCTTTGGCGGCCGCCTTGGCTGAATCGGGTAAACCAGCTAATTCTGCCTCGTCGGTAATTAACTTAGTCCAAGCTTGGGTCGCATCGAGCAGTTGATTCGAAAAACCGCTCGTCAGCTCGGATAGGCGTTTAACGATTTCGCCATAACGCACTTTTTGCCCATCATCTAAGCCAATACCCGAAAGCTCGAAGTCCCGTAAGCTGTGCTCAATCACCATCTGTTGTGCTTGGCTTAATTGGTCAAACTCTGCCGATGCACGCAGGGATTTATAGGCCTCGTATAGCCCTTGGTGTTGGCCAACATAGGTGCCGTACTCGGATAACAGCGGCAAACAAGCATCATGGGCGGCGCGCCATTCATCTGTGCTCACCACTGAGTTCATATGGGAGACAGGCGACCAAATCTGACTTAACTCATCATCCACTTGCTCGAGCGGAGCGACTAAGTTATCCCAGGTAAAAGGCCCTGGGGTTTGCAGCACTTCATCAATCTTGGCACGACACTGAGCAATGGCCTGCTCAACGGCAACTTGAATGTGTTCAGGTTTAATCTGGGAAAAAAGCGGTAATTTTGCGCCGTTAAGCAAAGGGTTGCTCATAATGGTTCCTCTACAATCTGTGTAGCTAATAAATAAGGGCTTATCTACTATTTATCAAGGCGAGAAAACCGATTGCCCCCTTCGCAGATACACCTAGCCGTATTCAACAAAGAAAAAAGCGAGCCAGTTCACAATTAAGATTTACACCAAATTTACTTACTAAATCTTGACGAGCTGATCGCAAATCGAATCCATTCTCATTAACGATCATATTCGCCTGAGTTAATATCTGCACATATTCCGCATCTTTTATCAGATTGGCTTAAATATGGCAGCTTCACTTCATCCCATCCTTAGTGCCGTCGGCGTGATTAGCGTCATTTGCTTGAGTCACCCATGCTTGGCGAACGAGAGCTTAGTGCAAACCGAAGGTGTCTCAAGCAGCGTATTACCCGCAGCAACCACAGCACCTTGGGCCGCAAATCTAGACTTAGGTTGGGATAGCAAATATGTGTCCCAGGGGCGCAATAATCTGGCCGAGGGCGGAATTTATTGGCTAAATGCTAGCGTCCAATACGGCAATCTCACCACCTACGCCCTTGTCGGACGCGGCGATAGCCAAGCTTATACCGAGTGGAACATTGGTCTCGAATACGCGTTAAACCTCAGCGAACACTTAGAGGCGAATCTGGGTTATCAGCGGATTGAAGGTTATAGCAGCAGTCGCTGTCAGGATAACGAACTGTTCGCAGAATTAGCCTACACCGCCGCCCCTTGGTTAGTGCCTTCGGTGAGTTATGTGTATTCCACCGAGGCCGCAGGCTATTTTGTCGAGCTGAGTCTACACAGTTATTGGCAACTGAGTGAAAGCTTTACTCTCGCTCCTTATATAACCCAAGGGCTTGATTTTAAATATCGAACAGAAGGCCACAATGGCCGCAATCATCTGCAATTTGGTTTGGAGGCCAATTATGATCTGGCCGATAATATGAGTCTCAGTGGCCATATTAGCCACAGCATTGCCCAGAGTGATATTGAACTAGAAGCTGCCGCCAATGGCGACTTTAGCTCGCAGGATCAAACCTATGCGGGTGTCCACTTTAATATGAGTTTTTAAGTTTTTAAGCACGCTTCTCCGTTTGGCAAACTCTTCTCGCCCTAACTACACTCAAGAAGTCGATGGAACGACTCAGCTTAGGCGAGGAACAGGGAATGTTAACGCATCATATAAAATGGCTGTCTAACGCATTTATCTTATTGATATTTTATGGCTTATCATCATTTGCTGCCGAGCCAGAATTAGAAACATTATCCAAATCGACCACAACTGAGCCCCTACCTTTAGGAACCCTACTCGACAGTGAAGGGAAACCACTCCCGATCCCGACTCAACAAAGCGCCTTAGATTACCAATCTCCCGTCATAAACACTGACAATATGCCTGAGAAAACAAATACCCATAAGGCAAAGTCGACGTCATCGAAAAAGAAAAAGCAGAGCCGCAAACAACAACTCGCCAGCCGAGAGAGAGTCGCTAACAACCCCAGTTGCCGCTGGCTCAATGCCCGCATGTCACAACTCGAGACCCAGATTGGCAACCGCCCCGACAAAGCGGCAAGCTATCAGACCGATGAGCTCAGTGCCCGTCAGCAGGAGTGGCAATGCCTTAAATGCGGCGCCGAAGGGCCAAACCAAGACGATCACTATCGCTGCCAATATCGCCGTTAAGTTTGAGCTAACCGCCAAAAGATAAAGTAGGTGCTTTGCTGAGATTTTTGGCGGCAAAACAAGGTCTATAGCAAAGCAACCTAATGGGCTGGTCTGCAAACCCATTCCAACCTACAATGACCTTCTGCTAATAAGCACCTCATTCTTAGAGTTAGACGGAGAAACTCATGGCTCAACATTTTGACTATATCTGCCTAGGCGCAGGCAGCGGCGGTATCGCCTCAGCTAACCGAGCTGCCATGCGTGGCGCTAAAGTTCTACTCATCGAAGCAAAACATGTTGGCGGCACCTGCGTAAACGTGGGCTGCGTACCCAAAAAAGTCATGTGGTATGGCGCACATATCGCCGAAGCCATGAACCTCTACGCCAAAGATTATGGATTTGATGTTTCAGTTAACAAATTCGACTGGAACACCTTAGTAAACAGCCGCGAAGCTTATATAGGTCGCATCCACGAGGCCTACGGTCGAGGCTTTACCAATAACAAGGTCACCCTGCTGAATGGCTATGGCCGTTTCGTTAATGGCAACACGATTGAAGTAAATGGCGAGCACTATACGGCCGACCATATCCTGATCGCCACCGGCGGCTCGCCAACTATCCCTAACATTCCGGGTGCGGAATACGGGATTGATTCCGATGGTTTCTTCGCCCTGCGCGAACAACCTAAACGTGTCGCTGTCGTCGGTGCTGGCTATATCGCCGTCGAAGTCGCGGGCGTTTTACACGCACTTGGCAGCGAGACTCACCTGTTTGTACGTAAACATGCGCCGCTGCGTAACTTCGATCCTATGCTAATCGATGCCCTAGTCGATGCCATGAAGACCGAAGGCCCAACCCTGCACACCAACAGCGTCCCACAATCTGTGGTCAAAAATGCTGACGACAGCCTGACTCTGAATCTGGAGAATGGCGAAAGTGTGACCGTTGATTGTCTGATTTGGGCCATTGGCCGCTCACCAGCAACAGGCAATATCGGTTTAGAAAACACCGATGTGCAACTGGATAGCAAAGGTTATGTGGTAACCGATGCGCAGCAAAATACCACCCACAAAGGCATTTATTGCGTGGGCGATATTATGGCGGGCGGAGTGGAGCTGACTCCCGTTGCGGTTAAAGCGGGTCGTTTACTCTCTGAGCGCCTATTCAACGGCATGAGCGATGCCAAAATGGATTACAGCCAAATCCCAACCGTGGTTTTCAGCCATCCTCCGATTGGCACTATGGGCTTAACCGAGCCAGAAGCCCGCGCGCAATATGGTGATGATAATGTGAAGGTTTACACCTCAGGCTTTACCTCAATGTATACCGCCGTCACTAGCCATCGCCAAGCCTGTAAAATGAAGCTAGTTTGCGCGGGTAAAGAAGAGAAAGTCGTGGGTATTCATGGCATTGGTTTTGGTATGGACGAAATTCTCCAAGGGTTTGGCGTTGCTATGAAAATGGGCGCCACCAAAGCCGATTTCGATGCCGTTGTCGCCATCCACCCCACTGGTGCTGAGGAATTTGTGACCATGCGCTAAGCGCATGACTCAAGCCTTAAATCTGGCTCAATAGCCTGTGAGTGTTGCATTTTATCGAAGCGGCTCTGATATTCTCAGCGCCGCTTTTTTATGTTCAACGGTAAGCCATCAAGCTTATTTATCCGCTCTTAACATCCCATTCTTTCGCCCCAATTTACCATTAAATGCACAGGTAAATTTATCAGTATTCAAATCAATTTTCCTTATTTTACACCAACCAAAAGTATGCAAACTGGGCATTTCAACTTGATATCTTGCTAATAAAGATCTTATTATAGTTATAGCACTAACTATTATCCGCTCTAAATAAATCAAGGAGGCATTATGTCAGCTAAGCATGCTACAGATGAAAATCCCATCTCACAGATCATCCGTTCCACCCGGGAACGCCTTCATGGAACACTACAATATTTCTGCCTGTTCGCCATTCTAAGTACCTATCTCTTTGTCATTTTGAAACCGAGCTTCATTCAAAATAACAAAGCGTTAGGAGGAAAATAATCGATGAATTCCCTCTCTTACGTTTCATTGGCAATTTACTTTATTGCCATGCTCGCTATTGGTTTGTTCGCCTATCGTAAGTCGACCGATGATGTCTCAGGCTATATTTTGGGTGGCCGCCAAGTGAGCCCACACGTCACAGCACTCTCTGCTGGCGCCTCGGATATGAGTGGCTGGATGCTGATGGGCCTGCCCGGCGCCATGTTTCTAGTGGGGTTTGAAACCCTGTATATCGCCCTCGGATTATTAATTGGTGCTCTAATCAATTATCTGGTAGTTGCCCCTAAATTGCGGGTCTACACCGAAGTCGCCGATAACGCGCTGACTATTCCAGAGTTCTTCGCCAAACGCTTTGGTCAGGCCGATAACAGCATTCGTATTATTGCCGCCGCCATCATAGTGATCTTTTTCACCCTCTATACCTCGGCGGGACTAGTCGCGGGCGGCAAGTTGTTCGAATCCGCCTTTGGGCTGAACTACGATATTGGCCTAGTCGTCACCTTAGCCGTCGTGGTGTCATACACTCTGCTGGGGGGATTTTTAGCCGTTAGCCTTACCGACTTTGTGCAAGGCTGTATTATGTTTGTCGCCTTGGTCTTAGTGCCTTTCGTGGCATATCAAGAATTTACCAGCGCAGATCGCATGATGAACTTTGCCTATCAGTCAATCCCGCATTTTACCGATGCTATGCAAAATGTGACTCTGCTAGGCTTAATCTCTAGCCTCTCGTGGGGACTCGGGTATTTCGGCCAGCCGCATATTATTGTACGTTTTATGGCGATCCGCTCGGTCGCCGACATTAAAACCGCACGCCGCATCGGTATCAGTTGGATGACAGTGACCATTATCGGCGCCTTAGCGACGGGCTTGGTTGGTATCGCCTACGCCAATAAATTTGGCATGAAGCTTTCGGATCCTGAAACCATCTTTATCGTGTTTTCAGAGTTACTGTTCCACCCCTTAATCAGCGGCTTCCTGCTGGCAGCAATTCTCGCGGCCATTATGAGCACGATTTCATCGCAGTTATTGGTCTCGTCGAGTTCACTGACCGAAGATATTTATCGCACCCTGTCGAAGAAACAAGCGAGCGAGCAAGAGATGGTCAAAATGGGTCGTTATGGCGTCGCTGGTGTTGCCATTGTCGCTACGCTGCTGGCGCTTGATCGCTCTAACAGCATCCTCTCCCTCGTGAGTAATGCGTGGGCAGGCTTTGGTGCCGCCTTCGGTCCGCTGGTGCTGTTTAGTTTGTATAAAGCCAATCTCACCCATAAAGCGGCAATTGCGGGGATTATTTCGGGCGCGCTCACGGTACTCTTTTGGATTTATGCCCCCGTGCTTGCCGATGGTAAGGCATTGAGTAGCTTAGTGTATGAGATGATCCCAGGCTTTGTTGTCAGTAGCACAGTGATTTATCTGGTGAGCAAGTTCGATAACGACCCGTGCGCTAAAACCACTAAGCAGTTCCATCAGGCCGGTCGTGTATTGGCCGAGGAAAGCTAAGGAGGCGCAATGACAGACTCTCCCCGTAAACGTATCGTCGTCAAAGTGGGGAGCGCTTTAATCGCGCCCCACAAGCAAGGTTGCAGCAGCCATTATCTCTTGGGTATCGCGCAGTTTATTACTTACTGCCGCGTCCAAGGTATCCAAGTGGTATTGGTTTCATCCGGCTCGGTTGCCGCTGGGTGGCATCATTTTGAGGGCCAAGCTCAGCCGAGTGTCACGGTGAAAAAGGCCATGGCGGCTGCGGGTCAGGCGGATATGATGGCGACGTGGAATAAGCTATTTGATTTTCCCACCGCCCAACTGCTGCTGACCCATGGCGACTTACGTAATCGCGAGCGTTATATCAGTATTCGAGACACGATTTTTAGCCTGCTCGAACACGGTTTAATGCCGATTATCAATGAGAATGACGCCGTCACCGCCGACAAACTCAAGGTTGGCGATAACGATAATCTCTCGGCCATGGTGGCGGCTGCGGCCGATGCCGACACCTTAGTAATTTGCTCGGATGTGGATGGACTCTACGATCAAAATCCCCACGAGCATCTCAATGCCAAGTTGATAAAGCAAGTCACTGAAATCAATGCCGATATCTATGCCATGGCGGGAGGCGTCAGCAGCGATGTTGGCACCGGAGGCATGCGCACTAAGATCCAAGCCGCCGAGAAAGCCATCTCCCACGGCATTGAGACCTTTATTATCAATGGCTTTAATGCCGATTCCTTTAGCCAACTGCTAAAGGGGCAAAATCCGGGCACCCTCTTTACCCCCTACGAAAAACCGATGCAGGAACATTTGCATTGGATGACCCACACCTCGCAAGCGCAGGGCGAAGTGATCGTCGAGGATGATTTTGACCTAGCACTCGATCAGCACAGCGAGCAATTAACCAGCGATGATGTGGTTGAAGTCAAAGGGGATTTCTCAGTGGGCGACACCATTCTGGTGCGTAAAGGCGATGGCACTAAGTTGGCGAAAGCCAAATCTAACTACAGCAGTTGCCTACTGAGTTTTATTACCGAGCAGGATGATCAGGCATTTGCCAGTGAATTCCAGCAAAAAACCGGCCCCATCATTTCCGATAAGAATATCGCCATTCTTAAATCCATTTGAGTGGAGAAACTATGAGCCTAATTAAACAAATATCCGCCGATGCCGCCCATGCGGCCCGCACACTCGCCCAGCTCGATGAGTCGTTAAAAAACACCGTATTACTGGATATGGCGCGCTCATTAAGGGAAAAAAGTTATGAAATCCAAAGCGCTAACCTGATTGACGTACACCGTGCGACTCAGGACAACTTAAGCCCCGCTATGGTCGATCGCCTCACGCTGAACCAACACCGCATCGAGGCGATGGCGCAAGGAATCGAAACCATCGCCGCCCTGCCCGATCCCGTTGGGCGCGAGCGTTTTATTGGTAAACGCCCCAATGGTTTATCTATCAGTAAGATGCGCGTGCCACTCGGCGTGGTGTGCATGATTTATGAGGCGCGACCTAATGTCACTGCCGATGCCGGCGCATTGTGCTTTAAATCCGGCAATGCGGTGATCCTGCGTGGCGGTAAGGAAGCGCTACACACCAGCCAAGTGATCGCCAGCATTTTACAGGCGGTACTAACCGCCTATGGTTTGCCTAAAGCACTTATCAGCGTGATCCCCGATCCTGACCGCGCCCTGATGCTCGAACTGATGCAGCTGCGGGAATTTATCGATGTGATCATCCCTCGTGGTGGCGAAGGACTGATTAATTACGTCACTGAAAACAGTAGTATTCCGGTTATTCAGCACTTTAAGGGCGTGTGCCATTTATATGTGGATAAAGACGCTAATCAAGATATCGCCTTGGATTTGCTGCTCAATGGCAAAACCCAACGCACTGGCGTATGCAACGCCCTCGAAGGCTTGTTAGTGCATAAGGATATCGCGCCGCGATTCTTGCCCCGCGTCGCCAAAGCACTGGCCGAGCATCAAGTAAAAATCAATGCATGTCCTCCGGCCGCCGCGTATTTCGATGCTTGCACTTATATGGCAGAAGAAGATTTTGGCCAAGAATACTTGGACTTAGAAATCGCCATTCGCCAAGTCGACAACTTTGAGGTCGCCACCCAACATATCGCTAAGTTTGGCAGCCACCATACCGAGGTGATTTGCACCGACAATGAACTCACCGCCGCCCGCTTTCAACGCGCAGTGGATGCCTCGGTCGTTATGGTGAATGCCTCATCACGCTTTTCCGATGGCAGCGAACTCGGCCTCGGCGCCGAAATCGGCATAGCCACCACTAAGCTACATGCCTACGGCCCCATGGGACTCGAAGCCTTAACCACTGAAAAATATCTGGTTTCAGGCACAGGACAGATTAGAGCTTAGCGATTACCTAGACGATGTGATTAACTAAATAATAAAGCCCCAAGGTATTCTCCCTTGGGGTTTTATTTAAGTGCTCGTCATTGAAATAGAACTTCATACTTCTTATACGGCTTTCAAATGTTTCGAAAATACCCAAGCGAGTTTGTTTTGATATAGAAAGGCCTTCCAATCACCGCTTGCAGCAAGCACACTAATACGCTCACCTTTTGAGAGCGCCCCCAGTAAGTCTGCATTTTTCTTGGGTTGATTACGGATATTGAGCTTATCGATAGTTACTTCATATAGCTGTCCATTCTCAAGAACAGGATTGCTCGCAATGTCCGTGTTTGGCAATTGGAAATGACTTTTCTCTTGTGACACCACGGTGCTAGTGCTAGCACTTGTATTTACCGATCCGATACGACAAGTTTTGTTCCAAGATATGCAGGAATTGCCGCACGGTTGACCCTTTTTACAATTTTTGGCATTGGCAATGGATATTGGATGCCCCAGTACAAAAACTAACAGTAATATCCATAACCTACTCACATTTCACTCCTTTAATATTCTCGCCTCAAACGCATTATCGCTAGATTTCTTTAAGCCTAGATTTACCGCCGATGCTGCAGAATACGACTCCCCTCGGAGTTGCCGCAGGGCGAATAGGCAAATTGTGTGAGTGCGGTCATGGATGACCGACTAGCTTTCGCAGGTGCAGGGACGCATCCTTCGGAAGCGATAGCAAATTTGCCAATGAGCACAAGGGGCTTTCAACTCCGTTGGGGCGTCATGGAGCATCCAAGGAGGATAGGACGAGCAGTCCTCCTTGGTCGGGTGTGGGGTGAAGCCCCACGACTTTCTCGGCCGTAAGGCCGCAAAACTCAACATAAATCAAATAGTGATTTACGTTGCCCCATCACACTGCGATTTACCCGCTTGATAACAGCTGGGTTGCCGTGGGCAGACGGCGCCGCGGGAGCAGATAAGCCGAGCATCATTTTTAATCCCGCGCTCAATCCAGTTGATATTCAATATCTTAGCCACGCTGACCAGATCGCTTTTAATATGCTTAGGAATCGCGACTGAGCCGCCGCCAGAGACACAGGCGGCTTTTAAATCATGGGCGATAGAGAGTGCATCTTTACCTTGGGCTTCAATGGCCGGATTCAAATCGATGCCAGCACAGAGCACATGGGGGTTGCCCGCCGAGTCTTCGACCTTAATCGACTCGCAGCAGTAAATCCGTGGTTCATTGCCCACATTTAAAATCGAAATTTGCGCCGATGTCCCAACTGAAGGTTCACTGATCATTCTAAACACCGCCCAGTGCTGGCAAGGGTCTTCCACCAGCCGCATATTGCCCCAAGGCAGGGGAATGCCATTGCCTCGGTAAACGGCTTTGAGTTTGCCCGGCGCATAGGCATCAAAATAATGCCAATGGGGATAAGGCGATACGACCGTCATCCGCCGCATGGCGACCGAAGCCGACACTTGCAGCTGTTTATGCACCTCAATTTCGTAACCGTGGCGGTCGAGCAATTGTCGATAGGGCACCTTAGGGCATAACAGGGCTCCGGCAAAGAAGCTGGACTCAAAGTCGCGCCACGCATGCAAAATATCCTGCGCGTTCAAGGTATTAGATTGCATCGTCACTTCTTCATCCATCTCCAATTTTCGACCAGAAATCATCACACTCTTAAGCCCATCCTTGTTGTGCAATACACAATGGCCGATATGGGCGGCGAGATCGTACTTCAGCCGACTGGGGCGATTTTTAAGGACTTTATTGATGTAAATTGTGCTGGGCGGCTCGAAGAAAGAGGTCACTAACTGATGGGAGCTTACGCCGCGCTCGTCGATAACTTCCTGGGGCGTGCTATCTATCCATTTGATTTTCAAGCCTACGCCCTTGGCAATATCCAGCATCTCCTCGAGAGATAAGGGCATACGTTTTAACCCAACCTCTTCGGCGGCACGTTCAAGATCGGGGAAATGGTTTTGATGGTGTTCCTGATGGGCGCGGATTAATAAGTGGGCGAATTGCCGACCCGAGATCCCAGTCTGGGATAGCATTTCAGGAATCGCTATTTGCAAAATATCATTTGAAAACAAAAAGCTGGGTTCGAGCGCCATGCCGCTGATCCCACCACGGCGGCCCTTGTCCGGCGTGATGGCACTTTCCTCGGGTACGTCGTCTAAAAACCAGTCAACGTCCTTTTGAAAAACCGTGGCAATCACGGCCAACATTTCGGCACTAGGTACGCGTTTTCCGCGTTCGATCATCGACAAATATGACACAGAGGGCGCACTGCCCGCATCGACGCGAATGCAACGCGCGGATAAATCTTCCATGGTTAAATTATTACGTTTCCGTAGGTTACGTATTTTAGTCCCTAGGAAATGTGACTTTCTCATCAAGCTCTGGTCATTGCGCATTTTGTAAAATTCACATTGTAAAATTTTTATTGTGAAATTGTAGCAAAAAAAAGACTAGACTACAAATTAAGCAATCGAGGCAGGTTATCCACCTGACACGGCTTAACCATTAACTCTGTCGGACAAACCAAATTGAAGACAAACGTTGAACCATTAGAAGTGAAATCAAGGCCCTAATTTTTAATTTGAATGTGTAGAGGATGCAGCGATGAATATGTCAATTATCAATAGCCACCAGATCCAACCGAATCTAAACAGCTTCATCGCCGAAGAAGTGCTTGCCGTCGCCCAAGTGAACGTGGCCGAGCATGAAAAACTTGCCCAGGCGAAGCAGTTCCTCGACCGTCATTTCCCACTGGATGCGGGTTCGCACCAGGATGTGATCAGCTATATGGTTTACTACCAACATCTGCTGGCATTTTTTGCCGACGGCAGCCACAGCGGATTACGCCAAACCAAGCAGTTTGTTGCCTTCAACGGCACTAAAGATGCGCCAAGCGCCATAGTGTTACAGGACCAAGGCTGCCATGTAGAGTTGTGTTTTGACCGCACTGGCATGATAGGTGCGCGGGATTTAGCGAATTTGGAAGATGTGCAAATCGAAACGCCCGTTGAGTTAGCCGCCGAACCCACAGAAACACGCAACACCACCTCGCGCCACTGGTTAAGCCTGTTACACGCGGGAATGCCAAGCGCTAACGATATTCAAGACAAGCTGTTTACCGCTAAAGATGGTGGCGACTACAGTCTGCAACGTATCGTAAATCTCTAAATTCCGCATATTTTCACGGGAGAGCTGCCGTCGGCGACTCTCCTTTTTTTACTTCAAACCTACCTACCCAATAAGACTCAATAAAATTGACTTACAAAATAAATTAAATTGATTTTATTGAAGCTGAGCCCAATCGTTATAATGCCCGTCTTTGTCAGCGTCCCAATGCTTATTCGATTGGCTTATTCGAGTATCCATGCCTATGTGGATGGAGCTGAAAACCCAAGATTGGCACGATAACACTCAGTCGCAAACCTAAGGCGTTATGAATTTTTCATCGATAGTCTCGCAACTTAAGCAACCCCATCGCCTTGTGTTTATCTGCGCCGCGCTACTGTGTCTCGCGCCTGTTATCTCATCCCCTATGGCGCTTGTGCTCGGTTTTACCTTGGCCAGCCTAGGTTGGGTGCCACACGACTGGAATATCGCCGCCCTCACCAAAAAATTACTGTCCTATTCGATTATCGGCTTAGGCTTTGGCATTAACTTCAACGCCGCGATTGAGGCCAGCAGCCATAACCTAGGGTTAATTGTCGGCTCGATTATTTTTACGCTGATCTTAGGCTTTATGGTGACTCGCGCCCTGAAGTTTGACCCGATCACAGGCCACTTAATCGCCTCTGGCACCGCCATCTGTGGCGGCAGCGCCATTGCTGCCGTATCGCCAGCGATTAATGCCAAACCAGACCAAACCGCCACCGCATTAGCCTGTGTATTTGTACTCAACTCGGTAGCCTTATTTTTATTCCCCGCCCTCGGGCATTTGCTCAATATGAGCCAATACGATTTTGGCGTGTGGAGTGCCATCGCGATTCACGACACTTCCTCTGTCGTCGGCGCGGCCTCTGCCTATGGTGATGAAGCACTTAAAACCGCCACAACCATTAAACTGGCGCGCGCACTGTGGATTATCCCCATCGCCCTTGTCAGTGCGCTGATCTTTGGCGGCGATAAACGTAAGCTTAACCTACCGTATTTTATCGGATTTTACTGTTTAGCCATCGCAATCGCCCATTGGTTACCGCAGTTTCAGCCGCTCTACGACACGCTGTTTATGGTGTCGAAACGTACCTTGGTTCTGTGTCTGTTCTTGATTGGCGCGGGGATTACGGTGCAAAAAATGCGGGCAAGCGGCCCCAAGCCTTTGCTACTGGGTGTGGTTCTGTGGGCGGCGATTGGGGTAACGTCTTTAGCTTATATTCTGTATTTTCAATAGACTGGATTTAAGCTAAGCGGCTTAAATTGACACTCTGACGCGGGAAGCCTACTCGGCGTTGGGTTTAATCCGCCAAGCCAACCCCAGTACGCCTAAAAAGGCGGAAAATTCGATCAGCGAGCGGAGTAATCCTGTGGTTTGCGTGGATGCAACCAAGGCAATAAGGCAAAACACAATCAGCAGCGAGTTTTTCAATTGCATCCTCCGACAAACTTAGGGGATGCTCATTATTGTTTAGAACCAAAAAGCCAGCCAATATCGATTTTCAATAACAAATAGCTATAACAACTAAGCCTGAGAGTTTAGGTTAAGCGGCCTTATGGGCGCTATCGGACTCGTTTGCCGCCAGTTCTTGGTTATGTTCTTGAATAAAATCCTCCATAAACCAAGCACAAAAGGTGTGGCGACCATCCACGGCGGCCTTGCCATAAATGGTCGACGCCTGTTGGCGCACCGTTTTCTCTTTTGTCTGTCTCACTTCGGCAATTTCTTTAAAACTCAGCCCTTTAAGCAATAAAAACGCGACTTGCTGTTCGCTCTTGGTAAAACCCCAAGTATTGAACTGGTTTGCAACAGCTTGGCTGTATTCCTGTCTGGCGGAACGCATTTGGGTCGACATATTGTCGATTTTTTTATCGGCGTACTCGAGGCGTTTCGCCAAGGCTTTAACTTCGCGCGAGCGGCGAATTAAATCGTAACTGAGGTAGATGGCCCCGACTGCGGTGAGCACTAAGAGTATGGCTTCCTGCACTAAATGCCATTGCGGAATGCCTAATTGAATGTCGGAACTAATGTCAAAAAGCTTAAAGCACATGATGAGTGCCAGCAGACCAATAATGACAATATCCTTCATTTAAAACTCCTAAATAAAAGCAAAATCAATCAATTATTTTATGGGACATATGTACCATAGGCGGATTTATGATACAGGTCCCCGACGACTTTCACCCGTCAATCCCTACACTGACAGCATTGTTTAATACCACAGAATCATGTCATGTCTGTCAGTTCGTCTTGTATCAAGTTATGTCTGTTGACCAGCTTAGTCGGCAGTAGTTTCCTGTGTCTTGCGGCGGAAGCCGAACTTTCCCAAGCGCTGTCGAGTAGCCAAGCTAGGTTGGCTCATATCACTTCGTCGAATACCCAATCGGCACATTTAACCAGCTCGACCTGGCTCACAGGCCTGCCGAGCATCAGCTTAAGTCACCTCGGGAGTTTGGATAATAGTAACAGCTACGAGCAGGAACTCTCAGTCAATTTGCCATTTAAATCCCCCGCGCTACACAGCAGCGATAAGCAAATAAAACAGCTCGCCGAGCAAATTCATCAACAACAAACGGCGTTGCAAAGCTTGTATCTCTCGGGATTATTAAGGCAAAGCCTATGGGAATACCGCCTAAGCGAAGTCAAACGGTCACAGCTTGAGCGTAAACAGCAGTTGCTCGATAAACTCCATCGCCAGCAAAAACAACTGACCGATGCGGGGGAACTGCCACTGGCCAACACTCTGCTGCTGGAGCGGGAAAGTGTCGATATCGCCTTAAGCCGCGCCGACATTCTGCAGCAACAAGCCCAGTCTTTAGTCCTGTATCAACAGCTGACGGGCCAAGACCGGATGCCCAGCGCGATTGAGGAAACTGACCGCCCACTTGGCAAGGGCGCCGAGGCCTTAGCACAACATCCCCTGTGGCAATTGTTGAAGCTACAACAACAGCAACATCTGCTGCTGATCCAATCACAGCAAGCGGGTGAGCGCGATCCTTGGACCGTCTCACTCACAGCAAAAAATACCGCGGATACGGGCGTAGATGATCAACAGTTAGGCATAGCCGTATCAGTGCCCTTAACCTTAGGCTCGGCGCTGTCACAGAGCGATTTATCCCAATGGCAACAAGCAAATACCGAGCAAAGCCTCAATCTTGACCGCAGCGCCCTCGAGCTTAAAAACCAGTGGGATCAATTAGTCCGCCAGCAAACTAACCTCGTCGAGCAACAGCGCTTACTCACCCAAGCGCTCGCCCTCAGCCGTACCATTACCGAGGAACTCGCCAAGGTAAAAGATCAAGATCAGGTGAGTTATGAAGTCTGGCTGCGCCGCTATATGGAGGCGCTCGACACCGAATCCCGCTTGGCGCTCAACCGCGTCAGCTTGCAACAACTGCATTCTCAACAACTCCAAGCCTTAGGAATTTCATTATGATGGCCAAGTACGGCGCATGCCTTCTCTGTTTATCCGCGAGTGTTGTAGGTTCGGCGCAGGCCGAAAGCTTAGCCATTAGCGCCTTAGGCAATCTCGACCTCAGTTACACCCAACCACAAAGAGTCGCCAGTTATGAGGGCAGCCCACTGCCGGCGCAGGTTGAAATCCTCCCCGGCAATGATTATTGGATCAGCACGCCCGAGAATATCCAGCAAGTGCACTTTCTCGTCGGCCAAGGCCAGCGCGTCAGTAAAGGCCAACCGATAGTCAAACTCACGGGGCCAGAAGTATTCCACTACCTCGCACAAGTCGAGGCCGCGGCGAGCCTGTATCAACTCGCCAAGAGTCGATATGAGCGCAACAAACCATTACTCGCCAATGGCAGCATTAGCGCCGAAAAATGGCGTGAGATCAGTCAGGACTATTTCACGACTCACCTCGAATACGAGCATATGCAGCACTTTATGGAGCGCGTCCACAGCACAGATGCGGCTACCGACTCCTTAGTGGTCGCCGCACCCGTTGACGGTATCGTCAAACTCAATGCCATCAGCGGCCCTTATATGGCCGGGGATCAACTGTTTTCACTGGTGCCCAATAACAGCATCCGCATCAAAGTGAATGTGCCGACAGGGCAGTCCCACTCCCTGTCTGCCATCAATATTAATCAATGCCATATCGCGATTGAGTCACTGTCGGCGATTGCCGAAGGCGCCTTTGTAACAGCTTGGTCATCGGCGGTGCCGCAGGAATGTAACCTGTTGTTAGGTCAGCAAATGACTGTGGTTCCCGAGTATCAAAAAGCCGTGTATTTACTGCCCAAAAACAGTGTGTTTAGTTGGGAGCAAGACAGCCAAGTGTTCACTCAGTCCGATAATCAGCTCAATGCACTAACGGTCGATATCTTAGGTTCGACGCCAGAGCAATATATTGTCGCCAGCGATCAAGACTTGAGTCAGCTGCAAGTCCTATCCCAGTCGGTTGCCGCGGTGAAAGGCATCATGCTCGGTTTAGGAGGCGAATAAGATGCTCACCTCTGTGATCCGTTTTTCGCTCACTCAGCGGCTGTTTGTGCTGATTGTGACGCTGATCCTCATGTTGGCTGGCGCACGCGCTTGGTTTGCCATTCCCTTGGATGCTTTTCCGGATATTTCCCCAACCCAAGTGAAGATTATCCTCAAGGCTCCCGGCATGACGCCGGAGGAAATCGAAGCGCAGATTACTGTCCCGATTGAAACCGAGCTTTTGGGTATTCCGCGGCAATCGATTCTGCGCTCGACCACTAAGTACGCCATTAGCGATATCACCCTCGATTTTGAAGAAGGCACTGATATCTATTGGGCGCGCCAACAGGTGAGCGAGCGCCTCACTGCGGTCTGGGATAGTTTTCCCGAAGGCGTAAGTGGCGGTGTGGCGCCCATGAGCACGCCGCTGAGTGAAATCTTTATGTTTTCACTCGAAAATCCCAATCTTTCCCTGCTGGAGCGACGTCAATTACTCGAGTGGGAAATTCGGCCGCTGCTGCGCACAGTACCGGGCGTTGCCGATGTGAATATCCTTGGCGGTTATGCCAAGAGCTTTAGCATCAGCCCTAATCCTGCGGCGATGGCGGCTGCGGGCGTGAGCTTTGCCGCGCTGCAACAGGCGATTGTGGAGAATAATCACAACGAAGGTGCCGGTAAGCTCACCATAGGTACAGACACCATCATAGTACGCTCCGAGGGACGCATCGATGATATCGACGAGCTCAAACAGCTAGTGATCAAAGCCGATAATGCTAAGGTCTATCGCTTGCAGGATCTCGCTGATATCCAGATAGGCCACCTTGCGCGCTACGGCGCCGTGACTAAGGATGGTAATGAAACCGCCGAAGCCTTAATCATCGCCCTCAAGGACGCCAATACGGCACAAGTGGTTAACAACATTAAGGAAAAGCTGGCGCAAATCAGCCTAACTCTCCCTGAAGGCAGCCAGATAAACACCTTTTACGACCGCGCTAACCTGATCAATACCGCCATCGAGACCATCTCCAATGCGCTATTCGAGGCAGTTGTGCTGGTCATCGTATTGCTGGCGCTGTTTTTAGGGAATGTGCGCGCCGCGTTAGTGGTGTCCCTGTCGTTGCCGCTGGCTGCACTGTTCACCTTTTTGATGATGGACCACTTCAATCTTTCCGCTAACCTGATGAGCCTCGGTGGCCTCGTTATCGCCATCGGCATGTTGGTGGACTCCTCCGTGGTAGTGGTTGAAAACATGGTGAATTTAATCGCCACTAAACAGCGTTTACCGCGGTTGCACTTGATCTTTCGCGCCACCAAAGACGTCGCCATTCCTGTGGTGTCGGGCACGGTTATCGTGATCATAGTGTTCTCACCACTGCTCACCCTCAGTGGTTTAGAGGGCAAACTCTTTACCCCAGTCGCCATCACCATAGTGTTTGCCATGCTGTCGGCGCTGGTGTTATCCCTGACCGTGATCCCCGTGATTGCCTCGTACCTAGTCAACGAAAAGGCCGCCAAAGAACCTAAGGCCATCGAAAAGCTCAAACACCTTTACCTTGGCAGCCTAAAAGCCTGCTTTGGTTGGCAAAAACCTTTTATGCTCACCGCCTTTAGCTTGCTGATCGTCAGTCTCGGCCTGTTTAGTCTGGTGGGGAAAACCTTTATGCCGACCTTAGATGAGGGCGACATCATTCTCCAGTTAGAGAAATCCCCTTCGATTTCCCTCGACGCATCCATCGCTATCGATAAACAGATCCAACAAACCCTGCTAAGCCAAATCCCCGAAATCAAGCAGATGGTGGCGCGCACCGGCGCCGATGAGATTGGTTTAGATCCCATGGGGCTGAACGAAACCGATGTGTTTTTAGAGTTGGCGCCCCGCAGCGAATGGCGTTTTGCGACCAAAGAGCAGCTTATCGATGCCATCCGCACTGTGCTGCTCAAATATCCCGGCGTGAACTTTAACTTTACACAACCGATACAGATGCGCGTTTCCGAAATGCTCACCGGCAGTATTGGGGATGTCGCGATTAAAGTATTCGGGAATGATATCGAAACCTTAGGAAAACTCACCGGTGAAATAGAACAACTGGTCACCGCCACTCAGGGCAGCGTCGACGTTAAGATGGCGATGATTGAAGGCAGCCCCTTTATCAATCTCACCTTAGATAATGAGCTGGCCCGAGGGTTTGGGATGAGCACTATGGAGTTTGCCCGCTACCTCAAGAGCCAACTCGAAGGCGTGGTTGTTACCGAAGTGCTGCAAGGGAAGAAGCGCACGCCCGTGCTTATCACTAATAATCAGGCGCAGATAAGCAATATCAACGAACTGCAAAATCAGTTATTGGTGATGCCAGATCATTCCCTGAAACGCCTAAGCGATGTGGCGGTATTGAGCTATAAACAAGGCCCTATCCTGATCGAGCGGGAACAGGGAAATCGCTTTTCGGTGATCACCACCAACGTGCAAGGGCGGGATATTGTGGGCTTTGTGGAGGAGCTTAATAGCAAAATCGCCAAGGAGATCAAACTGCCCAGCGGCTATAGCGTCAGCTTCGGTGGCGAGTTTGAAAACCAGCAGCGCGCCACCAGCAATTTATTGCTGGTGATCCCTATTGCTATCGCGCTGATCACTTTGATTTTATTCACCACCTTCGGCTCGCTGGCAAAATCGGGATTAATCCTCGCCAACGTCCCGTTCGCTATGATGGGCGGTATCGTCAGCTTGTATCTCTCGGGGGAATACCTCTCGGTGCCCGCCTCGGTAGGCTTTATCGCCCTGCTGGGTGTCGCCGTGCTGAACGGCGTGGTGATGGTCAGTTATTACGAACAAACCAAATACTTATTCGGTAGCCTCAGGGAGCGAGTCGAACAGGGCGCCGCGCGGCGACTCAGACCCATTCTGATGACGGCCACCACCGCCATGTTTGGTTTGATCCCCTTAGTGTTCGCCTCGGGTCCCGGTGCTGAAATCCAAAAACCCTTGGCCATTGTGGTGATCGGTGGCTTGCTCTCCTCCACCATCACGACCTTGTATTTACTGCCCATGTTGTATTTTTGGCTGGAGAAACGCCGATGAGCACGGAACAACTGCTAGTCCTGATCGCCCAAAACGATATTAAGGACGATATAGTCGATACTCTGATTGAGTTGGAGTTTTTATCCGGCTTTAGCTTGGGCAATATTTGCGGATTTAGCCGAGAGCACAGCCATTTCAATATCAAGGAACAGGTGGAAGGTTATCGGGAGTTTTGTAAGTTTGAGATTATGCACCCTGCAAGCCAGCAAACCGCTTTGCTTGAGGCACTAGCAAAGGTTTGTAAACACAACCCTTGCCGTTATTGGATTATGCCCATCTATCAAAACGGCACGCTTTCCTAACGATAAAGGGCATACAGAACCTGCTGTATGCCCTGACTACAGAATCGGGGTTGGACGACGCACTAAGTAACCACTGGCGATGGAGAGAATGCAGTAGGCGGTAAAGAAGTAGAATCCACTCTCAAACTGCGCCTTGGTCTTTAACATTTCACCCATGCCACCCGAGGCATTGCCCGCCAAAAAGGTAATGATCAGAGCCACCACAAACACATCGGCCATCGACCATTTCGCCAGCGCAGAGACAATATGGTGAATGCGCCACTGCAACGCAACCGAACTCACGGTTTGTTGTACCAACATTAGGCTGAGTTTCATGGTGGGGATTATGATACTAAACAGCATCACCAGCCCAGCCACTAAGCCATTGCCGGTATTATATAATTCGGTGACTGTGCTCCAAATACTGCGGGTTTGCTGTAATACCTCCACCTCGCCTTTGAGGTTATTCAGCCCCAATAGGCCACTGACCATATTCAACATGCCGCGGGCACTGTCACGCCCCGAATCCTCATCGAAGCTTTGTGCGACCTGCTCAATCCCTTGTTCGGTGAGTTTGGCCTTATCTATGCTGCCGTTGAGGCTCAAAATGGGCTGAGTTACGCCGGGGATTAACAGCGCCAAAGACAGCAGAATAACGAGAATGGGAAGAAGAGAATTGCGTACACTGTTCATAACAAAGCCCTTGGGAAATTTTGGCTCAGTGTACGGCCTTTCCCCTTATCTGGGCAATGAATGGCACCTGACATCGTGGCAGATATCAGGTGCAACGGCGCGCGTTAGTAGAAGGGTTTAGGATCGATATCCAGCGAGCTTGGCGACACGCCGCGTTCAATATGCAGATCCGATTTGAGCAGATCGACCATAACCACCTCGGTATAACGTTTTGCTTTTAAAGAATAAAAACATTTTACGATCGGGTGTAATGCATCCCTGTCCTTCGAGGCCCAGACGATACCTACGCGTCCGTCGGACAATTCGACCAAAGAGCCGACAGGATACACGCCGACGCAGCGAATAAACTCGTATACCAGCTCTTGATCGAGGTGGAATGGCGTCAGACTCAATAGGATCTTAAAGGCCGCCGCTGGGCTCATGGCCTCTTTGTAGCAACGAGTAGCGGTTAAGGCATCGAAGATATCGACAATACAACTCATGCGACCATGGAGCGGGATTTCCTCGGCCTTTAATCCCCGAGGATAGCCACGGCCATCGAGCTTTTCATGGTGCATCAGACAAACGTCTTTACTGACCTGAGATAAGCCTTTTGTTTCGTTCATAATTTCAAGTGCATACACTTGATGCAGCTTCATATGTTCGAATTCTTCAGGGGTGAGTTTGCCAGGTTTGTGCAGGACCTTGTTGTCGACCTTGATCTTGCCAATATCATGCAAAATCCCGCCGACCGCCATCTCCCGAAGAATCGAACGGTCGAGCTTTAAGTACTTACCGAAAGTCACCAACAAGAAGGCCACATTCACTGAATGCTCAAGCAGATAAGCATCCTTTGAGCGCAGTGCTGACATGCATCTCAGTGCGTCTTCATCCAACAAGACCGATTCAATCATGCTGTCCGCTAAGGCTTCAAAGGGGGCGACCTCTATCGCTTTACCCTCAAAGGTTTCGGACAAGACTTTGCGGATCAAATCCTTAGCCTCTGTCAGAATGACTTGAGCCTGCTTTTGCTGATTCTCGCGGGTTGCTAACGGCTTTTTAACGCCAGCAGACCCATCGTTACTGGCTTTGCGCTTAAAACCGCAATGTTCGGCCGACCGCTCAGTGTCGACCCAAACAAATTTGATCCCACTCCTCGTTAATTTAGCAATCGCATCCTTATGCTTGATTTGTCCTGCATTCGCAATCGCGAGCCGACCTTGATCACTTTTGTCTATCGCGCTGACAAACATACCCAGTGTCAATTGCGACACGGGCAATTTGATTAGGTCAACTGATTCTGCCGACTCACTCATATCTAGCAACCCCAAGGCATAGAGAAAATGACTGCTATTTACTACGCAGCTTGCCGCCCTATTGGGCATATTAGCTGTGACTTATCTCTTGGTAGTATAGGACAGTTTATCCTGCATTCTAAGCCGAGGGAGGGAAAAGCACCATATGCTTTGATGACGAGCATCAAAGAACCAGATAAAAACCAAGCAGAATGATGGGGTATTGCTCAGTTAAAGGCTAATTATTTAATAATACGGTATTTTTTAGCATCATACATTCGAAGCTTGTTACCATCCAACGGCGATATTGGCAGTTATAGCAGGAGCGCATTTCATCATCGACCTGCTCATCCTCATCGTCGGGTGCAAAGCGAGAACACAGCTGTGCCGCTCGCCTCGCTTCAGGATATTGCTGCAAACCCGCTCGAAAAATCCAACGTTCGGTCTCGTATTCAAACTGGTTGAGAAGTTCCTGGTTCATCTTCACCTCAATAGTCCTGCAGAGCTTGTTTGCCCGCATTACGCCACTGCTCACCGTCACGGCTAACTAGCAATACAAATTGATGCTCAAGATAAACCGCCTTCACTTTGCCTTTGAGTTGAACCTTTTCATCCGCCGCTAAACGGGTTTTATCTGTGCTCATTACCGCATCGAGGCCTGTCTGCTCGAGAATGTCTGCCACAGTTAACTCGAGGGACACTTCTTCAAGCTGACCGAGTTTGATTTGCCCCTTAACGCGCCCATCACTGCCCATTAGACGCAGCCCTAATCCCGCCAAAGCACCAATCACGCCCTGGCCAGTACCACCGTGCTCTGTGAGTTGGATCTGTAACTGCTCGGCAAGCTGATAAGCGGCCGCTTTGGTGATCACTTCGCGCTTGGCTCTGAGCCCAAAGTCCATCAGCGCATTCACATCATAGTCGGAATCGATATCCAAAATTGCAATCCCAGGATCCGCCTTAGGCGCAGACTCTGCGACTAAATGCGCTACCGCTAGCCGATGGATTTCCGCCTGCGATAATGGCGATTGCAACGCAAAACACATGGCACTGTTGTGGGAGGTGTAAGGAATATCAGGATGCACAAACAACTGATGCCGCGTCACAAAGGAAGCCTTGCCACCTAAAGTTTGGGCGAGCAAATGTGCAATCTCCTCGGCTATCTCGCCTGTGCCTTTAGTGCCAATGTCGTCGGTATCGTCGATACAAATAAGCCAATTTTTCATCGGTATTCCTAGCAATTAAAACTTGTCACGGTGGAGGAGATCATGGGCCTTAAGCCTATGCAACACAGGCGGCACCAGCAAGGCACCTAAGGTGGCAAAGAATCCGCCCTTAAGCACGCTCGCGCCCCATTGGATAAGCACGACGTCGAAGGCCATGCCCGCCAACGCATTAGTGAGTGCCACTTTTACCGCCCAGGCCATACAGCCAATAATGCCTAAAATCACGCAGCGCCAGTACAGGCTTAATGTGAGCGGTAGCAACAAGGCCACCAGATCCATCGCAATCGCCGGTAAGATAAACTTCAATAAAATCATCGGGCCGCCCTTGCCGACACCGAGCGCCATGGCGACTAAGCCTGCTATCCCGCCACAGGCAATCATGCTGCCGAAACGCCCAAGCACGCCGTAGCAAATCAAGTAGAAGAAGCTCATTAAAAACATGCTGTGACCAGAGATCCGAAGCTTGAGCCTTAACATTCCCGTCAAGGCCACCAGCAAAGTGGCGCAAAAACCAATAAACAACGAGTCCTGTAGACTCAGAGGGAGTTTTTTCTTCATTTTTTGTCTCTCGGTGAGTGCCAATGAGTGACACGCATACTCTTGCCAAAGTGACGACTCTGGGCCGCAATCGCCATCTGACGAGATAATTTAAGTAATTGGATTAATACGGGAAACAGCACGCAATACACTAGCTCTGGCCAGTTTTTGGGATTCCGCAACGCCTTAGGAGTAATGCGTGCGCCGCGCAGACATTGGATCTGGTAAATCTCACGCACTTCGTCCGCCATAAAGGGCAACAAACTTAAGGAAGCTGCCACCACAAAGGCCCATTTCGTTGGCAAAAAGGCACTTAACACTTCGCCGATACGCTCGGGCGCCGCCGTGATACACAACCACCAGCCGGGGATAGTCGCCAGAATAATCCGCCCGACCACCACGGCGCCTTGAGCCAAATGGCCAACCCCATAGAGCAACAGATACAGACTCAAGGTAATTGTCAGTTGAATCGCACCGAGTTTAACCACCCCCATGATGCTGCCGCGGCGCGCTAAACCATGGAGCACTAATAAGCCGTTTACCACCACCAGCGGCAGCAATAGTTCGGCGGGTAAAACAAAGGCGCAGGCAGAGAGCACACAGACCAACAATAGCGATAGTGCACATAGCGTAGTTTCTTGGCGTTCGCGACTCCAACGCCTGCGGGCTCGTAGTCGCCAGCGACGGCAACTAACCCACATAGCGCTCCTCCATCCCCATGGCATCTTCCGTCAGCAAGCCATTGTGTAAACTGAGTTGCCTAGACACTGCACTATGCTCCACCACTCTGTGACTGCTCATTAGAATCGCACAGCCCTGCGCCCTAAGACGCTTGAGCAGGAACCACACTTTTCGGTAATAGTGCTTATCCATGCCAGCAAGCGGGTCATCGAGTAGCAGTACCTTAGGCTGCAGGCAGGCCAAGGATGCCAGGGCAACCAAATGCTGCTGCCCGTAGGACAATTTATGGGGAGATTGTTCGGCAAGCGCCATCAACTCGAGATCGAGTAGCATTTGCTCGGCACGCTCTTTAGGGAGTTCGAAACGATTTAGGCTAAACTGCATCTCGGCTAACACGCTGGTTTCAAACAGTTGTCGACTCGGCCTTTGGATTAATAATCCTAACTCGGCACCATAGATGCCCAATTTAGGTTTACGACCTAAGACTTTGAGCGGTAAACGCAGCTTTAGGTTAAGCATCCCGGCTAAGGATTTTAGTAGGCTAGTTTTACCCGATCCATTATCCCCGACCAGAGTCACTATCTCACCCGCATGTAACTGAAACCCCTGCGGACAGCTAAACAAAGGCTGACTACCGTCGAAACAGAAATCGAACGCCTCGGCGCTGACCAGCACTTTACCTACATGACAGGATCCCCAAGGTTTAACTGGCGTATCAATCGGTTGAGTATCGCTAACTGTGTAGATACCTGCGGATAAACGGCCAGCCTCCAATTGCCAATAATGCTGGATAATCTCGGCAAACGCCGCCGCATTATGCTCCACCAGCACCAGCGCCATGCCTTCGGCAATAAGATTGCGCAGCACCACTAATAGCTCAGCCACACCGTGATCATCGAGCTGTGCCCATGGCTCATCGAGCAGCAATAAGTGCGGCTCGCACACCAGCTGAGCGGCGATCATCAAACGGTATTTTTGGCCGAGGGAAAGGGTACTGACTTGGGTATCGAGCCGCAGAAACAACCCAACGCGTCGCAGCGCTAACTGCACCTTAGGCAACATATTCTCGGCGGGAATGCCGAGATTCTCTAAGGCGAAGGCGACTTCGGCGCCCACGGTTTGCCTTAATAGCTGAGTTTGAGGATCCTGCATCACTAAGCCAGTGATCAGCTCGGGATGACGCCAAATATCACCCTCATGCGGGCGATTCTGCACGCCCGCAAGCAGGTTTAATAGACTCGATTTACCCGAACCCGTTGGCCCGCTGACACAATGGCATTGACCAGCGCTAATCCCTAGACTGACCTCCAGTAATACAGGGGTTAATTGGCTGCCATAGTTAAAGCTGACACCTTCGAGCTCGAGTAATTTCATCTTAAATTTGCCAGTTCACACCCACAAAGAACTGACGGCCAGCCTGAGGCAGGGCTTCACTCTGGTAGTAGTTCTCATCCAATAGGTTAGTGGCGCGCAGATACACTTCTAACTTATCGGCGATCAGCGGTTGCACTAAGTTAATGTCCACTAGGGTGTAGTTATCCAGCGACTGTTGTTGATACTGGTTCTGCCCGTTCACTTTCACCTGAGTCGCATAAACCTGATCGAGGATACGCTCCACATTCAGGTGAATTTGCGTCTCGAAGGGGAACTCGTAACTCATCTGCCAGCGCAGCTGATGACGAGGACGGTATTGCAGCGCATCTAAGGTATCGTCGCCTTCCATTTCTTTCGAATCTAAGAAACTGTAGGAGAAGCTCAGATCTAAATGCTCAATCGCATGGTTGTTAATTTGGAAATCAATCCCTTTGAACTCATAGCGCCCCATATTTTGGTAGAAACCATCGGTATCTTTGGCGATATAGTTCTTCGCATCCGTGTAATAACCGTAGAGCGAGAAGTCGGTGCTAGCCGGTAAGTTTTGCTCCAGACCTAGCTCGACATGTTTAGATTCTTCCGCTTCTAGCTCACTATTACCCGATGATTGCGAGTACAAGTTCACCATAGAGGGGAAACGCACTTTACGGGCCACACTCAGGCTCAAGCGTGAATCGGGTACCACCTGCCAGTAGCTAGAGGCCATTGCCGAGTAGTTATCATCCGTGCCATCGGAGGTATCGAGTGAATGGAATGCGCCACCGAAGGTAAAGCCATAGTTGTGCTCAGATTGATACTGATATTCGGCCGCAGCGGTATATAACCATGCAGAATCGTTTAGGTTTTCAGCACCGCCGGAACCGCCACCGCTACCATTGCCACCGCCAGAACCTGTTCCGCCACCGCTACCCGTGCCACCACCAGAACCTGTTCCGCCGCCGCTACCAGTGCCACCACCAGAACCTGTTCCGCCGCCGCTACCAGTGCCACCACCAGAACCTGTTCCACTACCGCTACCTGAGCCACTGCCAGAACCTGAACCCGAGCCTGTGCCCGAGTTATTCCCCGTGCCACTGCCAGTATCGCTTGAGTAAGTATCTACGACTGACTTCCAACTCTGTTCTTCAGCAATCACAGAGGTGGTTAACAGTCCGGCCTTATGGAAATCGGTGATCAGCTGTAAATTGACCCCTTGCACCACGGAGCGGCCATCTTGAGTTTGCGTCAATGCCTGATAGGTTTCATCGGCATAGGCAGCCTCTAAGGTATCGCTTTGATTGTGATAACCAAATCCGCGCAGGGTAAAGGTATCGTCAAACTGATGGGCCAAGCCAAGTTGGAAGGTATGTGAATCGTAATCGTCGGTACGTTCATACTTTAGTTTGCCACTGCCAGTACCATCACGGGCAGGTTTGCCCCATTCACCATTGCGCAGTGCCATGTTGGCAATCAACTGGGTCTTATCCGATAACCAGTAACTGCCTTGGGCATAGACGTTGGAGACTTCTTTATCTGAGTTCGCACGTAGCTCACCGTCTTGATATTGGGTCGGCTCGAAATCATTCGACATAGGGTAGCCATCGGTCTGCTGACGGCTAACACTCACCAATCCCTGCCAATCATCGCCCGAGCCAGCGGCGCTGATATCACCATTGAAGGTATTGTCTTTGCCCGCTTCCAAGCGTCCAGACAGAGCAGGCGCAGTACTGCCCTGCTTAGTAATAATATTGATCACCCCTCCGGCGCCACTTGGGCCGTACAGCACTGAGGTCGGTCCGACCGACACTTCAACCGAGGCAATTTGGCTGGTTGGGATTACGCTTGGATCGAACTGGCCATCGTCGGCACTGCTCATGGGCACGCCGTTCACCAGTAAAGTGACATGGCGTGTCTTAAAACCACGAATATCGACCCTAGGAGTACCATCACCGCCCACTCGGATATACACCCCGGGCACATTCTTCAGCACTTGATCTAAGGTCTGCGCACCTAAAGCGCGGATTTCCGCTTCGTCTATGCTCCAATGGGTGGTCGCCAATTGCTCGGCATCGGCACCTTCGCCATGGACGACAATGACTTCATTCACATTCAGCAGGGGATCGCGGGCGATTTCATCGGCGTTGGCGGTAAAACTCAACCCAATCGCAAGCGCTAAGGACGACACTCTAAAGGCGGTATTTCTGGTAATCATATTATTGTTGTCATACAGGAAGTTTAGGATGTGCCCCCTATTGTGGTCTGAGGAATTTCCGCCTCAACTGAAAAACAATCAAAAACCAACTCAGATCGACTAATTGCAACAAATGGAAAACGCCATCTGTCACAAAGAGACAAAATGTCCAACACAGACGATGGTATCGACAAAAAGACCCATCTAGGTCACATTTTTTAGCGTCTCGAAATGAGACTATGGCAAAAGTCACACACTCGTGGGTTGCATCTTGACACTCGCGGCCTCGGCCTTTAATTTGAGCGAAAGATTCTTATTTACACGTTCTCACCCACTTGGTGTAAATGACTTTAAAAAGAATGGATTAACTTATCGCTGACTGCCGGAACTTCAGCCACCACCTTCATCTCGTTACCTTTGGAGTTTTATTTGCCCGCTCACGCCCTGTCTGAAGACCTTAAGTCTCTCATCGACAAACTCATTCAATTGAAGCAGGTTCCACCGACGGAGCCGATAGTGCAGTTATCCTTAACAACTGTCTCTATCCCTTTGATTTCGTGGTTGGCATCCCAACACCAATATCCGCGCATTTACTGGCATGGGCGCGACAAGGTTGAAGAAGTGGCGGCAATTGGCGCCTGCAAAGACTTTAAGTTTGAAACCGGTGTCGACGATAAAACATTAGCGAACGTCTACGAACAGCAGCGCACCTTATCCAGCAATCCTGAGATCCGCTACTACGGCGGCGTGGCGTTTGACCGCAGCATCGAATCTTGGCCCGAGTTTGGTAACAGTCGCTTTGTGTTACCGCGTATCGAATTTAGGCGCAGCGACAATCAGTTCAGTTTACGGGTGAATCTTAACTTTGCCGATAGCACTCCAGAAGAGGAAATCAATCGCGCCATTGCCGCGATTGAAGCCGTGATGCCAGCAAGGCCTTTGGCACCACCGAATAAACTCACCCTGTTGAGTCGCAACGACACTCCAGACTTTCCACGCTGGAAAACCTTAGTCGAACAAGTGGTTGAGCCTAAGTTTAATCAAGATACACCCAAGGTGGTGCTATCGCGCCACACTGAGCTTGAGGTTAATGCGCAGGTTGACCCTTGGATGGTATTGGCCTGCTGGCAGGGGCGTAATCCCAATAGTTTTCAGTTTGGCTTCCAATTTAGCCCAGATCGCACTTATATCTCCTGCTCGCCAGAGCGGTTATTTCGCCGTCGTCAGCAGGAACTGTTTACCGAGGCACTTGCCGGCACCACAGTACGTGGCTTAAACCAAGAGGAAGACACGGCGCTGGCCAACGCACTGCTCGAGGACAATAAAAACAGCGTAGAAAACCAGCTGGTTCGCCGCCATATCGTCAGCATGCTCTCCCCCTTGAGCCAACATGTGGGCGCCGAAGAAACCGCGACGATTTTTAAGCTAAACCATATTCAACATTTGCACCGTGCCATTCGTGCCGAGTTAAAGCAGGGTGTGAATGACTTCCAATTGTTACAGGCGTTGCACCCAACACCTGCGGTGGGCGGTCTTCCCAGACAGTCTGCAATGAACTTTATTCGTGAACGTGAAGGCTATATGCGCGGTTGGTACGCCGGTGCCTGTGGCTATTTCAATAAATATGAGAGTGAGTTTTCGGTGGCGATTCGCAGCGCCTTGATTGAACCTGGCAAGATCAATCTGTTTGCTGGTGCGGGGATTATTGCGGGCTCAGATCCCGAGGCGGAATGGCAAGAGCTAGAGAATAAGTTAGCGACGATTATGTCGATCCTGATTGAGCTTTAAGCTACTGATAAACACTAAAATCCCTTTGCTTTGGTCTCAGTGTATAGCCTATTTTGCTCTCCAGAATCGATAAGCTTTTTATGTGCCGTATCAAACTGTTGCTTTAACATTCGTCCTTTATCGGTATTCGAAAACGCAAAAAAAGCTTCCGCCTTTAACACACCTTGTATCACCACAAAGTTTTGCGGCTCCTTCATTTTTGGCGCTAACGCTAAGATATCCGGCTGATAATCTAAAACGGCATCGACTCGTCCCGCATTGAGATTATTCAACATGTTAAGCATATCGCTGCTCTCTTCGTAATACATTGGCGTTGGAGTGAGCATATTGAATCGATAGGCCAACATGGCTTGAACTTTACGATAGGATAAACTTTCAATACCAATCCAGCTAGCCGCGATTGCCGGCGTCACGGCCGCATCAATACTATCAACCTCGACGGGATTTTCACTCAGCAAACTCTGTTTCACGTCGCCTCGATACACGCTGAGGATCATATCGGCTCTGTTGTGCTCAATCAGATATAAAGTACGGGCAAAAGGCATAAACTGCACATCGAGTTGCCACTCGGGCGCAGGAAAAGTACGTTGCAAAATATCGAAGTAATAACCCGTTTCATCAGGATTCGCGAAACCTTCCCAAGTAGCAGTAACCAAATGAATAATCACAGGCTTACTCGGCGTAGCGAAAGCACACAAACTCAAAAAGCTTAAACACAAGGCCGTAAGGAATGATCTCATCACTTTCTCCTCCCCCATTTCTTAAGAGTGTAGAATAGTTTCTATACCCATGCTGTGACCATATCGATCACTCGCGCTTGGAGAGTGCAGCTAAATTGCTTGGAATATAAACAGTAAGCTTGCATCTTCAAACCTGGTCACTATAATGGCGACCCCGATTTCAGCACGCTGATTTTGGGTAAAATAACAACAGATCATTTAGCGGGTTCCCTCACCCCGCCCTACACAACTAAAAAGGCCACATATGTTAATGTTAACCCCTGCGCAGCTTCGCCGCGCACTCCTGCTATTAGTGGGATTTCATATACTGATTATTTGCGTCAGCAACTACTTGGTACAACTACCGTTTCAATTGTTTGGTTTTCACACCACTTGGGGCGCGTTTAGTTTTCCCTTTGTCTATCTCGCGACAGATCTCACGGTGCGCATCTTTGGACAAACACCCGCCCGTAGCATCATTCTCAAGGCCATGGTGCCCGCGTTGATGATTTCCTATGTCATGGGTGTGGTATTCCATCAAGGCAGCTTCCAAGGGATTGATTCCTTAAGCCAATGGAACACTTTTGTGTTTCGCATCGCCTTCGCTAGCTTCGCGGCTTATTTGATTGGTCAACTGATGGATATCACAGTCTTCGCTCGCCTACGCCAAAGCCGCTCTTGGTGGGTCGCGCCTGCGGCATCTACCATTGTCGGTAACTTAGTCGACACCTTAGTGTTCTTCAGTGTCGCTTTTTATGCCTCGACAGACAGCTTTATGGCAGCCAACTGGCCCGAAATCGCGGCCGTGGATTACAGCTTCAAATTACTCGTGAGTTTAGGCTTATTCCTGCCCGCCTACGGCGTCCTGCTGAAGGTCTTACAAGACAAGATCTTGCAAACCAGTCCACAAAAATCATTTTCCTGATTAACTCAACTGGCCAGACCTGTTATAATTTGAGCAGTTTTTTGTTCAGCCCCACTGTGTTTATGCGCATTTGGGGCTGATTTTCTGTGAGAGAAAATTATGTATTCAATTGAAATCAAAGCACTGACAGCTCTGACACCTGAGTTGACCACACAGCTTATCGAACTGAGCAAGCAAATCCCTGAACTCGACCGCCCGCTAACGAGCGAAACCCTCGCGGAACGTCTCTCAGACAAAACTAGCTTGATTCTCTTAGCCTATGTGGAAGGTGAATTGGCAGGCTTTAAACTAGGGTACGAACAGGCAGATGCCGTGTTTTACAGTTGGTTAGGCGGTGTCGCGACTGACTTTAGACGCTTAGGGCTGGCACAGAGCCTATTGGAATACCAAGAAACGTGGGCGAGCCGCCAAGGCTACAAGCTGATCCAAGTAAAAACCATGAACCGCTTCCCTGCCATGCTCAATCTGCTGATTAGAAATCAATATTTGATTACTGAACTGAAGGCCGATCCGCAAAGCCTGATCGATCATAAACTGCATTTAAGCAAGTCGATTGCGACAGCTTAAAAGCGATTTACATAAAAATGTGCATTTTTTACGAGAAATAGCTTGCAAACCTAATTGAGAATGATTATCGTTAACTTGCGTTCCAAAACTCATCTTTAACACGGATGACTGGTAATCTGACGTTGTTAAAGTGCTCCTGAGTTTGCAAGCACGACATTGCTCACACACACTCTTTTGTGGCCGGATTCATCATCCGGCTTTTTTTTGCGTTTTATTCAGTAAATCAATCCTATAGCATTTCGTGCAGAGTAGCTTCTAAGATGACATTTCGGTGCTTTGGCCGGAAAAATGTAAGCCATCGTAGGGGTTGTTTTGCTGATCTTCCTTCGCCTCATGGTACAAGCCAATGGTGAAGATAGATCCCTTACCCAGTACAGAGCTCACTTCAATGGTGCCGCCGATTCGCTTGATAATACCGTAACTTAAGGATAAGCCAAGGCCAGTGCCGTCTTTACGCGTAGTGTAGAAGGGATCAAAAATCCGCCCTAGCTGCTCAGGGGCAATCCCCGAACCTTCATCCTCAACCTCTATTTTCACCCCAATCGGCATATCTTGCTGCAGCCAATCATAGGTTCGCACCCAAATCCTGCCCTTGCCATCCATCGCATGGGCGGCGTTAACCACAAGGTTAATCAGCACTTGCAACAACTGCGGACGGTTAACCTGCACTGGGCAACTGGCGTTCAATTCAGTTATCAGCACCACTTCTTGTTTTTGAATCGAGTGCCGCACTAATACCAGCATTTCCTCGATGATAGGCGTAATGGGATGCATCTCTAAGGGGGCGTTAAACTCACCTGGACGACTGTATTGCAGCAGGCTACGGATAATAGTGCTAATGCGGCCAACCTGTTGGATAACCAGGTCGATTTCTTCTTTTACCGACTCAGCATTATCCCCAAGCTCATAACGCAGTAACTCCATATTCCCGAGGATCACCGCCGTTGGATTGTTGATCTCATGGGCAATCCCTGCGGTTAGCTCACCCAGCGCGGTTAACTTCTCATTAGTCACTAGTTGCTGGCGAGTCTCATTAAGCAGCGCCACGTTACGCTGTAACTCTAAGGTTTTGTCCTGCAGGCTACGGGTCCGCTCCTCGACTTTCATCTCGAGTTGTTCGGCGGCAGCTTGGATTTGCGCGTTGCGCCGCTGCAATAAGTCGAGCATACGGTCGAACTGCTCTGCAAGATTCGACAATTCGTTATCCCTGTCTAGCCCCAAGGCGCCAATACGCACATTGCGCCCAGACTGCACCGCTTGCACCACATGGTGAATGCGCTCAATCGGTTGCAACAAGCTGTAGGCGCCGCGGTAAACCAATAAGCCGGAGATCAGCAGCACCAGCATCAAAATAGTGCCTAATTCGATGATATTAAGCAGGTAGTTATGGATAAAGGGCGATTCAGAGAAGCCAGTATAGATCATCCCGACACGTTGCCCGCGGATATCTTCTAAGGGCGCGTAGGCGGAAATAAACCAATCGTTAAACACAAAGGCGCGGTCGACCCATAACTCACCGTGATTCAGCACTTTTTCGCGCACTTCTTCGGACACTAAACTGCCGAGCGCTCGCCCTTGGGTTTCATTCGGCTGCGGAAAAAAGTGCAAAGGCACATTGGTGGAGACGCGAATATTGTCGAGGAAGATGGTCACAGTACCAATGGAACGCTCCGGCAGCGTGCCCTTGTCGTAGACGAGGTCGCGGATATGGTCGACAATGCGGGTATCCCGATTAAACAACACGCCACCATCGAGATACCAAGCGACTTTACCCTCAAAGTCGGGAATAGGTAGCAAACTGCGGCTCAATAGGCCACGGTCTTCTACTTGCTTATTCGGGCTCTGCGCACGCAATGTCGCCAGCAGTGGGATCGCCGCCCTTTGGGCTAAGTCCGGGTCGATGCGGGCTAAACGATCGGGCGATAACACCATCAATCCCGAATAGGGTAAGAGCCCGCCCATTTTCGGTAATATCTGGCGTAAATCCGGGTCGGACGCCGCTTCGGCAACACTCACAAGCCGCAAGAAGTCTAAATCGAGTTGCTTTTTCTGCTCATTCAGAAAGGTATCTATACTCGCCCTATGGGCCAACTCACCGCTAAGAATCGGCCGAAAATCATTCTGAAAAGTCCATGAGGTCATCACTCGTTCGAGCTGTTTCTCCTGACGAACCTGCACCTGTTGCAAGGTATTTTCAGCCACAGCCAAATCGGCTTTTACCTTCATAAACAGTTGCTTGCCTGTGTAACTGATATTCCAGTAAATAGTGATAAACACTAAACTCACCAAGGTGAGCAAAATCGGCAGCAAGGTGAGGATCAGAATGCGATAACGCACTTTGGCCTGCATTTGCTGCCAACTGACACCAAAAAAGTGAGTAAAAAACGACACTTAGAACTCCTGCTCGTCGCTAACGTCAAACCACTCTTTATACTTGCGATCTAAGGTCTTACGGGAAACGCCTAAGTCCCGAGCCGCCGCCGATTTATTGCCAGAGTGCAGATCCACCACGCTAGTCACATGGTGTTTTTCTACTTCTTTCAATGGCCAATCTAAGGGATAACCTTGGGAAGCCGAAGACTCAGTCTTCACCTGTTGCTTCCAATACTCCGCCGGTGGCTTGCCCAGCAGAATGCAGCGTTCAATCATATTGCGCAGTTCACGGATATTGCCTGGCCACTCGTGCTGTTGCAGCTTCACCATATCCTCATGGCTCCACACGACTTCACGCACACCCAATTCGGCCGCTAGTTGGCGAGTAAAATGATGGGTCAATTCGACCACATCTTCCGGACGTTCGCGCAGGGGAGGAATTAAAATATCCAGAACATTCAAGCGATAATAGAGATCACGACGGAAGTTACCCGCTTCGACTTCATCCACCAGCGTACGGTTAGTGGCCGCAATCACCCGGACATCGATATTGACTTCCTTCTCACTGCCGACGGGGCGAATCGCTTTCTGTTCTAATACCCTGAGCAGGGCCGTCTGCATCTTGAGCGGCATCTCGCCAATTTCATCGAGGAAAATAGTGCCGCCGGAGGCAAAACTGAATAAGCCTTCGCGGTTACCCTTAGCGCCGGTAAAGGCACCCGCGGTATGGCCAAAGAGTTCGCTCTCCAGTAGTTCGGGGGCGATAGAGCCGCAGTTAACGGGCACAAAGGGCCCTTGGCGGCCGCTGAGTAAGTGTAATTGGCGCGCGACCAGTTCTTTACCCGTGCCAGACTCGCCTTGAATTAACACCACCGCGTTGGTCGGCGCTACGCGCTCAATCACTTGCTTAACCGACTTCATGGCCTCACTGCTACCGATAATGGTGGAGGAATAGCCAATAGAGACTTCACGGCGCAGCATCAAGTTTTCGCGGCGCAGCAAACGGCGCTCGATACAACGGTCAACCGCCGACATCATCTGCTCGAGGTGGAAGGGCTTCATAATGAAGTCTGAGGCGCCAGCCCGCAGCGCTTTAATCGCGACTTCTAAATCCGCATAGCCGGTCATAAAAATCACATCTGAGCGGCGGCCCTGTTCATCTAAGGCTTCGTGCCACTCGATTCCCGAGCGACCCGGTAAACGGATATCGACAATCAATAGGTCGAAGTGGCAGCGACTACGTAACTGCTCAGCATCTTCAATACTGCCCGCCGTTTCGACTAAGGCGAATTTCTTCGACAGCGCCTTATTCAAAAAGCTACGCATCCCCGGTTCGTCATCGACGATCAGGACAGACACAGCGGAAGGAAGGGGCTTGAGGTTATTATCTATCTGGCTCATAGTGCTCACTTCTGGACATTTTGACTCAATTGCGACCAATTCTAGCATTGAAACTAGACAAATAGGTCACTATGAACCATAAGAAGCATGCGCTGAGACAATTTGTCTGCGAACTATTTGTTGAGCCTGAGATCGGGGTCACAATTTAGATCAAGCTGTGAACGTAAATGCGTCATTATTGGTTTGGCATCCTATTTGCTTTCAATCGAACGCATTACAATTTACGGAACCTCCCACTCAGTAGGCAATTGAGTCGGAACCCTATTTTTCGCCAAGGAGTATCCATGCTAAACGTGAAATCTCATATGAAGTCATTACTGGGCCTGGTTGTTGCAGCCAGCATGCTCACAGTATTACCCGCTCAATCGGCTGAAGTGATCAAGTTAGCCACCACTACCAGTACTGAAAACTCAGGTCTGTTAAAAGAATTACTGCCTAAGTTTGAAAGTGAATCAGGCTACAAAGTACAAGTTATCGCAACGGGTACCGGTAAAGCGCTGAAACTGGGCGAGCAAGGCGATGTGGATTTAGTGATGACCCACGCCCCAAGTGCTGAAGCAAAATTTGTTGCCGACGGTTTTGGTGTTGAGCCACGTGGCATTATGGAAAACGATTTCGTGGTGTTAGGTCCTAAAAACGACCCAGCAAAACTACGTGAAAGCAAAACGGCCGAAGAAGCCTTCGCTAAAATCGCGAAATCTGGCTTACCTTTCGTCTCTCGTGGCGACAACTCTGGCACCCACATCAAAGAGTTAGAAGTATGGAAAGCCGCAGGCGTGACTCCTGACTTCAAAGGTTACACTTCTGTCGGTCAAGGCATGGGTAAAACTCTACTGATGGCAAACGAATTACAAGGTTATACGCTGTCTGACCGTGGTACTTTCGTGGCGTACAAAACTAAGCTGGACTTAGGTGTCGATTTCGATGGCGGTAAAACGCTGGCGAACCCATACCAAGTGATTCTGATCAACCCAGCGAAATACCCAGATCTGAACCACAAAGGCGCAAAAGCCTTCAGTGACTGGCTGATCAGCAAAGAAGGTCAAGCCATGATCAACAACTTCAAAGTTGAAGGCGAGCAACTGTTCAAGGCAACCTATAGCGAATGAGCGAAGGCTGGCTAGCACTGTTACAGCAGGCGTTAAGCCTGCTGTTTTCATTGGACCCCGACGTTTGGTCCATCATCTCTGTCTCGTTTTCGGTTTCTTTCGCGGCGCTGCTCATCACCTTAGTTCCCTCTATGGTGCTCGGTTTTATGTTGGCGTTTGCCCATTTCCCCGGAAAGTGGTTTGTCACTAACTTAGTACAAACATTGCAATCGATCCCCACTGTCGTTATCGGCCTGCTGGTGTATCTCATCTTGACCCGCAACGGCCCGCTTGGGGATTTAAAGTGGTTGTTTACTCAAGAGGGGATGATCCTCGGCCAAATGATGATTTGCGCCCCCGTGATGATCGCCATGAGTCAAGCAGCCTTTACCAGTGTCGATCGCCGGGCATGGGAAACCTCACGTACCTTAGGCGCCTCTTGGTTTAGCGCGGTCTGGACAGTGTGCCGTGAACTGCGTATGCCGTTATTGCTGGCGATTGTAGCGGCCTTTAGCCGTATTCTCACCGAAGTCGGCTGTTCTATGATGGTCGGCGGCAACATCTTAAACGTAACACGTAATATCCCGACGGCTATCGCACTGGAAACCAGTAAAGGCGATTTCGCCCAAGCTATCGCCCTCGGATTAGTGCTGCTAATCTTGGCCTTGATCCTCAACTTTGCCTTAGGTAGTTTACGCGGCAAAGAAACGCCAAGGAGCCATTAACTTATGACCCAAGCCAAACTGATCGCCCGTGACTTGGAAATGTCCTTTGGCCCGCGCTTATTATTCAAAGCCCACAGCCTCGAGTTATGCCAAGGGAACGTGATTTATTTGCAGGGTGACAACGGCTCGGGCAAGTCGACCCTAATGAAGATCCTCGCGGGTCTACAACCGCCATCTAAGGGCAAGATTGAAGTCAGCGGCTTTAAAAAGGACACATGGTGGACACGTAACCCTTTGCTGGGTAAAGCCGTTTATCTCCACCAGCATCCCTATCTATTCGATGGTACAGTGAACTACAACTTAACCTACGGCTTACCCTTTGCGGCCTCAAAAACCGAGGCCAAACGCAGAATAGGCCAAGCAATTGAGATGGCACAACTGGGCTCGTTATTACAGGCCAGAGCCAGCAATTTATCCGGCGGCGAAAGACAACGCCTCGCCATCGCCCGCGCTTGGATTTTACAGCCAAAGTTACTGATGCTCGATGAGCCGACCTCCAATATGGATAAGGACTCCCAAGCCTTAGTGCTGCAAATGATCCAACAGCTCAAACAGCAAGGGACGGGAATGCTATTAAGCAGCCATCAAAACTGTGCGCTCACCGCCATTTGCGAGCAGCAATGGCACATTGAAAACCAACAGGTGATAACCTCCCGTCAGCAAACGCCCACAAACTCCACACAGGGATCTTTATATGTCGTTGCAAATTGATGCCGTAATTCTTGCCGGTGGTATGGCGCGTCGTATGGGCGGGGACGATAAAGGCCTCGTCGAGCTAAACGGCAAGGCCATGATTGAATACACTATCGAGCGGATAAAACCTCAGGTTAAGGAGATCCTGATCAACGCAAATCGTAACCAAACACGTTATGCTGAGTTCGGTTTTACGGTGTTGAGCGATGAACATACCGGGTTTCTCGGCCCCTTGGCGGGCATGATCACCGCGATGGGTCACACCCAAGCAGACTATCTGCTCGTGGTGCCCTGTGATTGTCCGCTGCTGCCGCGGGATTTAGTCGCCCGCTTATTGGCCGCCATTGAGGCAAACGATGCTGAACTTGCCGTTGCCAGCGATGGTGAACGAGAGCAGCCGGTGGTGATGTTACTAAAGCCGAGCCTGCGCGAGTCGATGACAGCCTTCCTCGAAGCGGGCGAGCGTAAAATTGATTTTTGGTATGCCAAACATCGCTTTGCCGTAGCGGCCTTTGCCGATCAACCCAATGCCTTTGTCAATGTGAACACGCCAGAACAAAAACAACGACTGGCTGCAGAGATAAACCAAAGCTAAGGCTTCAAATTTCCTAGATTAGAGGTGCAAATGAGTACTCCCTTCGTCAATCCGCTATCTATTCCCGTTCTCGGATTTTGTGCCTATAGCGGCACGGGGAAAACCACCCTACTCAAGCAATTGATCCCCGAATTAAATCAGCGCGGCCTGCGTCTAGCGGTGATCAAACATGCTCACCACAATTTCGATGTCGATATTCCCGGTAAAGACAGCTACGAGATGCGCAAAGCCGGCGCGCGGCAAATGTTAGTAGCCTCCCATGTGCGTTGGGCGCTGATGACCGAAGATGCCCGCGATGGCGACCCTGAGTTAGTCCACCTACTCAAACAAATTGAAGCCGATAAAGTCGATATCGTCTTAGTCGAAGGCTTTAAAAAACTCACGCTGCCGAAAATTGAGCTGCACCGCGCCGCCCACGGCAAGCCGTTTATCTATACCCAAGACGACAATATTCTCGCCATCGCTTGCTGTGATGACACTGAGCTGCCGAGCGAGCTAAGAAGACTCGACCTCAACAATGTCGCGCAAATTGCTGACTTTGTGATGGAATACGCCAATAGCTGGCAAGCCCCTAACCCCGCATTACCGATTGCGACTGTCGATGCCTGCACCTTGGGTAGCGATAAAAACCTCAGCGTGAGCCAAGGCTTAGCGCAGATTTTATCCCATGTCGCCCCTGTCACTGAGGTGGAAGACATAGGTTTAGATGCGTTAGATAACCGCGTGCTCGCCCGCGACAGCATTTCGCCCGTGGATGTGCCGCAGCAAACCAACTCGGCGATGGATGGCTATGCCTTTGCCTATCAAGATCCGCTGCCAGCGAGCTTCGACTTAGTCGGTGAAGTCCTCGCCGGATATCAATATTCGGGCACACTCAAAGCGGGTGAAACCGTGCGCATTATGACGGGCGCGCCCGTACCCGCTGGCGCAGATACAGTTCAACCTCGTGAGCTAGCTAACGAGGCCAATGCCAAGGTCAGTTTCGATGGTCGCATTCAGCAAGGCCAACACGCTCGCCTTGCGGGTGAAGACATAGGCCAAGGCCAAGTCGCCCTCACCCAAGCCACACGCCTAAGCGCCGCCGAACAGGGCTTATTAGCTTCCCTCGGCCTTGACCGTGTGACGGTTTATCGCCGCCCGACGGTGGCCGTGTTCTCAACCGGGGATGAAGTCAGCCAACCCGGCGAAGCGCTAAATCCAAACTGTATTTATGACTCGAACCGTTACACCATCAAGGCGATGGCAAAACGTTTAGGTTGTGAAGTCATTGACTTAGGCATTATCGAAGATTCCGAAAGCGCTCTCGAAGCCACCTTGACCAAAGCCGCGGCGCTGGCAGATGTGGTGATTAGCTCTGGCGGCGTTTCCGTTGGCGACGCCGACTACATCAAGGCCGTGCTAGCACACCTTGGCAATATCGACTTCTGGCGGATCAATATGCGCCCAGGTCGTCCACTCGCCTTTGGTAAGATCGGCGATAGCCTCTTCTTCGGCTTACCCGGCAATCCGGTGGCTGTGATGGTGTCGTTCCTGCAATTTGTGCAACCTGCGCTGCGTAAACTCGGCGGTGAAACAAACTGGCAGACGCCGTTATTCCCGGCGATTACCGATGAAACCCTGCGTAGCCGCACGGGCCGCACTGAGTTTATCCGCGGAATTTATCGCCTCGGTAATGATGGCAGGCTGCACGTGACCAGTACTGGCAATCAAGGTTCGGGCATGCTCAGCTCTATGGTCAAAGGCAATTGCCTTATCATCATTGGAGATGATGCTGAGGCGGTGAATGCAGGTGAAACTGTGTTTATTCAACCTTTTGCCGATCTTTTATAAGTTCAGGTAAGCTCTATGAGCCAACTTGTGGATGCCTTTGGCCGTCAGGTCGAATATTTACGACTCTCAGTGACGGATCGCTGCGACTTCCGTTGTGTCTACTGCATGACGGAAGATCCCTGCTTCTTGCCCAAGGACCATGTACTGCACCTCGAAGAGTTGGCTTGGATTGCCCAAGCCTTTACTGAACTGGGGGTGACCAAGATCCGCCTCACCGGCGGCGAGCCCTTGGTGCGTAGCGATTGCGATCAACTGGTGCACTTACTGGGCAAGCTCCCTGGGCTCAAAGATTTATCGATGACCACCAATGGTTCCAGACTCAGTAAGTTTGCCAAACCTATGTTTGATGCGGGACTTAAGCGCCTAAACATCAGCTTAGATACCCTTAACCCCGAGCTCTTTACCCAACTAACGCGCAACGGCAAATTAGCACGTGTTATCGAAGGGATTGATGCGGCCATCGCCGCAGGTTTTGAGCGGATTAAAATCAATGCGGTGATCCTAAAGCAGCAAAACGATCATGAAGTGATTGATCTGGTTAATTTTTGCCGTGACCGCAACCTAGATATCGCCTTTATTGAAGAAATGCCGCTGGGTGAAATGGATGAGCGTAAAGACGCGCGCCATTGCAGCAGCGATGAAGTTAAGGCCATGATTAGCGAGCATTATCCCCTACAGCTTTCTAATAAACGCACAGGTGGCCCCGCGCGTTACTACACCATGGCGGATAGTCCGATTCATATCGGGTTTATCTCACCCCATAGCCACAACTTTTGCCACGAATGTAATAGGGTACGCGTGACCGTAGAGGGGCAATTATTGCTCTGCCTAGGTAATGAACACTCCATTGATTTAAAAAGCATTGTGCGAGAATATCCCGGGGACATTGAACGCCTTAAAACCGCGATACTCCAAGGTATTAAGCTCAAACCTAAGCAGCATGTTTTCGATAATAACGGCGTGCAAATCCTGCGCTTTATGAATAGCACTGGCGGTTAACCCCTTCGTCATAGGGCTAGCATCTCTACTTTGCCGTGATACACTCAAGGCATCAGTCCCTTTTTTGTGTCACTCTTGCCATGGCGCTTACTCGTAAACAGTGGAATAACATCATTATTCTTGCCTGCATTTTTATCATTGCGGTGCTGACGTTTATGGACAAGAAAACCCATAATGTGCCGAGTGATGCCCAACTATTATTTGATGACAATGCCCCGCTGGCACAGTTGCAGCTAGATGGCGTGTGGTTGCATAAACAAGCCTCGGGTTGGGAGTGCGATCCGCTGGTGCTCAACTGCACGCAATGGGTCAAGGCTTGGCAAGGCCTAAGAGTCTCCCCCCTCAGCGAGGCACCACAGCCCACAGGCAAACCGCAGGAACTGGTGATCCAAATTGCCGAGATCCGCCAATCGCAACGTTGGATTTATTTCCCCGAGGACGGTGTGCTCAAGTCACCCGCTGGCAACTGGTACTTAGTGCCCCCCAGCCTAAGGGCCGATTTACAGCCAATCCTCGATGCCAAATCCACCAGCTAATTTATTACCTAAAAGAACTCAATCATGCCGGAATTACCAGAAGTCGAAGTCACCCGTCAGGGCATAGCCCCACATCTTGTCGAACAAACCGTGGTTGACCTCGTAATCCGTAACGCTTCACTGCGTTGGCCCGTTCCCGAACTTGCCAAACAGATCATCGGCCAGACCATACGCCAAGTGCGCCGCCGTGCTAAATATCTGTTAATCGATACCGATGCTGGCACCAGCATAGTGCATTTGGGAATGTCGGGCAGTTTGCGGATCCTGCCCCATGACACGCCAGTAGAGAAGCACGACCATATCGATCTTGTCCTCGCCAATGGCCGTATTCTGCGCTTTAACGATCCAAGACGTTTCGGTGCTTGGTTATGGTGCCAATTGCCAGAGGAAGCCCATCCACTACTGGAAAAACTCGGGCCAGAACCTCTGACCGATGCTTTTAACGTCAATCAGTTAGCTGCCGCGCTGGCGGGCAAGAAGAAGGCCATCAAACTCTGCCTGATGGATAACCATATTGTGGTGGGTGTGGGAAATATTTACGCCAACGAAGCCCTGTTTGCCGCAGGGATACACCCCGAGGCGGAGGCGGGCAAGATAGATATTGAACGCTTAACGGTACTGGTTGCCGAGGTCAAACAAATCCTTGCCCACGCAATCAAGCAGGGCGGCACCACGCTTAAGGACTTCACCAATGCCGAGGGTAAACCCGGCTATTTCGCACAAAAGCTGCATGTTTACGGCCGCGGTGGCGAAACCTGTACTCAGTGCGGCAATCTACTCAGCGAAATTCGCCTTGGTCAACGCACCACAGTATTTTGCGGTATCTGCCAGACGCGTTAATCTCGCCGATAAAAATGCCTGCAATCGCAGGCATTTTTAGCTTCTTCGATATGGCCTTTGATTACTCTTTTAACCAACGGCCTGGATGGTCGGTAAAGTAGCGATACTCACGTTCTGGCGCCTGGCACTGAGGCTTAAGCTCTGACGCAGATAACAAAATCCATTCGTCACGGTGGGCAATCCCCATGATCTTACCGCCTTTGATATCGAAACAACTCAGCTCGGCACCGCTAGGCACTAACACATAACGCTGTTTGTTCTCCTGCATCCATTGCCACGCGTTACGCTCTTGCTCTTCTAGCGGCGCGAGGTAACTAAAATGCGTCACACTCATGGGCGAGAACAGGATAAATTGCTCTTTAAAGTTTACTAGGCCAAGTTCGGCATCCTCACCTATCACCTCGGCAGTGTGTAGCATCAGGCTTCTTGGGGTGCGCATCTCATCGAGCATAGCGTAACCCCAAGTGCTCACCAGCACCCAGCCCAAGGCGGAAACCAGCCCCACCTTGACCAGTGCAAACTGACGACGCGCCAGCCACAGCAAGGCAAACCAAAGCACCCCGAGCAAAATAAACAAGTAACCTATGCCAGTTAGATCATCGGTATAGTCCGCTAGCGCTTTGACAAGCGCAGGATGATGAATAAGCGCCAGTACACCTGCCACTAACACAAGCGCGCCCAAGAACCACAGCACACCAGTGACCAGTTTTTCAAACCAAGCTTTTGGCGAAACGCCCGTTAATACCGCCGACGCCGCTAGGGCCAACATAGGTAATGCGGGCAGAATATACACGTTGCGCTTGCCCGGGCTGATACTGAAAAACAGCACCACGAGTCCGACCCAAATCAGCAGAATCGCGATGGTAGGATCGGCCTTCACCTTTTGCACCCACTGTTTCCAGTAGGCCACCACCAGCAACGAAATCGGGAACCACATCCAAGGGATCACGCTCAGCACGAAGAAGTACCATGGCTTGATATGGTGCCAAGCATTAACGTAACGCTCACCCGTTTGCTTAAACAAAATATTATTTTGATAGGCCACCATCTCGGGGGTGCCATGGGCTTGAACCGTCATCACCATGGGCACTAACCAACAGGCAATCACGGCCAGCATGGCCAAAGGCCCCGCGAGGCAAAGCCAAGTTAAACGGCCCTCGAAACGGGTCTTATCTTTGAAGGCGTAAATCCCAATCGGAATGAGCAACAATAGGGGCAAGAAACCAACCCCTTTAGTGATCACCCCAAGCCCCATAAATGCCCAGCCAATAAAATACCAATGCCACTTAGGCCCAAGTATAAAATGTCTGATTAATCCGTAACATCCCACGGTTATCCAGCACATCACCATGGCATCTATCTGGGCATTTTTCGCCTGCATCAAAAACTGCGGCACGATGAGGAGCAACAGTGCAGCGTTGCGGCCAACCCGCACATTCCACAATCTGGCACCCAGATCATAAACGAGAAATACCGTCAGCAAGCCACAGAGGGCATTGGGGAGTAAGAAGGAGAGTTTTAACGAGCCTGTGAGTTGATAAAACAGTGCGATAGCCCACATAAACACTGGCGGCTTATCGGGATAATATTCCCCGCCCCGGGTAGGGAATAACCATTGACCCGAGGCAACCATTTCCCGCGCGACCTCAACAAACCGCGGTTCGTCGGCCGGCCAAGGGGAACGAAAACCTATGCCAACCAGTAAGATCAACAAACTCATCAACATTAGCGGCCAGAGTACTTGGTAATAATCTTCGCTATTGAAACGACGATTCAATGCATCCATTCCTAATCCCTATTTAGTTTTCCAATTCATCCACCTGCTTACGCAGGCTCGAACGGTAAAGGTAAGCGCCGATAAGACTCGAGATAATAAACAGCCCGATACTGATCCCCAGTTGGTTATGATCAGACAAGCCAATGCCCGCGCCCGCAAAACTGAATATCAGCATCTGCGGCAAATAACCCAGCACGCTGCCAAACATAAATCCCCCCGCGGGGATATGTGTCGCCCCCGCAAACAGATTCGTCAGCAGATTGCTCCCTACAGGCAACAGACGGATCATTAAGACTTTTAACCAAGTCCGATGAAGGATCAGCGCCTCAAACTTTTGTAAACGATTGCCAAAACGTCGTTGCAGACTGCTTCGAATGGTTAATCTCGCGGTATAAAACGCCATCACACAACCCAGCAATGCCGCTAAGGTGGAAAATAGACCGCCATAGATACCGCCGAGGGCAAAACCAAATACAAAGGCGATCACCTGCCTCGGCCCACCGACAGCGGTAAACAAGGCGCCCACCATCAGCAATACCGCCAGCGCATAGATCCCTTGATCGGCAATAAAGTGTGCCACCCAATTGCTATCGGTCACATGCTCGAATAACCCTTGCTGGGCCGCAAACATTAACACCAGCAAAATAAAGACGATAAAAATCGCCTTATAGAGTCGCTTCATCTTAATCGTGCCAACTGGTTTCGCTACGGGCGACCTTAGCAATTTTCGCCCTGCGACCGAGCCACATGACGCCCATGATATCGACAATCCCGACCCAGACCCGATTCCAAGCGGTATATTTAGACACGCCTACTTGGCGATCCCTATGATTAACCACAGAAATATACACTTCGCCCCCCATGCGGCGCACGAGTGCTGGGATATATCTGTGCATATGGTCGAAGTAAGGCATACGCAGGAAGGTTTCACGGGGGAAGAGTTTTAGGCCACATCCGGTATCGGGTACGCCATCGTGTAACAGTGCATCACGCACTTTATTGGCAAAGCGGGACTGGAAGCGCTTCCACGCCGTGTCTTTGCGGTTTTTGCGATAGCCTGCGATACAAAAGTGTTCGGCATGGATTTGCGGCAATTGCGCCAACATGGCGGGAATATCCGCAGGGTCGTTTTGCCCATCGGCATCTAAGGTGACGATGTATTTACCACGGGCATGTAAAACGCCAGTGGAGATAGCGGTACTCTGACCCGTACTGCGCTCGTGACGAATGGCTTTGGCATCGCATTGCATCACCTCGGCGGTGTGCATCACCTCACCAAAAGTGTCGTCCTGACTACCGTCGTCGACAACAAGAATTTCAAACTCAGTCAACCCTTGCAGGGCTTGGCATATTTCTTTCATTAATGGGCCAATATTGCCCACTTCATCTTTTGCGGGGATCACGACTGAAATCACATTAAGGCTCCAAGCTTAATAACCATGAGTACGGTAACATAGGATTGTGGCAAACAAAAATCTGTATCGATAGGATGTTATGAATTAAACAGTATGCAGGACCAGCATTGTATACGGGTGAAAATCGAGAAAAGAGCACTTAATTTGGAACTGTGAATTTCATCGAAATGACATGTTTTATCTCCGCAGAAAATGCTAGTTTGGGAAACAAAATGCCAAACTGTATAAAACCTATGAACATAGTTGTGGTTGGAATGGGCTATGTTGGCCTGTCGAACGCGGTTTTACTCGCCCAGCAAAACCATGTAGTAGCGATTGATTTGATGCCCGAGCGCGTCGCGTTAGTTAATGCGCGTAAACCAACGGTCGCCGACAGTCTGATTGAAGAATACCTGCAGCATAAAGCCTTAAATCTCAGTGCCACGACCGACAAAAACGTCGTGAAAGAAGCCGATTTTGTCATCATAGCCACACCTACGGATTACGACCCACAAACCAACTACTTTAATACTCAATCGGTAGAACGGGTCGCGAAGGAAGTACTCACCCTGAATCCCGACACCACCATTGTCATCAAATCGACTGTGCCAGTGGGTTTTACCGAAGGGCTAAGAAACAAACTCAACAGTGACAATATCTTATTTTCGCCGGAGTTTTTGCGTGAAGGTAAGGCGCTTTACGATAACCTCCACCCCTCGCGCATCATAGTAGGTGAACGTTCCGAGCGGGCCCAAGCCTTTGCCAATCTGCTTGCCCGCGCCGCCATTAAACAAGATATTCCGATTTTACTCACAGATAGCACTGAGGCCGAGGCGATTAAGTTGTTTGCCAACACGTTTTTAGCCATGCGCGTCGCCTACTTTAATGAATTGGACACCTATGCGGAGAGCCGAGGGCTCAACACCCGTCAGATTATCGAAGGCGTATGTTTAGATCCGCGCATCGGCGATTACTATAACAACCCGTCCTTCGGTTATGGCGGTTACTGCCTGCCCAAGGACACTAAGCAATTGTTAGCCAACTATAACGATGTGCCTAACAATCTCATCAGCGCCATTGTCGATTCCAACACGACCCGCAAAGACTTTATCGCCAACGCTATTATCAGTAAGCAACCGAAGCGAGTAGGGATCTATCGCTTAATCATGAAATCCGACTCAGACAACTTCCGCGCCTCGGCGGTACAGGGCGTGATGAAACGCATTAAGGCCAAGGGCATCGAAGTCGTAGTCTATGAGCCCGTACTCAAGGAAGACGAGTTTTTTAACTCGAAAGTGATCCGCGATTTACACGAGTTTAAAGCCATGTGCGATGTGATCATTTCTAACCGTATGGCTAATGAACTCGAAGATGTCGCCGCTAAAGTCTACACTCGGGATCTGTTCCATCACGACTAAGCGTCCAAAATATAAAGGTTTACTATGAAATACTTAGTCACAGGCGCCGCCGGATTTATCGGCGCTAAAGTCAGTGAGCGCCTCTGCGCACAGGGCCATGAAGTTGTCGGTATCGATAACCTCAATGACTATTATGATGTCGGCTTAAAACTCGCTCGGTTGGTCCCCCTCGAGGCGTTAAGCAATTTCCGTTTTATCAAACTGGACTTAGCCGACAGAGAAGGCATAGCGGCATTGTTTGCAGAGCAAGATTTTCAACGGGTTATCCATCTCGCCGCGCAGGCTGGGGTGCGCTACTCCCTCGATAATCCCCTCGCCTATGTCGATAGCAATTTAGTCGGGCATCTCACCATTTTAGAGGGCTGTCGCCACCATAAGATTGAGCATCTCGTCTATGCCTCTTCATCCTCTGTGTATGGCTTGAATCAAAAGATGCCATTTTCGACCGAGGACAGCGTCGATCATCCGATATCCCTGTACGCAGCGACCAAGAAAGCCAACGAGTTAATGTCGCACACTTACTCGCATCTCTATCAGTTACCCACCACTGGATTGCGCTTTTTTACCGTGTATGGCCCCTGGGGACGACCCGATATGGCCTTGTTTAAATTCACAAAAGCGATTCTCGCAGGCGATACTATCGATGTGTATAACCATGGCGATCTCAGCCGTGATTTCACCTATATCGACGATATCGTTGAGGGCATTATCAGGGTGCAAGACAAGCCCCCTCACCCAACACCGGACTGGCGTGTTGAAACCGGCACACCCGCCAACAGCAGCGCCCCCTATCGCGTATTCAACATCGGCAATGGCAGCCCAGTGCAATTGCTGGATTTTATTACCGCACTCGAAAGTGCGCTCGGCATTGAGGCTAAAAAACAATTCTTACCCATGCAGCCCGGAGATGTGCATTCCACTTGGGCCGATACCGAAGACCTGTTTAAGGCCGTGGGTTATAAACCACAAGTGGATATCAATACCGGGGTGAGCAGATTTGTCGAGTGGTACCGCGCGTTTTATGCGAAGTAAGCTCTTTGAGAAAACAAAAAGGCCTGTTAATTTGCAGGCCTTTTTATTGGATTAACGCTTAAAAACGGTATTCAAAACTGCTGAAGAAAGTCGCATTAGTATCGTTTTCTTGTACATCAAATTCCGATCTCGATACTGTACCGCCCAGACTCCACATACCCTTCCACACAGGCATACGATAGGAAAGTTCTAGCATCAGCAAGTCTTCCTTTGGTGGCTGTGGCGCCCATGTGGTCGCCACATTAGTGCCGTCTTTATTCAACTTGGCATAACGCAGTAGCGAGGTAAAACCGCGGCTGTTATGGAACTGGCCAACTAAACCCAATACAAAGACTTGAGCATCGCTATCATAGGTCGAACCTAAAGCTCTGCCGTAGTAACGCGCTCCACTCAGGTAGACAGGATCTTCATAGAAGCAGTTAGGCTTGCCATCACACTCGACAAAGGTATCCGAGTATTCCATGAATAGCTTGAACTGCTTACCCGACGTGCCGAAATGGGTATCTATCCCCCAAAGTGAGCCGCAATCGCTGCCGTTTTCACAGCTATGTTCAAGGTACAAACCAACGGGAATATCCTGCCAAGTATCGGCATAACGTAAATCGATGCTCTGGGTTCTATGGCCCGCATCACGACGTTGATCGGCAAGGCAAGAATCCGAACCGTCGATGCATACCGCGTTGCCTGCGACAGAATCCCACCAGGAATCGAAGTCGCAATTCTGCCCTTCGCCACAAAACAGTGTCGACCAAGACAGGCCTATTTCTAACTGCTGAAGGGGTTTGGCGGTAAAGCGCATATCCCATTCCGCCGTTTTAGGCACGGCGCGCTCTTTTTCGGCCATGCTAAAACCTGTCTTGAAAGTCCAAGGACCAATCCAAGATAACCATGGCGTTTCAAAGGCGGCGGCATTATTACGGCTGAGCGACAGTGACTGCATAGGGCGCGCGTTGTTAGAACGATGCAATGCCGAGTCAAATCCCGGGCCCCACCATTGCTCAACCGTACCTAGAGTCGCAATCCAGTTACCCATGATCACCGCGAAGTAAGACTCATCGAGGCGGAAGTTTTTGTTATCTTGCGGGTCGTACGTCTCGGCAACTGTGGTTTTATAGGCCACACGTGAGCCTAAGTATTCGTAGGAGGCTTTAGCCTCACCCTTTTCACGATAGTCGGAGCCATAATGCTGGAAGCGAGCAGGGTCGGTCGCGCCCGAGAGTTTAACCCTAGCATTACCGCGATTATCGACGGCATTTTGATAATAAAAGTTAACTCGGGCAAAGGCTTGCACTAATCGGGGAGACAATAGCTCGGGTTCGACTTTCGCTAAGTCGCCACCAATCCCCGACCACATCAAGGGAAAGGTATTCACAGGCACACGGATCACGCCCGCATCGGCCAGAGCTTGAATATCGGCTCTTAAATAAATGTCCGAGGCATCCACCCAAGGGGCGGCAGCAACGGAAGCAGAAAACAGTAAACCAGATGCAACGCTAGCAGCGAGGATAGTGGGGGTCAAAAAAGCCTTCATAACATCCTTTTCATTATCATCGCGAGGCCTGATGCCTCAAAGGTTTTACGGAAATACTCAGCCTTATCAGGCTTTTGCGAGGTTAAGTTTGGCGGTCAACGCGCTTGCCACCTCAGGGTGTACAAATTGACTCACATCGCCACCATGCAGCGCGACTTCCTTCACTAAGGTGGAAGAAATAAAGGAGTTTTCTTCAGCCGGTGTTAAAAATACGCTCTCAAGATCAGGGCTTAATCTGCGATTCATGTTGGCCAATTGGAATTCATACTCAAAGTCGGAAACCGCACGCAAACCACGCACCAGCACGCTCGCACGCTGTTCCTTGGCAAAATCCACCAGCAAGCCCGAAAAACCAACCACTTCCACATTATCCAAATGGGCTGTGACGCGGTTTACTAACTCAACGCGCTCCTCAAGGGTAAACCTTGGCTGCTTGGATGGATTGGCCGCAATGCCAATAATCACATGCTTAAACAACTTAGCCGCACGCTCTATCAAATCGGCGTGACCATTGGTAATGGGATCGAAGGTCCCAGGATAAATCGCTCTTGTATGCACTTTGCTGACTCGACTCAGATAGATACCCAAAAATCATTGTCGCCAGTCTACTCGTTTTAGCCACTTGAGTGAATCATCCCGATAAAAACCGCTGAAAATCCCGTTAAAAATTGAAATACTGGCAAGAATTCCTCGGATTAAGCCCATGTAAAGGCATGAACTGATATAATGCCGACTCGCTATATATTGGATTAAGTAGGCCGCGGCTTTTCGTCCAACCTCGATGGATTGAAACCACACCACAACCGATTAAGTCCACGTAATCAGAGCACTTATATGAAAAAAATCGCCATTTTTTGCCATAATTTTTTCTCGAACGGCACAGTCAAAATCGCCTTATCCCAGGCAGAAGTGCTGCAGGAAGCCGGGCAAGATGTTCACCTCTTTGTGTTCCATAAAGAGGGGGATTTTATGCCGCCAGAAAATGTGACGATTCATTATCTTTATGAAGCTGGCCAAAAGCCAAGCCTACAGGAGCAAAGACAACGCCTGCAGTCCATGGTGGCCGAAGCGGAACAATCGGGTAAGTTCTCGCTATTCTTAAGCAACTCGACCGACTGCGATGTGGTAGTTTCCGGCTGCGATTTCGATCCCTGCTATTACTTTTGCCACTGCGCCCTTAAGCAAGAACTCTTGATGGAATTAAAGCGTGGTCCAGTGCATTTCTGGCGTCGCTGGAAAAAGGCTAAAGCACTGATTGGCAAAAAGATCATCACGGTTTCCAATGGTATCGCCGCAGAGCTTAGAGCCACTTCTTGGCTGAAGCCGCAAAGCGTTCAGACCATCTATAATCCCTTTAGATTGGAGGAAATCCGCAAGAAGACTCAAGAAGAAATTGCCGAGATCCCAAGCGAGCCTTATATGATCCATGTCGGCCGCGTGACACGGCAAAAACGCCACGACATTTTATTTAAGGCACTTAGGGATATGCCAACGGCCCCTAAGCTTGTCCTGCTGTGCAACCGCCCCAAAAAGGCACGCAAACTCGCTAAGAAATACGGTGTCGAACACAGAATCATCACGCCAGGGTTCCAACACAATCCCTACGCCTGGATTGCCAAAGCCGAGTTGATGTTACTCAGCTCAGATTTTGAAGGCCTACCGACCGTTGTGATTGAGTCTTTAGCCTGTGGTACGCCTGTCGTCAGTACTGACTGCCCACACGGGCCCAATGAAATTCTCACAGGGCATTTAGCACAATATCTCGTCCCCGTTCGCCAACCCGCGCTGTTGGCACAAAAGGCACTGGAGTGTCTGGCCTCACCGCCCGCTTTAGACAATCTAGACATATTAAAGGCCGTAGACAGCCAATATATTGCCGCTCAATATATTAACTTAGCGAAATAAATTTTCACTTTTAATGAGAACGCCATTTCTTATATTGGCGTTCTAATTAATATCGCAACAAATTGATACAGCATGAAACACTATTTAAAATAAAAATTAATATAACAAATGTATCAACAAACCATTAATGTCATCATACTTATTGATTAAGGTGATACAAATTAAAAACATTTAACGAACAATTAATTATATAATACCGCGTCCTGCATTATTAAATCATTATTTAATTGATCGCCAGAATTAAAAACCTCAAAATATTCCGCTTGGAATAAATTTGTCTCACAAACGGATTTAGTGAGTATTTTTGGGGTAGTTATGAGTAAGCTAAAGGTCGCTTTATTAGTCGATGAATATTTTGGTGGTACAGGTACAGTGTACGGTGGATACGGCTTTCTGGCCCGTCATCTGATCGCCAAACACCTACCCAATGAGAACATTGAAGTAGAAGTACTAATAAAAAAAGATTGCAGCAAACAGCGATTAATTCCCCGTCGTTATATGATCGATGGTATCAAAGTGTATCGCCTTGCCGCTAAGTTTATGGATTTTCTTAATATCAGATTCTTAAAAAAGAAAAACTATGATCTTTTTTTATCCATCGAAATGACGACCCATTCCTATCGTATTCTTAAAACAATCCCCAATATCGATAAAAAATTGTTGTTCTGGGTTCAAGATCCACGCCCCGATTATGAATGGGATGAAATTAATACCGTAAAACTTTTTCCTGAGAAAAGTTATTGGGATAGCAATATTTATCAATTTGTTCATGACCTATGGGCTGCGGGTAAAGTCTCGTTTATTTCTCAAGCACGTTTTCTCGATAGAAAAGCGCGAGATCTCTACAACCTCGACGATAAAACCGAGATCAAATACTTACCTAACCCTATCGAGATTGATCACAGCTTCGATGTCGAAACCCATCCGAAGAAAAATCACATTATCTTCCTCGGCCGTATCGAGTCGGTTAAGCGTGGCTGGTTATTCTGTGAGATTGCCAAACTGATGCCAGAATATGAATTTTTCATGCTTGGTCAATCCTTTAGACAGTCGAAGAAAAACCAATCCATCATGAATAACTACCTCGATATCCCCAACTTACACTTTGTGGGGCATGTTGAGGGCGAGAAAAAGGCACAGTTGATTAAGGACGCTAAGATTTTAGTGAATACCTCAATCCACGAGGCACTACCGATTTCGTTTTTAGAAGCCTTATCCTACGGAACGCTGCTCGTGAGCTGTCGTGATCCCGATGAACTCACCAGCCAATTTGGGGTATTTACCGGCACTGTATTGGGGGATGGTTTCGATAAAGTCCCACTCTTTGTCGATGGTATCCGCCATTTGATGGAAAACGAGCCACTCCGCCAAGAACTGGCGCTAAAGGCGGTGAACTACATCAAAGCGACTCACAGCATTGAAGATTTTCAGAAAAATATGCAAGAAATTATCTTTAAGCTGGTTGAAGAGACTAAAACGCAAAGCTAAGAATAAGGCCGACACTATGTCGGCCTTATTCTTTCTTAAAACAGCTTCCAATAGCCTAACTTGCGGCGCATTTTAAAGTGTCGCAGTAGGTTCAATGGCTTAGGTTTCAGCCAAGCGGTTCCCTTATCAATCAGAGCATCGGTTGCCGCGAGCACACGCTGGCTAGACTGACCATCTCCCGTGGGGTGGATTTGATTGCAATAATCATGGATATGCGCCATCAAATCATCGGGGCAGCTAAGCGCTCTCGTAAGTGCAGGTTCAATCTCTTCGACTCGGTTAATATCGATTAAATGAGCCTTCGGTGACTGATTTTTAAAGGTTACCACTGGCTTACGCTGCATTAAAAACATCAATAAAATCGAAGAAGTATCGCAGAGCATCACATCACCTGCCTGCAAAAGCGGGATCACGTTGTCGGTTTCCACAAACTGGAGATTCTCATTTTCGAGAGTCTTGTATTGCTCAACAATACTTGGCTTCATCTTAGGATGGAACTGTACCAACCAGCGCCACTGGCTCTTTTGCGACAGGGCTTTAATCTGCTCGAATACCTCTGGCGCACAGGTCAGACTGGGGGAGAATGTCGAGCAAAACAGCACTACTGGCCGTGGATCATCGGGCTTAATGTAAGGATTATCTTTATTTTCAATAAATAAGGGATCGAGCGCTGGCCAGCCCGTTTCGGCCACAGTAAAGGTGCCGATTTTTTTCTCTAGCTCAAGGAAAGGTAACGTCGTCGCCGGCCCTTGGGTGCAATACAAGTCAAAGCAATCGCGGATTTCGAAGTGATCTTCTCGCCCCTTATGATTCATTTTGCCCGCATTAAAACCGTGGAACACCCCCACTTTAACCCCAGGGATAAAGCTTGGCACTACGTTACCCGGCACGAACACGGCATCGGGTTTCCATGCCTTAACGGCATCAATATCGGGTAAGCGTTTTTCATCCGCTTTAAGGAATTTGGGGTCGACCTCACGGCCTTCGAGGAACCAACACGCCTCATCGCCACGCGCCAGAATCACTTGCTGCAGCGGCCTTAGCATCGCATAGGAATAGTTCTGTGCGATGTAGAACAAATAACGTCTTTTATTTGATTTACGCGCTTCCACCGCTTTCTCCTCGGGTAAATTATTTCGCGAGCGCGAGATATTGTTCGGCAATCGCAGTCGCATCCACCTTAGCTAAAATCTCAACATTGTCGAGGGATGGCGGCTGCGCGACCACGGCGTCAATCATCTTCGCCAAGGCCGCAGGATTGCGACGGGGCACAAGATAGGGAGCCAAATTTCCGGTCAAAATCTCATTAGGCCCGTGTGGGCAATCGGTACTGACCACTGGCGTGCCGCAGGCTAAGGATTCGATTAATACCGTCGGCAATCCTTCGAAATCGGAACTCAGCACCAGTGCTTTCGCACCTTTGATCCATGGAAAAGGATTACTCTGGAATCCAGGAATGATTAAGCGCTTCTCGATGCCGAATTTCTTCGCCGCTTTAATCGCCTTCTTGTGGTTATGGCATAACAGCACCACAGGTAACTGATTTTGGGTCTGTTTAAGGGCCTCAAACAACACATCGTGGCGCTTCTGTTTAGCAAAACGTCCTACGTGGATCAGATAGTCACCCTGAGGGATTTGCGGATTCTCTTGCTGTGACTGAGCAACAATCTCATTAAATTCAAATGGATTGTAGATAGTTCGCATGGATGCTGGCTGCAAACGTCCCTTAGCTTGAATCTCTTTAGCTATGCCGTTGGACACAGTGATCAAATGCTGACCATTGAGCGCTTTTTTCGCCCGCAGTTTCTTATAGTAGGCGAAGGGGCCTAACTTAAACTGACGACTCAATTCTTCTTCAACCGATGAGTGCACAATCACATAGAGTGGTGTCACCCCGGTTTTGGTCATCATCAAATTGGTCTTATCAAGATTAGATAAAAACAGATCGAACTTACCGACTCGGGACTCAATCTCGGCAATCTTTGCCCGTAACTTATCGACCGATGCCCCTAGGCGCCCGAAGTGATCATAATCTTTATCTTTGTCGGCAAAACATTGATGAACAGGTAAATTGTCAGGCGTTTCGTAATAACGATTATCTTCCATGACCAAAAAATGCGGCTCATGCCCTAGGCTAATAAACTGCTTTGCCAAGGTAATCATGACCTTCTCGGCTCCACCACCCGCTAAACTGTCGATGGCTATGGCTATCCGCATGATTTTTCTCCTAAACGATAATCTAAAACTCAGGGTGACAGGCTAACAGTGGTTAACTGTGTGTCTGCTGAATAACCTGATCAAATGTCTCTATCACGGCTTCGACACTAATTAGCGCCATAAGGTGCTCGCCCTTGGCACGGGTGCCCCATTTCACCTCACCGCTTTGCTGTGAGGCGATGGCCTCCTGATAGGCGCTCACCACATATTGCTGCGATAAATAAGGCCCGGTGCGACCTGGGTTGGAATGGGCATATAAACCTATGACAGGCGTCCCTTGCGTGACCGCCATGTGTGCAGGGCCAGTATCGGGCGCTAGCACTAGGCTGGCGCGTTTCAGCAGAGCCAGCAATTGAGTCAAACTGGTTTTGCCGACTAAGTTATCGAGTTTGGCAGAGCATGCATTGGCAATATCGTCCGCCAATGTCTTTTCAAGTGCTGTTGGGCCACCGCAGAGAATGACTCGATAGCCCTTATTTACCGCATGTTGCGCTACTGCTGCATAACGCTCGGGCAGCCAATTACGCTCTGCTTTGCTGGCGGCCGCACAAATCACTAATACCTTTTCGCCATCGGCAATCTGGCGCTGGGCAAATTCAGTATCCGCTTGAGGGACTGGAATATTCCAACTCGGGGTGATATCGCTAACGCCTATCGCCTTGGCGAACCCCATAAAGCCGTCCAGCACATGGGGCTGAGCTAAAGGTTCGACTCTATGATTGGTGACCAGCCATTGACCTTCTTTGGCGCGGGCACGGTCGAATCCGACCCGAACCTTTGCCGAAATCGCGAGAGAGGCTAAGGTCGCACGTAGCGCCACTTGCATGTGCAACAAGACATCGAAGCGGCGGCCTTTCAAGGCTTTATGCAAATTGAAATAACTGCGCCAGCCCTGGGATTTATCGAAAATCACAAACTCAATACCGGGCAAGTGCTTTAATAGTTGGTATTCGAGCTTGCCAATCACCCAAGTGATTTTGAGCTGGGGATATTGGCGTTGAATCGCCTGCACCATAGCCACGGCATGACAGACGTCACCGATAGCCGATAGCCTAAGCAGGCAGAGAGAATTCATGGTGTTGGGATTTAAACTCAAGCGAATAGCTCTTAAGGTTATTTGGCGCAAGCTAAGGATCTTAATGTAGAATGGCCGCAGGTGCCACGCTTAAGTCAACAAATCTCCCATGAACGCACAAATCAAAATCATAAATACCGCCGATGGCTATATGGCACTTTGCCAAGATACGCCTGAAGACATCACTCCGGCTTGGTTTTCGGTGGATTTCTGGCGAGAAAAAGCCGCGGTAGTGGGATCATCCAAGGGACGTTACACCACTTGGTTTGTGGCCTTTAGCGAGCGCCATTGGGTATTGCGACATTACTGGCGCGGTGGCCTGATGGAGAAATTCAGTAAGGATGCCTACTTCTATACTGGGCTTGAAAACACCCGCGCCATGGGGGAGTTAAGGCTGCTCGACCTGCTCTACCGCGAGCAATTTGCGGTGCCTAAGCCTATTGCCGCCAATATTGTGCGCGATGGCTTGTTCTACCGTGCCGACATTATTATCGAGCGGGTCGATGGTGCCGCAGACTTGGTCGCTAAGTTAACCAAAGGCGCTATGACTCCAGAGCAGTGGCAAGCTCTCGGCGCGACCATTGCCCAATTTCATCGTCGCGGCGTTTACCATGCCGACTTAAACGCGAAGAATATTTTATGGCAACCACAGCAAGCGAATGAGGCACAAGAACGTTTCTATCTGATTGATTTTGATAGGGGTGAAATCAAAACGCCCAATGCTCAATGGCAAAAGGCGAACCTTGATAGGCTGCTACGCTCCTTCAACAAAGAGCAAGGTAAACAGCCTACGCTCGCCTTTACGCCCGCCGACTGGGCGGCGCTGCTCGCGGGCTATCACTCAGTGATCCCCAAAGCCTAGTCACCTGAATAGCGTTAGGCTGTTTGGCGCGCGAGTAACGATTCGGCGAGAGCAAACTGACGCTGCAAGGCACCACGATTCGCCTCTACCACGGCAAGGCCTGCCTCAGCGGCTTGTTGGCGTAATTCAGGCTGCTCAAAATACTGAATTAAATTATCCCCCAACTCTTGCCCTGAACTCACAATCCGCAGGCCACCCGCGTCTGCCAACATTTGGGTAATTTGGGCAAAGTCCCAATGATTTGGCCCAACCATCACAGGCACGCCCATGGCCACGGGTTCTAAGGGATTATGGCCACCATTTTCAATTAAGGTCCCGCCCACAAAGGCTTGATCGGCAGCGCCATAGAAGGTTAACAACTCACCCATGGTATCGCCCACCAGCACCTGCGTTGTGGCGGTTATCGCTTGAGCATCACTGCGGCGTACAAATTCAAAACCTTGGTTGGCGACGACGTCGGCCACCGCCGCAAACTGCTCGGGATGACGCGGCGCAATCACCAATAACGCCTCTGGCCACTTGGCGAGCAGTTGCTTATGGGCGCTCAGCATGGCATCAAACTCCCCGGGGTGAACACTCCCCGCTACCCACACGGGCGCAGTCTCTTTCCCCCAAGTCAGTCTTAGATCTCGCGCAAGGGTTAATCGTTCAGGGGTGATAGTTAAATCAAACTTCAAACTGCCGCAGACTGTGACTTTATCAGCAGGCACGCCAAGGTCGATAAACCGCTGCGCCTCGGCTTGGGTCTGCACCGCAACCACATCTAAACGTTGCAACATGGGGCGACTCAAGTGTGGACGCTTGGCATATTGCGCCGCCGATTTGGCCGACAACCTGGCATTAGCGAGCATCAAGCGCACGCCGCGCTTAGCCGCCAGCGCCACGAGATTCGGCCACAGCTCAGTCTCCATAATAATGCACCATTTGGGGGATAACTGACGCAGAAAGCGGTTCACGCACCAGGGCAAATCGAAGGGCAAATAGCAATGCTGTACTTGATCACCAAAGGCTTTACGCACCTCAGCAGAACCTGTCGGGCTTGAGGTTGTAACCGTAATACTTAGCTCTGGGTGCGATTGCATAATCAAACGGATCAAGGGAATGGCCGCCAATGTTTCGCCCATGGAAACCGAGTGGATCAGCAAATCCGTATGCGCCAGTCGCGTTAATCCGAAGCGTTCGCCCCAGCGGCCACGGTAATCAGGGCTTTTAACGGCACGAAACGCCAAATAGACAATGAGCAGAGGGGATAATAGATAAAGCAGCACACTGTAAAAAAATCGATTCATAAAAATCGTGCTTATGAGTTTTTGCCTGATGAATAGCGGCAATGTTAGCATAATATCCCCAAGCGACCTCAAGATACGAGTTTCAGCCTCTTGAGATTGTTTGGGCATATCAATCGTATTGAATTGTTGTTCATTGGGATAAATCCATACGATTTTAAATTAGGGATAATTTACCAGCAGTGTAGCGGTCGTTGGTTAGCCTTCTTTAATCAATTTGTAGCGTTCACTAGCCACTTGGAAAATATATGAAAACCCGCGACAAAATCATCTATGCCAGCCTTGAGCTATTCAATGAGCACGGCGAACGAAATATCACCACCAATCATATTGCCGCTCACCTGAATATGAGTCCCGGGAATCTTTATTATCACTTCCGTAATAAGGAAGACATTATTCGATCTATCTTCAGTCTCTACGAGGCGCACCTCGAATCGGGATTCCAGCCCTATGAAGGCGAGCAAGTCAATGTGGAACAATTGATCGGCTATTTCGATGCGATGTTTTATACCCTGTGGCAATTCCGTTTTATGTACGCCAATCTGGCCGATATTCTCGCCCGCGATGAAGAATTAAAAAGCCGTTATCTGCAGGCGCAGCAGCAAGTATTAACGCGCTCGAGCCACGTGCTGGATAAACTCAAGCAAGATGGTTTTTTAAATATCGACAATGACAAAATCACCCAACTTGCCGACACCATTAAGATGATTGTGAGTTTCTGGATTGGTTATCAACTCACTCAGTCCAGCACTTCGACCATCACTAAAGGCATTTTGTACGAAGGTGTACTGCGGGTATTGATGATTTTTAAGGCCTACGCCACACCAACCTCTCAAGCAACTTTTAGCAGTTTAGAGCAACACTACCACGAGCTAGCGACCCAAGATTCGCTCTAATCGTCCCGCGCCGTCGCATTTAGCACTAAACTCAACAGGTTAAAGGTGCTAAATGCGGACTCAATTTATGCCCTCTGCGGTGATGCAACCCTAAAGCCGACCATGTTGCACATTAGTTTTTATAATGTAACAACCCCTTTAGCCCTAAACTAATTTATCTAGCTAACCTGCATGAAAAAAAGGCTGTGGGCCGATAGGGTTTAGCGTTAGAATGCCGCAACTCCCAGAATCAGAATAAAGTTAACTAAGGAGATATCAGGTGGCCTCTACCTCATTCTACGCACAGATTAATCAACAGCTTGCCGATGTTAAAGCCGAAGGTTTATATAAAAGCGAGCGTGTTATTGCCTCACCGCAACAGACTGCCATTCAAGTTAATCACCAAGAAGTTGTTAACTTTTGCGCCAACAACTACTTAGGCCTAGCCAACCACCCAGAACTGATCAAAGCCGCACAGCAAGGCTTAGACAGCCACGGCTTCGGTATGGCGTCGGTCCGTTTTATTTGTGGCACCCAAGACATCCACAAGCAACTCGAAGCCAGCCTGAGTGAGTTCCTCGGCATGGAAGACACGATTCTGTATTCTTCTTGCTTCGACGCTAACGCAGGTCTGTTTGAAACCCTGTTAGATGCCGAAGATGCCATTATCTCCGACGCCTTAAACCATGCCTCTATCATCGATGGCGTGCGTTTATGTAAGGCTAAACGTTTCCGTTACGCCAACAACGATATGGCGGATTTAGAGACGCAATTAATCGCCGCAAAAGCAGCTGGCGCGCGCAATATTCTGATCGCCACCGACGGCGTATTCTCAATGGATGGCGTCATCGCCAACCTGCAGGGCGTGTGTGATTTAGCCGATAAATACGGCGCATTAGTCATGGTTGACGACTCACATGCCGTGGGCTTTGTCGGCCTAAACGGCCGTGGTTCACACGAACACTGTGGCGTGATGGGCCGTGTCGATATTATCACCGGCACCCTAGGCAAGGCCTTAGGTGGCGCATCGGGCGGTTTCACTTCAGGCAAAAAAGAAGTCATCGACTGGTTACGTCAACGCTCTCGCCCTTACCTATTCTCTAACTCATTGGCGCCTTCAATTGTAACTGCCTCTATCCATGTATTAGAGATGCTCAAATCGGGCCAAGCACTGCGTGAAGCGGTATGGGAAAACAGCCGTTACTTCCGCGAAAAAATGTCAGCGGCAGGCTTTACCTTAGGCGGTGCAGACCACGCGATTATCCCTGTGATGATTGGCGATGCCAAACTGGCGAGCGATTTCGCTAACCGTTTATTAGCAGAACATATTTACGTTATCGGCTTCTCATTCCCTGTGGTGCCTAAGGGACAAGCCCGTATTCGTACTCAAATGTCGGCGGCCCACACCCGTGAGCAACTCGACAAAGCGATTGAAGCCTTTACCCGTATCGCTAAAGAAATGGCGATTATTTAGGACCCTACAAAATGAAAGCACTAAGCAAGTTAAAAGCCGAAAAAGGCATTTGGTTAGTCGATGCGCCTAAGCCTGAAATGGGCCACAACGATCTGCTGATCAAGATTAAAAAAACCGCCATTTGTGGCACCGACATGCACATCTACAACTGGGACGAATGGTCACAAAAAACCATTCCTGTGCCTATGGTGGTAGGTCACGAGTACGTGGGTGAAGTGGTTGATATCGGTCAAGAAGTACGTGGTTTTAAAATTGGTGACCGCGTTTCTGGTGAAGGCCATATCACCTGCGGCCATTGCCGTAACTGCCGCGCTGGTCGCACCCATTTATGCCGTAACACCTCCGGTGTGGGTGTAAACCGTGAAGGTTCATTTGCCGAATACTTAGTGATCCCAGCCTTTAACGCCTTCAAAATTCCCGATGATATCAGCGATGATTTAGCCTCTATCTTCGACCCATTCGGTAACGCAGTGCACACTGCGCTGTCATTCGACTTAGTGGGCGAAGACGTGTTAATCACTGGCGCAGGCCCTATCGGTATTATGGCTGCGGCCGTGTGTCGCCACGTTGGTGCTCGCCATGTGGTCATTACCGACGTTAACGAATACCGCTTAGAGCTGGCGCGTAAAATGGGCGCCACTCGCGCCGTTAACGTGGCTCAGGAAAGTCTGAAAGACGTGATGAAAGAACTCGGCATGACCGAAGGCTTCGACGTGGGTCTGGAAATGTCAGGCGTACCTTCGGCCTTCCACGCCATGTTAGATACCATGAACCACGGTGGCAAAATCGCGATGCTCGGTATTCCGGGTGGCGAAATGGCGATTGATTGGAGCAAAGTGATCTTCAAGGGTCTGGTCATCAAAGGCATTTACGGCCGTGAAATGTTCGAAACCTGGTACAAGATGGCAAGCTTGATCCAATCTGGCTTAGATATTTCGCCTATCATCACGCACCACTACAAGATTGATGATTTCCAAAAAGGCTTCGACGCTATGGGCTCGGGCCAATCCGGTAAAGTCATCCTCAGCTGGGATTAATTCTCTTAGCTATGCCAATCATGGGGCTGTACACATGCAGCCCCATGTTGCACACTTATCCCATCGCTTATCCCTTTTCTGTTATTTCAGGTTTTATTATGTCTTCCTTTAAACACCTCAGCGTGAATCAATTAGTGCAAATGACCGAGTCAAGGTCAGTGCAAATCGTCGATATCCGCGATGGTCACAGCTTTAACAACGGCCACATTGATGGCGCATTTAATTTGAATAACGAGAATCTGGCGCACTTTATTGGTCAAGCGGATATGGACAGTCCTTTAGTGGTGGTTTGCTACCATGGCATCAGCAGCCAAAATGCTGCGCAATACCTGTGTGAGCAAGGCTTCGATGATGTCTATAGCCTAGATGGTGGCTTTAGCGCTTGGCATGAGGCCAATGCATGATAGAGATTGGCAGACTCCCCAACAGCAGAGCCGCGCAGGCCTTTGTCGATTACCTCAAAGGTGAACAGATAGACTGCCAAATTCAGCCATTGCCACAGGGAGTCGCTATTCTGGTTATCCGCGATCAAGATGCCGAGCAAGCCCGTAAAGAGTTCGCCCATTTTATCGCTCATCCTTACGATAACAAATACTTACAAGCCTCATGGGAGCATGGTGATACTCATACTAAGCTCGACTATGGCGCCCCTTCTTTACAGCTTTTTGCGCAATTTATCACAGGTGCTGGCCCAGTCACTCTTATCATCTTCGGCCTCTGTGTACTGATTTATGCCGCGATGAATTTAGGCTTCGGCGGCCCGGTCTATGAAACTCTCTCCTATTTCGGCGCGGTGCCTGACACCAGTTTCAGTCAATTCTGGCGTGTGTTTACCCCGAGCCTGATGCATTTTTCGGCCATGCATATCATCTTCAACTTACTCTGGTGGTGGTATTTGGGTGGCAAAATCGAGACTCGCATAGGCACAGCCCCGCTGTTAATCCTGCTACTGGTCGCAGGTACTTTACCCAATGTCGTCCAATACTATGTTAGCGGCCCCAACTTTGGCGGGCTGTCGGGCGTAGTATATGCCGTCGCCGGTTACACTTGGGTCATGGGGATCCGCAAACCCGCAGCAGGAATCGGTTTACCGCCCTCCTACATGGGATTTATGTTGATTTGGCTCGTGTTAGGCTTTACGGATTTCTTAGGCGTGTCAGTAGCGAATGGCGCCCATATTGGCGGATTACTGATAGGTCTAGCCCAAGGCTGGTTCGATAGTCGCAGTAAAGTCACTCGCTAACTCACCGCGATTGCTTCCACGCTCGATTAAAAAGCAGGGTAAGCCCAAAGATTTACCCTGCTGCATTTAGGTGCCGTTATTTGGCCAGCTCTAACACTTTGGCGACCAGTTTCTCGATACCAGAGTGCGCCTCGGCAATGTTCCCCGCCAGCATATAAGCGGGCGTGCTGACAATCTTATTCGCCTCATCCACCACGATATCATGCACAGTCGCCGCCTGATGATGGCCGCCCATCAGATTAAAGGCTGCTACTGTATCCACATCATTACCGATAGTGCCCTTAGCACCGTGTCCATATAAGCGCGGGATCATCATAGGCGCGATACAAATAAAGCCGACGGGCTTTTTCGCCAGAATAAATTCATTAATAAAATCAGTCACGAGTGGATTCACTTCACACTCACTGCCATTAGTAGCGAAGTTACACAGATTTTTCGCCGCCCCAAACCCGCCAGGGATAACCAGAGCATCGAAATCGGTAATATCGAGTTCGGTGGTTGCTTTTACTTCGCCACGGGCGATGCGTGCCGATTCAACCAGCACATTGCGTGTCGCCGTCTTGTCTACTTCACCCGTGAAGTGATTAACCACATGCATCTGATTGATATCAGGAGCAAAACATTGATACTGAGCCCCCGCTTTCGACAGAGATAATAACGTTAAAACCGATTCATGGATCTCTGTTCCATCGAAAACACCGCACCCACTGAGCAATACTGCGATTTTTTTCATTATAAATATCCTTCTTATGTCATTTGGTTTTAACAAACTGTAAACAAAATGGTTGATCTGCTTAAAAATCGTGCTAACTTAGTTCGTCGAATCTAAGGGTCGGTGAAATTTAAGCCAGCTTTTAGGTATTTTACGGAGTCAAGAAGAAATCCACAAATCAGGAAGATTTTTCAAGAAACAGTATTGAACTCACACAAATATTTTAAAAATATAAAAATCAACAACTTAAAAATATCGCACCAAGCCGTAAATATCGCCATTATTCACAGTTGACTTTTTCACTCACAGAGTTATCCACAGGCTGAGAGTCAATTTGCCGTGGCTGAAATACCGTATCTGTGGCATGCTTACCGCCATCTAAGTCATCGATAAACGAACATTACTTATGCCGACCATAGCCAATAACCCACTTGTCCTTGTGGATGGATCTTCTTATTTATACCGCGCCTATTATGCGCCTCCTCACCTGACAAACTCAAAGGGCGAAGCTACTGGTGCTGTTTATGGCGTAGTGAATATGCTCCGCAGCTTATTAAGCCGTTATCAACCTAGCCATATTGCAGTGGTGTTCGACGCTAAAGGCAAAACCTTCCGCAATGACTTATATGAAGAATACAAAGCACATCGCCCGCCGATGCCGGATGACCTGCGCTCACAAATTGAACCCCTGCACCGTATTATCCGCGCCTTGGGCTTGCCCTTAATCTCTATTCCGGGTGTTGAAGCGGACGATGTTATCGGCACTATCGCTCGCCAAGCGAGCCGCGAAAACCGCGCCGTACTGATCAGCACTGGCGATAAAGATATGGCGCAGCTGGTTGATGAAAATATCACGCTGATCAACACCATGACAGATACCATCATGGGCCCTGAAGAGGTTGCGGCTAAATATGGTGTTGGCCCAGACAGAATTATCGATTTCTTGGCGTTGATGGGCGATAAGGCAGATAACATTCCCGGTTTACCCGGTGTAGGCGAAAAAACCGCATTAGCCATGCTCACAGGGGCGGGTAGTGTCGCCAATTTGCTTGCAGAACCCGAAAAAGTCACCGAATTAGGCTTTAGGGGTGCAAAAACCATGGCGGCGAAGATCATCGACAATGCCGACATGCTAAAGCTGTCCTACGAGCTGGCCACCATTAAAACCGATGTAGAGCTCGAACAGGATTGGCACGAACTCGAAGCCAAACCCGCAGATAGAGATGAGCTGATCAAATGCTACGGCGAAATGGAATTTAAACGTTGGCTTGCCGAAGTCTTAGATAATAAGGCGCCAACGACGGTCGCAGCAAAAGTTGAAACGGCCGAAACCCAAGAAGAATCAACGCCTAGTGTCACGATTGAAACCCAATACGATACCATTCTGACCGAAGCTCAACTCGATGAGTGGATTGCCAAACTCAAACAGGCGCCATTAATGGCCGTAGATACCGAGACCACCAGCCTAGACTATATGGTTGCGGAATTGGTTGGCCTGTCCTTTGCTGTTGAAGCTGGTAAAGCCGCCTATCTACCCTTAGCCCACGATTATGTTGGCGCGCCCGCGCAATTAGATAAGCAGACAGCCCTCGAAAAGCTGCGTCCGATACTCGAAGACGCCAAGATCAAAAAAGTTGGTCAAAACCTGAAATATGACATCAGCGTATTGGCCAATGCCGGCATAAAACTCCAAGGCGTGGTATTCGATACTATGCTCGAATCCTATGTATTTAACTCGGTCGCATCACGCCATGATATGGATGGGTTGGCACTTAAATACCTAGGCCATAAAAATATCGCCTTCGAAGATATCGCGGGTAAAGGCGCTAAACAGCTGACTTTCAATCAAATTCCACTCGAAACAGCAGCGCCCTATGCGGCGGAAGATGCCGATATAACCCTACGCCTACATCAACACCTGTGGCCAAGACTCGAGAAAGAAACCGAATTAGCCTCGGTCTTTACCGATATTGAACTGCCGCTGATCCAAATCTTGTCCGATATTGAACGCCAAGGCGTGTTTATCGATAGTATGTTGCTCGGCCAACAGAGTGATGAACTGGCGCGTAAAATCGATGAGTTAGAAACAAAAGCTTATGATATTGCTGGTGAAAAATTCAATTTAAGCTCACCAAAGCAACTGCAAGTGCTGTTTTTTGAAAAGCTGGGCTATCCGGTCATCAAAAAGACTCCTAAGGGCGCACCGTCTACCGCGGAAGAAGTGCTGGTCGAGTTGGCACTGGATTTCCCCCTGCCCAAAGTGATCCTTGAGCATCGCAGCCTGACCAAGTTAAAGAGTACTTACACCGACAAGCTCCCCTTAATGGTGAATGCGAAAACGGGTCGGGTACATACAAGCTACCATCAGGCCAACGCCGCAACAGGGCGTTTATCCTCGAGCGAACCTAATCTACAGAATATTCCAATCCGCACCGAGGAAGGTCGCCGTATTCGCCAAGCCTTTATTGCGCCTCAAGGACGTAAGATTTTAGCCGCCGACTATTCACAGATTGAACTAAGGATCATGGCGCATTTATCCCAAGATGCAGGCTTACTCAAAGCCTTCGCCGAAGGTAAAGACATTCACAGAGCCACCGCCGCCGAAGTATTTGGCACCGACTTTGACAGCGTAACCTCGGAGCAGCGTCGCCGCGCCAAAGCCGTTAACTTTGGCCTTATCTACGGCATGTCGGCCTTTGGATTGGCACGTCAGCTCGACATTCCCCGTAATGAAGCGCAAACCTACATCGACACTTACTTCGCCCGCTATCCAGGCGTATTAAGGTATATGGAAGAAACGCGAGCCAGTGCAGCAGAGCTTGGCTATGTCTCAACGCTATTTGGTCGCCGTTTGTATTTACCCGAAATTCGCGATCGTAATGCAATGCGCCGCCAAGCAGCAGAAAGAGCCGCGATTAACGCCCCAATGCAAGGCACCGCCGCAGATATCATAAAAAAAGCCATGATCAGCATTGCCGATTGGATAAAAACCAATACCCAAGGTGAAATCGCCATGATTATGCAAGTCCACGACGAATTAGTGTTCGAAGTCGATGCCGATAAAGCCGAAGCACTCAAGCTCAAGGTGTGTGAGCTCATGGCCAAAGCGGCCAATCTGGACGTGGAACTTCTGGCGGAAGCCGGTATTGGTGATAACTGGGATCAAGCCCACTAGCATTCAAACTCTAGACTTTAGCTTCTAACATTGAGTTTTACCCAAACAAGGCTCGTCCGTTATCGGATGAGCCTTTATATTTGGTGCGACTTTTAGGCACCGCTAAACTCGACGTTGCAAAGAACAACATAACGAGAAGTTGCTTACGCAGGCGAAAACCTTAATGGCTAAGCCGCCTCAAGAGCGGGAAACAGCATTTGACTCTCCGTACAATGCTCTCAGTCACCAAATGCAATCCTCCACCTCAATTCTCGATGCTTCAACGCCGCCATAACTACAACCTTCTATCCGCGTGACAATCCACGCAAGCCTAAACAATCGTTCGCTGATGGATACAACCAAGAACAATCACCAAAATAGAGTAAAAACATTAAATCTGAAAAATTGATCAATTCTGTACTAAAAATACGGTCAATTTAGCTAAATCAGTGACTTAAATGCCTTTTGTGAAAATATCAGATCAAACATAGCTGTTTTTTTCACCTAAAAGTTGAGATCTACCGCACACAATTATCACTTTTTCAAAAAAACTGTTTTCCATTTAAAGATAAATAGCGTATTATTCTCTGCGTAGGGTACAGAGGTTAAGATGTTCTATCTTTCAGACCTTTATTTCACTAATAGTGACGAGCCAAATTCTGGCGCCCCAGCAACTTGTTTGCTGGGGCTTTTTTTTGCTCTTTTTTCGGCCTAGGGATGATTTCAACAAAGGCGAGCAAATTTTAGAGTATTTACTTTAATAAAAGGTAAATTCGATGTATGCTGTCTTCATTGAGAACCATTGAAGGTAATTTGATGGTGCTTGAGTCTTGTTGAATTTAGCTTCTCCCCAAAAGAGCTAAAATTTTGGCCGGTGACTAATGTTATCGGCTATTTTTTTGCCCAAAATTTAAGGGGGGAGAAATAGATTGCTTTATAGGGAGATATCGCAGGGGAAGATGGCCGAATGCACTCGAGGCATCCGACCATAAAGCAAAAGACTTACTCGGCGTCGTCTTGGTTTTCTAACTCATCGGCCAACCATTGCGGATGACACCATTCATTTAAGATACTCAGCACTTTAGGTTTGCCCGTGCCCTTGAGCGCAGAAAAAGGCTCAACCTGAACCCAATCACCAAATTCAACCAGCGCTTTACGCACTTCGTTCACGGTTTTCATCTTCGCACTTTGCGCCAATTTATCGGACTTAGTCAGTAATGCGAGTACTGGAATTTCACTCGCAACCGCCCATTCGATCATCTGCATATCCAGATCTTTCAACGGATGACGAATATCCATCAATACCACAACGCCACTTAAGCACGCACGCTTCTGCAAATATTCGCCGAGGGATTGTTGCCATTTTAATTTCATCGCTAAAGGCACTTGGGCGAAACCATAACCCGGCAAATCGACTAATCGGCGCCGCGCATCGAGTTCAAATACGTTGATCAGCTGAGTGCGACCTGGCGTTTTACTGGTACGCGCTAAGTTTTTCTGCTCAGTTAATGCATTGAGTGCACTCGATTTTCCGGCATTGGAGCGACCAGCAAAAGCAATCTCAACACCAACGTCGCCGGGCAGATATTGATCCAAATGTGCAATGTCAGGTGCACTGATTAAAAACTTCGCCCTGCGAAAATCTATATGAGATTCAGTCACTATTTACTCCAATATATTTACTGCGCAATACCATAATTTATGAAGAATTGCTTACTTTTCCACGTTTTCGTGTAAAATATTACCCCGATCACATTAAACATATTTTACCACGCTTGCGGGTCACCCTAGTAAGCTCAGGATAATAATCTTAACCAGAAGTTGGAACGCCATGAAAAAGTTAGCTCTTGCGCTGTCTGTTGTAGTTGCCGCCATATCTTCACCTGCGATTGCTGAAGGTAATGCTGAAGCGGGAAAAACTAAAGTTATCGTTTGTTCTGCCTGTCACGGCATGGACGGTAACAGTATGATCGATATGTACCCTAAGCTTGCGGGCCAACACGCCACATACCTCCAAAAGCAACTACATGATTTCCGTAGTGCGGCGCAATCTGGCGGTAAAGATGGTCGTATGGATCCTATCATGAGTGGTATGGCAATGCCTCTAAGCGATCAAGATATTCTTGATATCAGCGCTTATTTCTCTAGCCAAGCAATCCAAGTTGCTGAGGCGAAAGATGTTCCTGAGCTAGGTTCAAAACTTTACAAAGGTGGCGATGTATCACGCGGCATCACAGCTTGTATGGCATGTCACGGTCCAGATGGTAAAGGTGCTGAGTCAGCGGGTTTCCCTGCATTAGCTGGTCAACACGCTAACTACATCAAGATCCAACTGACTAAGTTCCGTGATGCGGGTCGCCACAATGATCTCAACGGCATGATGCAAGATGTCGCGAAAAAGTTAAGCGACAGTGATATCGAAGCATTATCTAAATATATTGCTAGCCTGAAATAGGTTTTAGCGATGAAAAGGGGTGCATAGTCACCCTTTTTTATCGTCACAAAGTTTACGTTAACGTAAACTGATAAAGATTCATGCTTGACATAGATCACAGATTTGGGTTTAATAAGCCCCGTACCGAGATAAACCCATCTGTTTGTACAAATAAATTAATAATAACTTGCAGATTTCGGTATAATTAACATTCAAGATATAAGAATAAAGACTCTCAATAACAATAATATAACTAAGACCACTCTCTAATAATAATAAGAGCAGTGATTTCGCCTTGAAATCCCGGTCAGTACATTTTTGTAAGGGATGGCCGATAACGCCAATTTGCGATAAGCAAATCGCCTTACACTCAGGGTAACTTGCCCCATCAGGACACAGTTTGAATGATTCAAACTGTAGCAAAGGAAGCTAATAGCTTTGGATGCACTGGCTGGAAGCTTGTTATCACTGGAAGGTACTTCAAGCAACATGGATGGTTAACTTAACGTCATTGATGACGCTGTAATAAAGATGTGTCTTGAGACCATCTACGGAAACTGTGGTCAGGATGGCGACAGAAGCTAATTAAGTGTCTGGAAGACCGATAACTAAAATGATGCAGGGAAAGCAGTAAAAAAAAGAAGGATACCGACCGGGAAAGTCGCATAGCAAGTAAGGATACTTGGAATCAGAATAGGGTGCAAAATGCACCGTTTGTAAGGCGGCAGTTTAACTGCCGCCTTTTTTCTTTGTGATTCTCCACCAGCATACATCCAGCTCCGAAAGTGCACTACCGCAATATAATTGTTACAATCAAGACCTTAATACTTTTCTAGTTGACTCAATGCGCAGATGTCCCCTTTGTCATAGCACGCAAACACTGTTGCTCCTTCAGGACAAGAAACGGTGTTTTTATGTTTGCCAGACATGCGGACTCACCTTTGCAGACGCAAATAGTCATCTTCCTCCCGCGGCAGAAAAACAGCGTTATGGCCGTTCGCGGATTGCCGCCAAACAGCGCCAACTGTCGCAATTTATTTTACCGCTACTGACACAAATACAATTGCAGCAAAAAGGTAGCCTCACGGGCTTAAATTTTGGCCGCGTGTTAGATCAAACCAGTCTGGCGACTATTGAATCGGCGGGACACACTTTCAAACAGTATGATCCTTTTTTCGCGCCAGACCACGAAACACTCAAGCAAGAGTATGATTTTATTTGCTGCTACCGAGTTTTTGAGCACTTTCAGCACCCCAGCAGAGAATGGAGTTTACTGACCCGTTTACTCAAATCGGGTGGCTGGTTAGCGATTAGCACACCCTTATTAATTGATTTAGAAGGTTTTGCTAAATGGCATTATAAAAACAATCTCACTCACGTGAGTTTTTACCAAAGACAAACCTTTGAATACCTGGCGAGTAATAGCGATTTTGAACTATTATTTGCCGCGAAAGACCTCGTTTTGATGCAAAAAACATCATAATCTGGTATAACAGCCGACCGAATTTAGTACCGAGTCGATCCCGTATCGGCTAGGCCATACGTTGTAAACAATTGAGAAAATCATGTCTCGTAGCAAGAAAACACGCAAGGGCGGCGAGAATAGCCCTAAATTACAGCCAAGAGTGAAAAAGCAGGACCGTGCAGAAGTCACTGGCAAGCGCGCCGAAAAGGGCAATAAGTCTGGCAGTCGTCATAATGAAGCACTGATCAATGCTCAAGCACCACAGAAAAAGGCTGCGCAAAGTAAAGATCCTCGCCATGGCAGCAAAAAGCCTGTGGCATTGGCCTTACAAACTGCCACTGAGAAGCCAGCCACACCAAAGGTTAAGCAACCTAAGCTAACTGACGAGCAAAAACTGCTGAAACTGGAAGAAGATCCAAGACTGAACCAGTTGCTCGATATGCTCGAAGAAGGCCGTAACTTAAGCAATGACGACCAACAATGGTTAGATCAGCAGCTGAACAAGATTGAAGCCCTGATGATTAAATTGGGTATCAGCGATGAGCTAGAAGATGAAGCGCCAGCGAAAAAATCTAAAGTCGATTCAGATGATGACCTGTTCGATCGCTTTGAATCGGGTGCCGAACTGCTAAAAGATTATCAAGATAAGTTTTAAATCTTAGAGTGTGCATAAAAACAAAGCGCGATGTCTTTGTTTTTATGCTGTCTAAACAAGGAGTTTACGTGTCTACCACTCTTATCCTGCTTGGTTTTATCATCATTGTTGCCCTCTGTAGCTACGCCACCTTCTTACTCCTCAAACTCAAGCAACAGAAACAACGCCAACAGGCGCTCACTGCCGAGCGTGAAGCTGCGGCTAACGCGAAACGCGCTCAAGTGCTAGAAGATATTCGTTATATCGCCACCGCCATGATTGACGACCGCTGCGAAATCTCTGAAGGCGTGGTGAGAATTGGCCGTTTATTTGAAATTTTATCCTTAAGCGAGCGGGTTGCGCCTGAGTTCCCAGCATTCTTCCAACACTTTGAGCTGATTAAAGATCACCCTATTATGGAAGCTCGCCAAGCCCTGCCGAAGCAAGAGCGCATGAAGCTCGATTTTGTCCGCATGAAATCTGAAGCTGAACTGGCCGAAGGCATTACCGCCGATGCCAAAAAGCTCTCCAGTTATCAGTTAAAAGCCCCGCATTAGGCCGATAACGTTAGCCTCAAGGCCAAAACCTTAGCTTTGGGGCTCAATCTCTCCCGCATTTCTTTTCCCACACAGAGTACGGCTTCCCGTGAGCCTGTGCACAAAACCTCCAAAAAACAACAGACATTGGCTCCTTTTTCATAGATATTGCGTAACTTCTAAAAGGACAGACATCATTTTTACAACCTAGATCAAGGTTATTTGGCTAAGAACCTTGCATACTTCGCTTGTTGCTAATTTACCCTCGGAGGACACGCCTTGAAGCAGCCCACTCAGATAAGCTGGGATCAGTCGATGATCGAAAAATATAACTACAGCGGTCCCCGTTACACTTCTTACCCAACGGCGCTGGAGTTCGATGATTCATTCACTGAACAAAACCTGTTAACGGCGATTGAAAACAGTAAGAGTGACAAACTGTCGCTGTATATTCACATCCCCTTCTGCGCCAAACTTTGCTACTACTGTGGCTGTAATAAAGTTATCACTCGCCACGCCCACAAGGCCGATCAATATATCGAGTATTTGAGCCACGAAATTATTAAGCGCGCTCCGCTGTTTAAGCACTACACAGTCACCCAAATGCACTGGGGCGGCGGCACGCCAACTTTCTTAAATCCTGAGCAAATTATGAAGTTAACCGACTTAATCAAGGCTAACTTTAACTTTGCCGCTGAAGGTGAGTTCTCTATCGAAGTTGACCCGCGTGAGATTGAGCTTTCAATGCTCGATACCTTAAAAGAAGCGGGCTTTAACCGCATTTCTATCGGGGTGCAGGACTTCAATAAAGAAGTACAAGTCGCGGTTAACCGTGAGCAGGACGAGCAATTTATTTTCGATTTAATGGCCAAAGCCAAGGCCATGGGATTTGTCTCAACCAATATCGACTTAATTTACGGTCTGCCACATCAGACACCCGAAACATTCGCCGCTACTATGCAGCGCGTGTTAGACCTGTCGCCCGATCGTCTCTCAGTGTTCAACTATGCCCACTTACCCGCGCGTTTTGCCGCGCAGCGTAAGATTAAAGATGAACACTTACCTTCGCCGAAACAAAAACTCGAGATGTTGCATCAAACGATCGAGACCTTAACTGGCGCGGGTTATCAGTACATTGGCATGGACCACTTCGCTAAGCCTGATGATGAGCTGGCTAAGCTGCAACGCGAAGGCAAACTGCACCGCAACTTCCAGGGTTATACCACCCAAGAAGAATGCGATCTGCTCGGTCTGGGCGTGTCTTCAATCAGCCAAATCGGCGATTGTTATGCGCAGAACCAGAAGGATATTCGTCCTTACTACGAAGCCATCGACAAAGACGGACATGCACTGTGGAAAGGTTGTAGCCTGAACCGTGACGATGAAATTCGCCGCGTCGTAATCAAACAACTCATCTGCCACTTCGATTTAGATATGGCAAAAATGGACGAAAAACTGGGGATTAAGTTTGAGGAATACTTCGCCGAAGACTTAAAACTGCTGCAAACCTTTATCGACGATAAGTTAGTCGAGGTAACCGACAGAAAGATCACCATCAGCCCCACAGGCCGTCTGTTGATCCGCAATATCTGTATGTGCTTCGACCTTTACTACCGTCAAAAAGCACGTCAACAACAGTTCTCCCGTGTGATCTAACACTGACGCATCTCCAATAAAAAAATCCGACTCAAATGTCGGATTTTTTATTGGGAAATAGAGCTACTTACTTAAACTTTAGCCGCATACAGCGCCTTGCGCTCACTCTCGGATAAAAACGCCATTTCCACCCCGTTGCGTTGCACCTGAGCCAGTTCAGCATCGCTTAGACCTAGTTCAGACTTGGCAATGCGGTATTCATGCTTGATATCAATCGCACTCACACCCGGATCATCGGTGTTAAGGCTTATCAACACACCGGCATCCATAAAGGTTCTGAAGGGATGTTCCGCATAGGAAGACACAGTCGATGTGTGCAGGTTGCTGGTTGGGCAAGATTCGATACCGATACGGTGTTTAGCGAGATATTCCATCAGCTTAGGATCGTGAATCGCATTCACGCCATGGCCAATACGTGTCGCCCCCAGCTCCTGAATCGCTTGCCACATACTTTGTGAACCCGCCGCTTCCCCCGCATGGGCGGTAATGGCTAAGCCCGCGTCTCGCACTCGCTTAAAGTGCTCGTTAAACAATTCGCCAGGGAAGCCAAGCTCATCGCCGGCTAAATCCATCGCGACTAAATGTTGTTTATGGGCGAGCAGGCCTTCGAGCTCCTGAGTACAAGCAGCTTGGCCGAATGAGCGCGACATAATCCCGATAAGATTGATTTTAACTTGGTAATCTTTCAGGCCCGCTTTCACCCCATCGATAACCGCTTCAACCACACCTTCAATCGGTAGCTTATGGTTCATCGCCATGTAATATGGGCTAAAACGCAGCTCCGCATAATCAAGGCCAGATAACGCCGCATCCGCCACGTTTTCATAGGCGACACGTTTTACCGCATCTAAATCAGCGAGAACGGCCACCATCCAGTCAAGCTTCTTCAAGAAGGCGACTAAGCTGGTTTCTTTCCCCTGAATTTGTACAAATGGCGCGAGAGTCTCTAAAGAATCGGCAGGCAAAGCAATGCCGTGTTGATGTCCGAGTTCCCAAATGGTGTTCACTCGCACGTTACCATCTAAGTGACGATGCAAATCCACCAATGGAATGGATGTATTGATCATAATTAACCCCTATGTGAACTACCCAGCCAATGCTTTTGTTATTTGGTCTAGGGCGGACCCTAAGTTTAACACGCATTCTTTGGTGGCACTCAGCTAAGGGCGGGATTTAAATTCACATTCAGTCACAATTCTGCTTAATATGCGTACAACAATCTGGGGTAAACCTCAGGCATAATGACTTCAATAACAACGAAAATATCCGAGATAAATCATGCATAAACTCTTTACCCCAAGCTTACTGATTTGCGCACTTAGTGCCTGTAGCGCGGTTCAACCCCCAATCGAATCCACCAAACAAACAACGGTAGCCGTTGCGCAGTCCACAGCCAAGACTATGGCCCCAGCACTGCAAGCGATTGTGGATCAAAGTTGGCAACTCCAACTCAGTGCCAGCCCTGAAATGGCCTATGGAATGGGGGATAAGAGTGCTGCGGGTAAACTGCAAGATCTGTCCCCAGAAGCCTTAGCCAAACTCAATCAGGGACAAATTGCCATCCTCGCCCAATTGAAAGCCCTAGATCGCAGCAAGCTGAGTAAAGAAGATAAAATCAACGCCCAAATCCTTGAGGATCAGATCCAAAACGAGGTCGACCTGTATAAATACAAGGATTACTACCTGCCAATCACTGCAGAGAGCGGCTTCCACGCCTATATATCCTCCATTGCACAAGGGCGATTCAACACCCTAGAGGATTACCAAAACTACCTAGGTAAGCTTAAGGCACTACCGACCTATTTTGCCCAGCAAACCCATTGGTTAAAACAAGGCTTAAAGGAAGGCATTACACCCCCTAGAGCGACGCTCAAGGGATTTGAAAACAGCATTAGTGCTTACATCTTACCGGTAGAGAAAAGCAGTTATTTCAAGCCTTTTACTCAGTACCCTAGCCACTTTACCGAGGCGCAAAAAGTACAACTGACCCAAGAAGGCCGAGCATCGGTCGAACAGAATGTGCTCCCGACCTATCAGGCTTTCTATGATTTTATGACCCAGGAGTATATGCCCAACACTCGGGAAAATATTGCCGCCAACAGCTTACCCGATGGTGATGCCTTCTATGAGAACCGTGTTCGTTACTACACGACCTTAAATATGACCTCGGCCGAAGTGCACGAGCTGGGTTTAAAGGAAGTAAAACGTATCCGCCAGGAAATGGAGCAAGTCATTAAGTCTGTAGGCTTTAAAGGCAGCTTTGCCGACTTTTTACATTTCTTGAGAACCGATCCCCAGTTCTACACCACCAGTGCGGATCAACTCCTGAAGGAAGCGGCCTTTATTGCCAAAAAAGCCGATGCCATGTTGCCCAAATATTTTGGTAAATTGCCTCGTAAACCCTATGGTATCGCGCCGGTGCCTGCTGAAATCGCTCCTAAATACACCTCAGGGCGTTATTCAGGATCTAATCGTGATGACGAGCCGGGTTACTACTGGGTTAATACCTACGCCTTAGATAAGCGCCCGCTCTATGAACTCGAAGCGCTCACGCTGCACGAAGCCGTGCCCGGGCATCATCTGCAGATTTCACTGAACTCCGAACTGAGCTCGTTGCCTGATTTTCGTCGCTACAGCTATATTTCGGCCTTTGGTGAAGGTTGGGGATTGTATAGCGAATACTTAGGATTAGAAGCGGGATTCTATCAAGATCCTTACAGTAACTTTGGGCGCCTAACCTATGAGATGTGGCGCGCCGCTCGTCTCGTTGTCGATACGGGGATGCACGCCCAAGGCTGGAGTCGAGAACAAGCCATCGAGTTTATGGCGAGCAACACGGCGTTATCGCTCCACAATGTGACGACTGAGATTGACCGTTACATTACCTGGCCAGGGCAAGCGCTCTCCTACAAGATTGGTGAGCTCACCATTAAACGCCTACGCGCGAAAGCCGAGCAAGCCTTAGGCGATAAATTTGATATTCGCGCCTTCCACGACGCCGTATTAGAGAATGGTTCTGTACCTATGTCGGTGCTGGAGCAGCAGATAAACGACTTTATCGAAGCGCAAAAAGCCGCGATTTAAGCTCATCCCAAGGGAGCGGGTATTTTCCTGCTCCCTTTCCTGCCCGCCCCAGTTCTCTGATACACTCTAGCAAACCTTTTTGCCCGAGATGTGCGACAGAGTATGAGCCAAACGCCCCTAAACTTTCCAAGGGAAGAGTTTTCCAAAGTAGCTTTTTCAACGGAACACGATTTAAATACTTCTGAACAGCAAGCCTTCTGGCAGACCGTTGTCCAAGACACACTCAAAACGCCCGATGGATTAACCTTGGCCTACATGATGGTCAAGCATCCTAAGGCCCATGCCAGCATAGTTATCAGCAGCGGCCGGGTTGAATCCTACTTAAAGTATCAAGAATTGGTATTTGACTTGTATCAGCAAGGCTATTCGGTGTTTGCTATCGATCACCGCGGCCAAGGATTATCGAGCCGCATGACGGCCAATCCCCATCAAGGCCATGTACGGCGGTTCAATGACTATATCGACGACTTTGCCCTGTTTATGCAAACCGTTGTACTCAAACATGCCACTTCGCCACTATTCTTGCTCGGGCATTCTATGGGCGGCGCCATCGGTACCTTGTATCTCAAACAACATCCGGATGTGTTTACGGCGGCGGCATTCTCAGCCCCCATGTATGGCATTAAGTTACCTATGCCCAAAGGATTTGTCCGTTGGCTTGCGAGTAAGCTCGATACCAGTCTCAACGGCGGGGAGCCTAACTATGTCCTCAGCGGGCAAAACTATAAGGCCGCTCCTTTTAAGGGCAATGATCTCACCCATTGCCAGAGTCGTTATCAAGCCTACCGAGAGTTGTACGATGCGGCGCCAAAGCTGCAATTAGGCTCACCCACTAACCGCTGGTTGACTGAATCTTTAGATGCGGCCGACGCCTGTGTATTGGCCACGGCACATATCCGTACGCCTATTCTGATCCTGCAAGCCAGTGAGGATAAAATTGTCGACAATGCCGCACAAAATCTGGCGGTAAGCTCAAATTGCCAATTAAAAGTGATTGCAGGGGCTGCCCATGAGATTTTTATGGAGAAAGATAGCTACCGTAATCAAGCGCTGAATTACGCACTCGACTTTTTTAAACGCTACGCAACAAGGGACGTGGACAAACAAGCTGTTTAAAGTCATTAACACTTAAGGCGCGGGCAATATTGTAGCCTTGGAAGTGAGTACAGCCTAAGCGGCTAAATAGCTGCTGTTGCTGTGGTGATTCGACACCTTTGGCCACGATAGGCAAGTTAAAGGCTTGTATCGGCTGAATCAGCGCTTGGCTCCAGCTCGTATCAGTCGTTAAGTTAGCGGCACAATGTAAATCGAGCTTCACCTCACGCAAGGGATAGTGACGTAAGCAACTCAAGGCGCCCTGTCCCGCACCAAAGTTATCTAGGGTTATTGCCACCCCAGCTTCTGCGAGCAGACTGATCCTCGGCAGAATAAAGGAGGCTGATGTTAGTAATGCACTCTCGGTTAACTCAATTCCCAGCTGATTGTCATCCAGCTCGTAGCGACGGGTTAATGCAACCAATTGCTCGACAAAATCGACTTGGCAGAAAGATAAGGTACTAATATTCAGAGTTAAACGTGGCAGGTTAATACCCTGCTGTTTCAATTGCTTAATCAACAGGCAAACGCGCGTAGCCACATTTAAATCGAGCGATGCAATCAAGCCATGGCGCTCGGCTAAATCAATAAATTTAGCGACCGGGACAATTTCCCCATCCGCTAAATGCCAGCGAGACAGAACCTCGGCCGACACTATCTTGCCTTGCATATCCACCACTGGCTGGAACATTAACGACAACTGATTTTCAGCTATCGCACGCTCTAATCTGTTCAATAAAGACGACTCAGGATCCTGCGAGCGTTCTAAATCTGGGTGATAGAAAGCGCAACCTGCGTGTTCACTAGACTGAGCATGCTGCATCGCCAGTTCGGCACGTCGCACGGCGAGTTCTGGCGCAAGCGTATCCACAGAATCTAATAAGCAAATCCCAATATTCGCATTTAAACGAAAATCATGTTCACCATAATGGAAGGGACGAGTGGCGATTTGTTTAAGCTCAGTAGCCAACGCCAATGCTCGACGTCCAGCCATATTCGCATCGGCAGCCAACTCCTTAGCTAACAAGGCGAACCGGCCCAATTCGAGATGAGCAACGACAATATTTTCAGCAAAATAACTCGATAGCCTTGCACTTAATTGCGACAACAATCGCTCAAGCTCATGGGATGTAAGAGTGTCATTCGCCCCAAGGGTTTCAACATTGAGTAATAACAAAGCCCCCCAATGCCCCGCACTGGTTCGTTGATTAAGGTATTGGGATAACTGCGCCATAAAGGTTTCAGGGAGCATCTTAGGCCCTGCCACAGATTGCTTCACTAATTCGGCAATCGCAGCATGGTTTCGCTCACTCTCGGAGACATCGACGTGAATGCCGATCATCCGAGTCGGTCGACCAAGGTGGTCCCAATCGACTAACATGCCACGGTCAAATACCCAAACATAATGCCCATCTCTATGTTGCAAGCGATGGACACTCTCAAATTCTTTCGTCTTGCCACTGACATACTCTTGCAGGCAGTCCAACACGGCTTGCTTATCATCGGGATGCAAACGCGTTTCCCAGGTCTGGAACACTTCCTCTAGCTCATCGGGTTGATAACCAATCATTTCCTTCCAACGATCGGACAAAAACACTTCGCCAGAACGAATATTCCAATCCCAGATCCCATTGCGTGAACCTTCAACCGCAAACAACCAACGTTGCTCACTATCATTCAGCTGCTTAACTGCACGCCCTAGATGTTCATGAACCTGCTGCAGTGTCGTTTGTAGAGACAAGACCTCGGAGGCACTCCAAGGCACTTGGGTCGAAAACTCGGGAGTGCCTACATGCTTCGCCGATTCACTTAACATCTTGAAAGGACGGATTAAGAGGTAATATAGAACAAAGGTAAAACCGATTAGCAACAGCGCCCCGAGCCCCCAGACACGCATAAATCGTTGTTGTAATTCGGTTGAAGCTTTAGCCACTAACGGCGCGAGATCAGACTCAAGATAGATAAGCTCTGTCGCTCCAGGATATTGAGCATCGACGGGATAATAGGCTTGAATCGATAATCGGTCTGGATTTATTGAAACACTCACCTGTCCAGACTGCACCACGGCATGATGCCTAACCACATCGTAACCATCAATCACTTCAATGGCATTGCTATCACGCCAAACAGTATGATTTGCAAATCGAATGCGACTATTCGCATCCAGCAAGATATAAACCATGACATTCATATCTAAGGTTGCCAGAGAGACTTCCTGCTCGATACGTTCAACATCTTGTAACGCTTGCGCCGACTGCACTATCGTTTGCATTCGTAAAAGTTGCTGCTTTATCTGGCTCACTTGGCGATCGGCCAGTTCATTACGTACCAGCTCGCTCTCATAGAAATACTCAGCCGTAACCAACACTAAATAAAGTGCCAGCATGCAGACAGGAATTAATACTGCGAGCGAGAGTTTGCGAAGCATGGGTAGCCAAATGTCTTTAATAAAAAGATGGACGCCCAGTATGCTAACGGGAAACCCGTTACTAAGCAAAAAGACTTAACATAAGTGGAGTTATTTTAGACTAAATACGCTAATCGATTGAAAGAACCGCTAGTAAACGAGACGATAAAGTGAAGAATAGAAAATAAGTTAATAAAACAGAAAACAACAAAAACAAAAAAGCCAGCTTATTCAGCTGGCTTTCTGCTCTCTTCACGAGAATATTTAGGCGCTTGGCGATGACCTACTCTCACATGGGGAGACCCCACACTACCATCGGCGCGATTGCGTTTCACTTCTGAGTTCGGGATGGGATCAGGTGGGACCACAATGCTATTGTCACCAAGCAAATTTGTTATTCACTACCCGTCTTATCTTGATGCAGGCAGTAAATTAAATTCGGAAAGCTGCTTTGAGTTACACTTCTTAAGTGTTTGTATTCGTCTAAGTACTGTACGACCTCCAGGGAAGGAGGAAGTACTGGAAAATGTCTGGAACATTTTCAGTAAAACCCATCTGGGTTGTATGGTTAAGCCTCTCGAGTCATTAGTATCAGTTAGCTCAACGCCTCACAACGCTTACACACCTGACCTATCAACGTCCTAGTCTCGAACGGCTCTTTAGTGGACTT
>NZ_NAJR01000014.1:0-102540 GCF_002196695.1 Shewanella sp. Shew256 | reverse complement strand
GAGTTGGAGCGGTAGTTCAGTTGGTTAGAATACCGGCCTGTCACGCCGGGGGTCGCGGGTTCGAGTCCCGTCCGCTCCGCCAACACAAAGAGATAAGCCTCATCGAAAGATGAGGCTTTTTTCGTTTAGACGCTGGATAAATCTGCTCAGACCCACTTTCAGCGGTGTTTTACTCAGCCTCGTTTATGTAAGTTATTCTGAAACCACTCTTTTTATTAAAAGGGTTTAGCGGTTTTCTTTATGATAGACTGCTAGTTTTTACGGCTGGACAGGTCAGTTTTTCATTTGTGGGTGAGGTGGTTGTGCGCCACTTGGCAGTATTGAACTGTGTTTCTGCCCTCAGATAAATTAAACGGTATAATGTTTACCAATTTTTACGAGTAATAAAATGAATTGTCGTCTAGGTTGCGGTGCTTGCTGTATTGCGCCTTCAATCAGCAGTGGGATCCCTGGTATGCCAAATGGTAAGGCGGCTGGAGAGCGCTGTGTGCAGCTCAGTGATGACAATTTATGTTTGATTTTCGGCTCGCCTGATCGTCCTGCGGTTTGTAGTGATTTTGAAGCGTCTTTAGATGTCTGTGGGGATTCAAACGAAGAGGCGCTCTGGTTGATCACAAACCTTGAATCTCAAACATCTCAATAGTTTATTGCTGACAGGTGAATTATGCAGTTAACACGCTATACCGACTTTGGTGTTCGCACGCTGATGTATCTGGCGGTTCAGCCCGATAGAACTACCCTTTTTAGGATCGCGGAGATTACCGAGGTCTTCGATTTGTCGCCAAATCATGTCTCGAAGATTGTGCACCACTTAGGCAAGTTGGGTTATCTGGAAACCATACGCGGCAAAATGGGCGGATTTCGTTTAGGTAAACCAGCGAGTGAAATTAACCTTGGGCAACTGATCCGTGCGTTAGAGAACTCACTGGCACCGATTGATTGCAGTAAACCCTATTGCCGTTTCACTCCCGCCTGTCAGTTGAAGGGCGTGTTAGCCCAAGCCGTTGAGGCGTATTTAAACGTGCTCGATCAATACAGCCTGCAGGACATTGTCAGCAATCGAAATGAGCTGCTGGCACTGTTGCCAGATATGACTATTTCTGTCTTACAGTTGGATTAGCACCTTTCTCATGGGCTAGTTCTATGGGCAACAAACTTGACGTCGGCACTAGCTCAATCCCTTCCGCCTTTAGGCGCGCTAAGTTCGTTTTTAGGAAGTGAATGGTTTCTGGGTAAGGATGGGCGATAGCCACCAGACTGCCTTGCGAGTGAGCCTGACTAATCATTAGATTAAATTGTTTTTCCAGCGCTGCGGCACTAACATCATTATCGAGAAAGAGTTGGCGTCGTAACAGTGGCACGCCGAGTAAATCTGCCTTATCTCCTGCCTTAGTGAACTTGGTTGTCATGCTATCGACAAAGTAGAGCCGCTTCTGCTTTAGCGTTTCCATCACCCACAGCATAGGATCATCGAGCTGCGTTAGCAGGCTTCCCATATGATTGTTGGCGCCTTTAGCAAAGGGCACACTGGCGATGGCTGCAAGTACACTGCTACGGATCTGTGCTTCGCTCATATTATTCGTTAAACCGCCAACACCTAAGGCTTTACCATTGAGAGCCTGCATGGGTAAGTGCAGCATAATCTCGTGGCCTTTAGCGTGCGCGGCTTTGGCTAATTTATTACTGAGCGGTGTGTGTGGCAGCACCGACAAGGTGACTGCGCTTGGGAGTGACAGCACGGCTTCGTCGGTGTGGCGATAGCCAATATCATCGATGATCAGGGCGATTTGAGCCGCATTGCTTGGTGCAATGCACAGGGCCCAAAGGGCCAATATATAAAATAGACGCACTATTTCTTCTTATTAGTCATGATGTCGCATCCAAGCGATAGCAGAGGTCACTAGGCTGTCTTGGCTAACATCGGTTCGTGCTGAGATGGCGTCGATTATAGCCATATTCTTTTGATTGGAACCAGTTTCGGTTACAACTTTAATGTCGGGCACTATGCCGATATCGTGAATGTTTTCCCCTCTGGGCGTGTTGTACTGGGCGATGGTGAGCTTGATGGCATTGCCGTCGTTCAGTATGGGGATCAGGCTTTGCACTGTGCCTTTGCCAAAGCTCGTTTCACCGAGTAGTTTGGCGCGGCCATTTTCCTGCAGGGCGGCAGCGAGGACTTCGGAGGCGGAGGCAGAGCCTTTGTTGATCAGCACTAACATAGGCACATTAGTCAGCATGGTTTGCGGTGAGGCGTAATAGTCGGAGTTGGCATCGAAAAAGCGGCCAGAGGTTGAGACGATTCGGCCCTTCGCTAAAAACAGATCGGCAATCTTGATTGCCTGATCCAGCAAGCCGCCGGGATTATTGCGTAAATCTAAAATCAGGCCTGTAAGATGCGCGTTTTGCCACTGGCTTAAACTGCGCACCATGTCTTCGGTGGAGTTCTCTTGAAAGCTACTGAGCCTGACGTAGCCGATATTACCATCCAGCAATTTACTGGCGACAGATTGAATCGTAATGGTGCTGGGCTTAAGGGATACCTCAAATTCCACGGTATCATTACGGTGTTTAAGCGTCAGGCGGATACTTTGATTGCTTAGGCTATGTTGTTTGATTTGATTGAGGATATCCGCAAGGTTGGTTTCGGTGGTTGGGGTGTCATTCAGCTTGATAATGATATCGCCCGCTTGGATACCGGCCTGTTCGGCGGGAGAATTGGCGAAGGGTGCAATAATGCTGATATGGTCTTTATCGCTGGCGACCTCAAAGCCAAAGCCAAAGTATTCGCCCCGATTTGAGTCTTTTAAGTCGAGTAATTCTTGGTGATTTAAAAAGCTGGAATAGGGATCTAAATGCTCAAAAATCCCTTTAATGGCGGCTTGCACCAGCTCATCTTTGGAAACGGTTTTAACGTAATAGGTTTCGACCGTTTCTAATACATCCTGCAATAGCGGGTAGTCGAAGTCACTTTGATATGACTTGGCATTCTCTTGGCTGGAGAGGCTAATGGACAGACCTAGGCTTAGGCCGAGTCCAAGGCAGACGATATTGCGGATTAGTTGTTTCATAGCCGTCCCCTGTGATGATGGGGACGGCCACCTTAGCGACAGTACTGATTAACGGCAGTACTTGGCTGGATCGACCGCTTGCCCCTTATACCTTATTTCAAAGTATAGGCCAGGCTCTGTCTGTCCACCCGAACGTCCGACTAAAGCAATTGCTTCACCGGTTTTGACCATGTCCCCAGGGCTTTTTAACAGGGCCTGCGCATGGCCGTAGAGGCTCATATAACCTTTGCCATGGTCTATCACCATCACCATACCAAAGCCTTTAAGCCAGTCGGCATAGATGACTTTACCGCCGGAAACCGCACGAATATTTTGTCCTTCGGGTGCGGAGAGCATAGTGCCTTTCCACACCACTTGGCCGGATCTCGGGCTGCCAAAGCTGGCACTGACACGACCTTTAGTCGGCCACTTGAGTTTGCCGCCTTGTTTATCGAAGCCTTCCATTGAGGGGTTATCACGCATCGCCTTAAGCGCTTGCTCAACCACTCGTTTTAAGCTGGCTTCTTCAATTTGCAGTTGTTCGAGTTCGGCGCCCTTGGTATTCAGGGTGCGCTGTAATTCTTTTAGGGTGAGCTGGCGTTGATCTTGTTCTTGGTTCAAGCGCTTAGATTGCACTTGTTGCTCGGCCATCAGCTTAGTTAATTGTTTTTGCTTGCTAGTTTGCGAGACTTTAATTTCATCTAGTTCGGTGATGGTTTTCTTTAACTCGTTAATCGAGTTCATGCGTGCCTTGTTGAGGTATTGGTAATAGGCCAACATCCGCTCAATCGTGGCGGGACTCTGCTGATTCAGCATCATCTTAGTGTAATCGTGGTTACCGGCAAGATAGGCGCTAGAGAGTTGTTTTGAGAGCGTTTTTTGCTGGCTGACCTTGAGGGTTTCTAACTCTTCTTGGCGTTGTTTGAGTTCTGCGAGCTTAGTATCAATCTGCGCCAAACTGTTTTTGGTGCTATTGACCTTTTTGGCTGCCGCCGCAATCGCCTCTTCGTCACTACGCAGCAGAGCGAGTAACTTTTCCCGCTGTTTACTGGTGTTTTTGAGCGCACTTTGTTGTTGGTTGATTTGCGCTTGGATGGATTTCAACTCGGACTGACGCTTCTCCAAATCAGAAGCGTAGACCGAGAAAGATAACATCATAAAGCCAGCAATAATGCTGGCTTTAACGGGGAGTCGAGTGCTCACTAGGTAACAACTACTCTTTTACGTGGATTAAGGGCTTACCCGTCATCTCTGCGGGAATGGTTTCACCCATTAGGTGCAGAATCGTTGGGGCGACATCGCTCAGTTTACCGCCTTCATCTATGGTGGCGTCACGGCCAACAAACACAAAGGGCACGAGTTCACTGGTATGCGCCGTATGGGCTTGGCCAGTGGTTTCGTCGGTCATCTGCTCGGCGTTGCCGTGGTCAGCGGTAATAATACATTCGCCGCCCACTTTCGCCAGCGCATCGACTACGCGGCCGATACAGGCATCGACAGCTTCGCAGGCTTTAACCGCCGCATCGAAGTTGCCAGTATGACCCACCATATCACCGTTCGGGTAGTTACAGATAATCACATCGTATTGAGCGGATTCAATCGCTGCGACTAACTTATCCGTCAGCTCGGTTGAGCTCATCTCAGGCTGCAAGTCGTAGGTTGCCACTTTAGGTGAGTTGATCAGGATGCGATCTTCACCGTTGAATGGCTCTTCCTTACCGCCGTTGAAGAAGAAGGTCACATGGGCGTATTTTTCAGTTTCGGAGATACGTAACTGAGTACGGCCACGGTTTTGCAGCACTTCACCTAAGGTATTCACTAGGTTTTCAGAAGGATAAGCGATAGGTGCTTTGATATCTGCTGCGTATTCGGTCAGCGTTACAAAGTTAACCTTTGGCGTCACTGCACGTTCAAAACCATCGAAATCGGCATTGATAAAGCTGCGGGTGATTTGACGAGCACGGTCGGCGCGGAAGTTCATGAAAACCAGCGCGTCGCCATCGCTCAAGCTGGCAACCTTGCCTTCGCTATCGGTAATGGCAGAAGACGACACAAACTCATCGTTTTCGTTACGCTCGTAAGCGGCTTCTAACGCGGTCACGGCGTTATCGTATTGGAACTTCGCCTTGCCTTGAGTGATCAGGTCGTAAGCCTGAGACACACGGTCCCAGCGGTTATCGCGGTCCATGGCAAAGTAACGGCCAATAATAGAGGCGATACGGCCATGGCCTAATGTAGTAAACAGATCATCAAAGTGGCTTAGGCTGCCTTTGGCGCTGCGAGGTGGGGTATCGCGACCATCTAAGAAGGCATGTAAGTACACTTTAGTGGCACCGCGCGCTACTGCCATACGGCACATGGCTTCTATATGCTCTTCATGGCTGTGTACGCCACCGGGAGAGAGCAGACCCATAATGTGCACTGCACCACCGGCTTTGACAGCCGCATCGACGGCATTGCAAAGGGCTGGGTTTTGTTCAAACTCATGATCTGCAATGGCTTTGCTGATACGAGTCAGCTCTTGGTAAACGATTCGGCCAGAACCTAAGTTGATATGGCCTACTTCAGAGTTCCCCATCTGCCCATCGGGCAAGCCTACATCTAAGCCTGAACCTGAAATTAAACCGTGGGCATATTGGGCGTTGAGACGGTCGAGTACTGGTGTGTTGGCGTGGTAAATCGCATTCATATGCGTATTTTCACGGTAACCCCAGCCATCGAGGATCAACAACGCGATTGGACGTTTAGTTGTCGTCATGGTGATACCTTTAAAGTTTAAGGAAGCTAAAGAAATCTGAAATTGGTTAAATATTACTACGTAAGCGGGGTACGAAAAAGCGCTTTACCTAGATTAAGGTCATCGAATCGCTATTTGAGCAGATTCTGTGAGCGCCAAGAGAAGCGAGATGGCGCAAGGGCTGAGCTGTGTTCTAGAACTGTGACTAAACTGCTGCAATCTGCCAAGGCAATGGGTATACTCTGTGCCCTTATCGAATTTTTCGCCATTTATACGGGCTGTTACCATGCAAGAATATATCGAATTTTTTAAGGCTCACACTATGCTAAGTCTGGCTTGGGTGGGTTTGTTTGTAATGCTTGTGGTCAGTGTGATCAAATCGAGCTTCTCTAAAATCAAAAATGTCACTCATCAAGAACTCACCACTATGGTGAACAGACAAGACGCTAAAGTCGTGGATGTGCGTTCAAATGACGAGTTCCGTAAGGGCCATATTGTTGATGCAGTTAACGTTACGCTCGCGGATATCAAAAATAATCAGGTTTCAGCCCTTGAAAAGTTCAAAGGCAGTCCCATTATACTGGTATGCAATGCTGGCATGACCTCGTCTCAAGCGGCTCAGCTTTTAAGTAAACAAGGTTTTGAAAACCTGTATAACTTGAAAGGTGGTATGGGTGAATGGCAGGCAGCAAATATGCCTGTTTCAAAAAGCAAAAGATAAGTTGTCGGCGGCAGTTATGCGCTGTGCTGCATAGTTAATTGATTGTGCAGCAGTGGCGTCATCATTGTTTGGCATACTAATCCTGTGGTCACTAAGGGCTTAAATTAAGTATTTAGATTGACTTCAAAAGTACCCCGTTAAGGGAACGTTGGGACGGTACTGAGATCTCATTCAGGCATCAAAGCACAAGCCCGAGCGAAATAGACAAAAAGCCAGCCGGATAAGCGTTGGCATAACATTGATAGGATAGGTAGGAAATTATGGCTGAAGTAGCAAACAACGAACAACAAGCCCCACAATTCAACATCCAACGTGTTTACACTAAAGATGTTTCTTTCGAAACACCTAACAGCCCAGCTGTATTCCAAAAAGAATGGAATCCAGAAGTTAAGTTAGATTTAGACACTCGCAGCGCTAAATTAGCCGACGACGTATACGAAGTGGTTCTGTCTTTGACTGTGACTGCACAAAACGCTGGCGAAACTGCATTCCTGTGTGAAGTACAACAAGCGGGTATCTTCTCAATCGCAGGTCTGACTGAGCCACAACTGGCTCACTCATTAGGTGCATACTGCCCTAACATCCTATTCCCATATGCGCGTGAAGCTGTAGGTAGCTTAGTGGGGCGTGGTACTTTCCCACAACTGAACTTAGCACCAGTAAACTTCGACGCTCTGTTCGCACAATACGTGCAACAACGTCAAGCCGCAGCAGCTGCACCAGCAGCCGAAGAAGCTAACGCTTAATTACATGAAAAACTCTGCCGATATCACGGTGTTAGGGGCGGGCTCTTATGGCACCGCCCTTGCCATCTCTCTAGCCAGCAATGGTCATAAGACCTTGTTGTGGGGGCACGATCCTGCCCATATGCAAACGCTCGCTCAGGACAAATGCAACCAAGCTTTCCTGCCTGGTATTGCCTTCCCCGAGTGTTTACATATCGAAGCCGACTTAGCCAAAGCCTTAGCTGCCAGCAATAATGTGCTGGTTGTGGTACCTAGCCATGTGTTTGGCTCGGTACTGGCCCAAGCGAAACCTTTGTTACGCCAAGATGCTCGCATCGTATGGGCGACCAAAGGACTCGAGCCTGAAACCGGACGTTTGCTGCAAGATGTGGCCCGTGATGTGTTAGGCGAGCAATATCCGCTGGCGGTATTGTCAGGACCGACGTTCGCGAAGGAATTAGCTATGGGGTTACCTACGGCGATTTCGGTTGCGGGTACTTGTCCCAAATTTACCGCTGAGCTAGTGGAATTGCTGCACAGCCCTAAACGTTTACGCGTTTATGCTAACGACGACTTTATCGGCCTGCAATTAGGCGGCGCGGTGAAGAACGTTATCGCCATTGGTGCGGGCATGTCAGACGGTATTGGCTTTGGTGCTAATGCCAGAACTGCGTTAATTACCCGTGGTTTGGTCGAGTTAACCCGCTTAGGCGAAGCCTTAGGCGCCAGCACCGCCACCTTTATGGGCATGGCTGGATTAGGTGACCTAGTGTTAACTTGTACCGACAACCAATCCCGTAACCGCCGCTTTGGTTTAGCCTTAGGTAAAGGCTGCGATGTGGATACCGCCCAGGCCGAAATCGGCCAAGTGGTTGAAGGTTATCGCAATACTAAAGAAGTGTTTACGCTGGCGAAGCGCATGGGCGTCGAAATGCCAATCACCGAGCAAATCTACCAAGTGCTCTACCAAGGCAAAGCGCCCTTGGATGCCGCCAAAGAACTGCTCAGCAGAGAAAAGAAATCAGAAACGCCAGCGCAATAAAGCGCAAGTCGTGATGATGCTGAATAAAATAAAGGGTGCTAAAATAGCGCCCTTTTTTATACATGGAAGTATTTATCCCCGATCGCCATGGATGGTGACAGAGGGGATTTATGTCCGATCGCTATCGCCTTAATGTACTGGCAGCAGTCGGCATTGGCTGTATCCATTAAGGCTGGATGCTGAACGCGGAATATCTACCCCAATATCGAAGACCAATACTGTCACTCAGTCTTTGAACTATTTGGGATGATGGGCAATAGCCAAATCAATTTATCGACTGGAGTATAAGTGTGAAACATCATGATGTAATTATTATCGGAGCCGGCGCCGCAGGATTAATGTGTGCTGCAACAGCGGGTTACCGAGGTCGTGATGTACTGGTACTCGATAATGCCAAGCAGGCTGGGCGTAAAATCCTTATCAGCGGTGGCGGCCGTTGTAACTTTACCAACCTGAAAGTCGAACCCGCCAACTTTATCTGTGGCAACCCGCACTTTGTCAAATCCGCATTGGCGCGTTATCCGTCGCAGCAGTTTATCGAACTGGTTGAGCGCCACGGCATTGAATACCACGAGCGTGACCATGGCCAGCTGTTCTGTAATGACTCGGCCAAAGAGATAGTCACTATGCTGCTGACCGAATGTGAGTGGGCGGGCGTGAGCATTAAACTTCGCACCGATATTCTGGCGGTGAGCAAAACAGAAGCAGGCCGCTTTGAGCTAAACACCTCAAATGGCGAGTTAAGTTGCGACTCCTTAGTGATCGCCACCGGCGGTTTATCAATGCCAAAACTCGGCGCCACACCCTACGGCTATCAATTGGCCGAGCAGTTTGGGCTTAAGGTGTTGCCAACTCACGCGGGTCTGGTGCCTTTTACTTGGCACAGCGAAGATAAAATTCGCTTCGAACCGCTGTCGGGCATTGCCGTACCGAGCCGTATTACCGCCAAAGATGGCACCGCCTTTAGCGAAGCCTTACTCTTTACCCACAGAGGCTTATCTGGCCCCGCTATTTTGCAGATTTCCAACTATTGGAAAGCGGGCGAAACCATAGAAATCAATCTATTACCCAATATGGATGCCGCACAGGCTTTAGAGCAACAACTGGCCGCACATCCTAAACAGAGTCTGCGTAATACCTTAAGTCAGTGGTTACCTAAGCGGCTGGTGGAAGTGTTATTCGATGAAGCTTTACTCAACAAAGCCTTAAATCAGCTGGTTCATGCAGAGCGCGCCAAGTTAGTCGACGATCTGCACCGCTGGACAGTCTTAATGAATGGCACGGAAGGTTATCGCACCGCCGAAGTGACACTAGGTGGCGTGGATACCCATGAACTCTCCTCCAAAACCATGGAAGCCATAAAAGTCCCCGGCCTGTTTTTTATCGGCGAAGTGATGGATGTTAGCGGTTGGCTAGGCGGCTTTAACTTCCAATGGGCTTGGGCATCTGGCGTGGCCGCTGGTCGAGTGGTTTAATCCCTAGCTTGCAAGACTGATGAGTTTAAAGCCCTGACGGTTTGAACTCATCAAAGCCAATCTTCTGGTTAACTCCAAAGCTTGATAACGTTGTCGTTAGGCGTGCAGGGTGATGTGTCATTGTTACCTCAGTCACATACCACCCTATATTTTAATAAGAACTGCCCCAGAGGGCCCTACTAAAATAGAAGTTCAGTGATGCTTGAAGGCTCCCGGAACTATGCTGAAAGGGCATCTTCATATCCACATTTATATGATGTGCTGTAATGCATAGCTACTTGAAGTCACATTTCAGCAATGGATAAAAAATGAGTTAGGGAATTGACGCTAACTCATTGGTTTCATAATTTCTCTTTACTTTTTAGTTGTCAAAAAATGCAGAGTGATAGCTAACTTCTCCCGTCGGAGTATCGTCGGCTAGCGATAAAGCTAGGAAATATTCTGAAGGAATATTTGGAAGTGTCAGTTTTGGCTGTGACTCAAAGCCAAATCGGCCATAGTATTTTGGTTCGCCAAGTAATACGACCCCCTCAATCCCTTGTGCTTTAAGTTGTGATAACCCTTCACGAATAAGTGCACCACCGATACCTTCACCTTGACGTTCCGGCACTACTGAAACTGGGCCTAAGCCACACCAAGCATACTCTTCGCCATTTATCAGAATCGGAGAAAAGGCAATATGACCAATGATGCCAGTTTGATCTTCACAAACTAGAGATAACGACAACACTTTCGCCTCACGTAGTCTGTTGACGATCAAGTGTTCTGTTGGTTTAGCTCCCGGTTCGTGGTGCGGATGGTTCTCAAACGCTCGATAAATAAGATGTTCAATTTCTGAAAGGTCGGAGTGATTTTCAGCTCTAATTTTCATGTTTTAACCGTTGTTTCTTTAATATAAATACTTGGTAACCATATTGACCTAAGTATTGCTCGTGTATCCTGAGTTCTTTGCGTAAGTCATTGAGTGAATTAGAAGTAAAATCCTTGTCATCGAGCTGATCGATCTTTTGCTTCAATGGTTCCAGATAGTTACGCCACGACTGCTCACTCTGTGTAAAGTTTTCAATAACCTCATAGCCAGTTTTTATCATCTCTTTGATTCGATGTTCGCTAGTTGCCATGTCGGGATAGTTTTGTTGCCAAAACTCTATGGCTTCGGTATCTGGGTTATTGGTCAACCAAATCAAGTCACTAATCACTAAGTAACCATCATGCTTAAGAAATGGTTTCCAACTTTTGAGCGCCTGCTTGATGCCCATAATATAGGCACTGCCTTCTGACCAGATCAGGTCAAATTGCCCCTGTTCAAATGGTAGCGCCGTCATGCTGGCACAAATCGATGTTATTCGATGTTCAAGAGCATTTTCTTTAGCCTTTTCTTTAAGGCAGCTTAAGCTGTACTCATCGTTATCGAGTGCCGTTAAATTGAAGGCAGAGTTTTTTGCCAGAAAGAGGGTTGTGACTCCTTTTCCACAGCCAATTTCTAGTGCATCCCCTGACTTAATAGGCAAAGAGCGTAATGCTTTGAGGGAGTCACCTTCATCACTAGGCCCCAGCCGATCTAAACCTTGAAAAATCGCTTCAAAGTCAGCCATATATTGATCATGTTCATTCATATCTTTGGACAACCATTTGAGTCTCAGTGCCTGCTTTTCACTAAAGCCCTGTTTTAACAACCATTCTAGGTGTGCTGACGGAGCTTCTTTTTCCATTGACTGGTGCCACTCCTTCATCGAGTTCATGCCAAGCATTGAGGAAAGCAGCTCTCTTGCCCTTTGTTTTTGGGCGATTTCTTCATCCAATACATTCAGCCTATGAAGTAGCAACTCTCTGTCAATTTGAGCCTCCAAGCATGCTTGGCACTCTTTTAAGGTTAATCCTCCAGCCTGTAGTTGTTGTAACAGTTTGACTTGTTGGACATCTTTATCTGAATACCGGCGATACCCATTGCTTTGCCGTTTGGCAGAAATTAGTCTGAGTTTTTCGTAATAGAGCAGAGTGGAACGGCTCAATCCGACTTTTTGCGCTAATTCAGAAATACGGTACATGGGGTTCCTCTCATTTGTGAGCGAACTATAAACTGTGAAGTTTTAGACAGGTCAACATTCATTTTGGCAGAAACTTGAAAATAATCTTGGTCGTTAGAAGGGGGGGATGGCGAGTTGGGGCTCCATATCAGCCTAAATCTGTATGACATAGGCCTTTATTTGCCCCCACTTTGCTCTGGATTCTTGTTGTACTTTGGCTGGCATTATTCATATTCGCGCAAGACGACCGTCGGCACTTGCGGTCTATTCATCGCGTCGTCGAGCAAATGCCATGGTTCGCCGATAAGTCAGTGCTTTCATAGCTCGCTTGATTATCTCGCTGGCTCAAGATGACTAATCTCTGATGGTCAGTCAATTTGGTGTATCACCCACCAATCAATCCTTAGCCAATGGCCAATTTGGTTTCTGCATAGCGCAGCTTTTTTACCCTTGGGTTGGCAAGGAAGTAGGCCAACATCAATGGGCCGAGGCGTCCCATAAACATCATAAAGATGATAATCCCTTGGCCTGCACTGGATAAATTGCCTGTTAATCCGCGGGATAGCCCGACGGTGCCGAGGGCGGATACGGCTTCGAAGGCGATATCCATAATTGGGGCTTTTTCGGTGAGCACGAGGGCGAATATTGCCAGCCAAGTTACGCCGATGGAGATCATTGCCAGGGCGAGTGCCTTGCTAATGGTGTCTTTTGGGATTTCCCGCTTAAACACATACACAGCTTCATCGCGGCGCAAATAGCCGTAGGTGGCAAGGATTAACACCATAAAGGTCACGACTTTAATGCCGCTGGCGGTACTGAGGGAGCCGCCGCCGATAAACATCAGCACTAAAATCAACAAGGTGGAACCATCCTCGAGCTGGTCTATGGGCAAGGTGTTAAAGCCTGCGGTGCGCGGGGTCACGGCTTGAAACCAAGAGGCCAACCATTTGCCGAGTTCGCTTAAGGGCGCGAGAGTGTTGGGGTTGTTGTACTCAATGAGGTAAATGGCAATCACGGCTACGGCATTGATCAGTACGGTGCCAGTGATCATCATGCGGCTGTAGACGGTGAGTTTCGACCAACGTTTATTGCGCTTGAGGTCAATCCATACCGAAAACCCAAGGCCGCCCACAATAAATAAGCCGGTGATGGTGAGGTTAACGACTGGGTCGGCCACATAGGGCATCAGGCTATCAGGGCTTAGGGCAAAACCCGCGTTATTAAAGGCGCTAATGGTATAAAAAAAGCCATGAAACAGGCTGGTTTGCCAGCCCTGTTCGCCGCTCCAGTAGACGGATAAAATCAACATGCCCACGACTTCAACCAATAGCGAAAACACCAGCACGGCCTTAGCGGTCGAAACTAAGGTGGAGGTATCGGTTTGATTAAATGCTTCTTTCGCCACCGTTTGCTGCAAGAAACCTATCTTACCGCCCAGCGCTATCAGCGTGACGATGGCAAAGGTCATCAAGCCTAGGCCACCGCATTGAATTAGCAGCGCGATAATCACTTGGCCAAAGGGCGTGAACACACTACCAGTATCGACGACCACAAGCCCAGTGACCGTTACCGCCGAAGTTACGGTAAAGAGGCTTTGCAGCCAACTAATAGGCGACTCGGTGGCGATAGGCAGTTTAAGCAAGCAAGTGCCGACGAGGATCAACAGGGCAAAACTGACACTGAGGATAAAGGGCGGCGCGCCAAAGAGTTTTTTACCGCTTTTAGGTGTGTGCTCTAGGGTGAGCGAAGGATGCCATTGAACCACGTTACACCAACCTTGGTGCGAGCTGTTTTAATTCGGCACGGCTACCGCAGAGGAATAGGGCATCCTCTGTGTGCAGGCTAAAGTCGCTATCAATCTTGCTAAATACGTTGTGCTCACGCTTAACCATTAGCGCCGCTACCTTGCCCTTAGGATTGCGTGGGACATTGGTTTGCTCATCGGCGCTGTGCTCCTGCAAGCTCCCGAGCAGTTGGCCAACAGTGGTGTGATGCAACTGGGCTTTAATATGGATTTCAACAATATAAAGCCCATCGCCGATGGCGAGAAAGTTATTCACCATAGGGTAGTTAAGCGACTGGGCGACGCGGATCCCCATTTCTTCCTCGGGATGAATAATACGGGCAACGCCGAGTTTCGACACTATGGTGTGGTGCGCCTTGGTGCTGGCCTTGACCCAAATCGTCTGCACGCCGAGGTTTTTCAGTGCCAGTGTGCACAGCAGGCTAGACTGCATATCCTCACCGATAGCGACCAGCACGGCCTCGCAGTTGGTCAGATCGAGTTCGCGCAGCGACGCCTCATCGGCGCAGTCGCAAATCACCGCTTCGGTAAGACTTTCTACATATTTTTCAACGATTTTGGGGTCGCTATCGACACCGGTAACCGTGTGGCCTAAGTGGATGAGTTCGAGGCTCGCGGCAACGCCGAAGCGGCCTAATCCGATGACAGTAAAATGTGCCATTTCATATCCTTTTGTGATTGAGCTAAAGAGTGAGGCGAGTTGGCCTAGGGCGGGCCGAGGTCGGTGAGTCGATACCCTAAGCCGGGCTCGGTTTTGATCAGCTGTTGTTCGTCGCTGTCGTTGAGCTTTTTACGCAGTTGGCGGACTAAAATCCGTAGATAGTGGCTATCTTCTTGGTGAGTCTCACCCCAAATATTGCGCAGCAGTTCGCTTTGTTTCAGTAATTGCCCCGGGTGGGACATGAGTTGGGCGAGCAGGGCAAATTCCTTTTTAGTGAGTGCCACTTCCTGTTGATTGAGCCAGCATTGATGGCTGCTCTTTTGTAGGGTGAGCGGGCCAAATTGCAGCATATCGATGGGGCTTGAGGTATCCACAAGGTCGCGGACTAATACCTTGATACGCACGATTAATTCTCTGATGCCAAAGGGCTTACTCAGATAATCGTTAGCACCTGCCTCGAGCAGGCGGATTTTTTCTTCCTCCTGATCGCGGGCGGTGAGCACCAGCACTGGGGTCTTATCCTGCTGGCGCAGCCCATGGAGCAACTCGATACCATCGCCATCGGGCAGGCCGAGGTCGAGCACGATAAGGTGCGGTTGGTGGCTTTGGTATTGTTTGAGCGCCGTGGCTATGCTGGTGGCGCTTAAGTATTCAAAGCCTTCCGCTTCGAGTGAGATCCGCATAAAGGTATGGATTTGCGGCTCATCATCCACCACTAATATCTTATAAGCCATTTATGCCGCCTCCGTGGTTATGGGTAAAGCGATGCGGATCAGGCTGCCTTGGGCGACACTTTCGGCGCCGATGCTGCCCCTGTGGGCGGTAATAATGCCTTTAGCGACCGCAAGGCCTAATCCCGCACCGCCATCGGTCGAGGGATGTTGACGATAGAACAGCTCGAAAATGGCCTCGGCGTCGGCTGGCGCTATGCCCTGTCCTAAGTCTTGAATATCGATGCGTAGCAGCTGTTGGTGGCGGTATAGGTTTACCGTAACAGGCAGTTCTGCGGGCGAGTAGCGCAGGGCATTGTCGAGCACATTAAAAATCGCCTGTTCAATCAAAGAGCTACAAATCATTAATGGCGGAAGCTCTGGCTCACAGTGAATTTGGATCCTAGGTTGCGCGGTTTGAAAGCGGGCAATAGTGCGCTGTAATACTTCGCGTAGATTGGCTTCGTCTAGGCTAAATTTGAGCGCGCCATGTTGTAACTTGGTCGCCTGCAAGAGGTTTTCAATATATTGGTGCAGGCGATGACTCTCGGCAGCGGCCGAGTCGATAAGCTCCTCGTTTTGCTCTGGGCTGAGTTTAGCTTGGTATTCCTTCAGCGTGGTTAAGGTGCCGATAATGGTCGCAAGCGGCGTGCGTAAATCGTGGGAGACAGAGAGCAAAATGCTATTTCTAAGCTGTGCCTGTTCGAGTGCCTGTTGCTGGCGGCGATAATGTTCGGCTAACTTGCTGCTAGTGAGGGCGACCAGCAAAAACACGCTTAGATTGACTATGTCTTCAACGTTGAACATCTGCAACGAATAGCGCGGGGTGGTAAATAAAAAATTGAAACTCACTGCGCCAAACACGGCCACAAAATAGGCGTAGTTGGCGCTGCATTGCAGGGCCACGGCGACCACGGCTAATTGCAGGATAAGCAGTACGGCAATGGCCGAGCCTGAAAAGTAATCAATCAAATAGCTTGTGAGCAGAGCAATCACTAACAACATGGCGGTAAATAACGCGGGGTGCGTGCGCCAGTATTGGTTGATGGAGGCTGTGTTTGCAAAAGTCATAACGGCTAAGGCGTTGCTGAAGTTAAGGCTACTCTAGCAAAGGCCTGTAGGGATAGCGCGTAAAAAATCCGTAAAATTTTCTGGGGTTTGGCTTGTGAATGTTGTCTGGCATTTACATCAGGCTGGCGGTTCTGCTCGCCAAGTTGCATTGGATAGTGGCTGCAAATACCGCCATTACGCGAGGTAATCTAGCTCGGTTACCTCGCGCTAACGCATGAAAGGCTTGGGCTACCAAGGGATGGGCGGCGGCATTAAGCGTTTGCCGTTATAACCCTGCACAGTGGCAAAACGTGGGGACTTGGCCTCCCAATCGGCTTGGGCGCTGGCGATATCTTCCTTGCTGTGGCCGACAAAATTCCACCAAATACTGACGGTGTCGGCGAGGGGGGCGCCGCCAATCAGCAGTAAACGTGCGCCAGGGTGAAGGTCGAGCGTCACACTCTCGCGCAGCATGCCAAGGTAAGCGAGGTTATTGTTATCAAAGGCCTCGTCGTCGATATCGAATCTGCCTTCGAGTGGCATTAGGCCATATTCAAATCGCGGATCCAGCCTGAGCGTCAGTTGAGTGGCCTCTGCGGCAAAGATATCGAGCGCGACGATTGGTGAAAAGTGTAGCGTGGGCGCTTGTTTATCCTTCCACGAGCCAATCAATAGGGTAAATTCGGCGCCCGCTTCCTGCCAAGTGGGCAGCTGGGGATAATGGTCGAATCTAGGGACAGTGTCTTTGTGTTCCAGCGGCAGCGCAATCCATAACTGCACCGCATGCATAGTGCGATGACCTTCGACGGACTCTTCGGTGTGGGCAATACCATGGCCTGCGGTCATCAGATTGACCTGCTTTGGGCGGATCACTTGGGCGCTACCTAGGCTGTCCCTGTGCATGATTTCCCCCTCCAGCATCCAAGTGAAGGTTTGAAGGCCGATATGGGGATGCTCGCCCACATTCATTAAGGGGCCGTCGGTGACTGGGCCAATATGATCCAGAAAACACCAAGGTCCTATGAGTCGACGCGGTTTTTGCGGAATCGCCCACGCCACAGGTATCCCGCCCACATCACTGATTTTGGGGGCAATCTGCTGGATTTGGATCCGCCCATCTTCGACGGGGCATTCCCTTGGGCCGCCGTAAAATGGCGATGTTTGCATTTGACTCATATCGACTCCTTATCTTCATTTAGACACGGATAGACTTAACATTTATGCTGGTGCAGCGAGGCGTGTTATCGCCCTCAAGGTCTGTTACTCGATGCTCGACCTTAATGACTTTAACGCAATATTGGGAATAAGGGATGTTAACAGACCCTGTTTTTTGGCTGGTGGCGATTCCAGCGGTGTTGATCACTGGGATCTCTAAATCGGGTTTTGCTGGGGGCGTCGGTGGCCTGACCGTGCCCCTGTTAGCGCTGGCCATAAGCCCGGCAACTGCGGCAGCAATCATGTTGCCATTGCTGATTTATATGGATTTTTTAAGTGTTCGTTCTTGGTGGGGCCAACATAATCCACGCCAATTATGGATCCTTTTACCCGCGGCGATTGTGGGTATAGGCATGGCCTATTGGTTGTTCGACCGCTTAAACGAAGATTACTTACGGGCGATTTTAGGCTGTGTGTCCTTAGGTTTTGGTCTTTATGGCTTGATATTAGGGGATAAAACCCAAGCAACGCCTTCGCCACTCGTGGGGCGGCTCTGCGGCTTAACTGCAGGCTTTACCAGCTTTGTGGCCCATGCGGGCGGGCCGCCACTCAATGCCTATTTGCTGCCGTTACGCTTGGCCAAGCCAGAGTTTTTAGCCACGGCAGTGGTATTTTTTGCGGTGGTGAATCTGGTTAAGTTGGTGCCCTATAGTCTGCTCGGGCAAATTAACCAAGGTAACATTCTGATTTCGCTATTACTTGCGCCTTTGGCTTGGTTAGGCGTAAAACTGGGGTTGGCGATTCAAGATAAGATCAGCGATAGGTTGTTTAAACGCATCATCTTGATTTTAATGGTGCTGGTGGGTATTCGTTTATTGTGGACGGCGTTATAGTTTTAAGCTTGGGATTAGCTTAGGCTGTTACCATCGGTTTTTTCACGATATTTTCGTTATCGCTTTGATAGCACCCGATATTACGCAAGAATTGCCTGCGATGAGTTTTACGCTAATGAAACGATTACTGATAGTTATCTTAGCCTTAGGTCTTGGCGCCTGTGCGAGCGCGCCAGAACCTAAGCCTGTGGTGAAGCAAGTTGAACCCGTATCCGTTTGGAACGATAGCAATATCGCCGATTTCCATTCCGAATGGCGCGGCGTACCCTATCGCCTAGGTGGCGGCACTAAAAAAGGCATCGATTGCTCGGCCTTTGTGTCGGTCGCTTATCAAAAGATGTTGGGCATGACTCTGCCGCGCACAGTAGAAGAACAGCAAGCCCTCGGCAAACCCGTGGCGCGGGACCAACTGCGTAAAGGCGACTTAGTGTTTTTCAAAACGGGTTGGAGCACGCACCATGTCGGCATTTATGTGGGCGGGAATAATTTTCTCCATGTCTCGACAAGCCAAGGGGTAAAAATTTCGAGTCTGCTAAACAGTTATTGGGCATCAAAGTATTGGAATGCAAGGCGAATTTAAGCCTTAATCACAGGTGGAGACTCTATGACCCCAGCGTCTGCTTCGTCCCAACATGAGCCTCTGCCCACCTCGGTTTTTCTGGCGATTTTCTCCGCCGTATTCTTACCCATGTTTCTGGCGGCGGTCGATCAAACCCTACTCGCCACCGCAACCCCAGCGATAGTGGAAGATCTTGGCGGCCTCAGGCAAGCCTCGTGGATCACTATCGGTTATATGCTGGCGATGGCGGCCAGTGTGCCTATTTACGGCTGGCTAGGGGATAACTTTGGCCGCGCTAAAATCCTGATGATCGCCTTAGTGGTGTTTGCGCTGGGTTCGGTTGTTTCCGCGAGTGCCAGTACGATGGACCACATGATTGCCGGGCGAATACTCCAAGGTCTCGGCGGTGGCGGGCTGATGAGTCTGTCCCAATCCCTTGTGGGGGAATTGGTGCCGATACGGCAAAGGGCACGTTTTCAGGGCTATTTTGCCGCTATGTTTACCCTCGCCAGTGTTGGCGGCCCCGTGATTGGTGGCTTTGTTGTGCATGCCTATTCTTGGCACTGGTTATTTTGGGCGAATATTCCTTTGGTCATGCTGGCGGTTTGGCGACTTAATCGCTTGCATAAACAGAGTGTTAAACCGGTGCGGCAAGGGCGGTTTGACTTACTCGGCGTACTGTTATTTCCCGCTATCATCACAGCGCTGCTGTATTGGTTGTCTGTGGCGGGGCAAGACTTTGCTTGGCTATCGGCCACAAGCTTAGGCTTTATGGGATTTATCTGTGTGGGCGCCCTAGTGCTCTTGTGGTGGGAGCGTCGGCGTGAGAGTCCTTTCTTACCGCTAGATTTACTCGCCAATAAAGCCATTTATATGCCGCTCTTCACGGCTGCGCTGTTTGCCGCCTGCCTGTTTGCGATGATCTTCTTTTTACCCATTTACTTGCAGGTCGGTCTGCACACCAATCCGGCCAAAACGGGCTTGCTGCTGATGCCAATGACCTTTGGCATTGTCACAGGTTCCACCATCGCTGGCAGGCTGTTGAGTCGGGATGTGGCGCCTAAATGGTTGCCGACCTTCGGCATGGGCTTGGCCTTTATCGGCTTGCTCTTAATCGGTTTAGTGCCGCCGAATGCGAATTTGATCGGCGCTTTAGGTGTGCTGGTGGGTATTGGCTTAGGGACTGTGATGCCCAGCGTGCAGCTGGTAGTGCAGAGCGTGTCGGGCAAGGCGCGTTTAAGCCAAATCACCGCCATGGTGTCCTTGAGTCGTTCCATGGGCGCGGCAATTGGTACGGCTTTATTCAGTCTGTTGCTATATGGCTTATTACCGCTCGACGGGGCGCAGGTGGGAATTGCGGCAATAAAGCAGTTACCCATAGAGGTTGTGCATCACGCCTTCCAATGGGGTTTTATCGCGGCGGCTCTGGTGGCACTCAGCTCGGCGATTGTGGGTTATTTCTCGCCTGCGACTGCGCTTAGGGATCATGAGTAGATTTGTTGGTGCACGACGGATTTAAGCTGTGTAGTATTTGCGGTAGGTTCGCTTCCGCTGTGACCCCATTCTTTGCCAGGAATTCTGCATGACAACTAAAAACTGGACTTTAAAGAGCATAGCTAACGAGCTAGGTGTCTCTAACGCCACTGTTTCTAATGCTTTTAATCGTCCCGATCAGCTATCGGAAAAACGTCGCAACGAGATTTTAGCCGCCTGCTCTAAACTGGGGTATTTTGGCCCAAATAAGGCGGCGCAGTCCCTACGTAGGGGCAAATTTGATACCGTCGCGCTGGTACTGTCCGATAGTGTTGAATATATGGTGTCCGATCCTGTCGCCAGTAAGTTTATGAAGGGGGTGGCTTCGGTATTGGAGCGGGAAAAACTCAACTTACTGCTATTTTCTGGCAGCTCCGACAGTGTGAATGCGGTGGCCGATTTTGTGGATGGGTTTATTTGTTATGGTCGCCCGCGCAATACCTTGCTCGCCGAGCAATTAAAACAGGTTAAGAAGAAGGTGGTTACAGTGGACTTTGATATCCACCGCAACGCTTCTGTCAGCATTGACAATAAGTTAGCCGCCTATGAGGTGGCAAAATTGGCGTTAAAATCTCCCTCCGATCAAGTTGCAATATTGGGATTGAGGCTACTCGATACCCATTTAACTTGCCGAGTTTACGATTTGAATTTGCTCGAAATCGATATGTCGATTGCGCACCAGAGGTTGCAGGGATATTTACAGGCGATTGAGGAAACGGGTGTCACCCTTGGTAATGATCGGATTTGGAATATTCCAGAAAGTAATGCGGAGTATGCGCGGATTGCGGCCAAGGAGGCATTAAACTCAACCCCAAGACCCAATGTATTTTTATGTATGAGCGACTTAATTGCCCTTAGTGTGCTGGGTGAGGCGCAGGCCATGGGATTAGCGATTCCTGAGGATATTCGTGTCGTGGGATTTGATGGTATTGATGAGGCGACTCGCTCGAATCCACCACTGACCACGGTTTACCAATACTCGGAACAAAAAGGCCAAATGGCGGCGCAGATGTTTATCGACGATGCCGTGCATGCTCAGGTATTAGGGTATGAACTACGTTTAGGCAAAAGCTGTTAATACAATCAGTTTTATATGCAAAAGGCGCTAATTAAGCGCCTTTTGTTTTTGTTCTGCATTAGGCCTGTGCTTGAGTGAGCAGGTCTGCTAATGCGATTTGGGTTTCGATGCCTTGCTCATCAAGTAGGGTGATCAGCCCTTGTTTATGGGCAAAGTCGAGACTAAGACTGGCCGATGCATTTTGTGCAGACCATGTGAGAGTTAGTGTTTTTCCACTTGCTGCCATCGAAAAGCGGCCATTGAATGCTGCGCTACTATTACGCAGTTTAATCAATTGGATGAGGGCTTTAACCACAGGTTTTTGCAGGGCTTGTTGCACTTTTTCCCGGTTTAAATAGGGGCGATTAATGTCTCGGCCGACGTGGGTTTGATTCAGCAACGTCATGTCGTTTGGTATGGCAAGCAGGCCTGTGTAGTAGACCTGAGGAATACCCGGTGCGAAAAACTGAATTGCTCGCGCCATCAAGTAATCAAGGTCATTTTGCCCTAGGGCATCGTAATAGGTGCAGTTGATTTGATACAAATCGACATTGCTGGCGGCCGCCCCTGTGGCTTGTAGACTCTCGCCCTTACTGTTGTCGTGTATGGTTTCGACCAGATTATCGATTTGTTTTTCGTCCAATAATCCGCGTAAGCCATCCATTGGGCCGACATCGATAATACCAATGCCATCGTGGGTATCGAGAACGGTAATGCAGTTGCGAGGGGCCATGTCTAGCCAGTGACTCAGGGCGCTACAATCTTGGCTAAACAGCGTGTGCAGGATGAGCGGTGGCAGGGCGAAGTCGTAAACCATGTCCACTCGTTTGGCGATATCGATTTGCGTCATATGATGGGAGTGGATTTCGGCTAGGGTTGTCATACCTAACTCATTGGCCTGCTTCGCTAATTTATCCACAAACTCGAAGGACTCTTCAATCATAAAGCAGCTAGTGCCGGGTTTTTTTATCGCATAACCTGCAGCATCTAAGCGGATTAAATTGACTTTGCTGTGGTTAAATCGCGCCAATACGCGGTTTAAATAATCCTTACCTGCAGCTGAGTTAACATCGATATCGATCTGGTTACGGGTAAAGGTGGTCCAAAATTCTTCCGTTGAACCATCCGCTAAGGTGTAAGTGCTAAAGCAGCTCCCTGGGCGGGGGCGATAGATAGCTTTTTGATCCTGTTCACTTAATCCCTCAGGGAATACCTTGTCCTTGGTCAGGAATAAATCCCAGTAAACCGATTGTTTGCCATGTTTGAGTACATCTTTAAACTCGGGGGATTCTGCGGACATGTGGTTAACGATCAAGTCGGCCATGATGTCGAACGCTTCGCCTATGCTTTTGACATCGTCCCAATCACCTAAGCGTGAGTCCACTTGTACATGGTCTATGGGATCAAACCCCGCATCGCTGCCATCGATGGGATAGTAAAATGGCAGTAGATGAACGCCCCCAAATAAACCATCTAACTCATTATCGAGTAAGGCTTTGAGTTGTTTGAGTCCGGCACCGGTTATCCGATCGACATAGGTGATCAATTGCACTTGATTTTTCATACTTTGCCCACGCTTTAGTAGCCTTCCCAGAGTAAAGTTTGCTGGCGGTTATTTATAAATTGCACAAACAAACTTAATCGATTAAGTTGTATATTTAACCAATGTGAAACATTATTCAAGTGGTTTGTTAGATTTTTGAGTTAGTCTTGGTTTTGGGGGGATTAGCTCACTGCTGTACATAAATAATGCCTAAAGCTGTTTGGGGCTTAGCTAGCTTCAAAGGGGATTTAGCGCGATAACGATAAGGTGAAACAGTATGGTAAGTGATTCAAATTCTGTAGAAAATCGCCATCACACTCGAATTAGAGTGTTGACGTATTTAATGTTTTTTATGTTCGCTATGACCTCAGATGCCGTGGGCGTGATCATTCCTCAGCTGATTTCTGAGTTTGGCCTCTCTTTATCACAGGCGAGCGCCTTTCATTATATGCCGATGATTTTTATTGCAATAAGTGGTCTATTCCTCGGTTTTTTGGCGGATAAAATAGGGCGTAAACTAACCATTTTATTAGGGCTGTTGTTGTTCGCCATTGCCTGTTTTTTATTTGCGCTTGGGGAGTCGTTTTATTATTTCCTGCTGCTATTGGCCTTGGTGGGCTTGGCAATAGGGGTATTTAAAACCGGGGCCTTAGCCCTGATCGGTGATATTTCTCGGTCGACAAAACAGCATTCCAGCACCATGAATACGGTCGAAGGATTTTTTGGGGTCGGCGCCATGGTGGGGCCAGCCATCGTCAGCTATCTGCTTATCAGTGGTGTGTCATGGAAGTATTTGTATTTTGGGGCGGGTGTGTTTTGTCTGCTCCTCTGTTGGCTAGCGTTTAGGGCCGATTATCCGCAGGTTAAGCGATCTTCAACGGAAACAATTAATCTGACGAATACCTTCAGTATGATGAAAAATCCTTATGCATTAGGGTTTTCCCTTGCGATTGGTTTGTATGTGGCCACCGAAGTGGCGATTTATGTATGGATGCCTAGCTTGCTGCAAGAGTATCAGGGGGATTACACAGTACTTGCGGCCTATGCCTTGACCATCTTTTTTACCCTGCGAGCGGGTGGACGGTTTTTGGGTGGGTGGATATTAAATCACTTTTCGTGGCAACAGGTTATGTTCTGGTTTAGCTTAGCGATCAGCCTTTGCTACCTCGGCTCTATGCTCTATGGCGTTGAGGCCGCCGTTATTCTCTTGCCCCTCTCAGGGCTGTTTATGTCAATGATGTATCCCACTTTAAACTCCAAGGGGATCAGTTGTTTCCCCGTGGCACAGCACGGCTCTGTGGCTGGAGTTATCCTGTTTTTTACCGCGGTTTCTGCGGCGTTGGCTCCCCTGTGCATGGGGTTAGTTGGGGATATTTTCGGCCATGTGAAGTATGGCTTTTACCTCGCAACCGGGTTTGCCGTTTTGTTGTGCCTGTTAGCGGGGATTAATCTGATTAAAGATCCTTCTCAAGCTCTGTTAAGCCGTGAAACCGTTTGAATTGAAATGTGACAGAAAAATTTTTTCTGTCACATTTTTTCGATTAATCAATTAATTGCTAGCTGTTCCCACTTTAAGTTTGTTGGCTTGTACAAAAAACGCACTTGCTTTTTGTTATTTAGTTGCTAACTTGTTAACTTAATCGATTAAGATGTTTTTGGGAACCAAACAAGACTCACTAATCGATTAACAACAATTCAGTAGAAGTTGCCGTGGGGAGATATAGGCAGCTTCTCAAAATATGGGTGGGGACATAAAAATGATAAATCGCACATCACAACAATTCTTGTTAAGTACCATCGCCGTCTTGGTGAGTTCTCAGCTTTGGGCTGCCGATGCACCCGCGCAGGAAGAAACCAAGAAAGATGCGTTAGGCCTCGAGCGTATTACCGTTACGGGCGTTGCTCGTGGTACCCGCGTCATGGACTCGAGCGTGTCAGTTAGCAGCGTATCACTCGCCGAGTTGGAGGTTAGTACTCCCCGTTCATCTGCCGAAGCATTCCGGATCATTCCGGGGATGAAGGTGGAATCAACGGGTGGTGAAGGTAACGCTAACATTGCTGTCCGTGGCTTACCTGTGGCATCGGGCGGTGCTAAGTTTCTTCAAATCCAAGAAGATGGATTACCTATTCTGCAGTTTGGCGATATTGCCTTTGGTAATGCGGATATCTTCTTACGCTTAGATTCTACAGTGCAAACTATTGAATCGATTCGCGGTGGTTCGGCGTCTACTGCGGCCAGTAATGCTCCCGGCGGTATTATTAACGTGATCAGTAAAACTGGTAGCTCGGATGCTGGCAGTGTGTCTACCACCTTTGGCTTGGACTACGATACCTTCCGCACCGACTTTGAATATGGCACGAGTATCAATGACAGTCTGCGTTTCCATGTGGGGGGATTTGTGCGGACTGGCGAAGGTCCTCGCCAAGCTGGTTATGATGCCAACAAGGGCGGCCAGGTAAAAGCCAACATTACCAAAGAGTTCGATAGTGGCTATGTTCGTCTTTATTTTAAACACTTAGATGATAAGAGTATTGGCTACTTACCTATGCCAATGTATTCGGACGGTAGTTCTGTCCCAGGTTTTAATGCGAAATCCGATGCTATTCAATCAGCTTATTTCCTCTCAACCCTGAGTTTGGGCGCCGATGGTGAGCGTCGTCGCGGTGATATGCGCGATGGTATGAACCCTGAGGTTAACTCTGTGGGTTTAGAGGCGTCTTTTGATTTAGGCAATGATTGGCAGGTCGAAAACCGTTTCCGTTTCTCGGATGTGAGCGGTAATTTTATGGCGCCATTCCCTGCCGAAGTGGCTAATGGTGCCGACATTGCGGCCAGTATTGCCGGCACTGGCGCCAAGTTGATTTATGCCAATGGTCCCGATGCGGGCAATCCTATGGATGGACTCGCCATGCGTATCCATACCTTCGACGTCAAGATGAATGACTTTGGCTCAATCGTAAACGACTTAAAATTGACGAAAACTTTTGACGATACCAGCGTTACTCTGGGTTATTACAATGCCACCCAAAATATCAATATGACCTGGATGTGGAACTCCTATCTGATGGAAGTCAAAGGGGATAACGCCGCATTGCTCGATGTGGTGGCCACCGATGGTACCGCCTATTCTGATGCTGGGCTCTACGGCTATGGTGTGCCTTATTGGGGCAACTGTTGCCAACGTAATTACGATACCGAATACAACATTAAGGCGCCTTATCTTGCGGTAGCGTCAAGTTTTGGGGATTTGTCGTTGGATGCCAGTGTGCGGTACGACAGCGGCGATGCCAGTGGTTACTACGCAGGTAATGTGCAATCGCAAGTGGATATGAACTTGGATGGCGTTATCTCTATTCCTGAGCAGAGCGTCTCTTCTATCGATAATGCCAATCCGCAACCCGTGAATTATGACTGGAGCTACACCTCCTATTCACTCGGAGCAAACTATCAGTTTGACAGTGATTTAGCTGCATTTGGTCGCTTGAGTCATGGTGGCCGCGCCAATGCGGATCGCCTGTTATTTGGTAAGGTTCGTGCCGATGGTTCAGTGGCAAAAGAAGACGCTGTCGATAATGTGGATCAATATGAGTTAGGCGTTAAGTACCGTTACGATGATTTATCGGTGTTCGCGACCGCTTTCTATTCAGAGACCGAAGAGCAAAACTTCGAGGCGACCAGTCAGCGTTTCTTCGACCGTAAGTACAAAGCCAAAGGTATTGAAATTGAATCGGCCTATTTTATCGGTGACTTCGATTTTAGGGGCAATGTCACTTGGACCGACGCTGAAATTGCCAAGGATGCGTTAACGCCAGACGTTGTGGGGAATACCCCAAGAAGACAGGCCGACTTTATCTACTCGCTGATGGGCCGTTATAACTTTGACCAAGGCTCAGTGGGCATCAACCTGATTGGTACCACTGACTCCTATGCACAGGATAATAATGATCTCAAGTTTGATGGTTACAATCAGGTCAATGCCTTTGCAACCTACAACTTGACTCAGGCCTTAAGCGTCTCGTTAAACGTCAACAACCTGTTTGATGCTACGGGTATCACTGAAGCTGAAGAGGGTTCGATTCCTGATAACAATATTATCCGTGCTCGCACCATTAATGGCAGAACCACGAGTGCAACCTTGAGATACGAGTTTTAACTCCGGCGGGTTTGAGGCTTAAAACCAACAATTTAAAAGGCCCATCAAGCATGGGCTTTTTGCTTAACCATTAGAGACATAAAGGGATCCATATGACGGTATTACTCAGTTTCGGTGAGGTGTTAGTGGATTTATTGCCCACAGATATTAGCGGCAAGTCCCATCAAGCCATTGCGGGCGGCGCGCCTGCAAACGTGGCTGTGGGTTATGCCAAACTGGGGGGCAAGAGTTACTTTGCCGGCGGCATCAGCACCGATGATTATGGGGCTATGTTAAAACAAGCCCTAGCGAATGAAGGGGTTGTAACGGATTACTTGACCCAAGTGCCGGAGGCGCCAACGGCGACTGTGGTGGTAAATTTGGATGAGCATGGCGAACGGACCTTTGAGTTTAACCGCCAAGGGACTGCCGACCTTTGCTATAGCCCGCGCCATTTTGATGCCATTCCATGGCAACAGATGGATATTTTTCATCTCTGCTCCAATACCTTTACCGAAGCGAGCATTTTTAACGCGAGTCTCTATGGCGCTCGTTGTGCGAATTCATTCAATAAGATAGTGAGTTTTGATGTTAATTTGCGCTTATCGCTCTGGCCCGATACCGCATTGCTTGCTGAGCGGGTTGAGCAGTGTTTTCGTTACACACAAGTGCTGAAAATGAGCCGTGAAGAGGCTGAGTATTTAGCATTAACGCGGAATAAGAGTTTCGAAGATTATTTGCAGTTTTGTTTGGCGCAAGGTGTTGAAGTTATTTTGATTACTGACGGCGCCAATCCAGTGCAATGCATCACAGTGAATGAACGATTTAGTGTGCCAGTCCCACAAATTAAAGCCGTTGATACCACGGCGGCGGGCGACAGCTTTATGGCGGGTTTTTTGTTTGCGCTAGGTTCTGAGTTGGCGTTTGATCTCGAGCATCTAACCTTAAAACATCGACTCGCATGTCAGACACAGTTGCGCAAGGCGATTGAGTTTGCGGTGCGTTGCGGCGCCGTAACCTGTGGGCAGAAGGGCGCTTTCCCTGCGTTGCCCACACTGTCACAGGTGAGTTAACTCTTCCTGCAAACCATCAAGCTGAGGTGAGTGATTGCTTGCCTTAGCTTTTTTTCGAGCCTATTGCGCGAACTTCATCACGTTTTACTTGCCCCATTAGTCGAGCATTTATGCTATTTTAGCTGCGGCTTATAGTCGAAGGAGCATAGGTTTCTCCTCTGCTTTCGGTCGATTGGTTTTATTTCAACATGATTGGGGATTTCCTATGAGCAAAGCAAAAATCGGGATTGTTACGGTAAGCGATCGTGCCAGCGCGGGGATTTATGAGGATATCTCGGGCAAGGCCATTATCGACACCCTCAATGATTACCTCACCAGCGAGTGGGAGCCGATTTATCAAGTGATCCCCGACGAGCAGGATGTGATTGAAGCGACCCTGATCAAGATGGCCGATGAGCAGGATTGCTGCTTGATTGTGACCACGGGCGGCACTGGTCCAGCCAAGCGCGATGTCACGCCTGAGGCGACTGAGGCCGTGTGCGATCGCATGATGCCGGGCTTTGGTGAACTGATGCGCGCCGAGTCGTTAAAGTTTGTGCCTACGGCGATTCTCTCGCGCCAAACTGCGGGCTTGCGAGGGGATTCATTAATTGTGAACCTGCCGGGCAAGCCAAAATCTATCCGCGAATGTTTAGATGCGGTGTTCCCCGCCATCCCTTACTGCATCGACCTGATGGAAGGGCCGTACCTCGAGTGTAACGAAGCCGTGATTAAGCCTTTTAGGCCTAAGGCAAAATAACGCGCCGCACAGCAAGATGACATAAACCCAAGCCTAGCTTGGGTTTTTTATTGGCTTGTTCGGAGTTGGTGGCTTGCTGGTGATTAGCAGCGCCGACACGCCCGTCGCGATAAACAGCACTGGGATAGCCACAAAATGCGCGAAGGCATTGGGTGCAATGCTGAAGTTTAACCAGAGCAAGAGTGCCCAAATGAGGCTGAGTAAGCCAAAGGCCAGCAGGCGTTTAAACTGGCTGAGGGTGCGCTGTGTCATAGTGTCGTCCTGTGTGCTGGAGATTTAAGCACAGTCTAAAAACTCCCATATTGGGTTTGAAGTGTCGTTATTGACAGTTTTAGGGTGAGTAGTGACATTTTTGGCCAGTGCGCTAGACTCAATGCATGATGAGGCTGGGGAGGGCATTGGGATGAAAAGGATCACTATTTTGGCGACGGATAATACGGTTGCCAGCGGGATTATTGGTTTTCTCGATGTGTTTAGTTTCTGCAATACCTATTGGCGGCGAGTCAATCCACAGGCCGAACAAGACTTGTTTGAGTGCCAAGTGGTGTCGAGTCATGGCGGTGATATCCTAACGAATCAAGGTATTAAAGTGCCTGCCGTTGGGCTTAATACCCCGAGTGATATTCTGCACTCCGATGCGGTGATCTTGGCCTCGGCCATGGTGACCAATAAAAGCGAGTTTCAAACCTATCTCAATGATTTTGAATCCTTATTCGAACCGTTAAGGCTGTTTGCTGCCTCAGGAAAACCATTGGCGGCCTATTGCTCCGGCACCTTGATTTTAGCGGCCTCCGGCCTGCTGGATGGGCGTGAAGCGACCACCGTCTGGTGGCTGAATGAGATGTTTCAGCGACACTTTGCCAAGGTGAACCTGCGGATGGACAAGCTGGTGGTGTCCGACGGCCATCTGCATACCGCGGGGGCGACGACCTCGAATATGAGCCTCGCCCTGCATTTAGTGCACATTTTGGTGGGTGAGCAGTTAGCAAGCCAGATGGCAAAAATCCTGTTGATTGATCCTAATCGCCAATCCCAACAACCCTTTATGACCATGGATCTGATGACGTCGAGCCATAAGGACGAGGTGATTTGGAATGTGCAGCAATGGATGCAGCATCATTTAACCGAACCGCTGTTACTAGATGATATTGCTGATAAATTTGCTTTAGGTAAGCGTACCCTTATTCGCCGCTTTAAAAAGGCATTAAACGAGACTCCGGCCAGCTATGTACAGCGTCTGCGGGTGGATGAGGCAAAACGTCTATTGGAAACGACCAGTTTAGGCTTAGAGGAAGTGGTCACCCGTGTGGGTTATGAGGATGTCAGCTCGTTTCGCAAATTATTCATTCAGCTAACGAGCTTAACCCCGAGGGCCTACAGGCAGCGCTTTAATACTCAGCAATATGAGTTTGATAGCGACAACTGCTGCGAGGCCGAACTGCATTAACGGCTATTTCAGCGCATCAATCTGCTGCGCCAGAGATCTCTTGGCTGTGTCATTCTCTGCGTCTGTCACTATGCGCTCCAGCACTTGCAGACGCTCGGTAAGCACTTGATTCTGTAAACTCAGTTGCGTGAGTTTATCCTCAAGCTGTCGCTCGTTGCCGCCGCCCAGTTGGCGGATTTTTAGATAATGCTTAAACATTTCTGTGGCACTCACGCCCACCACAAAAGTCACCATGATCACCATCAGCACATATTCGTTTTCCATAACTGACCTCTTTAACCCAAGGGCGTACAGTGCCCTTGGGTCGATAGTGTTATAAGCCGAAGACCACTTTTTCACTCTTTAAGGATTTTTCCATACCGAACGCCAAGACGAGGGCGATGGCTAAGGTGCCGAGCGTCGATACCAGCAGTTGCAGCATGCTCATGTCCTTACCTTTGATAAAATCCATCAGTGCCTGTTGCTGACCCGAGACGGGCAACCACTGCAGAATGTCCGGCGCTATGTTGTAGCTGGCCGCCATCGATAGCGCTAAGGGCACAAACAACACCATGGTCAGGTAGGATTGGGCTTCCTTAAAGGTTTTCGCCATAAAGGACACAAACAATTGCAGACAGGCGGCCATCAGCGCGACGGGAATACCGACCAGCAGCATTAGCGCCATAAACTCATTGGTGATGCTGACGCTAAAGCCGAGTTCCTGCCAAGGCACGAAGGTATAGGCGACCTTAGACACCAGTAAAATCAACACTAAGCCGAGCAGGGCAAATAGGCCGACGGCGATGATTTTAGAGAGCACTAATTGGCGTGTGGTCAGTGGATGGCTGAGTAACAATGCCAAGGAGTTGCGCTCACGCTCACCGGCGCTGGTGTCGATGGCCAGATTCATCCCCGAGATAAACACTGAATAAATCATAGTGAAAATGGCGATGCCTAAGATCATCCCGCCCTTAGAGTCGGTCGTGGCTTGGTCATGCACATTTACTTTCAGTGGCTGCACCACTCGAGGGTCGATACCACGGGCGATTAAGCGTAGGCTACCCATTTCGGCGCTGTAGGCCTGCAACTGTTTCTCTAAGCGACGAATCGAGTTTTGCAGTTTTTCCTCTGAGTTATCGGCCACGATAGTGATCTCGGCGCCTTTGCCTTGGTTCATCTGCTTGGCATAGTCGGGGCTGATAATCAGCTCGATGGCTTTCAGATCCTTAGCGCCAGCTTCACCTTGGGTAATGCCCTTGTTGGACAAAAATCTCACTAAGTCAGGTGCTTTGTCGGGGTTAGTGATGTTGATTTTGAGATCGTCTGGGCTGGTCAGCTGGCCGATAAGCACCATAAACAGGCCACACATGATCAGTGGCGTGCCGATGGCGTAGTAGAGTCCCGCCATCACAGAGCGTTTATCGCGGGCGGCGTCTATCAGTTCCTTGCGAACCATTGCGATGATTTTGTTCATGATTATTCCTTATCCCAAGTTTGTCTGTTCGCCATGAGGTCGAAGCAGGCGTTATCGCAATTTGTGTGAGCGTTAATGCTGTGAGTCATCATGCGGCAATCCCCTCATCGGTACCGATCAGCTGGATAAAGGCATCTTCGAGTGAGGCCTTACCCGTTTGCGCGCAGAGCTGTTCAGGGCTGCCGATGGCGACCACTCGACCCTGCGCCATCACGATCACTTGGTCGCATAATGCTGCGACTTCCTGCATCACATGGCTGGAAAACAGCACACAATGCCCTTGATTCTTAAGGTCAATAAGAATGTCGCGCAGCAAACGAGTACTCATTACATCGAGTCCACGGGTCGGTTCGTCGAGGATAATATTGCTCGGACTGTGGACTATGGCCTGGGCGAGTGCGGTCTTCATTCTTTGCCCTTGGGAGAAGCCTTTACAGCGGCGATCGCTGATATCTTCGAGGCGCAATTTGGCGATGACATTGTCGGTGGCCGCCTTGGCATCGCTCGCGGATAAACCGCTGAGTTCGGCAAAGTAACGGATATATTCCCGCGGTGTTAAGCGCTCATACAGACCGAACGGGTCGGGGAATAAGCCTAACTGCTGCTTAGCGCCAATCGGGTCGATGGTAACGTCGATACCTTCAATTTCAGCCGTGCCAGTGTCGGGTTTTAACAGGCCGAAAATCGTGCGTAAACAGGTGGTTTTACCCGCGCCATTAGGGCCGAGCAGGCCGGTGATCTGGCCGTTCTCGGCCACGAAGCTCAAATCGTTTAGGGCCTGCACTTCGCCGATGCGCTTAGAAAGATGGGATACTTTGATCATGATTACTCCTTGGCACCAGTGCTGGGCTTATCCTTGGCTGATTGGGTTGCGGCTTCGGTCACGAGTGGCTCAACCGAGCTGGCATTTAAATAGAAGCTACGGCGTACATCCTTCTTCAAACATTCACCATCGAGATCTTTGACCGAACCAGTACGCACTAACTCGGCGATTAAGTTATTGGCACAGGACTGATAGGCCACGCCATGGGTAGCGTATGGCGCGACAAAGTGTTTGGCGTTAGTGAGTTTTTCCATCGCCAGTTCACCCCAGCTCGGTGGAGTTGCTGGGTCAATTTCGCCCGACAGCAACAGTGTGGGGATATCGCTCTTGATAGGCTCGCTAAAGTTGGCATCGACCGCAGGCACCTTCCACACAGAGCACGAGGTTTCGAGGCTTTCGAGCATGGTTTTGCCGACATAGGAGTTTTTGGCCTGTTCACGCATCGCCGGAGTGATGCGATGCATGTCTTCTCCGCAGACGACTGAGGCGTGCATGCCCATTGCCATACCCGCATTATCCGTAGTTAAGGCAAATAACCCGAGTAATGGTTGGTAGTTACCCTTAGCGGCCTGATGAATTGCATGGGGCACTAAGGCGCGCACATTGGTTTGATACAGCGCCATGCGGATCGCGCCGTAAAACTTTGAGCGCGTCATAGTGAGTAGGGTCTTTTCTCCCGTCACAGGGTCGTGCACTTGCTCCATCACTGGCCCTTGGCTGAGTTTAGCGACTACTTGGTCAAACTCGGCCTTGAGCTCAGGAAACTCGGCATGGCAGGCGGCAGTGTCTTGGCAGTCTTTAAACAGCAAGTCAAAGCCACGTTCAATCGCCGAGCCAATCTCCAATACGCTCTGCTGCATGGGCACAATGCCGTCTATGGTGACTGTGGCTAAGTGCTCGGGATATAAGCGCATATAGAGCTGCGCCATACGTGTGCCGTAGGAGATACCGTAGAGGTGCAGTTTCTTATAGCCTAACTTGGCGCGTACGGCTTCGAAGTCTTGCACCGCATTGAGGCTGCCATATTGGGTAACGTCAGTATCGGGGAATTGATCGCGGCATTTTTGCGCCTCGACCAAGGTATCGACATTATCCTCGTCGATGGCGAGCGGAGATTGCGGGCCTGAGTTGCAGTTCAGTGGATTCGAGCGGCCAGTGCCCCGTTGATCGATAAGCAGAATATCGCGCTGTTGGCGCACTTTGTTCAGCATGCTATCGAAGCCTGCCGCGTTATCTATGGCCGATTGACCTGGGCCGCCGGCGATCGCCAGTAAGGCCTCTTCGTGGTTGACGTTTTTCACTGCGGGCAAGACCACATAATGCACTTGGATCTGTTTGCCATCGGGCTTATTAGGGTTTTCCGGCACAGTGACAAAGCCGCAGTTTAAGCGGTCCGACACGCCCTCCACATAACAGGTGTTGGCGGATTCAGTGGGCTTTACTGAGTTGTCGCTCGCCCAAGCCGTGGCGCTACCCATGGCGAGCATCAGCGCACTCAAACTGATGATGCTTTTGCTTAACTTGCCCGAGTGCTGGCGCGTATCAATGCGCTTCATTGCCACGTCAGCGCTGGCATTATGGGACTTCCTGTGGATCATGCTATCTATCATGAGCGCTTTCCTTTTTGCATTTCAGGATGAGTGTGTTACTTTAAATACAGTGTATCGGTGTATCAATGTATTAATACAGTGTGTAAAGGCTAATGTTAGAACTTTTAAATGTCAACCCCAGCAGTGGTGAGCCAATTTACAAGCAATTACACGAGCAAATCGTGCGCTTGATTGTGGGCGGCCAACTGCAAGAGGAAGACGTATTACCCTCAGTGCGCCAAATTGCTGAATATCTTGCGGTTAATCCGATGACGGTGTCCCGCGCGATTCAGCAATTGGTCGATCAAGGTTGGCTTGAGCGCCGCCGTGGTCAGGCGACTAGGGTCGCCGCGCGCAGTGAGGCGATGGAGTCGGGCGTGAGTCTGCTCGAGCCGCAATTAGATGCGCTGCTGGCACAGGCAAAGCAGCTGGGCGTGAGTCTGCCCGAGTTACTGCAATTGATTAATGAGCGCTGGTAGCCTGAGTCGAGCTAAGCGAAAACGAGAATAAAAAGGACGCAATTCGATGGACCAAGACTGTACCCCAATACTAACGTTTTCTAACGTAAACAAAGTGTTTCGCGGCAAAGGTGCCAGCGAAAAACGTGCGCTCAAGGATCTGACCTTACGTTTATCGGCCGGTATGGTGGTGGGTCTATTGGGACAAAACGGTGCGGGTAAATCGACCCTAATGCGCTGCGCTCTGGGGATCCTCTCGCCGGATTCGGGTGAAATCCGCACCTTAGGCGAAACGCCGGAGCAGCTTTCTTCTGCCGCTAAGGAACGCTTAGGCTATGTTCCGCAGCAACCCTTTGGTTATGAAGGTTTTACCGTTGAGCGCGCCCTCGATTTGCACCGCAGTTTTTATCCCCACTGGGACATGCAGCTAGAGCAGGATTGGCTCGCCCGTTTCGAATTAGATGTGACTCAACAGGTACAACGCTTGTCCGTTGGTCAGCGCCAATCCTTAGCTTTGATCATGGCGATGGCCTATCGCCCCGAGTTGCTGATCCTCGATGAACCCGTGGCCAGCCTCGACCCGATAGTCAGGCGCAAGTTTATGGTCGATTTGTTCGACTTGGCCCTCGAATCCGGCTCGGCCGTGTTGTTCTCATCCCATATCACCTCAGATTTAGAACGGGTCGCGAGCCATGTCGCCCTGATTAAGCAGGGCGAGTTAGTGCTGTTTAAGGAGATAGATGCCCTGCGGGAAGAGGTGCGACTCGTTAAGCTAGCGGACGGTGCCGAGTTGCCGGAGCAGGTGCGTATCCTCAGCCGTGATGGTGATTCTGTGCTGGTGGACAGGGGCGATATTGAGCTTAATCTGCCCGGTGTGCTGCGCAGTGAGGCGCTGAATTTGGAGCAACTCTTTGTGGAGCTGCACAAATGAGTGCCGCTAAACCCTTAGTTCAAGTACCTGAAAAACTGGGGACGCACCATTCGATTAATCCCTTTAACGGCATGCTGCGCCTGTGGTTGTTTGATGTCGGCAGTGTGAGTTTTCTCGGTACAGGCATATTTGGCTTAGTGCTGAGTATCTTGGCTGGATGGGCGGGACAGAAAGAGAGTTTCGATATCTTCGTTGCCATGGCTGTCGTTTCGACTTCGGCGGCCGTGGCTTGGCAGCTTATTCGTTTGATGGCCAATGAGTGTTCGATATTAATTCCCCGTTATCGACAGAATGTGTTTATCCAATGCGAAGTGATGCTTATCGGTGTATTTAGCTTAGCCGTGCTGCTTTGTGTGTTGTATGACTTCACCTCGAGCCTGTCATTACTGGTCTTTGCGCAAGGGATAAGCCTAGGCTTCATTCTGTTGTGTTTGTTGCAAACCCAGTGGTTTTACAGCTCATTTTTACTGTTTATTTTAGTGCCATTTTCCAGCGATTTGGCCGAGCAAGTGCCGCTGTGGCTGAGTTTAGCCGTGTTGTTTGTATTAGCCGCCTTGATTTGGCGCCGATGCCTAGTGTTACCTTGGCGAGTAGAGGCGCGCAGCGTGTACCTCAATGGACTCGAGATGGGCTGGTTTTGGTTGCCGAGCCTGCAATCGATGCGGATCTTGAGTCGATTAGAGCGCTACCTGCATCCGGTTAACTTCTTTATCGGTCCTATGCTGACCGTATTGCTGCTATTACTCCCTGTGCTGACGATAGTGCTCGGGGGGTTATCCCATGAACTGCAATGGAATTTCCCTGTGTTACTGCTGTTGGCGCAGTTTAGTGTGATCGGCTGCTCGCTAGTGCACTGGAGCCGGGTGCAGCGCTCTCGGGCGACAGAATTGCTCTTATTACTGCCGGGGTTCGATGGGCGTGCAGGTTTAGTCAAAGCCTTTGCCCGTGGGCAGCAACGATTACTGTTTTTCATCGGCATAGGCATTTTGCTCTCGAGTCTGTTTATCACTTGGCTCAATGGCAACATGACATTGGCCTTGCTGGCGCACTTAGTGATGAGCACTTATTGGGCCTGCGCCTTAGTGTTAGGGCTAGGCTGCCTGTGCCGCCGCGTATTACAGGTGAGCCTAACCATGCTGGTGGTCGTGGGGCATTCAATCTGGGTGTCTATTAGCCTTGCAGCGCTGCAACATGAGGGCAGCCTGTTTTATTGGTCGCTGGGCAATATTTTACTGGTGATCCTTGGGCAAATCGCACTGTATTGGGGCAGCAAAAAGCTCTGGCAGGGCGACATTACCGGGCTCTGATTGCCCTGAAATGGCGTGATTGGGGCGACATTTGCACAAGATTAGAGCAAAAACTCTTAGTTTTTGGCTTGCCTTCAGGTAGAATGCCGCAAAAGCGGTACACTTGTAAGCTAAAAGGTGAGTCACTCATGTCTCTCGAACAATATCACGTAATTCGACTATTACAGCAGCAAAGCCAGTCATTAAAAGAGGCTATCGCGCTGGAAGGTTTTGAAATGGCTGCGCCTTGGCATCAAGTCAGTTGGCAGGCATTCGATCAAATCAGCCATAAAATTGCACAGGTGTTGATTGAACTTGGCGTACAAGTGCAAGACCGTTGCGTGATCCTGTCACAAAACTGCCCTCAATGGACCTGCGCCGACATAGGTACCCTGAAAAGTCGTGCCGTTGTAGTACCCATTTACCCAACCAGCACCTTAGAGCAGGCTAGCTTTATCATTAATGATGCGGCGGCCAAGGTGATTTTTGTCGACGACGCTAAGCAATATGCGCTGGCCTGTGAGCTGCAAAAACAGTGTCCGACCCTAGAGCATGTGATTGTGTTCGACGCGAGTGTTGAGCTGGCGCAGGACAACGCCCAGCATCAGCATTTAGACAGCTTATTAGCCAAAGAATACGGCCAGAGTGCTGAGCTTGAGCAGCGCTTAAAGGATGCCAATCTCGATGATCTGTTAACCCTGATTTATACCTCTGGTACCACGGGCGACCCTAAGGGCGTGATGCTGGATTACCGCAATATGGCTTCGACTGTGCGTCAGCACGATCAGATCCTGCCGTTTACCACTGGCGATGTGTCGTTAGCTTTCCTACCGCTAAGCCATGTGTTTGAGCGTGGTTGGAGCTTCTACGTGCTGTGCCGTGGCGGCCACAACGTTTACCTGCAAAACACCCAGAGAGTGAAAGAGGCCATCAGTGCCGTGCGTCCGCATACCCTGTGTGTGGTGCCGCGTTTCCTCGAAAAGGTTTACAGCGCAGTGCAGGATAAGGTCGCTAAATCCGCCAAAGGCCGTAAAAAACTGTTCGCTTGGGCCATGGGCGTCGGCGATCGTCAGTTTGAGGTGAGCCAAGGCCGCGCTAAGGGCGGTTTGTGGCTATCCTTGCAGTGGCGCTTAGCGCACAAGCTGGTTTACAGTAAGTTGCAGGCTGTGCTCGGTGGCCGCTTAAAGTTTATGCCCTGCGGTGGCGCCGCCCTCGATTTAAACGTAGCGTCTTTCTTCCATGCCATTGGTATTCCTGTACTTTGTGGTTACGGCATGACGGAAACGAACGCGACTGTGACCTGTAATACTTTAGATAACCGGGTTGCAGGTTCGAACGGTAAAGTATTGCCCGAAATCGAAGTGAAGCTAGGTAAGGACGATGAGATTTTAGTCCGTGGTGATACCGTGATGCGCGGTTATTACAATCGCCCTGAAGACACTGCGGCTGCCTTTGAAGATGGCTGGTTGAAGACCGGCGATGCGGGGCGACTCGATGCTAATGGCAATTTGTTTATTACCGACCGCATCAAAGAGCTAATGAAAACCTCTAACGGTAAATACATTGCACCGCAGCGGGTTGAAGGCACTGTGGGCCGTTGCCCCTTTATCGAACAAGTGGCTGTGATTGCCGATGCCCGTAACTATGTGACTGCGCTGATTGTGCCAGCCTTTGAATCCCTCGAAGCCTGGGCCAAGGATAAGGGCTTGAAATACGAGTCACCTATCGAGCTGCTGCGTCATAGCCATGTGGTTGAGCATTTTGAGCAGCGCTTAAAGCATTTGCAGCAAGAGTTGGCGGGTTTTGAGCAAATCAAAAAGTTTACTTTGCTGCCAGAGGCCTTTTCGATGGAGGCGGGATTAATCACCCCGACGCTGAAATTGCGCCGCAAAATGATTTATCACAAGTACGCCCATGAAATTAATGCTATGTACAATAATTGATTGTTAAAGCTTTGATCCTAAAAGGCCGCTTTGCGGCCTTTTTTGTGTCAGCCACTTCCTGAAGCATCGGACTTCGCTTAAAATTCGCCCCGCTTACTGGTGCGCACGAGGCGCAAGGTGTCGGTGTTAAGGATAGTTAAATGGAACTTTCGATTCGTCGTTTATGCGCCGCAGTTGGTGCGGTGTTGCTCTCTTCTTTTGCGGTTATTCCTGCTGCACTTGCGGCGGAATATGACAAAATGGTTCACGGTCCCGTGGATCTTCCCAATGGCCAATGGCTCAATTTTTATCAAAAAGATCAACAGGTGTGGGGCGAAATGCTCTACGGCGATGCGCCAGGTGTGCGCATTGACGATTACGGCCGCGCCGAAATCGTGGCGGTGTTTTACTATGACTTCGACAAGGGCGGCACCAAAGAGGTGATCGTCATGCTCAAGGATGCCGATGGCCAGCATCTGCGGGGTTATGGTTTTGAGGGCGAGGAGTTGACTAAACTGCCGCGCCTGCAAGCCGTACTCGATGAAGTCGCACCCACCATTAGCACCTTTACCGTCGGCGGCGTTCGCAAAGTATTAAGCCAGTTACCACCGCAGCAGTACCGTATGACCTATGAGGCTGAGGGCGTCCAAGAACCTGACATCAAAGCGATTCTTGATGGTACCTCTAAGCTCAAACCGACTTTAATTGGCTATCGCAATTCTGAAGGTACGGCGACGGATGTAAAAACCGCAGTGGAATACAAGCTGCGCTATCCCGTGACTCGCACCGATAAAGATGCCGAGGGGCGTGAACGAAAATACAGTCTGGTGGCAACCTTTGATCGCAGTGCCTACGTCGAAGAAGATAGCAGCTTTATGCTGGTGGCCATTGGCTATGAGGTCGACGACGTCGATTGGCTTAAAAATGGTAGCGAAAAAATTCCGCGAACAGGGCCTTTTTACGAATTCATGAGTATGGGCAGTACTTGGGCTGGTGTTGCCAGTGAAGCCCATTATGTGCAGGGTGAGCTGGATGGTCACTTTGCCGCCTACGATGCCCGCAATGGCAGTGTGATGTATGCCGGTGACTATAAGCTGGGTAAGCAAGTGGGTAAGTGGATTGAAGCCGACAGCCGTGAAACCTACTGGGTAGGCGAGTACCTCGACGGTAAGAAACAGGGCAAATGGGTGTTGCAGTCCATTATGGATGACGCCGATAACTACGGCTTTATTCACTACAACAAGGGCTTGCCCGATGGCCCGAGTGAAATCTATACCCCAGATTACGATTCCAGCACCGAAGGCGCGAAAAAGTTGTCCGAAAAGGGCATTTATCTCAATGGCGTTAAAGATGGTGAGTGGCTTGAGTCCGATGGCAGCAAAGGCCAATACCAAAAGGGTGTGAAACAAGGCGCTTGGGTGGAAAAGGTCACCCAAGGGGATTATCGCTTTCAAACCGGTGAAGGCCGCTACCTCGATGGTAAACGTTCAGGTACTTGGGTCTATATTCGAACGCCCGATGAGAACGATGCCTTTACCACAAAGCAATCAGTGACTTATCTCTATAAGACCGAAGTCAACTATGAGAATGGCCTACGCCAAGGTGAGGCTAAGCTATTCAATAAAGATAATTTTATGTTCGCCCTTAAACATTACGATAAGGGCCGCCTCCACGGTGAAAGTCTATGGTACTCAGCGCCAAATATCGTCAGCAATGTTGCCAACTATCGTCAAGGCGAGTTGGATGGCGCACAAATGTGGCTCGAGCCTAACGGCGATCTGAATGAGTTGAGCCAATATAAGTTTAATGACGCCGTAACACTTAAACCCTCGCAGGATGAATGCATGATGCGAAAAGAGCCCTACGCAGGTGATTGTGAGGGCGTATTAAGCGCAAAAAATGCTGAAACTAGCTCGATTAAAGACGGTGAGCAGCGAGTGTATCGCGGCGGCCAACTATCCGAATTAAGCTATTACACCAATGGGTCGCTTGATAAAGAATATCGATTCGATTCCAACGGTCGCTTAACGTCTCTGCAGACCTATAAAGCGGGTCAGGAATACGGCCCAAGCATCCGCTATTCTACCGACGGCGGCTATTCGCTCGTCCAATATGGTCATCTGATTAATAACCGTCTCTCTGGCCCCCATTACACTTTCTATCCGAACGGCCAGTTAAAGAGCTTGTGGAACTATTGCCAGCAAGAAGGCGAAACTTGGAACGGTGAACCCTATTTCTGGGATAACGCCATTGCGCGCTGCGGTATCCAGCGAGAGTATTTTGATAATGGTGCCGTGAGTTGTATCGAGGATCTCGACGGCAATTATGCCGTGGATAAAGTCTGTTATGACCGCAATGGTAAGTTAGCCAGCGAAATGCTGCGTATCGACGAGCAGCATGTAGTGCATAAGCGCTATATGAACGGGGTTATCTATCAAGAGGAACCGGGGTTCTCGGATTTTTCCCATGTGACTAAGGGGCGCAAAATCTATCACTTAGAAAACCCGAAAAGCCATGGTGTGTTTAAGTCCTACGACAGCAGTGGCAAGCTCAAATACGAAAAAATCTATGATATGGGTAAGGCTGGCTGTATGAAAAAATACGATGCCAATGGCAAGCAAACCCCAGAGACCGCGAGCTGCCAGTTCTAGCATCGCGCTTCTTATTTCTGTTAGGCTTGGTAGGGATAAACAGGGTAAGCGCCTCGTTTATCCCATTCACAGCATATAAAGTATAAGAACAACAAAAGGGAAGTTTGCATGTCAGTCACCGAATACAGCCTCGAAATCCACCCAAGATTTACCGAAACCGATGGCCTAGGCCATATCAACAACACAGTGATCCCCGTGTGGTGCGAGGCGGCGCGCACACCAATCTTCGAGATTTTTAATCCCGAGTTGGATTTGCATCAGTGGAACCTCATAGTGGCAGGCTTTACCGTGGCCTTTATCGCGCCGACTTATTATGGCAAGAGCGTGACGGTGAAAACCTATGTCAGCCGTATCGGCAATAGCAGCTTCGAGCTGACCCAAAGCTGTTGGCAAGCGGGCAATAAAACCGCCGAAGTGAAAACCACCTTAGTGCACTACGACTACAGCTGCGAGAAGAGTCGTCCCATCCCTGAAGATATTCGTGAAATCTTAGCTAGCCTGAACGGCGAAGCTGCTTAAGTCTGATCTTCGCTTTCACCGCACAATTGCAATTGCGCGGTGAAAACGTTAACGTGGCGGCCGCAAATGTGATGCGGATCACTTATCCGCGCCTTTATTCCTCCCGGCCGGATTTAGCATGAGATTTTACTTCACCCGAATGCGTTCTAAGGACATCTGTCCGCCACGACAACCCCTGAAAAAGATCGTTTGGTCATGGGTAGGGGCCTTTTGTGGCATTTATCTAGTCGCCAGTCTCGCCACTTATATGGGCGATAATCTACTCGGCACCATGTTTGTGATTGGCTCATTTGGGGCGTCGGCGGTATTAGTCTATGGTGCGCCGCTGGCAGAGTTTTCTCAGCCACGTAACTTGATTGGCGGCAGTGTGTTATCGGCACTGATTGGTGTGGCTGTGTATCAAGTATTTGCCGACTATATGGTGCTCGCGAGTGCGTTAGCGGTATCACTTGCCATCGCATTGATGTATTTAACTCGCACGCTGCACCCTCCGGGCGGCGCAACGGCATTAATTGCCGTGATTGGCGGCGAGAACGTGCATCAACTCGGGTTTCTCTATGCCTTGATGCCAGTCTTTCTCGGCTCACTACTGCTATTGCTGGTGGCGCTGGTCGTGAATAATCTCTCCACCGATCCCAAGCGCCACTATCCAGTGTATTGGATTTAGCTCTGTACAGTACAAGTCAAAATAAATCCTTAAACTCGGATGCGGCTTAAGGATCTACTCTAGATAGATAAGCAAGAAGGTACAGTTAAGTACTTTAAAATCAGAGTTTTGGATTGGCGTGTAGATTTCGGCAGGGCTAGGGCCGCGCCATGTTTCTCTTTGTTCGTGAGTGAGCTGAAACGCTTGTTGAGTATGATTTAATCGAACCTTGAGTTGTTCTCCATCAAAAAACCAAGTTCCAATGTGCTGCTCTAGCTCAAAGTTATTGTTGGTCGGTTTTTCGTATTCGAGTACGACTTGGCCTTGTGGCGTAAGATTCAGGGTTGCATCACCAGCACTGCAATGCTCTGTTCTGATAAAAGATGGCGGCAAAGAGTGTAAAGCTTGTGTGCTGTCGCGTAAGTAAATACCGACATTATTCGTGCTGAAAAAGTGTTTACCTTCGGCAAATTTTTAGATTGCTGGCTCGGTAAAACCCTGGCCTTTTAGGATGTTTTCAATTTCCGCTATGGCTTGGGTATCGCGAAAAGCCGGATTGGTGGCGATTACGGCATTTGGAAATTCCACCGGAATAGCAATCGGGCTTTGACTCACCTGCCAACCGAATTGTATCAAGGCCGTTTTAATGGCTTGTATCTTAACTTGCTCAACACCTTGAGTAATCAAAATGGCTTGGCGTTGTTGGCAATCGGATATGAGAGTTAGGCTGACAAGCAGTAAACCCTGGCAAACTCGAGTTAGGTTCATGTTGCAGCATTCCTTTGCGGCGATATCATTGATTATGTTATAAAACTAGTTATTTCAAAAACTTCTGCACATACCAACAGCTGGCTTCTATCTCAAAATCTTGGGCTTTGGCCCATTTCAGGCCATGGCGAACTAAACGTTCGGCAAGGCCTTTGCCGCGTAGCTCGTCGGGTACAAAGGTTCGATTAAAATCGATGTGCTGGCCATTGAGTCGGTATTCCAGCACGGCCTCATGCCCGTCCACTGGGATCACAAAGCGTTGTTTATCCTGTTGATGCTCAACGGCGGCTTCTATTGGCGCTTTTTCTGACATACAGCCTCCCTCTGATTTGGCCTAAAGTGTTATGGCAATGTCGCCATAGACTCGGTAGCTTAAGCTTGCTCGTGTTGTTTAAGAATGGTGAGTAATTCCGTGGGAAGCTCGACTTTTTGACCCGTTTTAAAGTTAAACATTACAGCGACCGAAGTACCTAAGGTCGTAATTGCCTGTTGCTGTTTACTAAATGCCTGATAATGCATGGTAAATCTGTCACTTTGAATATCGCTGATACTCACACTGACCAATAGCGTATCGGGGAAGGTTACAGGGCGTTTATAGCGGGCCTGATTTTCGCTAATAACAGGACCGACACCCGATTTATACAGGGCATCGAGTGGAAAGAGACGGTTGAAAAAGTCGATACGTGCGGTTTCAAAATAACGGAAATAGACCACATTGTTGACGTGTTGCAGCGCATCCATTTCGCCCCAAGCCACGGGGATTTCGGTCACTATAGGGTGCTGTGCGAGAAACTTTTCCATTGGACTTAGTGTTGGACTTTCCATTGCATTACTCATAGTCAAAAGCTCTAGTTAAAACGCTCGTTTAAGAAGCCAGACTAGCAGTATAAAGTGCGAGCGACAAGCCTAAAGCGTGGTGATATGCTGGCAAAGGGCGGCAGATTTATGATGATTTTTTCAATTATTTTAATGGATTAAATACTATGTATATTGGTGCTGTGGCGAAGCAAACTGGCCTGTCTATCAAGGCGATTCGTCTCTACGAGGAGTGTGGATTGATCAGTGCGCCGATCCGTAAGGGGCGTTATCGCACTTATAGCGCAACCGATATAAAGCAGTTATTGCTGATCAAAGAGGCTAAAACCTTAGGTATCAAACTCTCGCAACTTAAAGACTTGTTTACCGAGGGTGAACAGGCGGCGCAGCTTGAGTCTGTGCAGCAGTTTTTATTGCATATCAAAGCTGATTTCCTACGGCAGATTAGCGAATTAGAAGATAAATTAGTCAGGCTCGATGCCTGTATTGATGGTTTGGATACCTGCGAATCCCGCGCGTAATTGCGGGCTTGACTCTGCCCCTAGGGGCAGAGCTTAAGCTGTTGTCATATTGAATACTCAAGGTTTTTACTATGACAAAAAAGATACTGGTGGTTTCTGGGCATCCCAAACCCGATAGCCTGTGTGAACATTTAGCCGACACTTACGCCAAGGCTGCGAGCGAGTCGTATTCGGTGCGCCTATTAAAACTTAGCGAGTTAGAATTTGAGCCTAATCTGGCGCAGGGATACCATCAACAACAGCCCTTAGAGGCGGATCTGCAACGCTTTCAACAGGCTATTCTCTGGGCTGAGCATGTTGTGATTGTGGTGCCCATTTGGTGGGGCAGCGTACCCGCCAAGTTTAAAGGATTAATTGACCGAACATTTTTACCCGGTTTTGCCTTTCAGTACCAGCAGGGGAAAACCTTTCCCAATCGACTGCTCAAGGGGAAAACCTCACGCATTATCATGACCATGGATACGCCGCCTTGGTATTACAAGTGGTTCCAAGGCGCACCCGCCCTAAAGCAATTAGATATCGCGACCTTAGTCTTTAGTGGCTTTAAGCGCGCTAAGAGCCAAATGCTGGGGCCTGTGATTAATGCCAAGGCGCTGCAAGTGCAAAACTGGCAAGCGCAAGTTGAACGGCAAGGCAGGTTGGGGCGTTAATCAATAAGGAGCTTAAGTGATTAAACACGTTGGCAATACTCAGATCCAAGCCAAGCATCTCGCCAGTTGCCATTGTGGCGCCGTGGTATTGGAGTTATCGCTGCCCAATGGCATTGAAAAGCCGAGGCGTTGTGATTGCTCAATCTGTCGGCGCAAGGGGGCTATCGTCGGCTCAGTGCCGCTGGCGGGATTGAAGATTATCAAAGGCGAGAACGTATTAAAGTGCTACGAATTTAATACCAAAACCGCCAAACATTACTTCTGCTCTGTGTGCGGTATCTATACCCATCATCAAAGGCGCTCTAATCCCAATGAATATGGCTATAACCTTGGTTGCCTCGAAGGCGTGAATCCCTATGAATTAGGTGATGTGCCCGTTTGCGATGGGGTGAATCACCCTGCGGATAGGTAGGTTTTGTTGCCTGCCTGATAAACAAAAAGCGACCCTAGGGTCGCTTTTTGTGTGCAGTGTCGGTGTTACTCGATGACTAGCTCATCGAAACTCTTGATAGTGCGAAAATCACCCGTGCGTTGTTTGCTGTCGCGCACCATTTGGCAGGTCATCATGCCAGCGGCTTCGGCGGCTTTAAGCTCTTCAACCACGTCAGACACAAACAGCACTTGCTTAGGACTTAGGCTGATGGTGTTGAGTATGTTGGCGTAGGCTTGTTTATCTAATTTGTTACCGGTACGGGTATCAAAATGGCCGCTAAACAGCTCGGTTAAATCGCCGCCATCACTGTGGCTGAACAGCAGTTTTTGGGCTTCAACTGAACCCGAAGAGAAGCTGTAAATACGCAGTTTTTGCGCGCTAAAACGGCTAACCGCTTCGATAAAGTCGGGGAAGATATGGCCTGTAAATTCGCCATGGGCGTAACCTTGCTTCCAAATTAAACCCTGTAGGGTTTTGAGTGGGGTCACTTTGCGGTCTTCATACACCCATTGCTGCAAAATTTCAGTCACGCGGGCTAAATCGGCATCGGGTTCGAGGGCGATATCTCGGGTGTCGCAGATACAGTTTTCCACCAAGACATTGTGTTGGTTCTGCGCTAAAAAGTCTGGTAAGGCTTTGACAGAGTAGGGGAATAGTACATCTTGGATAAAGGTTAGGTCTGTCGTGGTGCCTGCTGTGTCTACGACTATGGCTCTGATACCCATAATGTTTTGATACTCCACAATATGTTGGCTAAAAAATGCAACCCCGATCCTAAGCGTTATTGGGGTAATTGGCTAGTGGATTTCGCCCTTAGACCGTGGGAGATTGTGCACCATATCACTCAGCTATTCGACTGAAACTTAATTAAATGAGGAATTTTAGAGGCTTATCTAGTGGATATGGATGAAATACTGGATTTAGTCGGGAGAATTAGGCTGTTTATGATCCCACAGTTTGTTGCCAGCATAAGACTATGGTCTTAATAGCTAAGGGAAATTTTGGCTGTTATTGTAGCTTTACTATCTTTCGACTGAATTTGTTCCCCTTTAGGGTTTTATGGATGAGGTCGAGCGCGCTCCGCACTGATGAGACTGTTTATGAAATATTTACCCGCATTTGGCTTAGGTATTCTGTTGGCGGTATTGAGCTTTGTGAGTTTTGCACTGGTTGCAACGGCGGGCTATATGTACGCCTTGCTCGGAAGCGTCGATAACCTTAGCCACACTAGCCCGGTTTATCTGGGGTTAGGTGCCCATGATGCGGGCTTATTATTGCTGCTCTCTGGGCTGATGTTATTTAGCTATCAGCGACTTTTTCCTCGATTGCCATTCGATTGGTACGCAGCGGTGGCGATGCAATTACCCTTAGGTTCCTTAGTGCTGTGGGCGGATGGGGTTTCCTTTAATCTCACGGATTTTTACGGCGTAGCCAGAGCCTTAACCCTCTTTAGTGCCACCTTTGGAGTGCTGATTATTTTTGGCTTATTGCAGCGCCGTGGTCGTAGGCTGGCTCGGGCTTAATCGGTCATTTGTTGACCTTAAACTGGCCTTGCTGGAATAAAATCCGTAAAATCATTGCCCTAAATGGATTTGAGTCGTAAGAGTAGGAGCCAATGAGTTCGATTGAATTTGATATTCCCGAAGATCACCGTATTCCCTTTCAGAAGTATTACAAACAAAAAATCGCCCCTAAATGCGCACCGTTTGAAGCAAAACGTGAAGGCGTGAACCAGAGGCGGCGTGAAAATGCCAAGTTCACTACCCCAATCTACTACCTATGCATCACGGTGATTTTGGGCGCCTTCGCCGGGTTGCTCGGGGTCCAGTTTATGCTGGTGCCTATGGATTATTTTGTGCCTTTGATGATTGGCGCGTTTCTGCCGACTCCCGTGATAGCGTTAGTGGCGATTGCCTCGGGAAAGGAAAGCAATGAACTCTATAATGCCGCTTTTGAAAAACTCTATCCCATTAGTCTCAAGTACTTCGGCAATGATTATGTGTTAACGAGGGAGCCTAAGGTGGATTTCTCAACCTTTCTGGAGTTGGGGCTGCTGCCTAAAACCGATAAACAGTATGCGCAAAATTGCCTTAAGGGAACCTATAACAAGGTGCCGTTCCAGTTTTATGAGGTCGATGCTTACAACACTAAATCGAACAATAATGGCTCGGTTGAGCGAGAGACCATCTTCAATGGTGTGCTACTGGTGTGCAATATTCCTAAGCGATTCAACGGCACGACCTTGTTAGTCACGGATAAGGGCAGTTTAAAAAATCGTATTGAGGGGTTTAAGACAAAGCTGTCGCGGGTCAAGCTTGAGGATGTGCGTTTTGAGCGTTGTTTTGAGGTGTATAGCAGCGACCAAGTCGAGGCGCGCTACTTACTCAATCCCTTGATGATGGAGAATCTCTTGGCCTTAGGTCGCGAGCTAAATGCCGAGGTTGAAGCCTGTTTCTATCAAAAACAATTGCTGATTAAGATCCCGACAAAACACCATTTCTTTATCAATCAACTCGATTTAGATCGCCCCATCGATTTTAAGCTCAATATCGAGCAGATGTTCACCGAGTTAGGTTATACCTTCTCGATCATCGATACTTTAAAACTTGATAAGCATACCGGGTTATAGCAACAGTCACCTCAATAGCAGCCACATACTGTGGCTGCTTTATGCGGCAGCTTAAAACATGACTTTTGGCACTTATGGGTGACTCCCCGTGCTCGTTACTATCAAGCTTCAAACTTTGATGGAGCAAGATGATGAACACGATTTTCACCCTGTCGCAATTTGTGCATATCACCGCGGGCGCACTGGCATTAGTGTTATTTTGGATGCCTGCCATGCTGAAAAAGGGCAGCGCGAATCACAGTCGTTTTGGCCGTTACTATGTCTATGCCATGTACACAGTGGCGGCGACGGGCGTGGCGATGGCAACAACGGGCTTAATTGATCCGCTCGCCGTGATTAAACAGCCTGCTGTCAGTGCCGACGCCTTAGCAGCGCAGATTGCGGATCGTCAAAATGCTTGGATATTTCTCATCTATATCAGCTTGTTAACTCTAGTGACCGTGAGGCATGGCGTGTTAGTTCTGCGTTATAAGGTGCAGCGTCAGTTATTAAAATCGCCGCTGCATTTGTTATTAATGCTGAGCTTAACGCTACTTGGCCCTGTGATGGCGCTATGGGGATACCAAGAAAAGCTGATCCTCGCGGTGATTTTCGGCCTGTTAGGCACAATGGTTGGGGCGGGATTCCTGCGTTATAGCTTTAAGGCGACCCTGACCAAATTAGAATGGTGGATTGAGCATTTAGGCGCCATGATTGGCTCGGGTATCGCTTGTTACACCGCCTTTTTCGCCTTTGGTGGCAGCCGTTTGTTTATCGACCATGGCAATTTGCGTCTGTTGTCGTGGACACTACCAGGTGTTGTCGGTTTTGTGGTGATCCGCTATTTAAGCGGCAAGTATCAGCGTCGCTTTGCGGATTAACCTGAGTCCTGAAAAGAAAGGGTGCCGTAAAAACTAAGGGATCCGTAAAAGCATAGGGGCCGCCTAAGCTGCCCCTATATTGAGATGATTTGAGCGGTTGTACCCGAATTAAACCTTGGTCTCGGCGGCATTGGCAGCCTTAGCGGATTCGAGCCACTGATCCATCTTTTGCTCCAATAAATCTAAGGGCAAGGCACCATTTTCGAGCAGCCTGTCGTGGAAGACTTTAATATCAAACTTATCGCCCAAGGCTTTTTTGGCCTTAGTGCGTAGTTCGATAATTTTCAGCTCGCCCAGCTTGTAACCTAAGGCTTGCCCCGGCCAAACCACATAGCGCTCGATTTCGCCCGTGGCTTCAGAGAGGTGTATTCCCTCAGTCGCCACAGCATAATCAATGGCTTGCTCACGGCTCCAATCCTTGGCATGCATACCCGTGTCGACCACTAAGCGCACCGCGCGGTGTAACTCAGACTGCAAGCGGCCAAGGTCGTTAATTGGATTATCCTGATACATGCCCATCTCGGCGGCTAAACGCTCGGCGTACAGCGCCCAACCTTCTCCCGCGGCATTAGAGTAAAAAATGGTACTCAGCAGCGGCAAGGTATCCGACAGACCGATGAGAGTCTGTAGGTGATGGCCGGGATTGGTCTCGTGATAGGTTAAGGTTTGCAGCGAATAGGAGGGCAGCGCCGCCATATCGTACAGGCTTATCCAGAAGGTGCCCTTACGTGAACCATCCTGTGAAGGCGCATCGTAAAATGCACCGCTGGTTGCGGCGGCGCGACTGTCTGGCACGGCTTCAACCGCAACCTCTTGATTCGGTAACAGCCCAAACCACAGTGGTAATTTGGCATTCACTTTCGCCAGATAGCCGTGAATGTCCGTCATTAATTGCTGTTTGCCCTCGGCGGTATTGGGGTAGATGTATTTAGGATCCTTAAGCAATCGCTGCATACGCTCGCCAACTGTGCCTTTGCGGTAACCCACTTGTTTGAGTAACACATCCATCTCGGCGGTAATGCGGGCGACTTCGTCTAATCCCAGTCGGTGGATCTCATCTGGGGTCATCTCCGAATTGGCGAGGTGCTTAATCATCGCCTTGTAAAGTTTCGCGCCTTGAGGTTGGTGGCCGAGTCCCGCCACATGAGTGGCCTTAAGGCGCACGGCTTGCAGTGCGGAAATCAACTGACGCGTCGCAGGGTAATATTTTGTCTCCACCAGTTCGGCGGCAGAGTTCGCCAACGCCTCACTGTCTGGTACTTGGGCGGCGGTTAATTTGGCTTTAAAACTGCTAACTAAGGGATGTTCACTTGCATGGTGGACTAACTGTTGCTGCAAACCCGCTATGGTCTTATCGATAATAAAATCGGGTGGGATTACCCCCATCTGCACATCTTGATCCAACTTATCGATAACTGTGCCCATGGCGGCAGGGTACATGGTTAAGCGGTTAAGATAGGCCTTGGCTTGCTCTGGGCTGGTGACCGCAAACTTATCTTCCATATACCCCGGAAATTCAACATGTAGTCCCGATAAGTGGTTGACGACATAAGGTAAAAACCAAACGCCGTATTCACCGAGGATAGTGCCATAAGCCACGGTTTCGGCAGGCAGCAGGGCACCGGCGATTTCAGATTTTATCGAGCCTAAACTCACTTGCTCCGAGGCGCTAAGCTGGCTGGCATCGATAGCGTTGAGTTCGGCTAATATGGTCTTAAGTGCTTTACGGCGATGATTTTCCCCCGATGGGCTGTAATCGGTCAGCTTAGAGAGCACATCCTTGCCTGCCTCATCCTCAGCCACGCCATAATAGGTGGCGATTTCGGGTCTAAGGGCAAAATAACGCTGGGTGATTGGCGCGAGTTGCTGCTTTAGGCTCAATACTGGGATGGCCTTTTCGGCCTTGGCCTGCTCAGCAGTTTGATTGGTCTGTGTTGGGTTTGGATCGCTACAGCCCGTTGCTAACATGGCCAGCATTAAAGCATTTATTATTCTTTTCATCGGGTTACTCATACAAAGACATTGAGGCAAATCCGTTATCGAACCTATCCCCCAAGTGTTAAACCGTGTTTTGTGTGATCAAGCTCAAATTTGAACGGTTATCCTAGCAGTTTATTGCATCTAAACAGCAAGAATTTTGTTGCTAGTTTTATTGATACTTTGGAGTGAGAAGAGAGGATTCGTTGTCTGGGAACTAATAGAATTCTTGTGGAACACTATCATGGGCAGCCACCATCGAATAAGTGGATTTCAAATGGATTCTCATCGACATAAAACAATAAAGCACCTAATTCATATCTAACGGAGAAAGCATTATTCATCATGGCCTCTGGGGCAGATAGGCAATACCATTGGGGTTCATCTCGCAGAGGCTGCTGCCATTCAGTGGTTAATTTTTGTGATTGAGCGATTAATTGCTGTCTTTGCGTTGTATCAGGGAAAAGTTGCTCCAAGGTATAGGACTGTATTTGCTGTCCTTGAGGATTAAAAATGCCAATATCTGGGCCTGTTTCTTCTGCAACATATTTACCTACAGTAATCACAAATCCATTGTCGTTTACTGCAAATTTGGCCGGAGCAAAGCGATAAGGCAGTGGATAGCGCTCGGAAAGCACATATCCAGACTGTTCATTCCAGATAAAAATACTCATCTGTGCTGATTCAGGTTTGTCTAAAGGAAATGAGCCAGAGTGGAGTCGCGCAATTACTCCTCCATCAGGACTAACCATCACAATCGACTTAGGTACAGGCCATGAACTGGCTAGGCTTTGGCTGGAAAAAATCAGTAGCAGCAAGCTCAGTATTCTTAACATAACAACTCCATTTCGCGCCTGTTAGTTGGTTTGCACTAACTTACAGGATTCTCCTTTGTAAATTCAATGACCTCCGAGATAAGTCATTTAGTTGCACAAATCCCTTGATTAAGTACGTCATGAGTGAATTGCTTAAGTCTACTTTCTCAGTAAAGGTGTTATCCAAAAACTTCATTAGTTGACACAATCAACCAATACCGATATTGTTGATACTGTCAACTATATCGAGATGCCATTATGTCAGCCACTTCCCTCGGTGAAACCTTGCACAGATTAGTGCATGCCTACAAAAAACAGCTGCGTGCGGATATTGCCGCGCAGCAGATTGAATTACCTGTCACCCATATTCGGGCGCTCAAGGGGATTTGCCGCCATCCCGAGGCCACGGCGCAGTCTATTGCCCTACGTATGCAGCGGGATAAAGCCCAAATTACGCGGGTGCTCAATGAGCTACAGCAGGGTGGTTATATCCTAAAAGTCGATAATCCTAAGGATGGTCGAAGTCAGTTGTTGAGGCCGACGGCGCAGGGCGAGCAGTTGATGACGCAAATTATTGCCGCCGAAAAAGCCACCGTTGCCCATATGACCCAAGCACTCGATCAGGATGAAATTGCGGTGTTTATCCGTATTGCCAACCAGATCAGCGATAGCGTGGCGGAAAGCTAACAATTGAGTGCCATTTATCTTTTTGGAGTTTTAGTATGAACAGACCCGCTCCGCGCGAATTGACCGTGATAGGTAAAACCCAAGTCACGCCACATATGCTACGTATCACCTTAGGCGGCGCTGGCTTTGCAGGTTTTCCCGCCGATCAAGAAAGCGCCTATATCAAGTTACTGTTTCCGCAGCCGGGGGATGAGAGGCCATTAATGCGCACTTATACCATTCGTCAGCAGCGGACGAATGAAATCGATGTAGACTTTGTTTTGCACGACACCGATGGCCCCGCATCCCGTTGGGCAAAGTCGACCGAGATTGGGGATACCATCCAAATCGGTGGCCCCGGACTGAAAAAACTGATCAATGTGGATGCCGAGTGGTTTTTACTGGCAGGGGATATGACGGCTTTGCCCGCCATCAGCGTGAACTTGGCGCAATTGCCAAGCAATGCCGTGGGTTACGCTGTGATTGAGGTGTTAAGTGAAGCCGATATTCAGCCCTTAGTGCATCCTAGCCATGTGCAATTGCATTGGGTAATTAATCCACAAGCCGACCCAGAAGGTAAGCCCTTAGCCGAATGCATTGCCCAGTTGCCAAAACTGGAAGGGCAAGGCGCAGTATGGCTCGCCTGTGAATTTAGCAGTATGCGCACCCTAAGAAAGCTGCTTAAGCAGACATACGACCTACCGAAAAGCCATTTTTATACATCAAGTTACTGGAAAATCGGCTGTAATGAAGGCGAGCATAAACTGGTAAAACAACAAGATGAGCAGTTAGAGAATGGCGCTCACTAACCGCAGATATGATTGCTAAACAAGCCCGCCAGTATCCATGGCGACCTTGTTTAGCTGAACCGCAGGTTATTGATGCACTAACTTACCGTTTTTAACTACATCTTTGCAGGGATTCACGCCGTAGCTATAGGCGAGTTGCGCCGGGGTGGCTATATCCCATAGACAGAAATCCGCCTGTTTGCCGACCACTAAGCTGCCGACACTCTCTTCAATCCCTAGCGCCTTAGCGGCATTCAATGTTAAACCCGCAAGCGCTTCCTCTGGGGTTAAGCGGAACAGGGTGCAACCCAGGTTCAACATCAGCAGGGTCGAGCAGATGGGCGATGAGCCGGGGTTAAAGTCGCTGGCGAGCACCATAGGCACCGCGTATTGACGCAATAAGTCGATAGGCGGTTTTTGGGTTTCCCGCAAAAAGTAAAACGCGCCCGGTAACAGCACGGCGCAGGTGCCACTTTCACTTAGGGCTTTAACGCCAGCCTCATCCAAATACTCAATATGATCAACCGACTTAGCCCCTAAACGTGCGGCTAATTCAGAGCCGCCCATATTGGATAATTGCTCGGCATGCAGTTTAACTTGCAGGCCAGCCGCCTTGGCGGCGCTCAGCACGCGTTCGGTTTGCTCTAGGTTAAAGGCGATATTTTCACAGAATACATCCACCGCATCGGCGAGATTTTCGGCGATCACCGCAGGCAGCATCTTATTGATAATTAAGTCGACATAACCGTCGCTATTGCCTTTAAACTCGGGCGGCACCGCATGGGCACCGAGGAAGGTGGTCTTCACATCAACATGGTGATGTTGGTCGAGTTCGCGGGCTACGCGTAGGATTTTGAGTTCGGTTTCGGTATCTAGGCCATAGCCAGATTTAATCTCAACCGTGGTAACGCCTTCCTTCGCCAAGGCATTTAAACGCTGGCGCCCGAGGTCAAATAGTTCGGCTTCGTCGGCCTCACGGCAGGCGTTAACTGTGGAAATAATGCCGCCGCCAGCACGGGCGATTTCCTCGTAGGTGGCGCCCTTTAGGCGTAGTTCGAATTCGTTGGCACGATTACCGGCAAAGACCAAATGGGTGTGGGCATCAATCAGCCCTGGAGTGATCCAACCGCCCTTGCCCCTGTAAACAGGAATGGACAACACATCGAAGGCGGGCAGCTCGCTGCGTGGGCCTAACCAGGCAATTTTACCGTCTTTAACTGCGATAGCCGCATTGGTAATTGCGCCGTAAGGTGCTGATATGGAAGGGTCCATTGTTGCTACGTTAACGTCTATCCAAACCTGATCCCAAGACATTGTTATCCCTCGCTGCGTTGGCTTTTTGGCCCAGCAAACTCTTTATTATCGAAAGTTATGTGAGCTAGCTTGTATTTACTTGTATATACAAGCTAGGATTGTAGCCGCAATTTTGAACGTTTGAAAGTGGCTCAGTGTTTTGGTGTGTGAGTACCTACCACGCCAAACCTAGGTAGATTTTATCTTGAGGAAGTGTTTTGGCTACGCCTAAGTTTGCAGAAATTAAGCAATATATCATTGGCTGTATCGAGTCTGGTGAGTGGGAAGAAAATGCCCGTGTCCCCTCGGAAAACCAGCTAGCCGAACTGTTTGTCTGTAGCAGGATGACGGCGCGTCGCGCCTTGACAGAGCTGACAGACAACGGCGTGCTTGAACGTTCACAGGGGCTGGGCACCTTTGTGGCGGGGCGAAAGTCGCAATCCTCCATGTTGGCGATCCGCAATATCGCCGATGAAATCAAAGACCGTGGTCATGGTTACAGTGTGCAGCAGTTAGCACTGAGACAAGTGAATGCCACCGCGCCTATCGCCATTGCACTGGCGCTGGAGCTCGGGACTCCAGTGTTTCATTCGGTGTTAGTGCATTGCGAGCAGGGCGTACCACTGCAAGTTGAGGAGCGTTATGTGAATCCCGCCTTTGCGCCAGACTACCTAGCGCAAGACTTTAGCGAGCAGACACCCCATGAATACCTGTCGCAGGTGGCGCCGCTGACCGAGGCGCACCACACCATCGAAGCCATTATTGCCAGTAGCGAATTGCAGCAGAGGTTAGCCATTCCGGCGACCGAACCCTGTTTACAGATTTCACGCCGCACTTGGTCACGCCAAGGGGTGGTGAGTTTTGCCAAATTAGTACACCCGGGTAGCCGCTTTAAGCTCGGCGGACACCTGACATTTAATAAATAACGTACGCAAACAGAGGTGAAGGCTTATGGCATTCATCCGATGTTTAGCGACAAAAACACAATAAAAACAATAGCACTCAGCCGAATGGCGAGTGAGTTCAACAGGTTGAAAGAGGACATCTCAATGGACAAGCGACACGACCCAAGCCGCCGTATTATTGCGCCCCATGGTAGCCAATTAAGCTGCAAAAGCTGGTTAACCGAAGCGCCAATGCGCATGTTAATGAACAACTTACATCCAGATGTGGCCGAGCGCCCAGAGGATTTAGTGGTTTACGGCGGTATCGGCCGCGCGGCCCGTGACTGGGACTGCTACGACAAGATTATCGAAGTGCTAAAACGCCTCGAAGACGACGAAACCTTAATGGTGCAATCGGGCAAACCTGTAGGCGTATTTCGCACCCACGCGGATGCTCCCCGCGTGCTGATTGCTAACTCTAACCTAGTGCCACATTGGGCAAACTGGGAACACTTCAACGAGTTAGATAAACAAGGCTTGGCCATGTATGGCCAGATGACCGCGGGTTCGTGGATTTATATCGGTACTCAGGGCATTGTCCAAGGCACCTACGAAACCTTCGTAGCCGTGGCAAAACAACACTTTGGCGGCGTGGCTGCCGGTAAGTGGATCCTCACCGGTGGTTTAGGCGGTATGGGCGGCGCGCAAACGCTGGCCGGTACTATGGCTGGTTTCTCTGTGCTTGCCTGTGAAGTGGATGAAACCCGTATCGATTTTCGTCTGCGTACCCGTTATGTGGATAAAAAGGCGACTTCACTAGATGAAGCCTTGGCTATGATTAACGATGCCAATGCCTCGGGCAAACCCGTATCTGTGGGCCTGCTGGCTAACGCCGCCGATATCTTTGCCGAATTAGTGAAGCGTGGCATTACTCCTGATGTCGTCACCGACCAAACCTCTGCCCACGATCCGCTGAACGGCTATTTGCCACAGGGCTGGACCATGGCGCAAGCGGCTGACATGCGTAAAACAGACGAAGCCGCCGTTGTTAAAGCGGCTAAAGCCTCGATGGCGGTACAGGTGCAAGCCATGCTGGATCTGCAAGCGGCAGGCGCGGCGACCTTAGACTATGGTAACAACATTCGCCAAATGGCCTTCGAAACTGGCGTTAAAAACGCATTCGATTTCCCCGGTTTTGTGCCTGCTTATATTCGTCCACTCTTCTGCGAAGGTATCGGCCCGTTCCGTTGGGTGGCCCTATCTGGCGATCCTGAGGATATCTACAAGACCGACGCCAAAGTGAAGGAACTGATCCCCGACAATCCTCATCTGCACAACTGGTTAGACATGGCCCGTGAACGTATCGCCTTCCAAGGTTTGCCAGCGCGTATCTGCTGGGTGGGCTTAAAGGACCGTGCGCGTTTAGCTCAAGCCTTTAACGAGATGGTGAAAAACGGCGAGCTGTCGGCGCCGATCGTCATTGGTCGTGACCACTTAGACTCAGGCTCAGTCGCCAGCCCTAACCGTGAAACTGAATCTATGATGGACGGCTCAGACGCAGTATCTGACTGGCCATTATTGAACGCGCTGCTGAACACTGCCAGCGGCGCCACTTGGGTGTCGCTGCACCACGGTGGTGGTGTCGGCATGGGCTTTAGCCAACACTCGGGTGTGGTGATCGTGTGTGACGGTACTGAGGCCGCCGCTAAACGTGTTGGCCGCGTGCTGTGGAACGACCCTGCGACAGGCGTGATGCGCCATGCGGATGCGGGTTATGAGATCGCGAAAAACTGTGCAAAAGAGCAGGGCTTAGATCTGCCCATGCTTAAAGACTAACTATTCAACAAACCGTGAAAAACAACGACAAGAATACGGATGTAAAAATGAAATCAGTCAATCATTTAGTATTAACGCCTGGCAGTTTAAGTCTGGCGCAACTGCGTGAAATCAGCCGCCATAAGCTGACACTCGAACTGGCGCCAGAGGCAATTACCGAGATCAACACCAGCGCGCAAATCGTGCAAAAGGTGCTGGATGAAGGTCGCACCGTTTACGGCATCAACACGGGTTTTGGTCTGCTAGCCAACACTAAGATTGCCCCGGAAGACCTGCAATTACTGCAACGCTCTATCGTGTTATCCCATGCTGCGGGCACGGGCCAATACATGCAGGACGCCACAGTGCGCCTGATGATGGTGTTAAAGATCAACTCCCTAAGCCGTGGCTTCTCGGGTATCCGTTTAGAAGTGATTAACTTCCTTATCAGCCTAGTGAATGCCGAAGTTTACCCCTGCGTGCCTGAAAAAGGTTCTGTGGGCGCCTCTGGCGACTTAGCGCCGTTAGCCCATATGTGTTTGCCGCTGTTGGGTGAAGGCGAGATGAGCTATCAAGGACAGATTATTTCGGCCGCCGAAGGCTTAGAAATCGCCGGCCTCAAGCCAATCGATTTAGCCGCGAAGGAAGGCTTAGCCCTGCTCAACGGTACTCAGGCTTCTACAGCACTGGCACTAGAAGGCTTGTTCCACGCTGAAGACTTGTTTGCTGCCAGCTCAGTGATTGGCGCCATGAGCGTCGAGGCCGCCATGGGTAGTCGCAGCCCGTTTGACCCACGCATTCATGCGGCCCGTGGTCAGAAAGGACAAATCGATGCGGCCATGGTGTTCCGTCATCTGCTGGGCGAAGAGTCTGAAATCAGTCTAAGCCACCTCAACTGCGAGAAGGTGCAAGACCCTTACTCACTGCGCTGCCAACCACAGGTATTAGGTGCGTGCTTAACTCAAATCCGCCAAGCGGCTGAGGTGTTAGGCACAGAAGCCAACGGCGTGACCGATAACCCGCTGGTATTCCAAGATACTGGCGACATTATCTCCGGCGGTAACTTCCACGCCGAGCCCGTTGCTATGGCAGCCGATAATTTGGCGATTGCGATTGCCGAATTAGGCGCGATTGCAGAGCGTCGAATCGCGCTGCTTATCGACTCTAGCTTGTCTAAACTGCCACCTTTCCTGGTTAAAAACGGCGGGGTGAACTCGGGCTTTATGATCGCCCAAGTGACGGCGGCGGCATTGGCCTCTGAAAACAAAACCTACGCCCATCCAGCATCGGTCGACAGTTTACCAACCTCGGCCAACCAAGAAGACCATGTGTCTATGGCGACCTTCGCTGCCCGTCGTTTACGGGATATGAGCGAAAATACCCGCGGTGTGTTAGCGGTTGAGTTATTGGCAGCCGCCCAAGGCTTGGACTTCCGCGCGCCGTTAATGCCAAGTAAAGCAGTGGCGCAGGCGAAGGCCGAGCTGCGCGAAGTGGTTGCCTATTATGATAAAGACAGATACTTTGCGCCGGATATCGATGCGGCCACGGATCTGCTTTATACCGCCAGCTTCAATGCTTACTTGCCCCTAGGTGTGTTGCCGAGTCTGTAATACGCAGTCTTTGGCACCGATATCCCATCCGCGGGTGAAAAGTGCCGAAGTAAGTGCTCAATAAAGTGAAAGGTATAGCGATTTGCTATGCCTTTTGTCTATCTATGCGGCGATTTCGCTGTTTTTGCACTTTGTACTTTAGGTGTGTTTAACACCGCAGGATGAGTGTTTTTTTATCCAATCTTTACATTGTCAGCTTTGATCGCTGTCTATCCGTCCAAAACCGGTAAGTCTGAGGTGTTTTTAACCATCTCTTATTTCGTTTCGGCTTTAAATTCATACTTTATATAACCGCAACATGCCATTGTGAGACAAAATGGGTCTTGCTTGTTGGACAAAATGTCTTTTGGCATGCTTTGAATTTATATCTTTATTTGTTCATTATTGTTGAAGTTAAAATCTAAATAAGTTTAATTAAATCTAGATTTATAGTTATTTGTTCTGTAGCTAGTGAATTGCGATCTTGATCTCATGTCATTATTTGTTATCTATTTTCACTTTAAGGATAATCTTAAATTAAGTGGGGGCTTTATTGACTCACTCAAACGATTGCAGCGTTACCACTGCAATTACCCAACTCATAACGACAAAAGTGTGAGAGAACGCTATGAACAGACGCCAGTTTTTTAAACTGTGTGCGGCCGGAGCGGCAACCTCAGCGATTTCAGCGCTGGGATTGATGTCCGAAAAGGCCTATGCAGCAGTGCGAGAGTTTAAGCTGATCGGAGCCAAAGAAACCCGTAACAACTGTCCGTATTGCTCGGTTGGTTGTGGCCTGCTGATGTACAGCCAAGGCAGCGGGGGCAAAAACTCTGAGCATGCTATTTTCCATATCGAGGGTGATGCCGATCATCCAGTAAACCGCGGTGCATTGTGCTCTAAGGGTGCTGGCCTTGTGGATTATGTTAACAGTCCACACCGCTTACAGTATCCAGAATATCGCGCCCCCGGCAGCAACAAGTGGGAACGGATCAGCTGGCATGATGCCTTTAAACGTATTGCTCGTTTAATGAAAGATGACCGTGATGCGAACCTGATTGAGAAAAACGCCGATGGCGTAACGGTTAACCGTTGGTTAACTACAGGGATGATGACCTCATCCGGTATGGCCAATGAAAGTGGCTTAGCGACCCAAAAATTTGCGCGCGCTTTAGGCCTAGTGGCTATCGATACTATTGCACGTAACTGACACTCCCCAACGGTAGCAAGTCTTGCTCCAACATTTGGGCGCGGTGCCATGACCAACCACTGGATCGATATTAAAAATTCTAACGTAGTGATTATTATGGGCGGTAATGCCGCAGAAGCTCACCCTGTCGGATTCGGCTGGGTTACAGAAGCTATGCAGCATAACAATGCTAAGTTGATTGTGGTTGACCCACGTTTCAACCGCAGTGCGTCATTGGCAGATCACTATGCCCCAATCCGCTCAGGAACTGACATAGCATTCCTTCTGGGTGTGATTCGCTATTTGATTTCGACCAATCAAGTTAACTTCGATTATGTGAAAGCCTATACCAACGCCAGTTATCTGGTGCGGGATGATTTTGACTTCCATGACGGCCTATTCTCAGGCTTTGATGAAGCAAAAGGCGAGTACAACAAAGAATCCTGGTTCTACCAACTCGACGAAGACGGTTATGCCAAAGTGGATGAAACACTTGAGCACCCGCGTTGTGTGTGGAACTTACTCAAACAACACGTAGAACGTTATGATTTTGCAACGGTAAGTAATATCACTGGTACGCCAACAGCGGACTACCAAGTGGTATGTGACGCCATTGCGAGCACTCATACTAAAGACCGTGTGGCAACCTTTATGTATGCGCTGGGCTGGACCCACCATAGTAAAGGTGCACAGAACATCCGTTCTATGGCGATGATCCAGTTATTACTGGGCAACATTGGTCAGTTAGGCGGTGGTGTTAACGCATTGCGCGGTCACGCCAACGTGCAAGGTTCAACCGACATGGGGCTATTGGCCCAAAGTTTACCCGGTTACCTTAAACTGCCAAACGATAAAGAACCGACCTTAGCGGCTCACTTGGCGGCGAACACGCCTAAGCCATTGCGCCCAGGTCAAACCAACTACTGGCAAAATTATCCGAAGTTTTATGTGTCCCTGCTCAAAGCCTTCTGGGGTGAAAACGCGACGCCTGAAAACGAGTTCGGTTATCAGTGGTTACCTAAGTGGGATCAGATGTATGACTTCGGTAAGCATCTGGACATGATGTACCGTGGCAAAGTGAACGGTTGCATCGTGCAAGGGGTTAACGCCATTAACTCTATGCCTAACCGCAACAAGAACATCAAGGCGCTGAGTAACCTTAAGTACTTAGTCGTGCTTGATAACTTGTCATCGGAAACCGCCACCTTCTGGCAAAACGAACCCGGTTTCAACGAGGTCGACACCACCAGCATTCAAACCGAGGTCTTCCGCCTACCTGCGACCGTGTTCGCAGAGGAAGAAGGTTCGATCGTTAACTCTGGCCGCTGGATGCAATGGCACTATAAAGGGGCTAATCCTCCAGGCGAAGCGATGTCGGACTCAGAGATTGTCTCTGGTTTGCTGCAGGAGTTGAAACAGCTCTATCGCGAAGAGGGCGGCAAACTGCCCGAGCCGATTGAAGCGATTAACTGGAACTATATCGATCCGCACAACCCAAGCTCTATCGAACTGACGAAAGAGTTGAATGGTTACGATGTCGCGACCAAGCGTCAGATCAGCAGCTTTGCTGAACTGAAGGCCGATGGCAGTACCGCGAGTGCCTGTTGGATTTACGCGGGGTCTTGGACCGAAGCCGGTAACCAAATGGCTCGCCGCGATAACCATGACCCATCGGGTAAAGGTATTACGCCAGGCTGGGCCTTCGCATGGCCGCTCAACCGCCGCGTCCTCTACAACCGTGCCTCTTGCGATGTGAACGGTAAACCTTGGGATGAGCACCGTAAGATTGTCGAGTGGAAAGACGGCAAGTGGGAAGGGATAGACGTGCCCGACTTCAATGCCAAGTTGAATCCACAGGAAAGTGCGCATCCTTTCATTATGCAGGCTGACGGCGTGGGTCGTTTCTTCGCGCTCAAACTACTGAAAGAAGGACCGTTCCCAGAGCATTACGAACCTGTCGAATCGCCTATCGGCACCAACCCTCTGCATCCGAATGTGGTGCACAGCCCTGTGCTGCGTTGGTTCGAAGGGGTGAAAGACACTATCGGTACTAAAGAGGAATATCCCTACGCCTGTACCACTTACTCACTCACAGAACACTTTAACTTCTGGACGACACACTGCCGTTTAGCGGCGATTGCCATGCCAGAGACCTTTGTGGAAATGAATGAGCAATTGGCGGCAGAAAAAGGGATTAAGAATGGTGATTGGGTGAAAGTGAGCTCGAAACGTGGCCACATTCTCACCAAAGCCTTAGTGACTAAGCGTATGCGCCCATTGCAGGTCAATGGTCAAACGGTACACACACTCGGTATTCCACGTCACGGTAGCCATAACGCGCTAACACGTAAGGCCTATAGCTGTAACGTCCTTACCACTGAGATGGGTGATGCCAACACGGGTGTGCCTGAGTACAAAGCGTTCCTCGTGAATGTTGAAAAGGCGGAGGTCTGATAATGGCGACTCAAGATATCATTCAACGTTCCGGCACTTCGCAAGCGACTCCTCCTGCACAGGCGAGAGTCGGTGGCGTGAAGCAAATTGCGAAGCTGTTTGACGCGACTAAGTGTAATGGTTGTAAAGCCTGTCAGGTCGCTTGCTCTGAATGGAATGACCTGCGTGAAGAGGTGGGTTCGTTCCAAGGGACTTATCAAAACCCAGCATCTCTGTCGCCAGAGTGCTGGACCCTGATGAAGTACAACGAGATCGAAGACCAAGGCAAATTACGTTGGCAGTTTACCCACAGTGCTTGTATGCACTGTGCGGATCCCGCCTGCTTAAAGGCCTGCTCTACCTCTGGCGCGATTATTCAACATGCCAATGGCACTGTGGATTTCGATTCGGACAAATGTATTGGCTGCGGCTATTGTGCCAGTGCCTGTCCATTCGATATCCCGAAGATCAGCGCCGTCGACAACAAAGCCTACAAGTGCACTATGTGCTCTGACCGCTTGGCTGTTGGGCTGGAGCCTTCCTGCGTTAAGTCCTGTACCACGGGTGCGCTGCGTTTTGGCACGCGCGAAGACATGCTGTTCTACTCAGAAAAGCGTGTTAACGAGCTGAAAGAACGTGGTTTTGCTAAGGCGGGACTCTACAACCCTGAAGGTGTCGGTGGCACAGGCATGCTGATGATATTGCACGATGTTACTCAGCCTGAAACCTACGAAATGCCAAAGGATCCGCAAATCCCATTATCTGTCACCCTGTGGCAGGACTGGGTGAAACCACTGGGTACTGTCGGACTTCTTGCGACGGCGGCTGTGGCCTGCCTGCATAAGATCACCGTCGGTCGCAACATAGTGGAAGAGGACCAACCCGGCTATCAGCCGCCAGAGGACAAGGCGCAAGCGGAAGAGGAGGCCAAGAAATGAGCAAGCATAACAAGCAAGAAATGGTAGTGCGTCACAAACTGTTCGACCGCATCTGTCATTGGTTCATTGTGGCCGTGGGGCTAGTCACCTTTCTGACGGGCTTTTCCTTCTTCTATCCCTCCTTCCAATGGTTGGGCGCGATAGCGGGCACGCCGCAATTGGCGAAGTTTATTCACCCAATTGCCGGCCTGATGATGTGTTTACCGCTGATGTTGATGTTGGTGCGTTATTACCACCACAACAAATGGGAAAAACACGATCTGGCTTGGATGCTCGCCATCAAGGACGTGATGTTCGAGAACGAGGACAAAATCCCGCCTATCGGCCATTACAACCCTGGCCAAAAAGTGCTGTTCCGTGCCTTTGTGCTGACGTCTATCACCTTAACCGTGACGGGATTCATCATGTGGCAACCCTACTTTGCACCTTACTTCTCGGCCACTGTAGTGGGCTGGGCGATCGTGCTGCATGCCATTTGTGCTCTGATCATGCTGATGTTTGTGATGGTGCACTTTTGGATGGCGACCTGGGTGGAAGGTTCTATCACAGGCATGCTTTACGGCAAGGTCTCAAAGGCTTGGTGCCGTAAACATCATCCGCTGATGTTGGATGAACATTCGGACGTGGAGAAACATTAATGAGTCATACAGCCGAGATACCTATGGTCCCCGGCAGCGAATCGCCGCTGGAGCTTAAACCCTTAAAGGCGGTGGACCCTAAAACTGTGTATCACAGACGGGCGCAGCGTTTGTTGTCGTTGGCCAAGGACTCGCCGCTGGCCGACTACTTTGAGCTATGCCGCCGTGTGGTTGCGATTCAGGCCAGATTGGCGGCGGAGGCTGACTTCGGTCAGCTTCTCGCTTGGGGGAAAGATGAAGCGATTCCGCTTTCCCACTTGGGTTCAGAGGCAGATAGCTACTGGCAAGGACTGCTACAACAACTGTTAAGCGATCTGCTGCCGCAGGTGGATGAGGATATGGCGCGAGTGCTGCGTTTGTTGATGCAGCAATCCCCAGAGCAACTCACCTCCTGGGGCAGTGCACTGCGTCAGGGACATATGAGCGAAGTGCCCGCGCGCTTCAGTTTGTTTATCTGGGCGGCGATGGGGGTCTACTGGTCCCATTGGGCACCTATGGTGATTAAACGGATTGATCAACGCAAAGTCGTGCAGCAGAACCTATGCCCAATTTGCGGCTGTCATCCCGTGGCGAGCGTGATCGTTGACCAGCCGCGAGCGGGTCTGCGTTATCTGCATTGCAGTTTGTGCGAGAGCGAATGGCACTACATTCGCGCCCATTGCACTAGCTGCGGTCAGGATAAAGGGACGACGCTCTGGTCATTTGATGATGCCAAGGCGCAGGTGCGTATCGAGAGCTGCGACGAATGCCATGGTTACACCAAGATGCTGTTCGTCGAAAAGTCACCGCTGATGGATGTGGCGGCCGACGACTTAGCGACCCTGATGCTCGACAGTGAGCTAAATACCAAGGGCTTTGGAGCGACCACGGTCAATCCATTGCTACTGGCCCACGAAACTGAGCAATAACCAAAGTCGGGAAGGGCTCGTCGAGTCCTTCCCCTTATATTTATCAAGATGATACAAATGATGACCCAAGTACCCGATACACCCCAAGCCCTGTACCGCGCACTGCCGTCGATGGACAGCCTGCTCGCCGATGCGGCGTTAGCCCCTTTGCTGCAACGCTATGGTAAAGCGGCAGTAAAAGCGGCGCTGGATAGCCAGTTACGCACGGCGCGTGAGCTGATTGCTCAGGAGCGACGTTTACCCGCTTGGTGTGCTAATCCGTCGTTACTGAGCGGATATTTGGTTGATCAATTGTCTAAGGACTATAGCCATAGTCTTAAGCCCGTGTGGAATCTCACGGGAACCATCCTGCATACCAATCTTGGCCGTGCCCAGCAGTCTGAGGCGGCCATTCGGGCGGTGACCTCTGTGATGCGATATCCCACGCCGCTGGAGTTTGAATTAGCCGCCGGTGAGCGCGGCCATCGAGATAATGCCATTAGTGGATTAATCCAGCGCCTAACAGGAGCTGAAGCCTGCTGCGTGGTGAATAACAACGCCGCCGCTGTGCTGCTGATGTTGTCGGCGGTCGCGGCGGGCAAAGAAGTGATCGTCTCCCGCGGCGAGCTGGTGGAAATCGGCGGCGCCTTTCGCATTCCAGACATTATGCGCCAAGCGGGCTGCACCTTAGTGGAAGTCGGCAGCACTAATCGTACTCACCTCAAGGACTATGAGCAGGCGATAACCGAAAATACCGCCGCCATCATGAAGGTGCACACCAGTAACTACCATATCAGTGGTTTTACTGCCTCGGTGGATGAGGCCAGATTGGGCCAACTCTGCCGCGAGCGTGGGGTCGCGCTGATCTCGGATCTTGGCAGTGGTTCACTCACCGACTTACGCCGTTTTGGCCTAAAACAAGAGCCAACACCCCAAGCTATGCTGGCGGATGGGGTCGATTTGGTTAGCTTTTCCGGCGATAAACTTCTTGGCGGCCCGCAATCAGGATTGATTGTCGGCAAACAGGCGCTAATTAATAAGCTTCAAAGTCATCCACTAAAGCGTGCATTGCGTTGCGACAAGCTGATTCTCGCGGCGCTTGAGGCTACGCTGATCCACTATCTCAACCCCGAAACCTTGGATCGGGAACTGCCGATTATGGCTAAATTTGCCCGCAGCCAAGCTGAGTTGCGCCAAATCGGTGAGCGGTTACAGCGCGCCTTAGCGCCGCTGTTTGCCCCGAGCTATGGCATTGAATTAGTGGAGTGCCAGACCCAAGTCGGCAGCGGCTCGCAGCCAGACACCTTTTTACCTTCAATCGCCCTGTGCTTTAACGCGCAAGAGGGCGGCAGTTTAACGTTGCTCGAGCAGCATTTTAAGCAGGCGCAGCGGCCTGTGATTGGCCGTATGACCCAAGATCAACTTCGTCTCGACCTGCGCGGTATCGATGATGAGGCCGAATTGTTAGCCGAACTCAGCACCTTAGGTGTGCAGCTATGATTACGGTCACCGCTGGCCATGTCGACCACGGCAAGAGCACGCTGATCCGTGCCTTGACGGGTATGAACACTGACAGGCTCCCCGAAGAAAAACGCCGTGGCATGACCATCGATCTCGGTTACGCCTTTATGCCACTGCGGGATGGTACTCGCTTAGCCTTTATCGATGTGCCTGGCCACGAAAAATTTATCAATAACATGCTGGTGGGCGTGAGCCATGTGCGCCACGCGCTGCTGGTGTTGGCCTGTGACGACGGCGTGATGCCGCAAACCCGCGAGCATCTGCAAATCCTCGCGCTGTTACCGCTCAATAGTTTGACCTTAGTGCTGACCAAACGGGATCTGGTCGATGACCAAACCGCCGCCAAGTTGACTCTAGAAGGAAAAGCGCTGCTTGCCGAATACGGTATCGAGGCCAGTGGTGTGTTTGAGGTCTGTGCGAATGATGCAGGCGATGCGGGGTTAGACACCCTTAAACAACATATTTTGGATATTGCCGAGCAGCAATCGACCCAACCGGAAGATGCCAGCAGCTTTAGGATGACGCTCGATCGCGCCTTTAGCGTTAAAGGTGCTGGCTGTGTGGTCACTGGCACTGTGATTAGCGGCAGTGTGTGTATAGGCGATAGCCTCTACAGCTCTGGGCAAAAAGCGAAATTACGGGTGCGCGGCATTCATTGCCAAGGGATGGAAGTCCACAGAGCCTTAAGTGGCACTCGGATCGCCTTAAATCTTACTGGCGTTGATAACCATAGGGCGCCCGCCCGCGGTGACTGGTTAAGCAGCCTGCCTCAGGCTGAGCTGTGCGGCAGACCCGTAGTGCAAATTCGCAGTTTCGAACCCTTAACCCATTGGCAAAATGTGCATTGTCACCACGGCGCCGACCATACCCTAGGGCGAGTATCGCTTCTGGATGAAGCCGATGAGCTGGGGCGTTATCTGGCCGAAATTGTGCTCGATAAGCCATTGCTGCTATGTCAGGACGACCCAATAGTGCTCAGGCATATTGGCGGCAAGCAAACGCTGGGCGCTGGGCGAGTGCTGGCATTAAAAGTCCCCAATCGTAAGAAGCGCACGCCGGAGCGTGTCAGCAAGTTGCAACAGCTGGCCCAGCTCTCCAACCCAGTGAATGTGCTGGCGCTACTCGGTCAGAGTGAGGCGCTCAGTATCGATGAAATCCGTTGGCGCTGGCAGCTAACCGATGAAGGGCTGGCTGCCATGCTGGCGCAGGCGGGGCTGACTCGCCTCGGAGCCTATGGGCTATCGACTCAGTTACTTGAGCAAGAAAAACAGCAGTTTATCGATCTGTTACGTGAGTATCACCAACAGCATCCCGACCAATTAGGGCTGGGGCGTAATCGCCTGCAACGCATGAGCCACAGCGTATTGCCCAGCGAGCTTGCTAATAAGGTGCTCGACAGTCTCTGCCAAGAAGGGCTGATGGTGCTGCGCGGCGCCTTGCTGCAGCTGGCGGATCACAGGATTGTCCTCGATAGCGAGGCGCAGCAATGCTGGCAACGCTTGGCCCCTTGGTTGGCGCTGCAAACCTCGCCCGTGTGGGTGACTGAGATGGTTGAATATCTCGAACTCGAGCCCGCCAAACTCAGGTTGCTGTGCTTTCAATTGGTGCAACAGGGCTTTATTACCGCCGTGGTGAAGGACAGATATCTGCTGAGCGAGCAGTTGTGCCACTACGCCAATCTGGTGCGAGCGCATGTGGAAATCCACGGCAAGCTCGAAACCGCAGAGTTTAAGGACCTGATTGGCCTAGGCCGTAAGGTCAGTATTCAGCTGTTGGAGTTTTTTGACCGCAGTGGTTTTACCCGTAGGAAATATCGCAGTAACAGTCGGGAGATCCGGGATGGGGAACTGTTTTATTCCCATGAGAATTGGCGGAAGAACATAGGAGTCGAACCTACCCAGGACTGCTGGCAGCCCTACCCGGATTTGAAGTCCGGACGCCTCACCGGAGACGACGTTCTTCCAATAGAAGACAAACCGATAGTAGAAAATGCTTAAACCTGAATCAAGCGCATTCGTATTTCGTTAGTCGCTTTGTGACTTGAGTCGAAATTTGTTAGCAAACAAATTGTTTTTATTTGAATTAATGAGTTTAGAGGGTCGCTATGGAATATCATTCACACGCAGTGGTTACTGAGAGAAAAGTGACCCTTTTAGAGCAGGGGCAGGCATCCGAGTTAACCGATTATGTGGCTAACGAGGTGCGAGTGGCGCTGGTGTATAACGGCATCGCCCACACTGTAATGCTCGCCAGCCCAGAAAATCTCGAAGAGTTCGCCATTGGCTTTACCCTGTCGGAGCGGATTGTTTCCCATGTGAATGAAATCAAAGGGGTGGATCTCGAGTTCACCCCCGAAGGCGTGCTCATTCAGGTGGAAATCACCCAAAGATGCTTTATGGAGCTTAAGCAGCAACGGCGCAATATGGCAGGGCGTACTGGCTGTGGCCTTTGTGGTGTGGCGCAGTTGGAGGAAGCGGTTAAACCCGTTATCCGCGTGGACTCGGACGCCAGATTTAATATCGATCATCTGCAGCTCGCCTTAGAGCAGATCAAAGAGAATCAACATCACTTTAAGCTCACGGGGGCCACTCACGCCGCCATGGGCTTAGATGCGGAAGGACAAATCATTGCCGCCTTTGAGGACATAGGCCGGCACATCGCACTGGATAAATTAATCGGTGGGTTTTCAATGCGTAAGGCAGAGCGACCTGTCGCTGTGTTGCTCACTAGCCGCGCCAGTTTTGAAATGGTGCAAAAGGCCGCCAGTGCCAATATCCAAATTCTGTTTGCTATGTCCGCCGTGACTTCACTGGCGTTGGAATTAGCAGAGAAAAGCAACATCACGCTTATCGGTTTTTGCCGTAATGGCAGAGCCACGCTCTACACCCATAGTTATCGGTTATCGGGAGTAAATCGTGGTTGTCTAGCGAAAGCCATCTAAAGCGTGTCGCCACACAATTAAGATTCTTTAACGCCTTATTTTTAAGGGATGGTGCCTTGCTTGTGTGGCAACGGGTATAAGCCTTGTGCTTATTTTTTTATAGTCTCGTTCATTAGGGTAATGACATGACATGGCAAGAATTTAAACAACAATATTTAGTCCGTTTTTGGGCTCCTATGCCTGCGGTTATCGCCGCCGGTATCCTTTCTACTTACTATTTTGGGTTAACTGGCACTTTTTGGGCTGTTACGGGGGAATTTACGCGCTGGGGCGGGCACTTACTGCAACTGGTCGGTGCTAATCCTGAGACTTGGGGTTATTTCAAAGTGATAGGTTTACAGGGCTCTCCCTTAGACCGCATCGACGGCATGATGATCATCGGCATGTTTGGTGGTTGTATTGCGGCGGCGCTGTGGGCGAATAACGTTAAGCTGCGTATGCCACAGAGCCGTATCCGCATCGCTCAGGCGTTAATTGGCGGCATTATTGCGGGCTTTGGTGCGCGTTTGGCGATGGGCTGTAACTTAGCGGCCTTCTTCACTGGTATTCCGCAGTTTTCCTTACATGCGTGGTTTTTTGCTCTGGCGACGGCGGCGGGTTCTTACTTTGGTGCGCGCTTTACGCTACTGCCTATGTTTCGCATTCCAGTGAAATTGAAGAAAGTCGATAAGGCGACTTCGGTTAAACAGGATGAAAACCAAGCCAGACGGCGTTTTCGCATTGGCATGTTAGTGTTTGCGGCCATTATCGGTTGGGGATTACTGACGATGTTCAACGCGCCTAAGCTGGGTATCGCTATGCTCTGCGGTGTGGGTTTTGGCCTACTGATTGAGCGTGCGCAAATCTGCTTTACCTCGGCATTTCGCGATATGTGGATCACCGGACGCACCCATATGGCCAAGGCGATTATTCTCGGTATGGCGGTGAGTGCCATCGGGATTTATAGCTATGTGCAATTAGGTGTGCCGCCAAAAATTATGTGGGCTGGCCCGAATGCGGTGATTGGTGGCCTGCTGTTTGGCTTTGGCATTGTACTGGCGGGCGGATGTGAGACGGGTTGGATGTACCGCGCCGTCGAAGGCCAAGTGCATTTCTGGTGGGTTGGTTTAGGTAACGTACTGGGTTCAACCCTGCTGGCCTATTACTGGGATGATTTAGCCCAGCCATTAGCCACAAGTTGGGACAAGGTTAACTTGCTCTCTAGCTTTGGTGATAAGGGCGGTTTATTGCTGACCTATCTGCTGCTGGCGCTGTCGTTTGCGGCCATGTTGCTGTGGGAAAAACGTTTCTTTGCCCGTAAGGCGAAGCGGGATGAACAACTGATCGCGGAGGCGGCTTAATGAGTCAATATATTCCAGATTATCAACTCGATATGGTGGGCGAGCCTTGCCCTTATCCTGCAGTGGCAACCCTTGAGGCCATGCCAACGCTGAAACCGGGGGAGATATTAGAAGTGATCAGCGACTGCCCACAATCAATCAATAACATTCCACTCGATGCCAAGAATCATGGCTATAAAGTGCTAGAGATTGAGCAAAATGGGCCAACGATCCGTTATCTGATCCTGCGCTGAGGATAGGGCTATGCTAACTATCATCAGTGGCTTAGGGATTGGTTTGGCTATGGGCTTTGTGATGCAAAGGGGCAGATTCTGTATGGCGGGAGGGATCCGCGATACCTATCTACAACGTGACTTTACCATGGTGATCGCGATTTTGATTGCCATCAGCATCCAAAGTTTAGGGCTGTTTCTGTTCTATGAGTGGGGCTGGGTTAAATTGCCCGAAGGGCATTTTCCCTGGTTGGCCACCTTAGTGGGTGGAATATTGTTTGGTGTAGGGATGGCTGCAGCGGGAAGTTGCTCTACTGGTGCCTATTACCGTGCAGCCGAAGGATTGGCAGCCAGTGTGATGGCGGTGCTTGGTTTTATTGTTGCCAGTAAATTTGTGCGCCTTGATGAGATGAAGGGGCTTCTTAAGCCTTTGAAACAGCATCAACTTGAGGATCAAACCCTCTATCAAACTTTAGGTGTTTCCCCTTGGGTGATCGTGCTTGCTCTCGTCTCACTCACATTATGGTTGGCATTGAGTTATCTCAAACGCCGCAAACGTCCGGTAGCGCTAATGGCGCCTCGTAAAACGGGGATAGCTCATTGGTTGTTTGAGGCGCGTTGGCATCCTTTTGTAACAGCTCTAATGATTGGTTTGCTAGCGCTGCTGGCTTGGCCAGCCAGCCTTGAGAGCGGTCGGGTTGGTAGCGTGGGGATCAGTGGTCCAAGTGCGCAATTATGGGATCTTATCACCACAGGCAACACTAAGTTTTTTAGTTGGCCTGGATATTTCCTCTTAGGGCTATTTGCCGGTGCCTTCATTGCCGCCCGAGGTAGTGCTGAGCAGCGCTGGCGCTATCCTGGACATAAAGTCGTATTGTTTGGGTTTGTAGGTGGTTTGTTTATGGGAGTAGGCAGTGGGCTTGCTGGTGGCTGTATGCTGGGTAACGCACTGGTTGGTACAGCCTATTTGTCGTGGCAAGGCTGGCTATTTATTCCTGCTATTTTATTGGGTAGTTGGTGCTTTAACTATTTTGCACTACTGAGGCCGATGCGCCTTGCGCAGATTTAATTTCGATAAAGGAGCTGTATATGGAACACTATCTCGACACAACGGGTAAGTTATGCCCTTTTCCTTTAATTGAGTTGCAACGTTTAATCACCAATCTTGAGACCGGTGATAAAGTGGTATTGGATTACGATTGTGGCCAAGCAACTGAAAATATTCCGCGCTGGGCCGCAGAGGCTGGGCATGAAGTTATTCACTTTGCGCAGAAGGGTGATGCTGCTTGGACAATGACGATTCAAAAAGGTTAATTTGTCCTAAAATAAAAAGCGCTGCATTGGCAGCGCTTTTTGATCTTAGCCTTGGCAATCGGCTGGTAGATATTCGTCGGGAATACCGTTACTGCTACATACCCAAGTGACATTATCTTGCTCGTCAACTTGGGGCGACAGATACACCTCATAATCTTGATAATCTCCTAAGGCTTCGCCGGCAACAAAACCAACAATCCCCTCGGAATAAAGGTTAAAGGTGGTTAGCTGCTCATCGCTAAAACCTAGCGGCTCTAACTCGGTCGGCCAAGCTTTATGGTTTTGGTAGTACTGAGTCAGCACCCCGGTAATCGGGGCTAATGATTGATGTAACTGATCGATATGCTCGATTGCCAGTGCGGCATCGGGCACGTTAGCGGGCTCAGAGTCCATTTGCGGGGTGCTGGTGGCGTAGTTGGCATCATCATAGTTAATGCTGGCTGCGCCCGCTTTCTCTTGGTATTCCTTATATGCGGGAATCGCGACCGCAGCGGCCACACCGATAATGGCCGCAAGGATGATAATCCCGCCGCCCGCGGTGCCCATACGTGGCATAAACAGGCTAAAGAGGTAGGCGAATACACTGCGAGAAGGCGCTGCATACATTTTGCCTTGTGCGGTCGCTTGTACTCTTGCCATACGTTTAGTCAGCCATGGATAGCTGCTATTAAGCTCATGGAAGGACATCCAAAATCCGCTCGACTCTTGGGTTTGGCGAATATATTGATCGACATTCATCCGCTTCCACTGCTCAACCCCAGCGGCTAATACGGCAACCGCATTGGTGGCCGAACGTAGGCTATTGCAGCAACGCAGACCGTGCAGGTCGCAGGTGTACTCGCAGGCGCGGGCATAGGCTGCGCCCACTAACGGCAGCCAAGTGGCGAACACTAACAGCGGCTCTTTACCAATATGGTTACGGCGAATATGGCCCAGCTCATGGCCGATATAGAAGTTAAGGGCATCTTTATCGGACTCGAGTGCATCCACGATCGATGAGAACAGCACTATGTAGTTACGACGCAGAAAGCGGGTGGCGAGGGCATTTAGCATGCCATCGGCGGCTAACAGGTAGGCGCGGGGCGGTTCTTTAATCTCTAAACGCTCGCAGCAGGCGAGGTATTGTTTGTGTAAATCGGGGAACTGCTCAGGGCTGATTTCAACCGCCGTACCCTTTAAGTAGCTGATAAACGCCGAGTGGGTGAAGAGGTAAATGATAAAAAACATCAGCACATAAATCAGGGCGAGACCTTTGGTGGCTAAGATCAGCACGGCCCAAATTAGTCCCGAAATAATCGCTAAAATTGCAAACAGTGACTTTTCTTTCGAATAGACGGTATCGGCCATTTGAATGGGGTTGTCGTTCCCTGTGCTAATCGCTTGTTCCATGTTGATCCTTTTCCTAGTGAAATAACAAAGCGGCGTGAAAATAGTCAATTTCACTAGGAAATTCAATCTCTATAACTGGAATAACCGATAATTTACCCTTAAGTGCTAAAAATGGCTTAAGGTGTTAGTACTGCGGTGCCATTTTTTATCGCGTTTTGCGCCAGTTCGTAAACCTGCTTCTCAGCCACATCGGCTAATGCTTGGTGCTCTTCGCCGAGTTGTTCCATCTCTTTACCCATCACTTCCATCGACGCGCCTAGGCTTTCGATTTGCGCGTTAACCTCAGCATCTTTTTCACTTGAGGCGAGATTGATTAAGAGTTTGCTGGTTTCGGCGCTGATGGCATCGCCCTTAACCTGCATTTGTTCACCCAGACGCTGCATCTTCTCGCCTTGGATCTGCATTGGGCGCACCGCCTCTTTTACTTGATTGACTAAGGCCGGATCGGTAATCACATAGCTATTTCCTGCGGTTTTGACCCACAGATAGTCGGTTTGATAAGCATTGCCTTGGCGTTTGAGTTTATTCCAATCTTGGCTCTCACCCGCGCCTATCGTGAGCTCGCCATCTTGGCGTACATAAATCCACGAAAAGTCAGGATAGTTACGGCTATTGATCGAGATTTGGGTGTCGCTAGATGACTGAGTGCTTACCTGTTGGGCTGCCCAAATCCCACAGGGGATGAGCGCGAGGATCAATAAACCGCCGAATACTTTTGTGTGAGTGTTCATAATGCTTCCTTGTATAGGGATAAGTGTGATGACCCACTGACTAGGCAGAATATGTGCCAACTAAATATTCTTTATTTATCAGCATGATAAAAGTTATGTCCGCGTGAGGAGTCTAAAGTGTCCGCATTCTGACTCTAAATGTGTCCGCGCGATTGTCCGTTCAGTGGACACTCTTGGGATAACGTCTGTGGCTGCACTACACTTACTCGAGTTTGTGCAAAGCCGTTAGCTTGTAGCGCTAACATTGGCAGGTATTTGTGGCTAAGTGCTGATTTTTGCTCGCTCCAAGAGGGGGATTGAGCTTAAGTCAGCTTAGGTTAAGCCAAGGTGGCGTTAGCTATGGGCAACAGATAGCCATTGGCAAAAGATAAAGGGAATCACGGGTATGACATTTACCAAGAGAATCAATATGCAAACTGTAGGTGTGGCGGGGCTTTTAGCTGTGGCCTTAAGTGTCCCTGCGATGGCCGCAGAAAAGCCTTCCTTTGACTGTGGCAAGGTTCAGGCAGGCAGTATCGAAGAGCTGGTGTGCCAGGATGCGGGCTTGACTAAGCTCGACCTGCAACTCGCCGAGGTATACGCGCAAGCTGCTGATAAGGCAAAGAATGAGCAACCTCCTATGCTAAAAGCCATGCAGCGGGGCTGGGTCAAAGGCCGTAATGAATGTTGGAAGAGCGAAGATAAACGCGCCTGTGTCGAGTCGAGTTACCAGACGCGGATTGCCGAGCTACAGGCGCAGTATCGCCTCGTGGAAATGACCGGGCCGATATTTTACGCCTGCGACGGTAATCCGGCGAATGAAGTAGTAGTGAGTTACTTTAAGACTGAGCCTGCCACTCTGATAGCCGAACGTGGCGATCAAACTTCCTTGATGTTTGTTCAGCCCAGTGGCAGCGGCGCTAAGTATCAAGGGCGCAACGAGAGTCTGTGGGAACACCATGGCGAAGCCAAAATTGTCTGGGGATACGAAGCGCCAGAAATGACCTGCGTGGTAAAACCTCAGTAAATTTAGAAGTTAACCCCTAAACCTAGGCTGTAGGAAATATCCCGCGAATGCTGCACAGCGGATTTAGTCTCATTGATATCGTATTTAAATGAGAGGTAAATCTGTTGTGTTAGCAGGTATTTAAGTCCAAACGTCGAGTCAGAAATATATTCGATGGTGGGAATATCGGGGAAGGCAATTTGCAAATCCGCATAGGTCTCTAACACGCCGTCGAACCAATATTGCTTGTAGTTAATGGTTGCCGCCCAAGCATTTAGCTCATAAGTAAACACTTGATAATCTAACCAGAAGTGATTGTAGGTGAGTACAAAGTCGAGTTTGTTGCGGTTGACACCCCAAAAACGATAACCCGGACCCAATGCGGCGTAGTAGCTGCGGATATCGAGGTTGAGCTTATCCTCCTGATAATAATCCTCTTGCCGCAGGAACCAATGGTCACTGATCAAATAGTCGAGGCTGTAATGGGCTTCGAGGGTATTACGCTTAGTGGTTTTGTCTTCGGTCTCGTAGCGGACTTCACTCTTGAGGTTATGACGCCAGTTTAAGGTTTCGGCGGTCACATCTCCCTTAGCATGCAGCTTTTGAGTGTTTTTACTGTTATGGGTGACATCAATGGCGGCCTCTACACTGCCGCTGTAGTGCCAGTCCGAGTCACTCAGGAGTTCCGAATAGATTAACTCGCTGATTGGGGTCTGCTGATCGTCTATCAGCACAAAGCTATCTAATTCAGAAGCTTGAACCGTTACCTCTTTGATTGAGCGATTGATGCTCCAGGGCTGTTGCTCACGGGTTTCAAAGCTGCGAACCGCGCTGCGTTCGATAGTGATTTTGGGGGCGTAGCTAGGTTTGATTACCAGATTTTGCTCATCTAGCGCTTTAATCTCACCGGTAATTTTATCGCCATTGTTCAGAAATACCGTATCGGCAATGGCATGGTGACTAACACCACAGAGCCAGAGTGTAAGAGCGAGAGATGAATATCTATTGGGCATCTTGCATCTGGCTCATATGGGGAATAAGGGCATGCTGGCAATTGTAGCTTATTCGTCTGATAACACCCGTTTGTGTTTGTAAGGAATTGAAAGCTAACTCCAATTCCTTACCTCATTCGTCGGATTAGCGCGAGTTAATCTCAGTGATCTTGAGATTAATCAGTTGTTTCTGCCAACGGTTTTTATCGACGCCTTCGACCCAAATCACTGGGCTCTTACGTTGCTCGCCTTTACGTAGGTAGGTTTCTGGCATGCGGAAAATGGCTTCCCAGACTTCCAGTTTTTCGGTTTTGAGCAAGGTGCCATCGTCGGCAAAGAAGCTAGCTTCGACTTCAACTAAGGTCACGTGCTCACCGCTAGTACTGGCAAGCTCGAAAGTCAGGCCGAGTTTATCGCCCTTCCATTGGCTCTCGTTGAAGGTGACTTTAATGCCATCTTTAGCGGTAGAGCCTAAGAGCTCGGGGCGCGCAATGGCGTTTGCGGTTAGTGTGGTGACAGGTTGGGCAGCTTCAATGGCGGGTGTGCTGCTGGCTACTGCTGTGGCCGCTGCGGTTGATGTCACCGCGGTAGTTGGGGCAGCAACTGTGGCAACCGCTGGCGCTGCCGCGACTTTGGTTTCTGTGATGATATATTCCCAAGTGAAGTCATCTTTGAGTCTGACCTGAGCGCCATTCTCTAGGGTGATAGTTGCCACATCGGCGGCCATCACAGATGAAGAGAGCAGCAATAATGAGCTGAGCGCGCTGAGGCGAAATGAACTGGGCATGGTTTCTGGCTCCGATATCCGTCTGAGTCAATATTTTGCCCTAACATAAACAATTTATTGCTATTAAGTCACTGCCTAAGTCGCATTTGTACCAAGAAAGTCGATTTTACTTAAGCACAAATACAGCTTGTGGTTATAAGCTATGGCACTATCAAACCTATTACAGGATTAAATATTGCCACCTAAAGGAGGAGCCTATGTTTTGTCGATACGGATGCTTGCTAGTCTTGTTGTGCAGTGGCGTGGCATTGGCGCAGGATGAGCCCCCTAAAGGCTGTGCTGCTAAGTTAGCGGCAATTGAGGCGCAGCTTGTTGAGGCTAAAGCCGCGGGTAATCAAGCAAAAGCAGAGGGGTTAGATCAGGCACGCCAAGCTGTGCTAACCCACTGTGACGATGACAAGCTATACCAAGAGCGCTTAGCCAAGGTCGAAGCCTTAGAAGCTAAACTCGTCGAACGTCAAAATGAGCTGACAGATGCGATAGCTGCGGGTAAGTCTATGGATAAAATCAATAAAAAACGCCAAAAGGTGGCAGAGGCTCAAGCTGAATTGGAGCAGGCGCAGGCCAAACTTGAGCAATAGCGGCTAGGCCATTTGCTGCTGCGCTATGGATGCAGGACTCAATCTGGCATTTTAAACCGCGATGCGCTTTAAGCTCTTGGCCTCGAATGCTAAAATCGTTTGAAAAATAAATGGTTGTGAAATATTTGTTGCTAGCTTCAATCGTGAGCGCGTCATGCTCTCGCAACCTTATGGCTTTATCTTGGGATGGCTTGATTGGGCAGATAATCCAGCCGTTTCTCTAGGAGTAGATTGTGGATCAAGAAATTCGCCTTGAAATCTCGGGCTGGTTATCGAGTGTCGGGATCGACAGCCAACCGTCCGACAGCATTTCAACGAGCATTATGCTGCTTGCCTGTGTGCTGGTGGCGGCCATTGCCTATTTTATTATGCGCCGTGGGGTGATCCGCGCGGTGAACATGGTGATCCTGCGTTCCAAGGCGACGTGGGACGATGTGTTTATGCGCTATAAAGTGCTCGAAAAGCTGGCGATGTTAGTCCCCGCCATAGTGCTCAACCTGCTAGTGCCCATTACCTTAACCGAGCACCCCGTGCTTAGCAGTTTAGTCGACCGTCTATTGAGTATTTGGTTGGTTATCCTGATGATCCGCGCCATTTACGCTGGGCTCGATGCGGTTAATGAGATTTCCGATGTCAATCTGGTCAGCCGCCGCTTGCCGGTAAAAAGCTTTGTGCAGCTGATTAAACTGTTTCTGTTCTTCGTCGGTCTGATCGTGTCGATTTCCGTACTGGCGGATCAATCCCCCGTGTACTTCCTCAGCGGTTTAGGTGTGGCAACGGGTTTTGTGATGTTAGTGTTCCGCGACACCATTTTGGGCTTTGTGGCCGGCATTCAGCTCGCCGCCAACCGCATGGTGAGCAAGGGCGACTGGATCCAAATGGACAAGTACGGCGCCGACGGTGCGGTGGAGGAAGTGTCCTTAACCACAGTGAAAGTGCGTAACTGGGACAAGACCATCACCATGATCCCCGCCTATGCCTTAGTGTCGGATGCGTTTCGTAACTGGCGTGGTATGTCGGAATCGGGTGGTCGCCGTATCAAGCGTGCGGTCAATATCGATATCAACAGCATTAAGTTTTTATCTGAGGAAGAGCGAAATCGCCTCAGTAAAATCAATTGCTTGAAAGAGTATTTCCCCGCCAAGATCAGCGAGATCCAAGAGTCGAATGCCAAAGTGTCGGATCTGGATATGAAGGTCAACGGCCGCCATCTGACCAACGTCGGCACTTTCCGCGCCTATTTGCAGGAGTACCTGCAACGCCACGATAAAGTGCATAAGGATATGACACTGATGGTGCGCCAATTGGCACCAACTACCGAAGGTTTACCGATAGAGATTTATATCTTTACCAATGACACTCGTTGGGCTTTTTATGAGGCGATACAAGCGGATATCTTCGACCATATCTTTGCCGTATTGCCCGAATTTGGTTTGCAGGCCTTCCAAGCGCCAACGGGCAACGATATCCGCAGTCTAAAATCGGTGAAAGTCGAGGGCTAATCCCGACTGATTAAGATGGCGGCGAGGGTGAGAAACACGCCGCCGCTGGTACGGTCAAACCAATGCAGTTTGTTGCTGACCTTTAGGCTCGGGGCCAGCACATTGGCCATCGAGGCGTACAGCATCACAAAACTAAAATCGACCAGCGCCCAGGTGAGGGCAAGAATCGTCAGTTGCGGCATTTGTGGGGCAGTTAAATCGATAAATTGTGGAAATAACGCCGCAAAAAACAGCAGGTCTTTAGGATTGCTGAACCCTACTAAAAATGCCTGTTTATAGAGTTGCTTAGCTGTGCCTTTTCCTTCGGTTTTCGTCACTTCCAGCTTTTGCCCTTGTTGCTTAGTGAGCAATAGCTTAATGCCCAAAAACACCAGATAGGCGGCGCCGCACCATTTGAGTAGGCTAAAGCCGTATTCCGAGGCGCTGATTATCGCGCCTAATCCTGCCGCCGAAGCCGCCATCAACACCAGCGCGGCGCTGACACTGCCAAGCCCTGTGGCTATGCTGCGTTTTTTACCGAAATGAATGCCGTGGGACATAGACAACATAGCGATAGGCCCGGGGGAAACCCCAATCAACACAATCGCAAAAAGGTAGAGTAACCAAGTTTCGGTCTGCATGTTTTGCTCCGTTATTCCTCAGGCATTAACGTCTGTTGTCTGGCGTATAGTCGGGGATCGTTTTGGGATGACGCCCTTTAATGCTGCGGTAAAAACTGAGGATTTCCGCCATATCTTGCTCGATTTCCCTTGGTTGCAGTGGCGGTTGGATCACCACGGCCTTACGGGCAAAGTCTAAGCCGACTGGCACGATTGGCACCTGCGCCTTGGAAGCGATATGGTAGAAGCCGCATTTCCAGCGAGTCACTGGGCTGCGAGTACCTTCGGGGGCGAGCGCGAGTTTATAGTCGGGTTGGGTGGCAAATAACTGCACGGCAGCATCGACTAAGTTATTGTTTTTACGCCTGTCCACTGGGCTGCCACCGATAGCGCGGAAGAACCAACCCCAAGGCGGAATAAACAATTGATGCTTACCGAGGAAGTGTATGCGGGTGTTTAAGGCGCCGCGGGCGAGCACGCCGATGATAAAGTCCCAATTACTGGTGTGGGGCGCAACAATTACAATGTATTTGGCTTGAGAAGGTAACTGCCCTTGGATTTGCCAGCCTGAAATCTTAAGTAGCCAGCGGCATAAATGTGTAAACATAGTTTGGTGCTCAGAGTCGAAAAATGAATAATATCATCAGCTTTTTTTAATTATAAATCGGCTTTGACAAGATAGTCTGCGCCAATTTGGTTATAGTACAGTCTAACCTGATAGTTGGGGAGCGATACTATGTTGCGACAGGGATTGATGAAAAAACATATTTTACGGTGCCTCGCGGTACTGATGTTGCTGTTTGTTGGGCAGGTGAGTGCAGTGCCGACGGATGACATTGCCCAAATGCTAAAAGGTCAGGAAGATGCGTGGAACCGCGGCGATCTTGACGCTTACATGCAGGGTTATTGGAAGAGCGAACAGCTTAGATTTGTCTCTAATGGAAAGTTTCGTTACGGCTGGGATGAAACCCTTGCCGCCTACAAGAAAAACTATCCGAATAAAGAGGCGCTGGGTGAGCTGAAGTTCACCATCAAAGAAATCAAAATGCTCAGTAACTACGCCGCTATGGTGGTGGGGCGCTGGGATTTAAAGCGGCAAAAGGATGCGCCCACGGGGGTATTTACCCTGCTGGTGGAAAAAATTGATGATCGCTGGGTGATCACTATGGACCACAGTTCGGACTGAACCACTAAAAGTGGGCGAGACAGTCCGGCTCTTTAGGTAATTGCGACGGCAGGGTGAAGTGGAAATCCTGCTGTCCCAGTCGCCGACCCTTACCGTCATATCTTACTTCGGTAAACTGGACTTCCCCTTGGGCATTTTGCAGCAAAATGCTGGTGGAGCGGGTGCCATAGTCGGGGTGACGAATATAAATTGCCGCGAGTCGGCGTTCCCATTCTAGCCCGACGCCCGTGTCGGGTAGCTCGTTATCCTCTGGACGCGAATCATCCTGCATTAACTGAATCAGCGACTCTAGCTCAAGCGGTTCCGATTGTTGGATAAGGGCCTCGAGCGAACGTTGGCCCTTAGCCATTTTCGGCCAAATATCATCGAGCGCGCCATTGCTAATGGCGTGGAATCCTGCCGTGAGTTTTACCGTGTTCCGCTTAAGACTGTTGAAGCAATAGAGGTTGGTGCCTTGGCCAAACACGAGATTAAATGGCTGATAATCTTCGGCGTGCTCCTCAAGCCAATTTGGACAGATAAGCGAACCCGAGCTTAAGGCTTTAATGATCAGTTCGCCGCGACTACGCATCGGCTCTTGGGATTTTTGCGCCACCCTCAGGTTAGTGACTCCCGCAATTTGCCCCTGTTTATTCACCCCAAACCAAGTGCCACCCGCCTGCAAGTCCTTGCCCGCGAGCATATTCTGCTCCGGCGGCCAAAATTGTGCAGGGGCTGTGGGTCTGTGGTGAAACTCATCCCGATTGGCGCAAATGATCAGCGGATACTGGGGGTGAGTTTTAAGGGCGACGAAGAGTATGCACATAACAGGCTAAATTTATCCTAGGAGTAGGATTAACTTAGCCTGTCTGTGAACAAATGAACAGTGCTAGTGATGGTGCTTATTTGCATCGCTATGGCTGTGGCCGCCACTCTGATGAGAGTGTGTATGGCCATGGCCGTGACTATGGGCGGTTTCTGTAGCCGCGGCATGCGCGTGTGCATGATCATGGCCGTGCTTATGACCATGAGTAGCGGGTTTTAACATCATCAGGCGACGTAAGAACTTACGTGGTCCTAGGCGCAGTAAGCTCGCGGCAAATAAACCGGATAGAACCAGCAAGGCGGCCAAATTAATCGCCTCAGGCAAGGTAACCAAGGAGAACCACATAGGTAACTTAAGGGCTGCTACCAGTGATACGGCAATAATAGTCAGCAAAACACCACGCTGCGGCCAGCTCATAAGTTTAAGTTGGGCGATGTTCAGCACGGGCGCAGCAATTAGAGGCAGTATGATGGCAAGTGGGCTCCAGCCGCTGTAGGCAAGGGCAATCGACAGTACTGCTGCGCCTAAATTACAGAAGCGCATAGGTAAAAAGACCAACAAGAGTACGGCAATCTGCAACATAGGATTGCTTAACGGTACCGAAGGATGGCCGATCAGATTGACGAGCACTAGGCTGAGAAGCACCCAAGGGGCGCTGCGATCAACCAGATGGGCAAAGCCAAAGCGCAGCGCATTGTGGGGCAACTTGCTGTGGGGATCGGTTATCTCGACCCGAGCGTGGGCCAGATAAGCACTCATAATAAACACCACGAGTAGCTGGAATAACGCTAACCAAGGGCCGAGCAGTAACGCGGTGAGCACGAGCGCCTCAGGGCCTGCCAAGCGTTGGAACCAACGGCGAGCGAGGCTGTTATCCTGCGGGGTTAAGCCTAACTGGAATCGCAGCGCGGCCGCGGCATAGCTGAGTAAAAGTACCGGCGCTATGGTCATTAGCCAAGTGGTTAGCTGTTCGGTGCTGTGATCGTGGTGAGCATGGTCATGGCCGCCGGAATCCATCAGGAGCAGCACCATCAACAATCCAATCCCCAGTAAACTGCCGATACCAGCCTGATATTCATACTGGCCTTGCTTATCGGTATCGTGTTGACCATGGGGTTGATGCAGCACAACGTGCAGGATTGAGCCTGTCACAAAAGCTTGTAAATAAACGGTATTATCTAAACTGAGCTGGGATAATAATTGCTCGCCCGCGAAATAACCCACGCCAGTGAGTAGCATCATGGCGACTAATACGAGACTTGCCCAACGGGTTCCGACTTGAGGCTTGAGTAACCACCAAATCGCGAGGCCTACGGGCAGTCGATGCAATATCACCCCGAGCGCTAATAGGCTGGAATTGCCATCCTGCTGCGCCAGCACCATAGCGCCGCCATCTGTGATGGTATGCAGTAAAAGACCGCCAATCCCGAGTGACAGGGTGAGATTATGGGTGATTTCCGAGTAGCGATGGAATAAGCGTTCGCTGGCGGTCGGTCCCCAGAGGCCGAGCACGACAAAGACGATGGCCAATAGGCCACCATGCTCGAGCAATTCAGGCAAAATATGGATCAGCACTAGCCCGCCTAAAGAGACGAAGATAAAGCCATCGAGTCCCTTCTGTAAGCCGCTGCCCGATGAAAAGTAGCGATAAAACAGTGGTCCGATTAAGAGTGCGATACAGCTAGCGAGAAGATAGAGCATGGATTCCACGAATTTTGCTGAAAAAACGCCATAGTATACCAGTTGTAATCAAAATGAGCAGCGACTTACTGGCAATTTACTCAAGTGACAATGACCTATCATTGCAGGCGCAGAAATCCCTTTAACGCTCGAGGGCGTAAACTCAGTGCGGCTTGGCATTTGGCGGGGGAAATTGACAATGGCATGCTGGCTTAGGGCCATCATTAGGAATTTTATAGATAATTTTTCACATCTGTAACGCGAAAAGGTTATACAATATCGGCTCATGTTGGCTTGGGTGTTGATAACGTTAAATGGATATATTTTCTGCTGCGGTAATGTTGTTTTTGATCATGGATCCCCTCGGTAATTTACCGATTTTCGCGTCGATTTTAAGGCATATCGACCCGAAAAAACGTCGTAGGGTTTTGATCCGCGAACTGATTTTCGCATTATTGATCATGTTGGCCTTCCTGTATGCCGGCGAAGCCATCCTCAGTTTCTTAAATCTACGTTCCGAGTCAGTCAGTATTGCTGGCGGGATTATCCTATTCCTGATCGCCATTCGAATGATTTTCCCTCAGCCGGGCGGCGTGGTTGGTCTTGCGGCGGGAGAGGAACCCTTTATCGTCCCTATGGCCATTCCATTGATGGCGGGACCATCGATTCTGGCTGCGCTGATTTTACTTGCTCACACCGACAGCTCTCGCATGGGGGACTGGACGATAGCGCTAGTGTCTGCGTGGGGAGCGAGTGCAGTTATCCTAATGTTCTATAAGCTCTTTACCCGTATGTTGGGTGAAAAAGGCCTAACGGCTGTTGAGCGCTTAATGGGCATGGTACTGGTGATGATATCGGTGCAAATGTTCCTCGATGGGGTTTCAAATTATATGAAAACCGCCAGCTAAACCTAGCTTTGTTTTGCAAGAACCGCATTGACGCCCGTTAATGCGGTTTTTTTATGCCTAAGGGGCGATGAGGAGCGTTTGCTGAATAACGCCTGACAAAACATAAAAAGAATCCCATCCCTGAATGTATCAAGTTGTTACGCAAAAATAGTCCTGATATGTTTTTACATCCCCCGAAATGGGGGAAGGTATTCAAGATCGCGAGCCGCCAAAAACAAACTTGCCATAGAGCAAATAGGCACTAGCCTTAGAAAATAGCTTAGCTACAGCGCACATTGTGACGGAAGGAAGAGTAATGCGAAGTTCAAAAAGTATCACAGCGTTAGGATTGATGTTGGCCTTGGTGAGTGGCGCTAGTATTGCGGCGCCCAATCATACGCCAGCGGATGCAGGGGTCATCAATAAAGAAAGGATCCTTTATTGGTTGATCAAGCGGGGCGAAGTCTCCGCGGATGCCAGCGACAGCGTTAAGCAAGCGGCCGTTGAAGCCTATATTGCCCGTGCCAGCCTAGCCCAGCCCAAAGAGCCGAGAATGGTGGTTGAGGCCGAGCAAGACAGGCTACAAAAAGTGAAGTCGACGGCGATGATGCGCGCACCCGCACAGCGAGTGTTAGCGGATGCTGACGTAACCAAAACGGTGAAGGTATTAACCGTACTGATTGATTTTCCTGATTTAAAGTATAACAACAATGGTTTAACGGCGAGTGATACCGACATGTATTACTCAAGTTACCCTGCGTCTCACTATAAAAATTTACTCTTCTCCACCACTGGTTTTAATGGTCCCCAGGGGCAGACCTTAGACTCGGCCTATCAATATTACCAAGCCGTTTCAGGCAAGACCTTCTTCTTCACTGGCGATGTTAAAGGTTGGTATACCGCAAGCCAAAATGCCGATTACTATGGCGCGAATGATGCCGATACAGGTAGCGATGCCCATGTGACTGAGCTGGTTAAAGAGGCGGTGAGCCAAGCGGTAGCCAATATGTCTGCGGCGGAACTCGCAACCTATGATATTGAAGATCCATACGATTTAAATGATAACGGCAATCTAAACGAGCCCGATGGCATTATTGACCATGTGATGATTTTCCACTCGAGTATTGGGGAAGAAACAGGGGGCGGTAAATTAGGGGACAACGCGATTTGGTCGCACCGTTATTATGTTGACCAGAGCACGCAAGGTTATAGCCTACCTGGGTCGACCAAAAAACTCTTCGGTTACACCATTCAACCAATCGATGCGGCGACTGGGGTCTGTACCCATGAGTTTGGCCACGATCTGGGCTTGCCCGATGAATATGACACTACGGATAACACCAATAAAGATGGTTCTCCCGTGGGCGCTTGGTCTTTAATGTCTTCGGGTAGTTGGACGGGGGCCATCCCTGGTACTAAACCTAGCGGTTTTAGCCCCTACGCGCGCTCCTATTTACAGGAAAAATATAAAGGTAAATGGCTGAATGAGCGTGAAATCAGCTTAGACAGTATTCCTAAATCTGGCATGGAAGTGACACTGAATCAGGCGTCAAATCAAGACGTAGTAAACCAGATATCGATTCCTCTTCCCGCAGCACCTATAGCCTTTAAAGCACCCTATCAAGGGAGTTACCAGTACTATTCGGGCCAAGGGGATATGCTGAGCAACAGCATGAGCTTTACGGTAAACTTGCCAGCGACGAGTGACAAACTCACGCTTGCCATGCAGGCAAGTTGGGAGATTGAAGCCGACTACGACTATATGCAGGTCAAAGTGAACGGTGTGGCGATTGCGGGCAATTACACTAAGTCCGTCAACGCGATTAACAGCGCTCGACATATTATTACGGGTAAATCATCGAGTATTTCGACAGCTGTAGGCAGCGATGCTTGGGTGGGGTTGGAATATGATTTATCAGCCTACGCTGGTAAAGCTGTGACGATTGAGTTTACCTATGTGACCGATGAGGCCGCAATCGAGTCGGGAATCACTATCGACAACATCAGTATCAAACAAGGTGCAACTGAGCTGTATGCCGATAATGTCGAGGTTGCCGGTAAGGCCACTCTGGCAGGTTACAGCCGGATCACCAACACGCGTCCAGGTGCAGCATCCCGCTATTTAATCCAACTACGCAGTCACAATGGTGTGGATGCCGGATTAAAGAATGAAGGTTTTGATCCCGGCGTACTCCTGTGGTTAGAGGATTTTAGTTACTACGATAACAACGTGTCTGATCATCCTGGCCATAGTTTGATTGGGGTGATTGATGCGGATCAGAATATGATTGGCACTAATTCTACCGATGCTCAAATCCGTGATGCGGCCTTTAGTACGGTAAGACAAACGGCATATCTTGGCGACACTAATCTTGAGCCTGTGAGCCTGTTTGACGATAGTTTCGATTACAGTGCGCCGCTCCAACCTCAGTCGGGGATGGTGCTGCAAAAGCTGGGCTTGACGATGCAAGTGGTCTCTCAAGCCAGTGATAACAGCACAGCGGTGATCCGTTTAGCCAATGCGAATGCCGATCCTGCGTTAACGCCCTTAACCGCGACAATCAATCTGAGTCAAAGTGGCTTAACTGCTACTGTGGCTGCTGTGGTTGATGGTGGCGAAGGCGCATACACTTATGCTTGGGATTTTGGTGTTGCGGGAGCGACCAGCACTTCAGCGTCGGCGACTTATACCTACGCAAATGCAGGAACCTATACGCTGACCTTAACGGTAACCGATGCCAAAGGCACAATCGCGACTGCCACTAAAACGCTTGTGGTGAGCTTGCCCTTAACCGCTGGTTTTAGTGCCAGTGCCAACCAGCTCACGGTGAACTTTAGCAACACCTCGGCAGGTGGCGTTGGTAGCCTAAGTTATACATGGAACTTTGGCGATGGCACCTCAAGCACTTCGGTATCGCCAACCCACACTTACACTCGCGCGGGCACTTACACTGTCACGCTGACGGTCAAAGATACTCAAAACGCTACTGCAAGCAGCAGCTCAAGCGTTACCGTGACAGTACCAACGACGCCAACTGAAACGTCGAGTGGCGGCGGTGGTGGCAGCCTAAGCTGGCTGAGCCTGATGTTGCTCGGTGGTTTTGTGTGGCGCCGCCAGCGTCAATAAGCGGATGTGTTAACGAAAAATGCCTCTGATATAGAGGCATTTTTGTTTTAGCTTAGAGGTTAGGGTTGTAGCCTAGCCATAGCTTGTACTGCGGCAGGGAGGAACATTTCGCTGACAAACATTTCCTCCTCGTCATGGTGAAAATATCGGCGGCGTCCCCAGAGTTCGTGTTCGACGTTTTGCGCTAAGCTTTGGGCGAGTTGGGCGAGGCGACTGTCGGTGGTAAAGCGGGCGATTTCGATGCGACCGGGCACAAAACTGTCTTGGCTAAACAATAATTCGCCCAGTGGACGTGTTCCTAAGCCTAAAAAATCGGCTTGGCGGGTCGATAATAAAGACTGCGGGATCAAGGTTCTAGCAAATACCCAAGGCACAGAATCGAGGCAGAGTAACACTTCTCGCACCCAAACGGCATTTTGCTTGGGATATTCCCCTTCGAGCGGCGCACATTGGCCTTCACCGAGGATTTTGACTTCGAACTTATCACAACAGCCCTTAAGCTTTTGTGTCAGACTTCCCGGTGCCAGTAACCATTCTTTAAGGGGAGATGAGGGAAGATTTTTGGCGTTATCGGCACAAAACCATTGAATAGATTCGCCATAGGGAAAGCTTAAGCTGGTCACATTCATCAAATACTCGTTACAATATAAGCAAACGTCGGCAGTCTACCAGATAGATTGGGAAGTTTCTTCCATTGACCATTATTGTTTTTAGGGAGCTGTAAACCGCGATGAAAAAATTATTATCAGCCTGCCTGATCTTATTCAGTGTTGTATTGAATGCATATGCGGCCGACGAGAAAGAAGCGACTCCCGCAGGGGATTACGCTTACTACGGTTTCGAACCCGAAATCGTGACTAACTATATTTCAAACCGCAAAAAACTAGGGTTTGTGAAGATCAGTGTCGAGCTGATGGTACAAAATCCCGATGATCTCGTCATCGTCGAGCGCCATGATCCGCTGCTGCGCGCCGCGATTATTGAAGTGCTGGGTAATCAGGCCGAAGAAAAGATTAAGTCCCTCACTGGCCGTGAAGAAATCCGCCGTGAGTGCTTCGATATGGTGAATAATCTGCTGACCAAAGAGGCGGGTAAACCCTTAGTGGTCAACCTACTGTTTACCTCCTATCTTTACGATTAATTCCGCCAATATGTTTGAGGGCTGATCCTTGGATTAGCCCGCCCTTGTTGATAAGTCATTATGCCTAAACCCGCCATTAAAACTGCCGCAAAACCCGCGACGTCATCCGCAGGTAAACGGGGTAAGCCAAGCACGCCCAAATCGGTAGCCAAGCCCAAAACTGCCAATCCGAAAACGGCCAGCAAGCCCAAAGTAAAGCATGGCGAGAAGAAGCGCTTACATCCGCGTAATTTGCACATTAATGGTTATGACTTTCCGGCCCTAATGGCGAGTTATCCCAAGCTAAAAGTCTTTGTTCGGCCCACGCCCTATGGCGACTTGTCTATCGATTTTGCCGACCCCTTGGCGGTGAAAACTCTGAATGCGGCTCTCTTGCAACATCATTATGGGCTAGCATTTTGGGATATTCCCAAGGGCGCGCTGTGCCCGCCAATTCCAGGGCGGGTCGACTATCTGCATTACTTGGCCGATCTGTTATTTGAGGACGCTAAAGTTAAGCGCGCTGCGGCGATCCGTGCCTTAGATATAGGCACTGGGGCGAATGGCGTTTATGCCATCCTAGGTCATCAAGTGTATGACTGGCAGTTTGTCGCCTCGGATATTAATCCTCAGTCGCTTACCAATGTGCAGCGGATTATCGACAGTAACCCGAGTTTACAGGGGCACTTATCCTTAAGGCGGCAGCAGGATGACAAGGCGGTCTTTAAGGGGGTTATTCAAGCTTCTGATCGCTTCGAGTTAACCCTGTGCAATCCTCCCTTTCATGGCTCGTTAAAAGAAGCGAGTGAAGGCTCGCTGCGCAAGGTGCGTAATCTACAACTTAATCGTGGTGAGCAGCCTAAAGCGACCAGCGCGACCTTAAACTTTGGTGGTCAGGCGGCGGAGTTATGGTGCCAAGGAGGGGAAAAGCAATTTTTAGCCACTATGATCCGCGAGAGCCAAGCGTTTGCCGAGCAGTGTTTGTGGTTTACTAGCTTAGTGTCGAAGCAGGAGAACCTTAAGCCTTGTTATCAGGCTTTGGAAAAGTTGGGTGTCGATACAGTAAAAACCATTGAGATGCAGCAGGGTAATAAGGTCACTCGGGTGCTCGCATGGAGTTTCCATTCGCAGGCTAAACGTTTGCAGTGGCGTAATCAGGTCATCAGCGGGGCATAAAAACAGGCGCCGAGTGCGCCTGTTTTTTTTTACTAGCCTCAATTACTGGGCGTTTTCCTGTGGGTGGTCGCGACGAAATAGCGCCCACTCATCAATTTTTTCACCGCTTGGTAAAGTACAAATGCCATGTTCACCTTCAGCTGTCTTCTGGATTTCCGAAGTGCCGCCCAGTGAGACGCAATATTCGGCGGCTGGGTTGGCGATTTGCACCTTAGCGCCAGCTTTGGCTTCGGTTTTTACTTCGGCAGGCGCCTGAGTTGTAGGCTCAGTCTTCTCGCCGCAGCCGACTAAGCTGCCGCACATGATCAGGCCGATTAACAGTGGTGAGGTTAACTTCATGCTGTTTTCCTTGTCGTTGAGTGACTTATTTACGTCCTAAAATCCGCAAAATACGCAGAAATAGGTTGATGATATCCATATACAAAGCGGCGGCACTGTCGACGGCATTATCGACTGTTTTCGGGATTTGATTCGCGCGGCCCCAATCGTAGCCAATATAGCCGCAGAAAATGAGCACAACTATCCAATCCAAAATTCCGTGGTGGGTTTTAAAGATAAATATTTCAATCAGTTCAACGACTATCACTAATAACAATGCGATAGTCAGCACCCCGACGATTTTCTGGAAGAAGGCCGGAAACATAGTTCCTAAACACATCATGGCGATAGTAACTAAGCCCGTGATTCGAATCGCCTCGGTCACCAGCTCAGGGTCGTACTGGCTGACGACCATATTAATGATCAAGCCGAAGGGCACGACCACAAAGTTGTAGCCAATAAAGCTGACGAGGGGATTACTCGAACTTTGAAATAAGTAAATCCCAAAGAAGCAGGAGGCGAAATAACCGATAAAGAAAATCCACGGGTTAACGCTGGCAATTGCTTCGGGGTCGATATGGCTGACCATTATATAGTTCACGGCAAAACCCCAGAGTAGGGTTAAGCCAATCACTAAATTATAAAGACCCGCGCCTATGAGAGTGTCATCGGTAGTGCGGCGGTCGAATACGCTGTTTTCAGAATCCATTGATTTTTATATCCTTAATTGTAAAAAGCGTGCTAAGTGGTAAAGGTTAATCTGTTACTCACCACAAATCTTGCAGTGGGGTTGTTTAGGGAGTTTCATTTCGCGAAATTCCATGGTCATGGCATCGATCATCAATATTCGTCCTGCGAGTGTCTTGCCCATCCCTGCAATCACTTTAATGGCTTCAACCGCTTGCAAGCAGCCGACCATGCCAACTACTGGGGCGAGAATGCCAGATTCGACACAGCTGAGTTGCTGCTCGCCAAAGAGTGAACTAAAGCAATGATAACAAGGCGTTTGTGCTTGATAGTCGAAGACAGTAACCATGCCTTCCATACGAATCGCGGCGGCCGAGACCAGCGGGATCTTGTGCTTAAAACAGCTCTGATTTAACTGCTCACGCACACTGACATTATCGGTGCAATCGACCACGATACTGTGGCTGGCGACTAAGGCGTCGATCTCATGGTCATCCAATACCGCATTGATGGTATTGATTTTAACGTGAGGATTGAGTCGGTTAAGGCTCTGCTTGGCCGACTCGACCTTAGGTTGGCCGATAGTGGCGTCTTGATGCAGCACTTGGCGCTGCAAATTAGAGAGTTCGACCGTATCGAAATCCACTAGAGTCAGCTCGCCAATGCCCGCAACGGTGAGATATTGCCCCGCCGCGCAGCCTAAACCGCCGGCGCCAATCATCAAGACTTTGGCGAGTTTTAAGCGCTCTTGGCCGTCGATATCCATCGCCTTGATGGAGATTTGGCGACTGTAGCGGGTGAGTTCGCCGTCGCTGAGGATCTCTAGTTGTTCATTCATCGAGGCGTACCTTAGCAGAGCACTGAATTAAAAGGTTCAACCGTCACTTGCGTGCCCACTGGGGTGTCACCTTGGAATTGCTCCAGCAGTACGAAACAATTCGCCAGACTCATAGAGGTCAACATGCCCGAACCTTGGCTGCCCGTGATGGCCACTTCCAATTCGCCCTGTGCATTGTGGGATAAAATGCCGCGCTGATATTCGACACGGCCGGGCTGTTTACGCACCGGAGTTGTCAGAGTGGCTGACAGCATCAGTGGTGCTTTAGGGGTTAAGCCCTGCATCTTATTCAGAATGGGCCACACCAACTTGTAGAAGGTCACCATGGAAGACACGGGATTGCCCGGTAAGCCGCAGAATACCGCCTTACCTATGCGTCCCATGGCAAAGGGTTTGCCCGGTTTAATGGCGAGTTTCCAGAAGGTGATTTTGCCTTCTTCATCAAGAATTTGCTTGGTGAAATCTGCTTCACCGACCGAGACGCCGCCTGAGGTTAATACCATATCCGCTTGGCTCGCGGCATGACGAAATGCGTGGCGAATGGCCTCTGGGTCGTCGGCTATCACGCCTAAATCCAACCATTCCACATTGGCGCGGCTGAGTAAGCCTTGGATGGAATAACGGTTTGAATCGTAAATTTGTCCCGGTGCTAAGTCGCTGCCCACGGGGCGCAGTTCATCCCCAGTGGAGAAAAACGCGACTTTGAGTTGGCGGTAAACCCGCACCTGACTCACGCCAATGGTGGCTAATACGCCCAGTTCTGCGGCTTTAATTTCGATGCCCGCCTTCAAGACTTTAGTGCCTTGCAGCAGCTCTTCACCGCGGCAACGCACATTGGCGCCCTTAGCCTTAGGGTGATTGATTTGGATTTGATTGCCCTGCGCTTGGGTTTCTTCCTGCATTTGCACTGTGTCATAGCCCGCTGGCACTGGCGCGCCCGTCATAATACGCACGCAGGAGTGAGGGGGGATTTCACCTTCAAAACCATGGCCTGCAAAGGAGCTACCAATCAGGGTTAATGTGGTTTGATTGGTCTGGCTGTTTAAGTCGGCAAAGCGAAAGGCGTAGCCGTCCATCGAGGAGTTATCGAAGGGCGGCAAATCGATGCAAGAGGCCAAATCCTCGGCCAAGACGCGGCCAAGCGCATGGGGAAGGGTAACGACTTCTGTGTCTGACACTGGGCTAACCTGCTCAAGCAGAAGGGGAATGGCTTGATCTGGATGCATTAAGCTAGATTGCGAACAAGGATCGGCTTTCACGGACATCGGGTCTTCCTTATGGGCAAAAGGTTGGGCAAATATGCTGGCTATTATGCCACGCTGTGCTTGCTTGGCTATGATCTGCATAGGGGTTTATGTGATTTGTCAGACAGTTTTGCTTAAGTCTTGCCTAAAGAAAACGCTAGCAAGACATCATTTTGCGATGGCTTGGATATGCTGCTAAATACGAGTCTATGAACAAATGAAAATCATTTTTATCAATGAATCATTAACTTAGCTCTATAAACAAAGGTAAATTTTGTTGCTTTTGGCGACGCCCTTCATGACAATGTGTGCCAAGATTTCAGTTCGAATGCCCAAGAGGATTAACTATGCTGTCTGCAACCATGATCGAAAAGTTGAATGAACAAATTAATATGGAGTTCTTCTCCTCTAATTTATACCTGCAAATGAGCGCATGGTGTGAAGATCAAGGCTTTGAAGGCGCAGCAAAATTTATGCGCGAACATGCGGACGAAGAGATGGGCCATATGCGTCGTTTGTTCACCTATGTGAGCGAAACTGGCGGCTTACCTCTACTGGGTGCCATTGAAGCGCCGCAGTCACAGTTTGACTCTCTGCTGGCGTTATTCGAGCTGACCTATGAGCATGAGCAGCTGATCACCAGTAAGATCAATGCCTTGGCCCATGCAGCCTTTTCAAACCAAGATTATTCGACCTTCAACTTCCTGCAATGGTATGTGGCCGAACAGCACGAAGAAGAAAAGCTGTTTAAGTCGATTGTCGATAAGATCCGTTTAGTGGGCGAAGATGGTAAAGCACTGTTCTTTATCGATAAAGATTTAGCTAAGTTGGCATCAAAGGGCGGCGAGAGCATTATGAACCCCCAAAGCCAACCACAGGCCTAAGCGCCATTGCGATATTCAACGCGATAATAAAAAAGCAGCCTAGGCTGCTTTTTTAATCTCTATGATTCGTGGCGACAGGGTAAATCTATCAACTATTTACACACTTCTCACGCTGCTCTAAGTGCAACATCTTCGGCAATGTCTGGCTGAGTAATGGCGTAATCTCATCGAATGGTAGCGGTTTAGAGAGTAAATAGCCTTGGGCATAGTGGCAGCCTAGGTCGCGCAGAAACTTCCACTGCGCCTCGGTTTCGATTCCTTCGGCCACCAATTCCATTTCAAGGCTTTGCCCCATCATTACAATGGCCTTGACCAGATTGGCGTTCGAGTTGTTATCGAGGGCGTTTTCGACAAAACTGCGGTCAATCTTGATAACGGAAATCGGGAATTTCTTCAGATAACTCAAGGATGAATAGCCTGTGCCAAAGTCATCGATATAAATCTGCGAGCCTAAGTGGCGAATCGATTCGAGGGTGCTTAGGCAGTGGCTGGCATCGCCCATCAGCATGCTCTCGGTGATCTCGATATGCACGTTTCTCGGGTTGATATGGTGACGATTAAAACACTCCTGCAGCACTTGGTCGAAACCTATGCCGCGGGTGTTGATGCATTGGCGGCTCGAGACATTAATCGCGACATTGAGTTTGAATCCCATATGTTGCCATTGCCTCAAATCGTGCATGGCTTGGTTGAGTACCCATTCACCCATAGGTTCGATAAGGCCAGTTTCTTCGGCGATACGAATAAAGTGATCGGGAGGGATCAGGCCTAAGTCTGGGTCTTGCCAGCGGATCAGTGCCTCAAGGCTACACACTTTACCCGTTTTCATATCCACAATCGGTTGATAGTGAAGAGTAAATTCGTCCTGCGCCACGGCGCGGCGCAGTCGTTGTTCCAGCTCCATGCGGGCAAACATGGCCTGGTTCATGCCAGAGGTAAAGTATTTAAAGTTATTGCGACCAGCATCCTTGGCTTGATACATGGCCATTTCGGTATTGCGTGTCAGCGAACTGACATCGAGCCCGTCTTCTGGGTAGACGCCAATGCCGAAACTGGCGGAAATCTGGATTTCCCGTTCATTTAAATTAAAGGGAGTTGCTAGGGTTTCGATGATTCGGCTCGCCATATGCTCGATGGCTAACTCATTGGTTAATCTTGGTAAAATAAGCACAAACTCATCACCGCCGATACGGGCGATAAAATCGTTTTTACCCATAATATTTTCTAACCGTTTGGCCACATCCTGCAGCAAGAGGTCGCCCGTCGCATGGCCTTGCACATCATTGATATATTTGAATTGGTCTAAGTCGATCAGCAGAATTGCTAGCTTGCGGGAGTCGTGTTGGGCGAGTTGGATTTCATGCTGTAGCCGCTCGTTAAACAGCTTACGGTTGGGCAGCCCGGTTAGCGTGTCGAAGTTGGCTTGATACCAGAGGTCTTGTTCGTATTGCTTGCGCTTACTGATATCCATAAATAAACCAATATGTTGGATTATTTCGCCCTGCTCATTGCGCACCACAGTAATTGCGAGGTACTCGGGATACACTTGGCCATCTTTGCGTTTATTCCAGATTTCGCCTTCCCATTTGCCTTCTTTATGCAGGGCTTCCCACATGGCGGTGTAGTAATGATGCGGGTGACGATTCGAGCTTAAAATCGAGGGGCTGCGGCCTTTAACTTCTTCGAGGCTATAGCCGGTGATCTGGCTAAAGGCGGGGTTAATCAGCTCGATATGGTTATCGGCATCCGTGACCATAATGCCTTCGGCGGAATAGTTAAACACGGCGGCGGCGCGGCTTAGGGCGTGGTTGGCCTTTTGGCGCTCGCTGATCATCCGATTCATCGCCTGCGCCATGCGAGCCAGCTCGTCGGAGCCGGAAGCATCGATATTGATATTGAGCTGCGGATCGGCGGCCATTCGCTGCATATCATTGGCAATCTTAGTGATTTTCACCATAAAGCTGCGAATAATTTTTCGCCCCAGCCAGAGGGTTATTGCCGCGGTAAAAAATGCGGAGAATAAATATAACCCGAGCAAACTGAGTGACTTAGTTTGTTGTACTTCACTCTGGTGCGCCATGTTTTCAGTGATTTCATCGCTGATGGCGTGCAGCTTATTGATCCTATCGCTGGTGAGCGACCACCAGTGTTTACTGCTGACCGGATGCGGTGGCATTAACAGCTTGTCTATGGCCTCGCTCAGGCCGCTATCATTGACTTGGGCGAGGGCGGTGATTTCTTCGAGTGACAGTTGCTGTTGCTTCAACTGCTGCAGTTTAGACATACAGAATTGATATTGGTCGACACTGTCTTCAATCGTCCTGACCGCCGCTTTGAGCTCGGGAATATTGCGGATTTCATGATTAAGTTCATCGAGATTCAGCTGGATAATTGCCTGCGCCTTAGTAAATTTCTCTAGCGAGGCAGCATCGCCCTTGATGAGGTAATCCTGAAAACTGTCAATCAAGCCACCGTAGCCTAAATGGGCATTGATATTTTGCACTAAGGTACTGACGCGGATTTGTTGCTCTATTTGTTGGCTAATCTTGAGGATGCGCAGATTCTCGGGGGAGGTCTGTACCTTGCGGATTAAGGACTGACGGTCAGAAATCGAGGCGTTGCTGGCATGTTCTATGGCTTGACCATATTCATACATGATAGTGCTGATCGTGCGGTAGTCGTTAATGTTCAGCGTTTGCGACAGCAGCATTCGATTAATCGCACTGCGCTCTTTTACCGCCAGTTGTTGCACCATCAATAAATTAAGCAAATCCGTGTAGGCGCGAGATTGCGCAATATCGTTGGTTTGTAACTGTAATTGCTGGATAAGTTTGACCAATTCCGTGTTGAACTGGTTATACAGATCGATAAAGGCCTTAGGATGTTGGTCGAGTGCCTCTTGGCGACCCGATGCTAGCCTATGACTTAACAGGGTCAGGGTATTGAGCTGCTCCTGCAGCTGCGAGGCGGCGAGTTGATTGCGACCCAAGGCAGACATTAAAGTGCTTAAGCCTGAGCCATTGAGCAGGGTATCTAAGGCGTCTGAGGTTATCTGTTGTTGCTGTAGCAGGCGTGTTTCTTCTTGGGGGGAACCGGGGGCAGAAAGCTGGACACTGAGGCCGTATTCGTTATGCAGTTGGTAGAGTAGTTCGGTGGTTTGGGCGGTCGCTTGGATTGCCAGATGGTTCTGATTGGCGGAGCGATATTCCTTCACCAGCACATACATCCGCGACAACACAAAAATACTCATCATCAGCAAAGGTAGCAGTGAAAACAGAATCAACTTCTGCTTCAGGCTGAGATGCTGTAGCGTGGATGGCATGTAAACTTACTCCTACTTTTGCCCGGTTGGAGACATAAAAAATCAAGGCATAACCTTGATGTGTTGAAAGTGGAAAAAGACCGGGCACTGGGTGTGGATATTTAACATAGAAGCAAGAGGGTCGCGACCCCTAGTTTATGGATATCTAATCTAGCTCACGAAATTCAGAGATTTATTATATATAACTAACATACTATTTTTATTAGTGTATTTGCTCTCCTAGCAAACGAATCTTTTGTTTGTCTGTGATATTGAGCTTAATTTGATACAAATTCTCCCGCTTTTTAGCATGATGTTTGCTAAATAAAAAAGGACGTGGGCAGAGCCGACGTCCTTTAACTAGCATCCCGCTTTGGGGATTAATTAGCCAACGTTGGCTAATAATGACTTACGGTAAACAACGATATCTTCAATCGTCAGCACTGGCATATTGTGCTCGGCACCAAAGGCGATAATTTCTGGCAGACGTGCCATAGTGCCATCGGGATTGGTGACTTCACATAACACGCCCGCAGGCTTGAGGCCGGCCAGTTGCATTAAATCGATAGTGCCTTCGGTATGGCCACGGCGAGTTAATACGCCGCCGGGTTGGGCGCGCAGTGGATACACATGGCCTGGGCGCGCTAAATCGCTCGGCTTAGCATTGTCGGCGATAGCAGCTTTAATGGTGGTGACACGGTCCGCAGCCGAAACCCCAGTGGTGACACCCACTTTAGCTTCGATACTCACGGTAAAGGCAGTGCCATATTGGCTCGAGTTGTTTTCGACCATAGGTGGCAGCTCAAGGGCTTTGACCTTTTCATCTGGTAAACACAAACACACGATACCGCTGCATTCGCGAATAAGCATGGCCATTTGCGCATTGGTGAGTGACTCGGCGGCAAAAATTAAGTCGCCTTCGTTTTCTCTATCTTCGTCGTCGACGACCAACACACCTTGGCCTTGGCGCAGGGCTTTAAGACCCGCTTCAACGCGTTCGATAGCAGTACCAAAAGGAGCAAGTAAAGACTGATTCATGGTTAATATCCTTCAAAAATACGACATGGGAATTTCCAGAATCAGGGCGTGCAGAAATACAGCCTTCTACCCCAAAGGGATTGAGCTGTAGCAATAGACCCATTTAAGCTCAATGGCTTACATCGGCTCATTGCAAAATATGAGGCTAACATTCAGATGACGGCTTCTTGTTCATTGGCTGAAACGAAGCGCCCGTATCCTAATGTTGTCTTACATTCTCTTCCATCCGGACTCAGTACTGTTGCTATGATGGCAAACAGTCCATTACCGTCGGCTCTGGAATAGTAGCGCTCGATAGGCATTAACCATCACGAGACAAGCTAAGTCACCAGATCTGCTGACCCCGAAATTGCGTTCGGGCGCTCGCGGGCTTTAGTGGGAGTGAAAACGGCTCACGACACTATTTACCGCCGGTGGGGAGTTTCACCCCGCCCTGAGAATTGTTGTTAGGCCTTGGCCTAAAAACGCGGTTATGTTGCGCCTATTTAGTTGGAATGGCAATAAAATCGCGCCATAAATTGGGCAATGTTTGCGCAAGCGCACAACTGGCCGCCAAGCTTAAACCAGCATCATCTTTAGGAAACTCGCAACAAGCGCTAGCTTGGGTATATCATATCCGACACATCAACTTATTGGCTTGCCGTCGTGCCCCACGATGGTGTTTGAACGTCACAAGGACGTATACATGCGCACTCTGCTGCTTACTTTAGGTCTCGCTATGCTATTACCCGGTTGCTCCACTCCAAAAGGGCAAGTCTCTGCGCCCGTTGCGGAAAAAATCCCCCATGTGATGACCTTGCACGGGGTCACGCGTACCGACGATTACTACTGGATGCGCGACGATAAACGCCAAGATCCTAAGGTGTTGGCGCATCTGAATGCCGAAAACCGTTACACCAAAGCCTACTTTAAGCCGCTTAAGTCATTGCAGGATGGGCTGTTTAACGAACTGACTGGGCGCTTAGTGGCCGATGAGTCGAGCGTGCCGTACCAATGGCACCAGCACAGCTATTACCGCCGCTACCAAGAGGGCGGCGAATATCCGTTGATCGCCCGCAAAGGCAGTGACGGGGTTGAGCAAATGATGCTGGACGTGAATGAGCGCGCTAAGGGCCATGAGTTTTATGGTTTAGGTGGCGTCAGCGTCAGCCCAGATGAAACCATGTTGGCCTTCGGTGAAGATGTGCTAAGCCGCCGCGTGTACAACATCTACTTTAAAGATATTGAGTCCGGCGCCATGATCACCGATGTGCTTGAAAACACAGAGGGTCGTATCGTTTGGGGCAATGATAATCGCCATGTGTTTTATATCGCTAAAGATCTGCAAACCCTGCTCGGCTACCGTGTATATCGCCACGAACTCGGCACGCCACAATCGAGCGATGTGTTGGTGTATGAGGAGCAAGATGATGCTTATTACATCTCCCTCGGCAAGAGTTTAGACGAGTCGCAAATTGTGCTGTTCCACGAGAGCACCACCACTAGCGAAGTGTCGGCACTGGATGCTAACGATCCCTTAAGCCTGTTCAAACCTGTGCTGGCGCGGGAAGAAGGCCATGAATACAGCGTCTCTAAGCTGGGCGATAGCTATTACATTCTCACCAACTGGCAGGCGACAAACTTCCGTTTGATGAAAGTGGCGATTAAGGATGCCGCCGATAAATCCAAATGGCAGGAAGTGGTTGCCCATAATCCCAATGCGCGCATCGAAGACGAGCTGGTGCTGAAGGATTATTTGGTGATTCAAACCCGTGAGAATGGTCTAACGCGCATTAAAGTGATGCCATTCAATGGTCAAAAGCCCTTTGAGCTGAGTTTTGATGAACCCGCCTATGTGCTCGGTTTAGATGTGAACGCCCAGCAAGATAGCGATAAGTTACGTATTTTCTACTCGAGCCTGACCACGCCCGAGGCGATTTATGAGTACCACTTAAGTAATCCCGATAGACGCGATTTGCTTAAGCAGGAACAAGTGCTCGGTGGCTTCGATGCCAGCCAGTACCGCGCCGAACGTTTATTTGTCACCGCCCGCGATGGCGCTAAGGTGCCAGTGTCCTTGGTGTATCGTAAGGATAAGTTCAAGAAAGACGGCACCAACCCTCTGTACCAATATGGTTATGGTTCATATGGTTACACAGTAGAGCCTGATTTTTCTTCGTCGGTTATCAGTCTGCTCGACCGTGGCTTTGTATATGCCATCGCCCATGTGCGTGGCAGCGAAATGCTCGGCCGCCCTTGGTACGATGCGGGCAAGTTGCTGAATAAAAAGAATACCTTTAATGACTTTATTGATGTCACTACCGCCTTAACCGAGCAAGGTTATGGTGATAAAAATAAAGTGGTGGCTTCGGGTGGCAGTGCCGGCGGGTTGCTAATGGGGGCGATTGCCAATATGGCGCCTGAAAAGTACTTTGCTATCGCGGCGCATGTGCCCTTTGTGGATGTGGTGACGACTATGCTCGATGAGTCGATTCCGCTCACCACCAACGAGTACGATGAATGGGGCAATCCAAACGAGAAAACCTATTTCGACTATATGCTCAGCTACTCGCCCTACGACAATGTCGCCGACCATGAGTATCCGCATCTGTTGGTGACCACAGGTTTGCATGATTCACAGGTGCAGTATTTCGAGCCAGCGAAATGGGTAGCAAAACTGCGTGAAGTGCAAAATAAATGGTACAAACTGGACGATAAGGTGTTGTTATTCGACGTCAATATGGATGCAGGACACGGTGGCAAGAGTGGTCGTTACCGCCAGTATCAAGACACTGCGCAGGAATATGCCTTCTTCCTAAGCCTGCTCGGCATGACTAAGTAGGCGCCAACGGGTGACTGATTTAGTCGTTAAGTCTGCAAATTCACATCCATCGGCTAGCCCCAAAAAAGGGGCTAGCCAAGCGCCAGCTGTTAACCAAGCTCAGCTTTCTAGCAAGCCAGAAGCGCTAGGAGCTGAGCAAGCTGTGACTTCGGAGCAAGGCGCGACGTCAGAGATAGAACAAGTCTCGATGTGGTATCTGTACCTTATCCGCTGCGCCAATGGCCACTTATACACTGGCATCACCACAGATGTCGCACGCCGCTTTGACGAACATCAATCAAACAGCCCAAAAGCAGCAAAGTACCTGCGCGGCAAAGGGCCACTAACCCTAATGTATCAAGAGCAAGTCGGCACTCGCAGCGATGCGCTAAGGCGTGAAATCGCAGTTAAAAAGTTAAGCCGCAGTCAAAAGCTCGCTTTGATAGCGTTAGGTATGATGGCGGGGAACGATTAAGCACTGCAATTCCAGTGACACGCCGTGAATATATCCCTATAGGCTCGACGGCGGCATCCATGCCGCCAACGGTCACTTTCATGACAGTGCTTAATCTCGTCGACATCTGTGTATGCAGGGAGTTAAATCTAACAATCGGTATCTTGTTAAACTTATAAAGCTAAAACGATATCAAGTGAATACGATCTGAGCCGCATAGAAAACAGCTATCCTACAAAAGCAAATTCCGATAGCATCATTCATACCAATTAACATGAGTGTGGCAGCGGCTAAGCCCGACAAGCGGGTTATGTTTTGCAAACAGCGTAATGCATAAATATAAGACCTTAGACCACAGAACTAAGAGTATCGGAATGCTATCTTTCGAACACGAAAATGGGAGCTATCATCTTCCAGATACAGCTCTTGTTGTTGGTATCGATGAAACTGGATGCGAGAATTATGCTGATAAGAATTTTCCGGTTTTCGGATTGGGTGGATGCGCTGTACTTGCTAGGGATTATTTCCGGTTTATAGAAGAACCATGGTCAATGATCAAAGACAGTTACTTCTCTGGGAGGAATAAACCGCTTCACGCTGCAGAGCTAAAGAATCCTTCAAAAGATCAATTATCTGCTCTAGAGTCCTTTTTTACGAATTCACCCATCTTCAGATTTGCAACTATGTCTGCAATCAGTTTTGAAAACGGAAGTGGCACTGATAACTTACACCTATTAGTGCAGTCTGTGATGCATCAAGTGTGCGAATTTGCATCGCTAACTAATCCGTCTGAAGTTGTATTTGTAATTGAAGATTCACAAAGAATTGGGAAGGCAACGCGTAGCTATTTCAGTGCTTATCAAATGAGCTCTGATAATGGGATTATTCCTAGAAAAGTTATGTATGCAACCAAGGATGTATGCTTGTCTCTTCTAGAGGTGGCTGACTTTGTTGTACATCCGGCAGGGGCTCAAGTTAACCTGAGATCGGTTTAACAAGCCATAACTGCAATAGCATTAAACTCTGCGTGAGTGATGTTCAGTTGTGGCTTATTGTCTTTCAATTGATAGGCGATAAGTCCCGCAATCATATTGAGCATAAAA
>NZ_NAJR01000013.1:0-136690 GCF_002196695.1 Shewanella sp. Shew256 | reverse complement strand
GCATTCCTGGCCGTGGTTCTGGGTTTTTGCGCAGCACACGCATTCGACCGATCCACGGAGCGGTGTCGTGCGTCGCCATCACATGTATGACCAGACCTTTCAGCGCGCCTTCAAACGTGCCGTAGAACAAGCAGGCATCACGAAGCCCGCCACACCGCACCCTCCGCCACTCGTTCGCGACGGCCTTGCTCCGCAGCGGTTACGACATTCGAACCGTGCAGGATCTGCTCGGCCATTCCGACGTCTCTACGACGATGATTTACACGCATGTGCTGAAAGTTGGCGGTGCCGGAGTGCGCTCACCGCTTGATGCGCTGCCGCCCCTCACTAGTGAGAGGTAGGGCAGCGCAAGTCAATCCTGGCGGATTCACTACCCCTGCGCGAAGGCCATCGGTGCCGCATCGAACGGCCGGTTGCGGAAAGTCCTCCCTGCGTCCGCTGATGGCCGGCAGCAGCCCGTCGTTGCCTGATGGATCCAACCCCTCCGCTGCTATAGTGCAGTCGGCTTCTGACGTTCAGTGCAGCCGTCTTCTGAAAACGACAAACGATGTCAGAATAGAGTTAAATTTCCTATTGATTGACATATTCCGTCAAAGGTAATAGATTTCATCCTGACACTTTTGCCTTTGGAGGCATCTTGCAAGGTCAACGCATCGGCTATGTCCGCGTCAGCAGCTTCGACCAGAACCCGGAACGGCAATTGGAGGGTGTTCAGGTGGCGCGGGTGTTCACCGACAAGGCTTCTGGCAAGGACACCCAGCGTCCCGAGCTGGAAAGGCTGCTGGCCTTCGTCCGCGAGGGCGACACCGTGGTGGTGCATAGCATGGACAGGCTGGCACGCAACCTTGATGACCTGCGCCGCATCGTCCAAGGGCTGACACAACGGGGCGTGCGCATGGAGTTCGTCAAAGAAGGGCTGAAGTTCACCGGCGAGGACTCACCGATGGCCAATCTGATGCTGTCGGTCATGGGAGCCTTCGCTGAGTTCGAGCGCGCCCTGATCCGCGAACGTCAGCGCGAGGGAATCGTGCTGGCCAAGCAGCGCGGTGCCTACCGGGGACGAAAGAAATCGCTGAACAGCGAACAAATTGCCGAGTTGAAACGGCGAGTTGCGGCAGGCGACCAAAAAACCTTGGTGGCCCGTGACTTCGGCATCAGCCGCGAAACCTTGTACCAGTACCTGCGGGAAGACTGACCATGCCACGCCGCTCAATCCTGTCCGCCACCGAGCGCGAAAGCCTGCTGGCACTGCCAGATGCCAAAGACGAACTGATACGGCACTACACGTTCAACGAAACCGACCTGTCGGTGATCCGTCAGCGTCGCGGCGCCGCGAATCGATTGGGCTTCGCTGTGCAGCTTTGCTACTTGCGATTCCCTGGCACCTTTTTGGGCGTCGATGAGCCTCCGTTTCCGCCCCTGTTGCGCATGGTGGCCGCGCAACTCAAGATGCCAGTGGAAAGTTGGAGCGAGTACGGCCAGCGCGAACAGACACGGCGGGAGCACTTGGTCGAGCTGCAAACGGTTTTTGGGTTCAAGCCCTTCACCATGAGCCACTATCGGCAAGCCGTGCATACATTGACCGAGCTGGCCTTGCAGACCGACAAAGGCATCGTGCTGGCGAGCGCACTTGTCGAGAATCTGCGGCGGCAGAGCATTATCCTGCCCGCCATGAATGCCATCGAGCGCGCAAGCGCCGAGGCCATCACCCGTGCCAACCGACGCATTTACGCGGCGCTGACCGATTCTTTGTTATCACCCCACCGTCAGCGCCTGGACGAACTTCTCAAGCGCAAGGACGGCAGTAAAGTGACGTGGCTGGCATGGCTGCGCCAGTCGCCTGCCAAACCGAACTCTCGCCACATGCTCGAACATATTGAGCGCCTGAAATCCTGGCAAGCACTTGATCTGCCCGCAGGCATCGAGCGGCAGGTTCACCAGAACCGCCTGCTCAAAATCGCTCGTGAAGGTGGCCAGATGACGCCTGCTGATCTGGCAAAGTTCGAGGTGCAACGACGCTATGCCACGCTGGTAGCGCTGGCCATCGAAGGCATGGCCACCGTCACCGATGAAATCATCGACCTTCACGATCGCATCATCGGCAAGCTGTTCAACGCGGCCAAGAACAAGCATCAGCAGCAGTTCCAGGCTTCCGGCAAGGCGATCAACGACAAGGTGCGGATGTATGGGCGCATCGGTCAAGCGTTGATTGAGGCCAAGCAAAGCGGCAGCGATCCGTTCGCCGCCATCGAGGCCGTTATGCCCTGGGACACCTTCGCCGCCAGCGTCACCGAAGCGCAAACATTGGCGCGGCCTGCCGACTTTGATTTCCTGCACCACATCGGTGAAAGCTATGCCACGCTACGCCGCTACGCGCCGCAGTTCCTGGGCGTGCTCAAATTGCGGGCTGCGCCCGCCGCCAAGGGTGTGCTCGATGCCATCGACATGCTGCGCGGCATGAACAGCGACAGCGCGCGCAAGGTGCCCGCCGATGCGCCAACCGCATTCATCAAGCCGCGCTGGGCAAAGCTGGTTCTGACCGACGACGGCATCGACCGGCGTTACTACGAGTTATGCGCCCTGTCGGAGCTGAAGAACGCGCTGCGCTCCGGTGATGTCTGGGTGCAGGGTTCTCGCCAGTTCAAGGACTTCGACGAATACCTGGTGCCGGTCGAGAAGTTCGCCACTTTGAAGCTGGCCAGCGAATTGCCGCTGGCAGTGGCCACCGACTGCGACCAATACCTGCATGACCGGTTGGAATTGTTGGAGGCGCAACTCGCCACAGTCAACCGCATGGCTGCGGCCAACGACTTACCGGATGCCATCATCACCACCGCGTCAGGCCTGAAGATCACGCCGCTGGACGCGGCAGTACCAGACGCCGCGCAAGCCATGATCGACCAGACAGCTATGCTGCTGCCGCACCTCAAAATCACCGAGTTGCTGATGGAGGTCGATGAATGGACGGGCTTCACCCGCCACTTCACACACCTGAAGACCAGCGACACGGCCAAGGACAAAACCTTGCTGTTGACGACGATCCTGGCCGACGCGATCAACCTGGGTCTGACCAAAATGGCCGAGTCCTGCCCTGGCACCACCTACGCCAAGCTGTCTTGGCTGCAAGCCTGGCACATCCGCGATGAAACCTATTCGACGGCGCTGGCCGAGCTGGTGAATGCGCAGTTTCGGCAACCCTTCGCCGGCAACTGGGGTGACGGCACCACGTCATCGTCGGACGGCCAGAACTTCAGAACCGGCAGCAAAGCAGAAAGCACTGGTCATATCAACCCGAAGTATGAAAGCAGTCCAGGACGGACTTTCTACACCCATATCTCCGACCAGTACGCGCCCTTCAGTGCCAAGGTGGTCAACGTGGGCATTCGTGATTCAACTTACGTGCTTGATGGCCTGCTGTACCACGAGTCGGACTTGCGCATCGAGGAACACTACACCGACACGGCAGGCTTCACCGATCACGTGTTTGGCTTGATGCATTTGCTGGGATTTCGCTTCGCGCCGCGTATCCGTGACTTGGGCGAAACCAAGCTATTCATCCCCAAGGGCGATGCCGCCTATGACGCGCTCAAGCCGATGATTAGCAGCGACAGGCTGAACATCAAGCAAATACGCGCCCATTGGGATGAAATTCTGCGGCTGGCCACCTCCATCAAGCAAGGCACGGTAACGGCTTCGCTGATGCTGCGCAAACTCGGCAGCTACCCGCGCCAGAACGGCTTGGCCGTGGCGTTGCGCGAGCTGGGGCGCATCGAGCGCACGCTGTTCATTTTGGATTGGCTGCAAAGCGTGGAGCTGCGCCGCCGCGTCCATGCGGGGCTGAATAAGGGCGAGGCGCGCAACGCGCTGGCCAGGGCGGTCTTCTTCTACCGATTGGGTGAAATCCGCGACCGCAGTTTTGAGCAGCAGCGCTACCGGGCCAGCGGCCTCAATCTGGTGACGGCGGCCATCGTGTTGTGGAACACGGTATATCTGGAGCGTGCCACCAGTGCTTTGCGTGGCAACGGCACGGCGCTGGACGACACATTGTTGCAATATCTGTCGCCGCTGGGGTGGGAGCACATCAACCTGACCGGCGATTACCTATGGCGCAGCAGCGCCAAGGTCGGTGCGGGGAAGTTTAGGCCATTGCGACCGCTGCCACCGGCTTAGCGTGCTTTATTTTCCGTTTTCTGAGACGACCCCAGATTGTCGTCTATGGCTGAAATCAACGAGTCTGGCGTGTACCGATAGACCAGCGAATGCACTCTAGTAGCGTCGATGCCGGTGACTCGGTAATTGAGATCCAAAGAGCGACTTTCTGAAATGCCGTTCCATCTGACCATACTGGTGACGGGGCCAAAGGGCGCTCGCTCGATCTGGCTTGCCAGGCTTGTTGTGGTGCCTGCTTGTGTCGTTGCCACCTCGATGACGTCACCGGCTAAATCACGGGTGTAGGAAACCTCACGACCACTGGGATACGTGATCTTCGTGATGAGGCCTGCACCATCGTATTGGTACTGGGTAGTAAGGCTCTGCCCGTGGGTTTCCCAGGTCTCGTAAGCCAACCATCCTTCGGGTGTATAGCCATATCTCCGGACACCGTTGCCATCATCGACTGAGGTCAAGCGGCCCATGCCGTATGGTGAGGTTGCTTCGTCGTACCCGTACAGAATTGGCGATTCGCCAGCGACACCGCTGGATGCCTCGATGATCCGGTTCAGCGCGTCGTAGCTGTAGCTTGTGGTTTGTCCCTTGGCCGTCTTGCGCGTTGCCACGTTACCGGCTTCGTCATAGGTAATGTCGGTGGTGCCGGTGTCCGGGCTCCGGACCTGAGTCACTTCGCCAAAGCCGTTGTAGCTGTAGTAGGTCAGGCGCGAACGAGGGTCGGAGACACGGTAAACATCGCCGGTATCCTTGTAGAGCACCTGCGTGACCTTCCCGAGTGGATCGGTCGTTTGTGTCCGGTGATGGAAGCCGTCGTACTTGTAGGAGTGTGTGTTACCAGAGGGACTGGTCTCCTGTATCAGGTTTGCCACCACATCGTAGGAAAACGATGACTGATTGCTATAGGCGTCGGAGACACTGGAGAGCCAGCCGATTTCGTTGAAGATCCGGCGCTCTATCCAACGGGTCTGGCCCAGCGCATCGAGCAGTCGCTCTTCTACTGGGTTCCCGAGGTCATTGAGCTCAAGCTCGCGCCGGTTGCCCTGTGCATCTGTTTCCGCCACCAGCCGATGTGCAGCGTCGTACTCATAGCTGACGGTTGCACCATTTGGCTTAGTCAGCGAGCTCAGGAGGCCCACAGCATCATAGTTGTAGGCCGTGGTTCCTTCTGGTCCAGTGGAGCTGACAAGTCTTCCTCTGGCGTCATAGGTGAGGGTTTGGGTTACACCGTTGACGCCCTGAATGGTCCCGGCGCGACCGTTCGCGTCGTAGTCACCAAACTGCATCACCTGCCCCAGCGCGTTTGTTGTCCGGATCAGGTTGCCCTGGTCATCGTAGTCAAATGTCGTAACATCGCTGACGTCGGTGCGCGGACCATCAACCGAGGCCAACAGGCTCGGCTTTCCTGTACCAACAGGGGCATAGGTGTAGGTCCATGTCCGGGAAGCGCCCGAGCTGCGATCTGTGACCTTGCGGCTTATCACCCGGAGATGAGTGTCGTAGGTAAGCTCAGTGATCCTGGTTGGTTCCGTGATTTTTGCAGGGAGCGACTTGGAAGGAAGCCAGTCGGTCGTAACCTTGCCCCCATCCTGGTCTATCTGGGTGGTTTCCAATCCCCGGTCGTTATGGGTGAACGTGCGCTTCTGTCCAGCACGATCTGTAATGCTGGAGACGAGGCCTTTGCTGTCGTAGACGTAGGTTTCCTTGCCTCCCACAAAGCCGGTACACGGCGCACCCTCAACAACATCAGGCTTGAGCATCCCGTTGTGACGGCTGTAGGTATATCGCTGAACGTGGCCGAGGGCGTTGGTGACAGAGACGCTTCCGTCAGCGTTGTAGCTTACCTGAGTCTTCTCTGCGCCCCCGGCGTGTTCACTTAGAACTGCCATCCCCTGAGCATCATATCCCCATGTGGCGAAACGGTTGCCGTTCTCGTCCACCAGCCCAGAGAGCAAACCCGGTGCATTCGGGTCATCGTAGAGATAGCTGCGGCTCGTATTGTCCTGGTAGATCACTTCCGCCAGCTTGCCAGCGCTGTTGTACTGGTACTGAATACTGCCACCAGCAGGATCGGTGACACTGACCATGCGGCCATCTTGATGCTGGAACTGGATGTTGCGGCCAAAGCCGTCAGTGATCGAGGATAGCTCTCCGTTCAGATAGCTCAGGGTGATGTGATTGCCGTTGGGCTTCTCGATGCCGGTCAGTCGTCCGGTTTCATCATAGGCCTCGACTACCCCGTCAGATTGAGTGTAACGCCAGCCGGTAGCATCCTTCGTCAAGGTATCATCGGTTTTCCATGTTGGCACCCAGACAGAGGACGAGTTGTAGAACGCGAGTTGTTGCCCTTCTGGCCGGTGCAGGACAACCATGTTCTCACCGTACTTCGAGGCGTTGACCTCGACGCTCCGCGAGTAGGTATGCCGCCAGCCGCCGAGCTCTTCATCAGGAAGGTGGCTATTGTAGTATCTGGTGAATGTGAAAGGGTCGGAGCCTCCGCTTTGATAATCCAGTTCAGCCTGGAACTTGTTGCCGGTGCCAAGATGGATAGGGTTCCCTACACACATGGTCGTTGTTGGTAAGCCGAGATCCCTGTCCAGGAACGGTGTTTTATCCATCTCACCCGGCAGAACATAGGTTGAGCGCCAGTAGACCGTAGCTGGGTCGCCAGTGCAGGTAGTGGGGTCATAATCGCCAGTAGCACCTAGATACTTAAAACAGATCCTGGAGACATAACGGCCATCACCATAACTGGCAACCGGATAAAGCGCATCCCCAACTGGCGTTCCCTTCCCTTGCTCCTCACCAGAGCGATAATTCTTCATGAAGGAATGCGCGTCTATGATGGTGTTGAAGCGCATTTTGTCTACTTCGGTGCTCACGGCTACAACCCGCCATTGTGCAAAAGCAACGCATGGCAAAGTTGCGAGCACCACAACGGCCAATGACCGCAGGTTTCGCATCAGTAAAAGGGAAGGTCTCGATCTCATTTACAGCTCCAGTTTTTATGCTGGAGCTATTTTCAGGTGGGAGAGTCGTTATCAACGACTGCGTTTTTGCCCTTTTAGGGTATGAATACGTGATTTGGAGAGGTTGTGTATTCAGAACAAATGAGAAGCAGGTTACTCATTTCGCTCAAACACTGTGACAAGAACACGTTTTTGGTTGTCGTCGTTGATCACCATCAGGTACTTGAACTTGGAATCTCTATGGCCCCAGACTTCCACGTTATCTACGCGGCCATACTTTCTGGCTTTATGGCGAGCCACTTTCTCGTCAAAGGGTTGAACCTGTAACTCTGGATGCTGGAGGCGACCAACGAGTGAGGCCCACGGTTTTTTAGGGTCTCCAGAGGTTATCCGGGCCTGATACTGATCGATGGCATGTTGAGTAACAAGGACGGGACCAATGGCCGGTGTAGAGATTTCGTCATGGGTTTGAGTATAGGCTTGCTTGTCCACATCGAGGAGCTCAACGTTGCCCTCACCCGGCTCATCCATAAACTCCATGCTCTGCGAAACTTCAATAGTAGCGCCCTTTAAACGTCCAGTGAGGCAAGCCGCAAACTTGAATGCAAACTCCTTGGTGGATTTGCCCAGCGCCAGCTTTTTAATCGCACCTTTGGATACCACCAGCTTGTAACCAGCACCAGCACCTGGCTCTCTGCAAAAAACCTGTTTGTCCAGCGCCAGATAGCGAATGGCTACGAGCTCAGCCAAAAGATCTGCCTCCTCGTTGTCAAAATCAATACGAACATCAAGGATGCCTTTCCGTTTTGTACCAACGCGCCAGAATACAAGGGCTGAATTATTAGAAGTTTTCTTCGAGACAGTAGTCAGTGTCATCATGGTCTATTTCTCCATTATCGGGATAATGGTCGGCATCGCCGCCAGCACCCCTATTCGTTAGGGTTCATTTAGATGCTACCACGGGTTTTAAAAATGCAACCCCTAGTGCCACTCTATTTGTGGTCCCAAGTATTTTTATAAGCTCGGGCTAGGCGTTTCTCTATCACTTCTGACAAATTGCAACCATCGACTTCTGCCAACCGCTTCAAAATCCTGTGGGCTTTATCGCTTATAGTTATGCTTTTACCAACACCATATCCCCTTCTGCGACGTTGCCTAATTGATGTCCCGAGTTTATTGATTTGCTCTGCTGTCAGATATTTATTAATCCATTCAGTGAGTTCTGATGGTGATCGCCCCATGCTGTTCAGGCTGTCCACGGCTTCAAGTTTCTTATCGAATGGGACGTCACGCCAGAAAGCTGGGCGCGAAGCAGCTCTGAGGAGATAGATCGCCGTAGCCTGAGCATCTTCATTGGATACTTTCAAAAAAACACCTTTACCGTTACATGTCACACCAACTTCATCGTGACATGTAACACTTCAAACTGCAAGTATAAAAAAAGGCCAGCTATTGCTGGCCTTTACGTTCATTATCGCAGTTACTCTTTAGGCGTTGTGATGCTTTTTTTCCTTCTGTTTCTCATGGTAGAGATACAGACTGCCGCCAGTGACGACAGTGAAAAAAATGAGCAACCCCAACATGCCTAATGTGAAAGCGTCCATTTGACCCCCTTAGGAATTGCTGACCTTGGTTAAGATTATACCATAGATCCACAGGATAACCCCAATGACCAACACCAAACCGGCTTCTTTGACGGTTATAGTGTCCCCAGATACAGCCAATCCTACAATACCGACACCGATGGCTGTTACGGCGACCTTACGCAGGTCTTCACCGATAGCTCCCAGAGTCTTCTTGTCAGGAGAGAAAAGACGCACAAACCACGTCTTAATACGCAAAAACTTTTTCATGATTACCTCCATAGTTGAAGAGGAGGCGAATCATGCCCGAGAGGGCATGAACACCCCCTCAGGGTTAAAGTTTTAGGCAGACAAAGCTGTTGGCTTCGCCTTGTTCATCTTCATTGAGTTAATGATCTTCGTCGCTTCATCAGCAAACGGGCCAGTAACTTGGATAGGCTCCCTTCTTGCGAAGGAGGCTGTCACCATCATTCTCTGGCCGTGCATCAGATGACGATACCGAGACCGCATAAGCTCAACGTAGGCCGCAGAGTCCCCCTCCCACCCCTCAGGGGGAGAAAAGGGGCACACCGCGTCGTTACCAGGCGTTGTATCAACCTTCGAGACATCAATGACGGCCATACTCAGCTCTCCTTCTCGCAATGAAATCGCGCAGGTAGCGAGCATTCGGGAAACCGAGGCTTCCCTGACTCATCAGGACATCGTTCCAGTCAATCCCTTTCGCTCTGGGCGGGATCGGGAGTTTAGGCAGCAGGACGTACACACGAATGCCGCGCTTCTCCAGCTTGGCTTTCAGCACGTTCGCTGACTTCTCACCAGTCACAGACTTATCTTTGTCAGCCCAGATCAGTACGGTGTGAACACCTTCTGGAACCTCGAAGGACTCCATCAGGGTCGCATTGACCGTTGACCAAACCGGGATTTGAGTGACTCGATAAGCTGACAGGGCTGTTTCCAGCCCTTCTGCAACACCCAGGATACCCTCAGTCGGTTCACCGAGGCGGATGGCCGCGCCATTGACATCCAAACCGTCAGGAATGGGCATCATCTTCTTGGCGTTGCCGACCTTGGCTTTTTTACCGTTTTGGGTGAGATAGGTGCGGTGGAGCGTTACCAGGTTGCCTTCCACATCTCGGATAGCGCAGACGATAGCCGGGAATTTCCCAACTTCATTGCCATCTTCGTCGTAGTAGGCCATAGCCGGATTGAACCGCAGACAGTCTGTTTTTTCTACTTCATCAACCTTGAACAGAAGCTCGCGGTTTTTGAAGTACAGACGCATTGGCTCAGTCACATGACTGGAGAACGGCAAACACTCGTTCCATACCTTCTCGATTTTCTCACGGAGACGAGCACTGTAAGCGCGTTCGCGCTCCATTCTCTTCTCCATTTCTTCTTGGAGCTCAAGCAGCCAAGGCTTAGGTTGTTCACGAAACATCGGAACAACTTTCGGCTTGTTTTCGCTGCTTTGCTCTTCCGGTTGTGTGGCCGCATGTTGTACTTGCGGTGCCGGAGCTTCTACCGTGCGGTTGACCACAGGGGCCGACTCAACATGGTGACTCACCGGCTCAACACCACCGTTCGAGCGAGCGCGGAACTGCGTTACCGTAGCGCCGCGACGTTCCACCAGCCAGGTGTTGCGATGCGTTTGCATAGGTTGTTCTCTCACAACATTCCCCTGCTCGTCCTTAACTTCAACGACGACAGTTACAGGCTCGCGCCCGAGGTTTGTCATGACGATCTCATCCCCATACTTGGCTTCACTTTCACCAATGGCTCTTTCAAGATCCACGCCCCAGATGGTGCGTTCCAAACCGCTCTTGTCACGGATGAAGGCAAAGTAGCTGAGCTCGTTGTCTTCGTTATGCTCATAAGGAGCTTTACCGTGGGCAATCAGAGTACCGGCAATGGATTTTTTACGATTCTTGGAATCGAGAACCTTGTTATTCACCTTCATAGGCTCTTGCTGAACAGGCGCTTTGGCCTGGACAGGAGCTCGTGTCGGTGCAGCGGCTTGTTGATACTGGGGTTGCTCTTTCTCAACGCCCAGATAATCACCAACCTCGCTCAGGCACTGTTTAAAGTCCCAGTTATTGAGCCACATCAGCAGCTCAAAACCATCATGATTGGCACCGCATGTATTGCATACGCCGCCACCAGTCAGGTGGGCATCCTTGAACAGTCGGAAGCCATCTTTCCCGCCGTGGATAGGACAAGAAACATGACGACCAGGTTTACGGAGAGCTGGTTCAAGATGGGGCGCTAGGGCCGCCAGGATGAATAGCCAGTTTCCGTTTGCAGCTTCACGAACGGTGTCAGCTTTGTAGTAAGACATAGGTTTTCTCCTTAGCGTGAACCCCAGCATCGAGGCTTCCTTAAACCCCCGTCGCCAGGGTTTTAAGGAAACCCCGACACCGGGAGAATGTGCCAAGGAGGCTCCCCAGCCGGGGAGAACTCCCCGGCGAGGGGTTTAAAAAGGTCGCCCCCGAAACGGAGGCGAATTTTGTGAATATCACAAGCACAAATGAGTGCCATCTTCCGAGGCCATCATGATTGTGACATCTGCGGTTACAGGATCTGACTTAATCACAACCTCAGTGGGTTTGAAAAAGCCATCTACAGTGGGCATGGGGTAATAAAGACGAATCTTTCCCCAATTCTTGTTGTCGGTAAAAGCGACCTTTGTTTGAGCAACACAAAGCTGCAAAAACATGAAAAGGAAGTCTTCTACCGAGTGCTTACCATCTGCACCAAATACTCCATCGACAATTGCCGGGGTCACTGCCACATTGGTCAGGAAACCAGCTTGTTTACCGATGGAAGATTGGTCCACCAGCAGACCATCATTGATGGCTTGTTGACGGATTTGGGCGAGGTCCAATTTAGCTACTTGGTTCATAAGGTGTACTCCAAAGTTAATGGGTACACCTACCCCGTGCGGGGAAGTGTACCCGCATGGGTTATTGAAAGGTCACGGCCAAAGCCGAGCTTTAAGGTTCCGAGTTTTACGCTGGCTGAATGCGCCAAAGAACGGTCGGAGGAAACGAGTCAGCGACACGCTTCACATTCGCGTAAAGAGTGTCCTTAAAGACACGCTCTAAGCGACGACCACCTTGACGATAAACCAACTTAAAGTCTTGGAATTTGTTCATGGATACCTCCAGAAATAACGGGAGGTATCTCCAGCAGGAGATAGACTCCCGCAGGGATTAATAAATTAACGTTAATTTGCTGTTTGTTTTTGGCGACCAGCTATCGCACGCTTTCGCCCTCAGGGAGGACAAAATCTGCTTACTGATGGCTTAACCATGAGTAAGAAGACTTGGGAAGTAAAGCAGGGGTTTCCCCCTGCCTTGTTATGCCGCTTTGAGGTGGCGAGAGAAAAAGTCCCTGGTTTGCTGGATAGCGCCCCGGAGAAGTTCTCGTCTGTAGCCAGCGTAGCTCTTGTCATCACTGGCAACGGTCAAGCCGTGCAGACTCTCTTCACCCAGGACAATCTCGTTTTCACGAGAGAGTACCTCAACACGTAGGCCAAGCACTCGCTCTTTCCCTTCCAGGATAGAACAAATTGTTTGGTCTCTTACTTCGTCATCCCAGTGGCCCATATCGAAATCCCGCTCAGGGAGTTCAGTAACACGCACCAGGTAGTTTTCAGTGGCCCGTTCCCAAACCACTTCATCTTCGCATGGAGAGGCCTCGATCAGCGAGTACCCGTCCGCTTCGAGCTTCTTGGAAAGACTTTTTACATCATCCGCCAGCTCCAGCACAAAGCGTTCCCAGAGGTCTTGCCAGCGCTCGACCATATCCTGGTTAATCCCTTCAATGCCGGTGCCAATCATGGAATCATCATCAGGGAAGATCCCTGTGAAGTCCACGTTGTCGTCGATGTTCATGCAGTTCCAATGGCTGTAGTGATGCCCGTGACTATTCCGAGTAATGGACAGGTCACAGGAACCATATTCGCGGAGGACAGAAAGCATATTCTCAATGTCTTTCTGTGCCATCAGGTTCTTCACGCGGCTGACAGCATCCACTTGGCCGGGCTCAGTGCTGAATAGGCGATTCATGAGAGCTTTGACGTCATCAACGCTCAAATCCCCGTAGAAGGCTACGCCATCCCCCTGGCAGTATCCGAGACTGTACTCAATCGTCAGATCATCCGGGTATCCACACTTAACCAGTTCGTTTTGAAAATGCTGTTTAATCATTGGTATCTCCTTAATTTCAGAGGGAGACACCATCCCCTTAGGGACCGATGTCCCCCGTGGGGTTAATGTTTGGGTTAAGAAGCCTTGCGGCTTAATTCAGTATCAAATCGAGGACCTTTGAGAACCGCAGTTTTCATAACCTCGAAGTTTCTTGGGTAACGCAGCTTTGAAACTGCGCCAGCTCGGATGTCGGCAGCCTCACTTGGAGAGACTAGCCTTAACCCTTCGCTGGTTTCAGCGTAGAACCAACCGGCATAACGCTCATAGGCATTCTGCTGGTACTGTTCAGTCGCCATATTCTTCCGGATCGCCTCTGTTAAGGCCTCAACAACACCGTCATCTTTCGTGATGATGTTGAAAACATGAGAGACGGTCAGGAAGTTCCCAAAGAAGCAGGCTGCCCCAAGCCAAGGCTGGAACATTTCGCCATTTCGCCCCGTCCTCACCATTGGTTCAAACGGGTATGGGCGATAACAGTGATACTGCTCAAACATCGGGTCAAGAACGTTGTCACCCAGGACATCCAGTAAAGTCTGAATGCTGTCCGGGTCTTGGCCTGCCCACTTACTCCCATTGCTGAGAATCAGTGTTTTACCGTCAGTACGCTCCAGAGCTTGTTCAAAGTTAGACATAGTGCATTCCTTTTGGTTAGGACGCACCACACCCTCTCGGGATGATGCGCCCGAGTGGGTTAGTTGAGAAGGCTTAGCCGTCAAGTCCGTAAATTACGGCGGAGCCGGGCTCCATCTCGACAACTTGTGCGCTTCCTTCTTCTATCAGCTCCTGCATGTAACCAGACTCAGCATCCGGATTACGTTCGCAGTGTTCGTCCCAGCGTTTCAAAAGCCCTTCTGTGGCTTGTCCGTGGGTCTCACCAAGGCCGATAAACTCATAGTGTCCTGTGTTTACGATGATCACCACCATAGCTAGTGCTCTCCTACAGGTCACTTGGTACATACAGGTCATCTTTGATGGCAGAAAAATCGACAGGAGACTGGTCCCCATAGGTTCGATTCACGCCACCAGCATCATCGACACTGACAAAAACCGTGCGGAGTAAACCGCTGGGCTTTGCAGGGTAAACGATGCTGACATGCTGACCTTTGTACTGTTCTGACAAAGTGCTTTGAAGCTCATCAACCGAACGGAATTTCCGGTCGCGGCCAAAGTCCTTAATCTTGATGTCGCCAGGGATTGGATTAGTCATCGTTACCCCCTGCCAGCAGTTTATCTACTGAATGGCCGAGTCCGTTACCAAACCATTTGTCCAGAGCGTCGATTTCCGGGAAGTCCGATTTCACCTGAGCAACAACACGTTCCATTTTGCTGAGAGCATCCTGGAACTCAAGGCCATTACCTGCGGCCACCTCAAGTTTGCACTTGATGTAAGCGGAGTAGGTATCACAGGCCTTAACCAGTGATTGTTCATAGCCACCGGGAGCGAAGGCTATGGCGACTGCATCCTGGAGTTCTTCGGGAAGAGTCTGGATGAGTTTGTCCTCTGCGGCCTTTTCCAGTCGTTCAAACTCACGCTGCAAAACAGCGTTTGCTTTCTTGACCGGTGTTACAACATCCGAACAGAGAACCTCGGCTGCATCATGCAACGAAGCATGAGCAAGCATGACTGCCAGATCCACCGACTTCCCTTGCTGAATGGCAATATTGCCAGCCAGGTAGGAAAGCAGGGTAACAACAGCGCTGTGTTCCAACACAGACTCCGGTTGAACAGAGTGCATCAGTGACCAGCGTTTGATCAGGCGTTGGCGCAAGGCCAGAGCTAGAAAGCCGAAATTTGAATTAGACATAGTGCCTCCAAAATTGGTTGGAGGTACACCAAAGCCGACCGGGCCTTGGTGTACCCGGTTGGGTTACTTAGTTATCTCGGGTCAAGCTGCTTAGCTATAGCGAGTAAAAACGGATGGAATGGATGATCTTGCGGGACACCCCCAACAAGCTCACGGGCTAAACCGACTGAGTTTGTAGCCAACACCTCTTTGACGGCCAGAATGATTTCATTGTCGATTTCATCCTGGGTCTTTCGTTGTTGGTCCACCAGCCGACTTAACTTGTCTAGGCTCATGCTTCTCTCCTTTGTTTGTGGGAGAGAACCCAGGAGGGGTTTCCTCCCGAGGGGTTAGGTTATTGCTGTTTTGGGCCAGCTACCGTTATAGCCAGCAAGCGCTGACAATGAACAAAGAGTATGACAGCCACCTAAAAGGGTAAAACGCTGTAATTGCCCTTTTGGGGTGCAAAAGAAAAAGCCCTCCCGAAGGAGGGCTTTTTATGCGGCCAAGGACAAGCCTTGCTGTCCTCTTTGCAACTCTGTGTCGTCGCGGCGATGTAAGCGTTGAACCGCCTTGATCATCGTTCTGACATGTCGCTCCAAAGAGGCTGGATGGCGTTTTGACAGTAGGTTGATCCAGTCGAGATAGATAGCAAGCGCGGAACCTTCGGTTAGGGCTGCCTGTATCGCCTCATACTGCCCTACGGCACTCTGGACCACATCATTCACCCACTGGGCGTCAGTATTGTCCAAGAGCTCGCAGAGGGCCGTATAAGCCTTCCTTCTGGTCGCGGCCATGTAACGACGAATGTTGGCGTTTCCGCTCCCCTCTCGCCCTTCCATGACGCTCATACAGAATGCGCTGGAGTAACAAAGCATCGCGTCAGTCACGTAGTTAAACCATCGCTCCTGATGCCGTTTCTGTTCTTCCATTGCTTCCTGGTCAAGTTGCTTCTCGATGAACAACCCCGTCGGAGTACGGTGGTGCAGATGGTACTTGAACGTTAAGTGCAAGTTGACCCACCAGCGTACCGTTGCCAGTCTTCCCTTGATTTTTCGCTTCACCAGATCTTTGTACTTAGCATCGCTAAGCACTTTGACATCCTTGCGCTGTTGGATTCCTTCCATCGTCTGTAGCCCTGTAAGGCCCATCTGGTGGTAGGTTTGACCTCTTTGCATCATACGGTGATACAAAGCGCCTTTTCCTTTCGCAAGCTGGATTGCTCCGAACCGAAGGTAGAACTGCGCTGCACTACCGGGCGTATAATGTCCCTTCAGTACAGACTCCCTTAGTCGCGGGTATTCGTTCCAGATGATGAACGCAGCGGAGTCGGGATCGACTTTCACTTCATCATCTTCTGCGAAGCAAACCACCCTTCTCTTTCCGTCTGCGGTATTGATCACTTGCGCTGCCAACGGGTCATCCCCGCCGTCAAAGTAAGCCATTTCCGCTAACGGATCGGCCAAGCCATCAGAAAGCGAACCATCGCCCCAGCGACCAACCTTCAACCACAATGGCTTCGGAATTGGTGACTGAGGAACGGTTTCACACTGCGGCTCGTCTTCCAGCAAGTCCAGATCACCCATCGACCAAACCCTGTGGTAAATCTCCAGGGCATGGAAAGGCTTATCATTGAAATGATGGAAGGCCCACATGAAGTCGATATGGACTAAAGCCTCTTCCGATATGATCCGGTATTGTGGCTCTGCCATTCGACGGTTCCAGTCGTTATCCTCTGCTTGACCAGTAGCCAGCTTGTATGCCAGCTCATCAGCTCTCTTTTGCTCCATGTAGTCCATGCTGCAACAGACATGAAGCAATCGTTCTAGGAAAACAGGACTGTAAACGTCCGGCTGTATTTTGATGTATCCGCCCTCGTAAATCGTTCGACCTACGGGATGGCGGTCTTCCCATGCGTACCGGCGTTTTGCCAAGTAGCGCTGGATGCGGTTCAGCCCCGACATATAGCCATGCCTTTCAGGGTCCGTGGCAAGCAACGTCTCCATTGACTTATCCAACCCAACAGCCTGGCAAGCCCAGCAACCGAAGCGAGCGCCACAGGCGTCACTGGCCTTCTTCTCTGTTGCCGACCACACGCACTCCCCTGTTGCCGCCTTGTAAAGCTCTGCCGTAGTGACATTGCTCTCCAAGTAACTTGGCAGAGGATATGCTGAGCCCATGCCAGCGGATAGTAAGAACTCCCAGACATCACTCGCCAACCAGTTTTTCACCACATACAGCTCACCCCCATCTTTCGTCTTAATGACGCGATCTGAGCTTCCTCGCTGTTTTGCAATGTTGGCCGCACGAATAGTGCTTTCAGCATCACGACTGCCCAGCAAAAGGCAGACTTTCTGTCGAACCTCTTTGGGAAGCTCTCGCATATAAGCTGCCTTCGCTCTTTTGGCAGAGGTGATTTTTAAATCCTGGCTACACTGGCGGGCCGTGGAGTTGGAAAACGTAGGCAACCCCCTCCCAGTAAGGATTCGGCCCGTCCAACTCTGCGAGATCCCAGGCTTTGCTAGAACGATGGTCAGAGGAAGGTTTTCCTTCGCAATGAAACGCTCCAGCTCGGCCAGTTTCTGATCCGCCAGCCACCTTACCTCTGGGCTTTCGATCAGTGTGTCAGTGTGCAAGATGAAGTGGTGCTGGCTGATGGTCGCCCCACTCCTTACAGCCCGGATCAGGGCCATCAGGAACAGGTGCAAGACCGTTTCAGAATCTTTACCACTGGAATAGCCGATCATCATGGTCCACCCATCAATTAAGGCCGTGTGAATGGACTCAACCGATGACGTGATCAACGATGACAGACTGGTTCCTCTACTGGCATCAACGAAGTTCAAATCCTCGTTATCAGTCAGTTCTGACCAAACAGAATCCCACTTATCCCCACGCAAAAGCACTGGGATGGGTTGTTCTGATAGATCAAAGTTTAATGTTTGTTGCATAGGGCCTCCTGGATTAGCAGGGTGCCCATCCCTTCCGGGAAAGCACCCCGGTAGGGTTAAAATTGAATCCTGGCTATCAGACCTGAACTAGCTGCTACTCGACATCTGGTTGTCTTCGTATTGCTGCTTGGCCTGTTTCACCAGATCAATGTCACCGTCTTGCAGCTTTTGAATATCAAGCTGTAGACGAGCCTTGTGTTTCAACAGTTCAGCGACCGCATTATCAATGTGATCAATGAGCGATTGGTTTTTTTGGATGGTGTAACTGTTGAGTTCATCGAGCAGGGGCCATGCAACACTCGAATGAGTGTTGAGCAATGGGTACTCTGCTTCGATCTCACAAACCACACCGTTTGCTCCTTCTCTGTAATGAGGGAACCCGACACGCAGACCGATACGACGATCCAGCGCTGCATTTACAGTACATTCCAAAGAAGTTCGGTTTGAAAAAACATCGTTGACGTTTTTAGACATGCTATATCTCCGTTCAGTTTATGACGGAGCCCCCCTAACAGGAGGTGCTCCCGTCAGGGTTGATAATTTGCTGTTTGTTTTTGGCAGCCAGCTACCGCACTTGAGCGCCTAAGGCACTTTCCGAAGCACCCTGGGAAACCGAGATGCTTGGGAAAGCGCGGGGTTTCCCCCTGCGCTGATTACCCTTTTTAAGGGGCCGGTACGCCGATTTCTCGGCGCACTCAGGTTGAAGCTACACAGTCAAGAACCAACGTTTCATAGGGACGGTGATGTCTATCATCCCGTTTCCACATGGATTCTGGCCCCAGAATCTGTAGGTCGTCTCATAGAAGTCAAACTCAGACAAGGACTGAATCTGCGCTTCTGAGATCGGCTCAAATGGTCCACCGCAACCGATGTGCATATTGAGCCCATAATCTCGAAGCTCTAGCTCTCCGAGATTTAGCGTCTTCCCGCCCACACAAGCAACCAAGTTCTGGTTTCTGACGTCGCCTTCTTTGAACAGCAAAGCTGACTCATCGTAGCTCCCATATTGGTTGGTAAACTTCACAATATGCCCGTGCTTAGGTGAGGTTTGTTCCGACAACTCTTTCAGTAATCGCTTTACGCTTTGAAATCTCGCGTACAGAGCTGGCGTAAACTGCCCAGAGTAGTTCAAGTTTGGGCAGATCATTTCAAGCATCTCATCAGGTACAGATTCAAGCCCCATTTGCGCGGCCAATGGCTTCGCCTTTTTCAGACCTTCCTCAAGCACTCTCTGATTTACAAGTTGTTCTAATGTGTTCATTTGACTCTCCACTTTCGAGAGAGCAATGCAAGCCGTCTCAGGACTTACATTGCCCGTTAACGGCTTTATTGGTTTATCCCAAGAGGTACGGAGCTACGCCAGTCAGGAAGCCCATGACTCCCAACACAGCGCCAACCACGCCCAATTTGATTGACAGTTGGACACTTTGATCCGGATGGTTCCAGAACCACTGCCAGACTTCCCAGCGCCTGGCTCTGCGAACCTCAAGATTTACAGTGTCTTTAAAACGAACACCCAGAGCATCTACCGCATCGTAATCCAGCGCGACCGCCAGCTTTGTGATGGATAAATTCCCAGGGTTGCCCATCGCATACCGGAGAACCTTTGCTTTGGTCTCTGGGTTTACGATCATAACCGGCTCCCTCCTGAAAAAACGGGTCTTGTCTTTTCGCTTGGAATCCATGTTGCGGTTATGGAACCTGGCAATGCAGTGTTGAAGGCCTGAATCCTCGGGAGGTAAAGGCACAACAGTTTCGATTTTCATGATTACTCTCCTTTCGGATAGGCCGGAGCAAAGGCCTTTCGGCATTGCCCCGGTGAGTTACTAATGAACCAAAGATGAAGTGACCATGATTGCGTCTCCGGACATCATTACCGGGAGATATTCGCAAGGCTCATGGCCGCAGCTCTTTTTAGTTCCGTTAGGTGAATAGACAGCCAATTGACCATCCATAATGTTGAAGGGCATCCCCTGTTTTTTCGCTGCCGGTGACAGCTTGAGAGTGCCCTTTGCGTCAACCAATGCCGTTGCCCAATGGAAGTCTTCACCACCGATCACCGGCTGTGATTCATCCACGACTTCGACCATGATTGGCATCATTCCAACCCAGCTCCACAGGCTGTTCCCTAATGCGAGGGCTAAAGCCTCGAACGCGGGAAAGACTACCGATTGCCCGAGAATCTGGTGGGCAATAGTGTCCGACAGACCTTGGATGAGTTCCTCTGGTATCCCTTTCACTCGACAATGTTCTGTCGGTGTAAAGATGCGAGACAACTCCGGCTGTTCTGGATGAACAATGAAAGGTTCGGTACTTCTGCATTTTGCATAGTCCTTACCTATGGTGCCGCAAAACTCATCGTCGCCAGTCAGAAGCTGGCGAGAGAACCCCTTGCCAGCAGCTTTGTCTCTCAACTCCTTCTCAGCCAGATAGTCAAATGACTTCCAACGTTCAGAATCGAGCGGAACTGGCTCCAGGATGTCCTGTATGCGACTTTCCTTGGTGCGAACAGGCTGAACCTTCTCAAGTTCAAACCCGTCGATCCCGTGGGAAAGCGCAACAACACAAAGACGCTTGCGGCGCTCAATAACCCCAAACTCATTGCCGTCGAGAATGCGCTCTTGTAGGGAGTAACCCAACGAAGAGAGCACCGAACGAATCACTTCCATCGAAGCGGTGTTCTGGTACTCAGGCACGTTCTCAATCAGCACAACGGCTGGGTTTAGCGCTTCTACGAATTGCAGGAAGTTGAAGAACATGGCACCTGCCGCCTCATGCGATTCGGCAAACTCCAACTTGTTCTTACTGCGACCTGACTTTGACGCGCCGGTACACGGTATGCCCCCCATCAAAACATCCACCTGTGGTGGGCGTTTGCTGAGATTCACAGCCTGGATTGGCGATTCGATAACAATAGAATCTTCGTTCCAAAGCTCCGGGTTATTTGCCAAAGACGAATCGAGATATTTCCCTTCCATCTCCACGGCCACAGATATGGCACTGGCAATTCCCGCCTTGTGAAAACCGGCGTGAATCGCTTTATCAAGCACACCACCCCCATGAAAGAGGCTGCATACCGAAAGCGATTCTCCATTCTCCAGCTTACTGATAAGCCGGTTGACGCGCTCGATCACTCGCTCTTGTTGATGGTGAGCAGAGATCACAATTGCGCCGTTACGGATGAACACGCGGAGCATCTCTACACCGTCAAAAACGGTAGCAAGCTCCTGCACGGTCAGATCGATGATTGGAGACACCCGGCCATTGCGCTCGCGCTTACTGATGGTGAACTTACCCTCCTCTTTGACGCGAAGCACAACCTGGGAATCTTTCAGCTCCAGATCATACTTCATGCCAGGATAGTAACCTTCACGCAGTAGCTTTTGGCCTTCCAGCCAGACGCGCTTCTTGCCTCGATGTTCTCCTAACTTGGTGTTTACGATAGTAGCCATGAGCTCTCTCCTTTCGGTTGAGAGGCCACTACCGTCCCAATCGGGAAGTAATGGCCCCGATGGGTTTAAAGTGGTTCTCAGTTCACAGCGATGCCGTGAGACTGAATGGCATTAGCAAAGCCAGCCATTTGTTCAGGGAAGGTGTAGCGGTTGATGTCCTGGCTGCGAGCCAGATTGACATGCACCTTCTTCACCTTCGTTTCGTCAGAGTCGTACTTTTCAAGCGCCAGCTTCTCAGCTTCTTCCGGATCTCGGCCCAGCGAGTAGGCGTAAATCACAGAGGTGAAGCCAAGTCCTGAGCCGAATGCGTAGACTTGTTTCTCGAAATGGACGTCAGCGAAATAGATGCTGAATCCGGATTTGAGGTTATGTTTTTCCATGATGCACTCCAAATAGTTTGGGGGCGCACCACGTCCCGAACCGGGCGGATGCACCCGGTTTAGGGTTAGTAGATTGCTCAAGCTGTTACGCCAGCCTGAGCCTTTATTGCTTCAAGCACGATCTCTGCTTCCTTGATAGAACCAGTGCTGTACAGCTTATGCAGCACCCGGCCAAGGTTCACAGAGATCTTTTCTTTCACTTGGAGATACTTGACATAGAAGTCATACAGTTTCTCCGCCTGCTCAAGGTGGGACATGCTCTCAACGGGAATGGTATTCCCTGGATTGCAGTACCACTTTCCGAGCACCTTTTGTACAAATCCCTCTTTGTCTCCTACGAACTGATTTGTGCCAAACACCCCACTGGTTGGTGAGCGTTGAATAACAGAAATCGGATTCGCAAAGCTGGCAAGAGTAGTCATAGTTGTGGCTCCATGTTTGTCAGGGAACCACCAGCCCGAGGGGCAGTGATCCCCCAAGGGTTATGTAGAATGCTGTTTGTTTGGGGAGGCCAGCTACCTCACTATTCACTCTCGACAGAGAGCAAAATCTTGCTTTCCGAGGGGCACAAACTTTCACATGTGAAAGTCGATGCCACTGGGAAAGCAGGGGGTTAACCCCCCGCTTTAACCCGCGCTAAGCGGTTTAGGATAGACTTCACGCCTTCCCTTACTCCAGATGGATCGTAACCTGCTTCATCGCAGCAGACCACAAATGAGAATGGATGTACCTCATCGGACATCACCCAAGCCATCGTTTCCTGCTTGATTTCACTTCCAGCTCGACCATCAGCAAGGACTCTAAGGCTATGCCATAAAAGCCCATCACGTAACTGCCTTACCTCATCATCAGTCCATTCAGGCTTTGGCTCAAATGGAATGACTTCTGCGGTCTTCGGCTCTTCATCCAGGAAGAAAAGCGGCAGCTCAAGCTGGTTTTCCTTCTGGATCATCTTCACTGCATTCATGGTGACTCCTTTTACGGGCACCATGCCCCCACAGGGGCATGAAGCCCCCAGTGGGGTTACAGTCATAGTTACTTCACGCCTGCCAGTTGAGAATTGATGTTCTCTTCCAGCCAGCCTTGAAGCGATTCAAGGTCACGTTTGTCTTCCGTATTGCTGGCTTTACGTGCATCTTCCGACACAGCGCTCAACATGGCGTTAGCCTCAGCAAGTGATTCAACATTGTTCCCAGGGAACACAATCGTTTGACTGTGATCTTTCATGGTCTTCTCCTTTGAGAATGGAGGACCGTCTCCCATCAGGAAGAGCGGCCCCGTGGGTTAAAAGTAAAAATCCTCCAGCTCTTCATGGTCAGGCTTTCGCTCAACTGGTCGAAGCAACTCAGCTTCATCAGCGAACTCAAGCTCAGGATGAAAAGCAGGATGAAATCCTCGATGCCAGACTGGACGGTCATTATCGAGGTCTAAGTAGCAGTGCCTCCCACTGGCTGGGTGATAGCAGTAAAGCCACTGTCTACCACTAACGGTAAACGGCTTCTCTGCACCTCCACATGCCGGTACAAGGTTATCTGCTGCTATATGCGCTACAGCATCCATAGGATCAGTCCTCATCTTCGTCATCACGAACACAAAGATCACGAGCAACTATTTCCGCAGCTATCAACGCATAATCGTTGCCCTGCCAGAACCACCGCTCCGCCAGCTCATAGGCTTCGCTGGAAGGTTCGCCATAACCATGAGCCACCACGTAATCGTGGAACACTTCATGATCAAATGCCTTGCCATCAGCTTCCATGAACCAACCGACAGGGCACTCCAGAATGCGATGCCTTACGACATCTCGCTCTGAATACCCCTCTCTGACGGCTTGCTCCAACATTTCCCGCGACATACCAGGAGGAGTGATGATCTCTATGCTGATCCCGTCACTTCCTGCAAGATTGTCCTCGTATGGAAGACCGGCAAGTGTAAGGTGATTGCGCTTGCACCAGCCGATGGTCCGAAGTATCCGACTTTTGTCAGACTCCCTGGCCGTGTATCGGTTAAGCTGCATAGCCACCTCCAGCACACTCCCCATCTTCGATTTCACTTCCGAGCTCGACCATTCCAATCAGGTCAAGCTGGGTCATGTCCGAATCCAGAGAGCAGTCAATTGCTGACTGAATGATGCCTTTGTGGGCCAAGCCTAAAACGGACTTAATAGTCGAAAGCAGAGACTCGGCTTCGCTCTCGATTTGCTCCAGAATGTCTTTCCATTCCCAGTGCTCAAACGGTTGCCAAACGACCAGATCCTCAGGCTCGTCTCCCCGTTCGACACACTCAGACAAATACTCATAAGCCTTGCACCAATTCTCTTGTTGGCCCAGTTCACTGAGCACTAGAGCGGTAGCATGACCGTATGCGATTTGTTCAACTTTGGTATTGATAGACATAGTGTTTCTCCTCGTAATGGATAGAGGAGCCCCACCCGCAGGAAAGGCTCCTCCGGATGGGTTAAATTTCCAAGGTCACATCGGTTTTTGCTTTAGCGCAGCAAACCAACACTTCCCCTTCTTTGACAAATGCGATGGGCGTCTCGTCATAGGCCACTTGACCTTCGAGTAGACGAACCCGGCACATGCCACAAAAGCCACTGCGACAATGCGTTTCAACAGTGAGGCCTTTGCTTTCGATTTGCGCCAACAGCACATTGTTGCTGGCTTGAAGTTGTACGTTCATGGTCACGCTCCTTTGTTGTTGATGAGCGCGACCAATCCCCTCCGGGATGTCACGCCCCGGTTGGGCTACTCAGCAAGTGCATAGACACCTACCTCGATGCGAATAAAGAACCTGGCATCTTGAAGAACTTGCCTGACCTTTGCTTGCCAGTGGTTGTTCTCTCGATGCTTTGCGTAGGGTTCAATCTCTTTGTAAATCTGCTCCAGCTTCAACGTTTTCCCCTGTAGGGTTCGGCGTATTGCAGCTTTCCACGTAGTCGAAACCATATTGGTTGCTCGACGGTGTACGGCAGCAAGAAGACAGAGCGATGAGGCAACGTCGTTACGACGAAACACCAACAGCTTTTCATGGGCGATACGCACCAGCTTCCCGGAATACTGAGTTCGGTCACTCACACAGTTGTGCTGTGTTTTGATGATCTCATCCACCAGCTTCCCAGGTGCGATACGTTCCACAAGGCTGGACAGGTTGAAATAATCCCCATCGCGCCTCAGGTTTCCCATGAGGATTCCGTAATGCCCTCCTCGCTCACAGGCGTCATGAATATTCATAACGGCCAGCTCAAGGGCTTCAACGAACTCAGGCAAATTCATGCGGCTCATATCCCATTTGTTGGGCTCGCCCCACTGCTTACCTGAATACTGGATCATGTCCCAGTAAGGAGGGTGCCACCAGATCAGGTGTGCAGGCTCTCCGAGGAACGAAAGGAAGTCATCCCGCAACAGGTTGAACCCCTGATGCAAGTCTGTCCCTTTGAAACGGACACCAAGTTCATTGGCAACGTCGATGCTAGAGCCACCCCCAACACTTGGGTCTGCCACCAGCCCGTTCGGCTTTCTCATGTAAGACTCAATGAAGTCTTTAACGATAAAGCCCGAGCAGTTGCCTCGGTACTTGTTGTTTCCGTAAGGCCCCCTGTTTTCGTAGGAGCATACTGATGATTTGAACATGGCGTCCTCCATCATAGATGGGGCGCACCATGCTCCCATCAGGGGCCGGTTCGCCCCTGGTTAGGGATTAAGATCAAGCGTTATCTGCATACCACCAGCTAAGGCGATTGCAATCACGAAAGAAGGTTGCTTCATCAGGAGCCTTCATCATGACCACATCACCTTCGCAGTAGGTGCATAGCTCAAGCGTTGCTTCATTTTTCCAAAAGGCACTGCACCCCGATTCTTGATACACAACCTCCCATTTGGGATGTCGCAAGTACCGATGGAAGAAATCGAGAGTGTCACCATAAGGGAAGTTGAAGCGCTCCATCACTGAACCATTTTCTGTCAGTTCAGGTTTAACCTTGCCGGTTTTCAAGCGCTTCTTGATGATGCGCTGAACCCAACGAAGTCGTGCAAACAGCCGATTGGTGTCTTTCTCGTACCACTGGGGATTACGCTTGCTCCAGTAGAGCTTGGCGAAGATTTCCCCGGACAAATCCTTCATCTGGTTTTCGTTGAGCTCATCAAGAAAACGTCGAGAAGGTTTGTCGTAGTCAAGAACTGCTTCCAAAGCTGATAGGTTTTTCATAGGGACTCCTTATTGCGATTGCGGAGCCCCGTCCCCTCAGGGCTATCGGAGCCCCATAGGGTTAATTAGGGTTAATGGTTGAACGGCGATTTATCGAGGGTTGGTGAATCGAATGGCTTTACCAACGAAATCGGCCATCAGTCGATTCCCAGTAGAGCTGAAATAGCTCTGCCACTCTTTCCAACCACCAACGGATTCCACCGAGCTTGGAGACTCGAAGATACCCCAGATACGCATTTCACAACCTCGTTGCAACACTCGGTTTACCTGGTCAACCAAGTATTCCTTGTTCTGCAATGAAGAGAGGTTGCAAGGCATCTGCATGATCAGCTTTTCAGCTTGCTCGAAGTCGATTTTTTCAATCAACCCCGTGCGGGTATCCACAGAGAATGGAACCACCTGTTGACCGTGGTTAGACCACAACCAATGGGTGATATAGATCGGATTAACGCCAACTTCCGCTGGCACCAATACGCTGCCGCAAGACCGCAACAGCCAGACCAGACGTAAACCATCGAATCGATCCAGAGACTCCACATCGGTAGTGATGTCATCCTGGTAGATTTCAGGCAGCTTATGTTCGGCGGCGAGAGAGATCATTACGGATTTGAGATTGTTCAGATGAGACATGTGTGCTCCTTAAAGTAACTTGGGCACACAGAGCCTGTCAGGCGCAGTGCGCCCTTAGGCTGAGGTTGAATGCTGTTTGTTTTTGGCGACCAGCTATCGCACGTTTCGCCCTCAGAGAGGACAAAATTCACTTTCTCAGCAACCCTCAATGAAGGCCTCTGAGAAAGTGGGAGGGTATTCCCTCCTCACTTTGATTGTTCCACGAGAGCTGTGTGAACAGGAACGCTCAAACTGCCCTTTTCGGGTGCAAAGCTCAAAGACGCATCAACTGCCCCGTCTTTTCAGTTCTTCGACCAGATGTTCAGGCACCTTACTCGCAGTACAGGCCAGCAATACATCGAGGCCTACCGGCTTGTGAAAGCGCTTATTTGACCAGGAATCGCCAACTGATGACTTTGCCCAGTCGATTGCTTGCCCAAGACTGTGGAACTGCCGCCTGCCTGTGTATCCCATACGACTATCCAAAGTAACACCCTGGAACAGTCTCCAGTACATCGGAGGAATGCGCTTAGCAAGCAGTAAAAAAGGCGTCTCCGGCACTGTAGCCCTTCTACCTTTGTTCCGATGATACAAATCCAAAGATGAATGGAATTGGTTCATAGACTCTCCAAATAAAAACGGCCACCCCCGAAGGGATAGCCGTTTGTCGTTTCACTTCCTGTTAAGCTGCAAAAGCAGTCAATGACCGCTCCATCAACTTAAACAGTGTGCGTTGCAGAGCTGCCGCATCATCAATGACAATGTTCTTTTGGAACAGTCCTGACACTGCGGTAGTCTCTACCCCTATGCCGATCACCTCAACATCGCTTCGTTCACAGAGGTCAATCACTGAGCGACATGCCGGGGCGCTTTGAGGCTGCCCGTCAGTCACTACGATCAACATTTTTCGCTCTTCACGGGTCTTGGTGAGTTCAAAAGCTGCATACCACATAGCTTCCGCCATAGGCGTACCGCCAGTTGCTTTGAACCCAAACCGACCGGCCCGATTCTGAACCGTATCTCCATGCTTCACGACACTGAACACTGGCTGGTTCCGGTTGCCACCAAAAAAGGTGACTGCCGGGTTTACGCCGGGTATTGCTTCCAGAGCCATCGAAATAGCCAAGGACGCTTCCCGCGCAATGTCTTGACGCTCCTTTCCATTGGCGGCCTTGTAGGCCATCGAGGAGCTCATATCAACCAGGATGTGAACCGCCGTATTAGGGCGTTTCTTGGCTTCCGGCTTGAGGAATACGCGGGTATCACCCGTCACTACACGATGTAGTTTCCGAGCATCCACACGCTTCCCTGATCGTTGGTTACGGTGAGCAACTCGCTGGCTGGCCTGGACCAATCCGTAGAGCTGCGTTCTTATCTTTGAAGTGGTGCTCTTCACATCCCCCACCAGGCTTTTGCCAACAGCAGGGTTGTCCTGGGTGTTCACAGCAGAGCGAACAGTCATATAGCTACTGTCCCCCTTATCTTGAGCCACCCGGTTGAGCTCGGCTTTAAGTGCATCATGCGCGTCACCACGCAAATCACCGGCACCGGCATTCAGAACCTGCTGGAGCATTTTGGCCGCGTCTTGTTTCGCCGCGTCAGAATTGCCACCAGCCTGGCTTTGTCCTGCCTTGCTGCCACCATCAGTATCCGACTTGCCTTGGTCGCCCTGTCCTTTCGGATCAGATTTCCCGTTAGCATCGTCTTGCTTCTGGTCTTTACCTTGCTGATCACCACCATTGGCATCAGGCCCTTGGTTTTGATCGTTACCACTTCCGCCCTGACTGTTCTGAGGTTGGTTGCCACCAGCATTCTGCTGGTTGTTACCATCCTGACCATTCAGGGGCTTTTGCTCTTCTTTCTCCTTTTCCTCCTCGATCATCTTGATGATTTGGTCGGCCAAGGATGTCACCTCTGCGGTTGACTTAGTGTTCACAGCCTTACGCAGTAAAGCGTTCAGCCGAACAACAACACCCTGAGGGAACACGCGCTCGAATACGGGGGTAGCCGAATCGAGATAGGGTTGAAGGACGGATTGCCCTACAGCCTTGGTTTGCAACCAGTACAAACAAAACCCTGTCAGAATGGAGGCAGGGGCCTCTTTGTCTGTGACGTGCTCGTAATGACCAGCTTGAGCCATATAGCGAGCAACCTCATTCAGGGTCTGCGACGTACCGGGGAAGAGTTCCATCATGGCCCGTTCTATGCGGCAGTCCTCCAAAACGTTGGACAACTCAGCATGAAGACCTCTGCGGCGCTCAACACCAAAGTCCGTAAACCGGACATGGGCTGCTTCATGGGCCAAATACCCCCAGACAGCATCCATGTGAGGATAGTCGTCGGGGATATTCGGAACCACGATGGTCTTACCATCGGTGTATGCGTCATCGTTACCGATGGCGACTTTGACACCGAGTTTTTCACCATAGGCTGCGGCCACGATTGGTAGAGCGCTGTAAATGGTGCGTTTTTTGGACATATCTTTTCTCCTGGTAGGGAAGGAGATAGTCCACCCCTGGAGGGAATGGCTATCCCCTCCGGGTCGGTTTAGTTGAAGTGACTATTAGAAGAAATAGTCGCCATCGTCGTCAGTTTTAGGCAGCTCCTGGTTGAGAGGCTCCTCTGTCGGCTCCTCTTGGACAGGCTCTTGCTCTACCGGAGTTTCCTCAGGCAAAACCTGCTCATCCTCAACATCAACGCGCTCTTCTCGAACCACATCACCGGCATTGGATTCATCTTCCGATTCACCCTCGCCTCGTTCTGCAAAACTCTTGAAGAAGTTGTCGATGTCTTCATCCAGGTCAACAGCGTTACCACCGCTGTTAGTCTGTTCTGATTGAACAGATTCAGTACCACCTACCTGTTGCTGCTTGGTTTCGCCACCCTCTGTTGCAGGGATAAGCTCACCGGCTTTATCGCTTTTCTGTTCGGCCTTTTCATCTTTAGAACGGTCCCCCATCTGGGCTCCCGAACCGCCAATGTCATTAGCCATGCCCTCTACAGTAATCGAGCCATTGGCATACTGCTCGATGCGGTCCCTCTCGCTCATGATCAGCACTGCGGCCACGACCTGATAAAAGAAAGGCGCAACGATGTTTCGGCCATCGGCATGTTGCTCGTATCCCCGGAGGGTTTGGTCGAGCAGCTTGACCAGAGGGTTAAAAGCGCTGTTCAGGAAGCTAAGCCCATCCACCTTGTCGCGGATGTTACGGAGTGTCTGCCGAGTAGTGACCGCACATTGGTCTCGACCGGCCAAACGTTCCATATAGAACTTATTCGCTTCCTGAACCACTTCGGAGATGAGATCGTCACCCAAGCGCTCAACCTTGCGGTTAAGGCGTTTGGCGTTGGCCTCATCTTCGTTCACAGGCTGGATCATGAACACCTGGTACTCAAAGCCAATCCGCTCCTCGACCGTTTCCTTTGGAAGGGCTCCGGCACGGATAGCTCGTTCATACTCAGGGTTCTCCTGACACCATTCATCCACGGCTTTGTTGTAACCTTTGATGAAATCCTGTTTCAGTTGGTTAAACTGAAAGTTTATGTCATTCAGCTTGTTACAGATTTCATCGGTCTTGCTGACGGGTACGGCAAATCCGTTCATGAACGGCATACCGAATTTCAGCAGGAGGCGACGAGTTTCTGTTTTCAGGCGATGAAAGCCTTTCAGCTTAGCCGGATCACAGATCTTCTTACTTCCCAGTTGAGCTACTTTCTCAGGTGGAATTTCACCACCCTCGCCCAGCTTGAGATCAGATGCAGACAAACGGGTTTGTCCACTCCAGATGTCAAAGTCTACGTGGATAACACAGAGGCTTTGTAGATGGTTCACTTTAGTCATGATGCACTCCAAAAAGTTGGGGGCGCACCACGTCCCGAACCGGGCGGATGCGCCCGGTTGGGCTAGTAAATTAACGTTAATTTGCTGTTTGTTTTTGGCGACCAGCTATCGCACTTTTCGCTCTCCGAAGAGAACAAAATCTTGCTTTCCGTTGGAGACTCCCAGAATCCCCAAGGGAAAGCGGGGGAAAATCCCCCACTCACCAGTAGAACGTCTCTACTTCTTCCGGCAAATCATCAAGAGGAGCAAGCACGTCCTCATCAACAATGTACCGTGGCTTCACAGAGCCAGTAACCGTTACACGGCACCGCTCTGATGACTTCTCTCTGTACTGGTCAACATCCTCAGGCTTCACGCCTGACGCCTTATCAGCCAACAGCTTTTTGTAGTCTACCCGGCCAGCCGCTTTGTATCTCGTTACCATCACACCGCAGTAGTCGGCATGGAAGTATTCCCCCATGAGGGACTTCATGGTGTCGAGATGAGGCTTTTGCCTTTCTTGAAGCTCAGACAGTCGCTGTTTCAGCTCCTGAATCTCAGCATCATAGAGGCGGTATTCCTCAGCAGCAGCAATCCAACGGTTGACCTCTTCACCTTGCGGTATGTACAGGTCTCTCTCTGGATCTTTGTCGGGCTCCTTCTTGTCTACTACCTGTTGCCAGAACTTTTTAGCCTCGGCCAAGATTTCTTGAATCATGGCTTCGTCTCGGAGTATTGGAAACTCCTGAATCTGACCTTCAAAGTAGAAGACTAACCAGCCTTGCTTGGCCCCCGTTACCAGGAGCTGGTGTTGCACCTGCGGGTAATAAAGCTGGTATGCCTTGCTGTTTGCTTTCTCAGCACAAACATCTTCCCAGACAGTCGCACTCGGGCTTTTCAGCTCGACGGGCTCCCCGTTATCTCTCAGGCCATCCAGGGAGGCCCTCATGAGCGGGTATTGAACCGATTCGACACAGGCGGGGAGCAGCATGTCATCATACTTCTCCTCGAAAGCGCGTCTTGCAGCATCTTCGTTTTCTATCCCCCGGCGAACCAGCGGATTAAGACTCAGATCGACTTCACGCGCATACCCAGTCTTCTCGGCCCACAGTCTCCATCGTGTTTTGTACGGAGACCGATTGAGCAGGATAGCGGCGTCAGTGGCTGTTACACCTTGACGCCGCCAATCAAGCCAATCTTCCTCTCGTTGCGATAGGTTGACTATTTTCATGGACCTCTCTCCAATGGTTAGGAGGGAGATCTCCCCCAGCGGGGGAGTCCCCCCCGTTGGGGTTAGTAGTAACTGCCTTCCGCGCCCTCCTCTTCTGTAACAGGGATCATGTCCTCGTCACTCAAAGGCGGCATTTCTTCGGCACCAGGTTCAGCATTTGCAGAACCACCAGCGGCGGACTCTTGCTCGTGCGCTTCCTGGTAGTCAGGTTTCGGAGGCTCCATTTGATCCATCTCCTTGTCACGAAGGAATTGAGTCGCATATTGCAGTTCCGAACCTTCATACCGTCCTTTCACATACTCATGCGCCGCAGACCATGCGTTTTCAGCAATGGCGCGATTTGCGAGTTTGGTTAGGATCGGGTCAAGCTCTTTGTGCTCAATAGCCAAAGGCTCTTGGCTTTGAACTTGAGATGGTGAAGGGAGATTGGCAATAGCCGGGTTAATGGCCGATGCCTGCTCCATTTCACGGATGCGTTCAGCTTCATCCTGGTCATAAATACCAGAGAAACCAAATGCGACACGAGAACACTGGATCAGCGACTTGTGCCGGAGTTGACGCTTGGTGTGCGTTTGCCAGGGGCCATCAACAGTGTAAGCACCATTGCGACCTTGACCCTGAAACGGTTCACGGTACACCTCATCAATGAACTCCTTGATGCGGATAGGGCGAGATCTGTCCTTACGGTAAATCACGCATTCAATCCACTCAGGGCAGTCAACTTTCGCCCCCTGCATTCTGACCATCTTGTCCGAATACACGAACTCGACGCCATCATACTGGGGATGCTCGTTGATGATGCGGCTCCAACCATCAACACCTACTACCGGAATGATCCCATTTTGCTTGTCAGGAAACGCATAGATTTCCCGAGTGAAAGGGTTCAAACCGTACTGTTCAGCCACGATCAGGAGCGTCATCATCTGCTCATCGGTCGGGGCACTTCCATCTCGCTGCTTGAATGCGGTCGCCTTCAAAGTTTCATAGAACTTTCGGGTGTCCACGCCAAACCGGCTTGCGATACGGGTTACAAGAGATTTGTTATCAGACATGGTGTTTCTCCAATTCACGAATGAACGGTTTGAGGACACCATGACCCCCTCGGGGCATGAGTGCCCCCGTGGGGTTTAGTAAGAGTTGGCGGTGTTACCCGCCAGCCAAGTGGTGCAGCCGCATGAACGGGATGTCATCATCCCAGCCATCAGGAGCGGGACCATAGCCTCCGCCCATACCACCTTGCGGTGCTGATTGCTGCACAGGAGCAGATTGCGTACCGGCTCCTGTACGTTGCCCTTTTTGGGGCGCTGCACGTTGAGAGTTGTCCTGAGGTGCATTTCCACGACCACCAAGCATCTGCATTTCAACGCAGTGTACTTCGGTGGTGTAGCGCTCGATTTGTTGGCTATCAGTCCACTTCCGGGTGCGGTTGCTCCCTTCGAGATAGACTTGGGAGCCCTTTTTCAGGTACTCACCAGCGACTTCCGCCAAACGACCTTTAAGCACAACACGGTGCCACTCAGTATGCTCTCTTTGCTCGCCAGACTGCTTATCGCGCCACGTATCCGTTGTTGCAACGTTGAAGTTGGCAACGGCAGTGCCGCTTGGCATGTAGCGAATTTCCGGGTCAGAACCGAGATTACCGACCAGAATTACTTTGTTGACGCCTTTAGACATCATGACCTCCAAGTTATTTGGAGAGGGCCAACGCCCCTTTCGGGGAGCAAGCCCCCGTAAGGGTTAAAAAAAGTGATCCTCTTGTTCGGCGTCGATCTCTGCCAGGCGAATCAGCTCAGATACAAGGCCAAGCCTTTCTGCATCTGCTCTTACTTCGTCGTAACTGAAACCAAACCGTTCAATGAGGGGTTTTAGTGAATCAAAACGTTCGTAGTCGAAGGTATCACCCTGTTCATCACAGAATGCCACCAGCGGCTTCTCTACGTTTGAAAAGTCATCCGCGAAACGCTGTTGCAGGTAAACCAACATCAGCAGGGGTTTGTGACCATGTTCCGGGCGGAGTTCACCAGCGCCTTCCAGCGTAGCTGGATGGATAGTGTTTTCGCCTAGTCCAGTGTTAACCCCAAGCTCATAACCGCTGTCAGTACGCATCAGCACACTGGGTAGCAAGTCATTTGAGCCTTCGCTCCGAGCAACCTCAAAGCCGATTAAACCGGCTCCTTTGGCAAAAACCCCAGCAACAAAACCTTTGAAGAGGTTTATGTCACCTGGAGGTAACTCAGAGGGCGGAGATAACAGCCAGTTGAGAGATCCCAAGTTGGCTGTTTGTCCGGCTGAAACATTCCCCCCTTCCAGCACCGTCTGTGTCTCTGCGTTTACCAGCACCTCATCCAGAAAGGTGTACCCCTGGCTGAGAAACTGTGACACATACTGGCTTTCTTTGTCCTTGTAGGACATTGGGATCGTGTCCGGGCCGTTAGCTTCAAAAGGTCCTTCGAGCATTGTCTCAGACCAATTTTCAGCTTTCCCATCAATGACGGTTCGGCGTAGCTCGACCATCGTGAATTGGCCTGGCTCCGAGGAGCTGGGCTCCCGGAGCAATTTGTAGCCAATGAAGACTTCTATTGTGGTTTCGTCATTACCCCACTCTTTAGCAGTGTAACGACGGCACAAACAGTCATTTTTCTTCATGCGTCACCCCTTAGCGCCATTGGTCCCCGAACACATCCTTCGCAACACGCAGGATGGCTTCACGCTCCTCTTTGGCCGCACGGATAAGCAGAGCTTGATCCAGGGCGTATTCAAGAGCATTTGGGGCACCACGGAACGCTAGAGACAGTTTCGCCCAACGCACCAACGTCCGAGTAGACATGGTGACGCTGATCTGACCATCTTCACCGTTTTCGCCAAGAAACAGTTTGCGGACCTGATTAGCAATCCGAACCATTCCCTTCCGCACATTTTCCGGAAGTTTCGGAGTAACACGGCCAAGAATGCTGAGTTCAGCTTCCTCATCCGCATACCCTACTTTGGTGAAACGATAGCGATCCATAGCTGCGAGGTTCTGCATCATCACCCCCTGGTACAAACCAGAAGCATCACCGGACCCCGTAGAGTTACCAGTAACGACCACACGAAACATCGGGTGCGGCTTGATGATTTCCCCGCCATTCTGAGCGATCACAAGGGGACGCCCTTCAAGGACATCGTTGAGACCAGCCAGCTCGGCAGGGTCGGCCAAATCCACCTCGTTGATGAGGAGCAGATGACCTTCACGCATAGCGACTGCCAGAGGTCCATACATGAACTTCATGACAGGTGGTTGACCAGGCTTTTCCGCGACCAGAGCGTGATGTCCAATTAGATCTGTGAGCTCCATCCGCCCGTGGGCAGTGATTTGCTGAACAGGCCAGTTGAGACGACCAGCGATCTCGGTGATACCTGAGGTTTTGCCAGACCCGGTAGGGCCGGTTACGAACAATGCGTCACCGCCAGGCTCTTTGAGATAGGCCAAGACCTCTCGCAGAAACTCTTTGCGGAAAACGTAGTTGGTATCAGTGGCAGGGATGAAAGGGTTTGAACCGTCAGCGTAGCCGATGGCCGTTACCTTCTCCGGAATGCTGGGCATACCGAAAACCTTGCTTACTGAGAATTGATAGTATTGAGACATAGGTGCGCTCCTATTGTGACAGGCGCACCACGTCCCGAACCGGGCGGATGCGCCCGGTTGGGCTAGTAAATTAACGTTAATTTGCTGTTTGTTTTTGGCGACCAGCTATCGCACTTTTCGCTCTCCGAAGAGAACAAAATCTGCTTACTGATGGTATTCACCATGAGTAAGAAGACTTTTAAGGAGCGAGGAGAGTAGCCTCTCCTGGAGGCTACTCCCTCAATGGACGAACATCACCACATCGTCGTTTTGACCAATGACCCCGGTTTCTTTGGCCCACTTCACTGCTTCACTGTGCGCCTGGTAGGAGCTGGAATACAGTTTCGGATCAAATTTCACCTCGCGTCCATCAGCCAGATAGATGATGCCTGCGTGATCGTCGTAAACATGAAGATTCTGTTGCATTCGACATTCCCCCTGTAGCTTGTCGTCAAAGCCAACTGACACCAGAAGACTTTGAGGACAAGCCACAGAGGCTTGACCAGAAAGAGAGGGGTTGCCCCCTCCCTTTGCGTTGACTATCAGCAGTAACCGAACGATTCAGCGATTCTCACGAAAGGACGAGAGATTGCCCAACCAGTAGGGATACACAAAGCGATGATAGCGATTTCCATGATGTTGCTCCTAAGCAAAAAGGGGCAACATCCCCGTCGGGGTATGGTTGCCCCGATGGGTTTGAAAGTGTCGAAGATTACTCAGCGACAGTTATTACCAAACAAGTTCCTTGCCCTTACGAAGGTAAGTCGGGATTTCGAGATAATCCCAGTCAGGTTCTTGTTTAGCGACTTCTTGAACTTGAGTTACCTCAGGTTCAACGACTGCTTTGGCTTGTTCAGCCTTGGCAGCACGTTCTTTGATGACGGCCTGTACAGACCGCATTGCAGGAACTGCGAATTTGTTCCAAAGGAACAAACCGATACGCTGGAACACTTTAGCGAGAACGATGAAGGAAAAAGCAAATGCCTTCGCGCCTACGTACAGTGCGCCCAGAGATGCAAGCAGAACTACAATGAAAGTGATGATGTGCATGGTGTTGCTCCTATGTAAAAAAACAGGGGCAACACCCGGAAACCGGGAGAAGCCCCCGGCTTGGGGTTAAGTAATGCCATACGGCATAAGACTAGATGCTGTTTGTTTTCGGAGACCAGCTATCTCACCTATAGCCGCAGAGCGACTAAGATGATTCAAATATAGCTCACCTTTGCTAAACAGAAAACGCTGTAACTGTCCATTTTGGGCACTTCGAGAGGTCAGGTTACAGATTGACCGCATTTATCCTTTCCAGTGCGTTTATCTGTACCTCAAATTTAGGAGTATCTCTAATGGCAGAAGCACAAGTAGCACTGGACACAAACAACGACCGCGGCAACCACTACTCTCGCCCTGTTTTCAAGCAAGTTCTGAAAGTAAACAGCCTCCAAGCTCAGCGCGTCATGGAACGCAGCTTTGAGCGAGTTTCCAACTCCCTGTTCTCCATCGACGTGATCCTTCGCATCATCGGTGAGCAGGAGGAAATTGACCAGGTTGAAACCGTCATCCTGGAACATATCTCCAAGGTCTCCGAAGATCTGGACAAAGCGACCGCTCAGCTCAACAAGCTGATGGAAGATAACGGCATCGACATGATGCCCGGCTACACTAACCCGAACGAATACACCATCGAGATCAACTCTCCTCAGGTTGCTCAGTTTGCACACCTGATCCGCAAACTGGATACCCTGATGGGGATCGTTGACACTCTCTGGCTGAACACCGTACTGACCAGCAAGCAGCGCACCGACGCCACTTACCAATGGCAGCAACGCCTCATCAAGCTGGCCGGTCGAATCATAGGCATCGAGAAACGGGCTCGCATTTCCGCCCACAGCAAAGGCAAAGAAGGTGAAGTGGCCGAAGCCGCTCCGGAATCTGCAACCGGCGACAAGGAAATCGCAGACGAAGCCGAGAAAACAAAAGCAGCATAACCCAGCCCAAACCTTTGCCCCTCGCCCGAGGGGCTTTTTTTTGTCTTTTATGGTTGCATTTTTTGATGCTGTGATATTATCGAAGTAAATCAGATTCAACTCAGGTAAGAACGGAGAACAACATGAAAAAGGCTTTAATCACCACCGTGGCTCTGGCTGTAGCAGCTCTATCTGGCTGTGCATCCACCAGCAGTTACGAACCCACAGCGTACAAAACCAATCACAGTCGCGCTTACAACATCGCGGAGGCCGGTGGCTTGGTAACAGGCATCCAAGACGCTTCTGTTCCGCGTGACAAGCTGGAGCGTCTGACCGACACCAAAACGTTTGGGGCAGCCTACGTGCTGTCTGGCTACATGTCACCTCAGCTCGGAATGACCGACTGGCAAGGTGGCTTGGTCAACCTTGCGAACTGGGCTATCGGCCCCAAACAGCATGGCGCTCGCAATAGCTTGATCGCTTGGATGCCTGGTAACGAAGCAGTTTCACCGGTAGACGCTCAGGCCAAATTTCTTTCACATGTGAAAGTTTCCATTGAGTCAGCGCTGACTGATTTGGGTGCCAATTTCACGCTTCTGTATGACAAAGACGGTCGCCTAACCTATCAGTTCTACAAGAATGAATGGGGTTGCCCGACGTGGGTGAACGGACAAAGTAAGGTAGCTGACATGTGTTCCGTTAAGGTGAAAATCGTGGAGCCTCGCCTAGGGTCAGCTCCTAATTTTGTCTCTGGCGTTCAAGGTACAGCGTATGCCTTCACATCAGGCCATGAGACCGCATACAACTTTGTGAATGTCGGTAATGGGGCGGCAAGCCATGCTCCTCAGCAAGCGATCTACGCAGCTATTAGCAAACAGCTACCAGCTTGGGCCTACCTCTACCTTGCTCCAAAATCGGTTGAGCTGGATAATGGCGAAAAAGTTGCTTTCCCTTACCTTCTTGATCAGGGAAAAGCAGAGCTATTTGTTTACCCAGAAGCGTAATCAATCTACATGAGAAAGGGGCCGAAAGGCCCCTTTTTTTATCCACCACCACCAGTTGGCGCGCCTGTTTGAGGGTCTATGCTGTTTGTCGCCTCTTTTCGCTTCGCGTCAATATCAATCCCTTCCAACCGCTCCAACGCCCTTTCCTGAGCATTCTTCCGCGTCCCGTCAATATTGAAGTCATTCCCTGCTCCAGTCAGCGAGTCGAGATTTATTGAGGCCGGATCAGGGAATTTACCGTTCTGCTGTAATATCCCAAGCCACTCATCCAAATTAATTTTGCTCCAATCAATTTCGGCAATTTTATCTAGTGGAATCCCTTCACACTGAGGATTTTTTGGGTCTCCAAAGTTCTGCCCCAATTGAGGGCGAACCTGTTCTTGTATAATACGAGAGAGCGGAGAATTGAAGCAGCAATACGCTTCTCTTTTTTCAATACAAGCACCTAACACCTTAGATTTACAATAAGAGCCTACATAGGTGCAATTCTTGAGCGCTCTTTTGGCGTTCATAGTGAACTCTTCTTCCTCGCACTTATAAATCATCTGGATCATCACCATCGCAACGACATAGACGGTATATATCGTCATGGCAGTGCTAAGCCATGTTGTCGCAGTCTCCATCATCGCTTCGGCAGCTTGTTCAGATGCTGCGGCAGCCGCCTGCTCTGTTGCTGCATCTTGGCCTGCTGATTTCATGACATCCATCATCACTTCTTTGACTTGCTCTTTGAGTTGGTCAATGAGTTGATCAACAAACTGCTCTACAGGCTGAAAGAACGAATCAACAGCACCTGAAACGTTCTCTATATAACTTGTGAACGGTTTTGTGACTTCTGTCCACCCTTGAAGGGCAGGTTCCCTAAGTACCTGATAAGCCCCTTTAAGCGCATTACCATCAGTCAGCCCCATCACTGCGCCATCGAGCTTTGGAACGGCCATTATTAGGGTCAGATAATCGGCAAGAGATATATTGGTTGGCTTTTCACAGCAATCAGAAACTCCCCCAACAGCTATCTTGCATTCGCCAGCTTCCCCTGCAAAAGCAGAGCAAATAACGTTTTCATCCCCGGTAGGATTGTCATCCCCATCTTGGCCTGTGCAGCTCATATCCTGCGTCATGAATTGGGCTGCATTGAGCAACGCAGTAGCGCGAGCAAAATCAGTGCTTTGTGTTTTGGTCAAATCAAGGCAGTCATCTCCCATGCAGCGTATAGGCCCACCGCACTGGTACTCAGTTTCCTTTTCCAAGGTCGGAACAGAAACATCTGTACCACAGTCATAAGTATCCTCGTGGACGTAGCACGTACCAGAACTTCCCTGAGCACCATCAACACATTTGGAACTGATGAAGCCGCACTGAGGGTTTTCTTCATATTTCTGACAGCTATCGAGATTCCCGCCCGTGTTTACCGGACAGTGCGTTTCACCTTGAGGGTCTGTCCAGCAGTCCATTTGCCCCTTATAGAAGTCATAGTCAGCTTTAACTCGAACCTTTTTGCATAGTTTGGGAATACCAGGCAAAGGTGACGGCTTGAGTTGAGATTCGCAAACTTTGATCCCATTGATGACTGTGCAGCCAGTAGCATCAGTCGGGTCATCTATACATGTGATCTCGCCTTCCGCAAAACCATCTACCACCCCTTTGGCTGAATCCATGCAGCTCTGTGGAGCCCACTCATCCTTGGTAATGGCTTTCGATGGGTCATAGCGGAGTTTTATGCGGCCAAAACCCTCACCTTCACCGGTCACTGAAACACGGATCTTGAATGTAACAACATCACCATCTTTCACGTTCTTAAAATAGGGAGTGACATCAACATTAGGGTTTCGCTCCCAACTCGTGGAGAGCTCACATCTACCGGCTGTTTCTGGAGGGAAGTTGCCATCTGGGCCAGACCACACTTTAGTCTCTTGGCCGGACTTACCGACCCACACTTGCATGTAATCATCCCACTTAACATATTCAAGTGTTGCGGAAACGATAGCATCCGGGTTACTAACCTGGACTCTTGTGTACTCTTCATAGATTTTACAGTTACCGGACCAGTAATCGTCCCCAACCTTACCAATCCAGAGTTCCGTGCATCCGTCACCACAGGACTTGAGGTTGTATGGGCCATCATAGTGCTTCACCACAGAGGCGTCGTAGTCATGGACAACCTCACAGTCCGCGCTTTGATCTACAACACGCTGACACCGTTCATACTCTGGAATGTGGGCGTTGATAGTATTCTGATTGATGGTTGTTTCGGCAGAACAATCCCCAAAGCCACCTGCGATGAGGTCCATATCCTCATAGGTCTTTTTGCTTAGATTTAGTACCGGGTCATTACTGAAATCAGGGCGTGATCGATTAGAGGCATCGAGAAGAACCTTGTATGCCGCACCAGAAATTGATGGATTAGCACTATTGGCATCACTCCACAGCGACCCTTTTGCATTATTCCCCACGCTGTCCATGTCATCGCCAGAGTCGTAAATGCCTTGCAGACCGCCCACATCAGGTTTATTGGCATCAGGGAAGTAATAACTATCAGGTTTATTGTTGGTCCCGCTCGTTCCGGGGAATAGATCATTGACATTAATCTGACTCCCCCCGTTCATTTGGAATTGACCGTCTTTCAACGTCGGCATAGAGATTGTGCCATCTTGCACAGTCCCCGAGCTCGACTTGAATGAGTTTGAGAGGTTTTGTCCGAAAGCCTGGGCCTCTTTACCCACCGCTGTGATGTCCTGGTCTTGGCTACCGTTAGCGTAGGAATGTATCGGCAGCGCAGACATGGTTACTGTCAACAGCGAGGCCACAGCTTTCATAAAGTAATTATGACTTCGCATTGTGTTCTCCATTTCAACCTTCCCATGCTATCTGAGAAGACAAGGGCCACCTGTACGTGTAGTGGCCCTTTTGGGGCATAATCTAAAATGCCCGTGCAAATTCGTTAGGGTCTGCTCAATTGTTACAGCAATCATTCCATCGCCAGATGGTGTAAATAGGGTCTTGCCCAATTGCCGGTATAGTTCGCGCCAGACCCCACGTAAGAGTGGATTCGCCAATTACGTGAGATGAGTTTGTCTCTGGAACCGGATGCAATAGCGTGAATTTGTACTGCGTTTTGGGTAGTGTTGGGCTAATAACGCCTCTACACATAGCCTCAGAACCCATTGTCTTCCACGCTAACCCCCGGCGATGCAAAGCAGCCAGAACCCTTGTGCTAAGAAGACTGCTATCGCGGATAACACCTTTTCCACCATTCTGGTTGCCACTAAATGGATACAGGGTGCCCCATGAACCAGCACACCAGAAAAGCTGTTTTAAAGGTTTTCCAGCGGTTGATGAGACAGCATCAGCAGTACACGCAGCCGCCGCAATTGGGTTTGCTACTGCCGCCGCCTCTGGATTGGTAAAAAAAGCGAGCTCATCATTGTTCCAGGTCGGGTCGAGCTCCGACATGTACATGATGTCGAGATCCATATACCCATCAGCATTACAGGTCTGCTTAATAAATAAATCGAGCATCACCAACAGAGGAAACGCATAGTAGTGATAGTGCATAAAAGAACCATCACCACCATCCATGTCTCCCATGCCATGATGCCCTTGGTTAGTCCTATCAAACGGGAACCTGACACCATTCAAGACTGATGAGCAGCCAGGCACTCTCTGAAATTCAACGAGCCGTGCTGGCTCCCACATAGAAGTGGTGACTCCAGGCCGAGGGACCCCTAGATTATCCTCGCACATACACAGAGGGTTGCTTACGGCTTCACTCGGGAATGATCCGCCTCCACCACTTATAGGAACCCCTGCTACTTTGATAGGGAAAATACAGCTCCAGCAGATGTCAGTAATCAGTTTTCCGCCGATCACTTCCGCATTCTGGCACCCAGGGTCAGCCGATACCGAACCAACCCAAAAGACCGCGCTAACGGCCATGATCCGTAGAATTTTTTGCATCATGGTAAGGCCTTTACGTAATTCAAATTTTTCTCCATGACAGCAGGCTTCCCGTGATAGAAACCTTGTTGCCATGACAGTCCAAGTAATTTGGCGTTCTCCCCCAATGGGAAGCTCTCCACCTGCTCAGCAATGAGCTGTATGCCTTTTCGGCGGCAGTGGAGGATGGCCGGGTAGTCTTCAAGCGACCGCAGTCTTCTCGCGTCAAACTTGCAATAGTGCCAGTCATAACGGCTCAGGCGATCCAGAGAAGAGTTTTTGTCTCCATAGTCATCCAGCGCCAGCTCAACCCCTATTTCGGTCAGAGCCTCCCATCTCGATGCGAGAGAGGCGTCCTGAATGCCCTCTGTAATCTCGATGACAAGCCGTGATGAGTGATTTTTAGCAATGTCGCGGACAACCCTACACCACGCCTTGAAGATGACGTCTGATTGCAAAGTTTGTTCGGAGACATTCAGAAAGAGAGCCGGGTACAGATCCAAGCAATAATGAAGGTTGTCCTGAACGAACCGTGCCATCTCCATATCCACCAGTCCCCAATAAGGAGGAGATGACAGAGAGGATGGTGTAAGAACCCGGCCTTCGTCGTACCAACGAGCCAGTACCTCAGCAGCGACAAACGAACCTGTGCCGACGTCTTTAATTGGTTGGAAAGCCGGGGCAAAAATCATTCACCGCCCTCCTCAGCAAGTTCGCGGACAACAAACTTCTTGCCTCTGGCAGTAATGACGCTCGGTGTGTGCTCCAGCTCGAACCGGGTAATCAGATCTGGCGTCAGCAGATATACCGGCGCGTCAAAGTTGTCGGTGACACTCTTGTAGGAATCCCAGCCTTTGTCTTTGTCGAACTCTGTGGCGATATAGGTGATCCGTTGTACGCCAGGCTCCAGCTTGATTTCAGGCAGCTTCTTGGCGAGTAGTTCCATTTGCTTTTTATCCAGAGGGTCGAAAACTACGACCGCTTGGGTAAATGGCCGCGTTCCAGGCTTGCAAACTTCCTTCGGATCGCACAATGGGTTGATCACGTCACCCGCGTGAGCGAACACAGTGCCATCCGGAGTGCTGATGTCACTGGTGATCATGACGCTAGGGTCAATTTCTCGTGTTCGAGATTTTGGCGCTCTGGGCAGCTCATTGAAATTCTGCTTGGTCCAGAAGCGCTCTATAGCCTGTTTCTTCTTCTCTTCCCAGTCGATATTGGCAAGGCGTTTCTTGGCAACATCAATAAGGTCTGGCTCACTGATTTTCTCCACCGGCCCCTTAACGCCGAGATCGCCTTTTTCTCCGTTATCCACTTCCCGAGCCAACCATAGCGGGTCGGACAACCCGGATACCTGGGCGACGACGTTTGGTTGTTCGCCAGGCAGCGGCTCATCCTCCAGCATCACAATCGTGGGAACGGCTGTGATGTTGTACGTTTTGAACAACGTAGGGTTGATGATGATGTTCGGCACTGGGTCTTTTTTGGCCGCGAGCGCCTGAATAGCTTTAACTCCCTGCCCCAAGTTCATTCCTTCCGGGATGCCACGGAACACAATTACAGAATCAGGCTGGCCTGACACCGCCGTTAGGACGTCATCTAACCCCTGTTCGCCAAGAGACAACGAGGCGAAAACCAGTATCCGATGGTCAGAGTAGATGCCCTTTTCAGCCTGTTTCCGGTGCATCTCCTTGAGCGTTGGGTTAGTAGTTTGGAGCTGCTTGAAAAATGCCTTGGCTTCGGCCTGAGCCTCGTCCATGTGTTGGTTTTGCAACAGAGATGGCATTTCCATCTTCTGGGTCTTTTGGGCAATTTGCTTTCCTTGCTCAATAAGCGCCTTATCCTGCTCTGTGAGCGGAGACTCTTGAGCGTATGCCCCGCCAGCCACAGAGAACATCAACGCCACCAGAACGCTCTTAGAACAGGGGATATGCGCGGCCAATGATCTGATCATTTTTCACAGTCCCCCAGTAACGTGAGTCGAAGCTGAATGGGCTTTTGCCCATAAACCAGTAGTTGTTCTCTTTCAGCGTGGTCTTGCCGTAAAAGTGGCTCTCTGGCAGATGTAGTTTCCCTGCGAGCTGGAGCCCCTCTCCGACGACATCACCATTGACGGTGATCTTCCACTTATCGTTGATCTCGACTTTATCCCCCGGCATACCGGTGAGGATTTTGACCATGCGAGTCCCGTCCTTGTAGAAAGGCTGCATGTTCTTGGCTTGGAAGGCGTAAACAGCTCCCCTCTCCAGAGTTTGGTCGTTCAGATCAATGAGGAAGAAGGTGTAACCCGGCAGGCACTTCTCCTGTTGTGGATCAATGCCAATACGGTAGCGGCTGGCAAAGGCCGCACCAGCAGCCCAAAGAACCAGTAGTGTCACACCAGCCTTAACCCCGAAGCGCTTCCAGGATTCCTTTTTGACGAAATACTTCTTGAGTGGAAAATTCATTTCAGCACCTCATCAGGGAGGTACACGTCACTTGGAGCCCCGACGACAGCACTTGCGTCAAGGACCAAATAACCTGCGTCTTTCAACTTCAAAATTGCGTCATTGGTCTTGACCATCAGCCTTTCAACTTCCTCCTGAGAGGCACCAGCGGGATACGCCGACGCCACTTTAGCGAAGTCAACCACGACCACTGGCGGGGTTTGATTCAAACGCTGATGGATGCTTGCCGTTTGTTCACTCATCACGTAGTAGCTACCGCCGAAGCCACCAGCGGCACCGAGAATGGCGGCGATTGCGATTGATTTAATGTCCATTACTGTCTCCCTGGTTATGCAGCCTGCCGACGGCTTCGCATTACGGCCTTGATTGCCTCAGGTATGCTCATGCCTTGTTTCACAAACTGGTCGATGGCGTTAACGTCCACCGGATCGGTCGAATAAAGTAGCTTCTGGAAGTCGCCCACTATCAAGCGACCGACGCCCATACCGCTCTTCGATTTGATAAAGATTTCTGAGTACACGCCTTGGATGGTGTGTACCGTCTTGAGGGTGTGGAACCCGCCCTCTGAAAGGGTCAGACGACCGCTACGTTTAACAGATTCCACGGTTTCTTCGGTTTGGCCGAGCAAGTACATGCTGGCCGAGTTCTCCGCGATGGCGCGGCCCACTGCGTTCTCATAGAGGTCGTTGATGGACTGCGTTGCAATGACAACGGAGCCACCGTACTTACGGAATTTGCGGTAGGCATGTTCCATGAAGACCGAGACCTCGCCTTCTTTGAGCAGGTCCCAGGCCTCATCCACGATGACGACTTTCTTGCGGTTACGTTCACCCAGGAATACTTCTTGTTGGATCTGGTAAATAAGCTGGAGTAGTACAACCTGACGCAAGTGCTTACGCCCTTGCAGTTCATCGAGCTCCAGTACAGTGAACTGGTTCTGGAAGCTGACGTTGTTCTTGCGAGAGAAGTATTTCCCGTAGCTGCCCTGCGACGTAAAGGCGTAGAGCTGCTGACCAATATCCTTGAGGCGCTGGTCATTTTCTTCTTCCAGGCAGCGCTCAGCGATGTCGTCAACCTTCATCTCTTTACCTTTCTCTTCCCACAGGCGAGAAAGGACCTGTTTCAACGCAGAGATTTGCCATTCATCCAGCAAGCCCTTAGCCGAAGCCATCGCACAAACGAGGCTGACTATCGCGTCTTCTTCGTCCTCGTAGTTCTGTATGAGCTCAAACGGGTTGAGGCAGACGTGCGTTCCTTCTTCAAAGTGAACGAAGTCGCCATTGAGCATTTCCGACAACTTCTGGTAGGACTTACCGGCATCAATAACCCAGACCTGAGCCCCCTCGGACAAGTAGGAAAAAATCAGTTCGTTGGTAAGGAACGATTTACCCGAGCCGGATTCGGCTGCGATCACCAGGTTCTTGTTGGTATTACTGTCGTGAAGAGACAGACTCATGAGCTGGCCGTTGCGGGAAATCAGCGCTGCATGATAGGTCCCGGTCCCCTTCCATTCCCCAAACACCGGCAGGACCACAGCAGCCTGCTCGGTTGTCATGGTCTTGTAGCGGAATAGGTCTCGCACTGCATCCCGGTCGGTACAGAATGGCAGGCAGTTGAGGAACATCGGCAGAGCAACGAACTTGTCCTCCATCAGCTCGAACCGAGATTCACGCCAGATGTTTCGTGCGGCCATCGCCGCCGCTTCAACACGTTCTTTGGTTGGAGCAAATAAAACCACCGAGTAGGTGATCTTGACTGGCTTAGCCCCCTCTTTCATGGACTCATAGAGAGTGTCGAAGCTCTCCTTTTTGTCCGCCAGCACCGGCACGAATTTGAGCATCGGCCCGTAGGCTTGGTTTACAGTGAACTGGCGTTTGCGCTCCAGAGTGTTTTTCGTGCTTTCTGCCTCAGGAAAAAAAACATTGGTCACGACCATGTAGTTTTCTTTGATGCTGGAATTGCCGCCGCTGAGATCCCCGACATAGGTCAACGCATCACCAAAGTAGAAAACGTCAGGCAGCTTTTTCGCTGACATGACTTTCGCGTGGTAGTCACCCAGCCTGATGCCATTCTTGCTGACTTCCACGTCGGTGCCGTAATCGAAGATTTGCTCGCAGATGGGCTTATCCATCTCCCAATCCACAGAGTCATGTCGCCATGAAGCATCCGGCCCCCAATTCAGGATGGTGCTCATGATCCGGATGTAGTTCACCGCCGTCATTGTGCGAGGACGCAGACCAACGGTTTGAAGCGATGATTCGACCTTCGTGCGAAGCTGTGCGAGCTGCTGGAGTTCGCTTTCAGTCGGGTTATTGTTCTTGATGGGGACTTTGCACGTAACGAACAGCTTGAGGTCTTGGATCAAGCCATTGTCGTAGATACCTTTGTTGGTCTTGGCAAATATACGATCTGTCGTGTGGTGCTGGAGGAAGTTAATCCGTTCCTTGATAACAGATGTCAGCAGCTCGTGACGGAAGCCATCACGCAAACCCATCATCCGGTACATCTCCTGATTGATGTCCGGGGAGCGGAACAGGACAAACTGGAGCGTAGTCTTCGACGGGAACTCCTGATTCAGGAAACCGTTCATTCGCTCCTGAACTTTTTCATCGGCACCACACAGGGGCTCGCACATGAAACCAAAGCCTGCACTGTGATCATCCATAAGGAAGACATGATCGTCTTCATCATAGGCAAGGACAGGAATAATCCCGGCAGCTCGCAAGTGCTCCGGTATCAACGTTTCTTCGAGTTTCTTTTTGATGGTTACGATCATTCAGCACTCTCCAACCATGATTTCAGGTTCTTCGGACGTCCTTTGCTGACACGACCATCCGGAGCAACAACGAACGGAACGCCCTCAATCCCAATGAAATGAGCTGTCAGCAGCGTTTGGTCGTATTGGCCGGGGTCGCAGGTTTCTTTTGAAGGAAGGGAACCCAGGGTGTTGTTCATCAGCGCATCGAGCGCGTGGGTTTTGTCTTTCGCGCAGTACAAGTTTTTTGCCAGGCGGTTGGACTCAGCACCCAGAGCTGGAATCACGATAAATTTAAAGGTGTAATCATCCACCAGCGATTTGGCATCACCCATGAGCTGATGACAAACCGCGCACCTAGGATCAACAAAGACCACCACCTCTTTGTCACCACGCCCCATCGACACAGTGTTCAGCGTGTCCACATCCATGCCCATGCTCTTGAAGTGGATACGCTCCGCTACATCCCTCATTTGGGACATCGTGTTGAGGGGCTTCTTGCTCCACAGGTCGTAGATTTGTCCTGAAATAACAAATCGTCCGTTTTCAGAGAGGAACATGATCTGCCCATCACTTTGGACGGCTCGAACCCCTTTGATGGGTAGCTCTACAATGTCCTCTATCTTCGCCGCTCTGGGATCGGTGATTTCCAATTTCGATGACGCATGAGCCGTGCCGGTAATAATCCCGAACACCATCAGCGCCCCAAGTAATTTTGTCCGCATGTCTATCCCCTAAGATTGGATTACTGGATGCTGGGCAGTGTATCCGGGGGATGGAAATAGACTCGCCTCTGTAATAGCCCAATTTGGACAATTCCAGCTCGATACAAAAAAAAGCCCGGTCTGAACCGGGCTTTGAGAGGAATGAACCTTAGTTCATGGTAACAGCTTCGGATTTGCCACCAGAGTCATCGACCCCAACCAGAGAGATGGTCGGCATCGTTTTATAGGTGCCCTTGCTGATAGTCACTCGATCAGAGCTGATGCTCTGCAACTCACCGGCAATGGTCCATTCGTAGGACTTCATGCGGCCATCGGTATCTTCGCAGTTCGCATAGACGATCCACGACCCAACGGTCTCTCGTGAGCTCAGGCTACATGCAGGCAACTTGTTCTCTGCAACATTGATGTTCACCTCGCCCTCAGCTTCATGCCCCATTTCTGAGGTTATTTTCAGCTTGATGCTGTGCTCACCAGCGCCCAGAGTTGCTCTGCCGTAGTAACCACTGCTTTCCAACGGTGTACCATCTACCGAATAAACACGAGTCGAAATACGGTCGCGTGGGTGGCCGCCAGAAATGTACGGTCGCAACAGCACATCCAGAGGCTCACGCTCGTATTTGTTCGAGCCAGAGTATTGCAAGTCAATGGCATAGGGCGCTGCCTGGCCGATCTTGAGCGGTTGCTCGATCACGGTCTCATGGCCGCGAGCATCACGGACAGTGACCTTGATGTTGTAATCACCCGGCTCATTGATCACAAAGGACCGGACAATATCCTGCCGCTGATCCTGAATCACAGCGCCTTCCGGCAACTCCCACTCGTAGGTCGGCTCTTCCAACTTGCCGTTGAAGGCAATTGGCCGCACTGACGCGGTGATCGTCGCAGGAGCCACGTCTGCGTTCTTCCCAACCTGCATTCCGAAGCTCGGCCATACATACTGCCAAACGCGGGAGCGTAGGCTATGCGAAGCCTCTGCACCCTGATCTCGGTATCCTTCGATCCAGGTGGTGTACTTCGTTTCTACAGTAGCCTGATTGAGGTCAGTGTCAGAGGGTTCGTACTCAGCAGTATCACCCTGCACAATCGAGCCATCAGGCAGCGTGAAGAACCCGTTCAGCTTCACGTCCATCCCACGGTAAGGCAGGCTGGTTTCGGCTTTGAACACATACTTCTTGCCGGTCTCAATAACTCGCGGCCCTGTCACGTAAGGACGAGGTGCCTTCACTGCTCGGAAGTCAACCGCCGTTTTCGCAACTTCATAGGCATAGCCGTCATCAGCCGGTGCCGTGGCAGAGCGCACACGAGCCCACAGGCGGTATCGGGTTTCTTCATCGCTCGAAAGCGTGATGCTATCCCCTGTCTGCGCGTAGGTTTTGCCACCGTCAGTAGACCACTCAACAATGGCATTGCCACCGGAGATTGGCTCATCGTTCAACGTCAGGTTCGCTGTGTACTTGCCTTCACTTCCGACAAACAACGTGGTCGGGCCGATAACAGCAATATCAGGTTTGTCGTAAGCGACAACACTGACCGCTTCGGTGTACTTTTCCGCACCTGAGTTGACGTTCACCACCTTGGCCCGAACCTGGTACTCCCCCTTGTCGAAGGTCTTCACAAGCTGATACTTGTATCGATCTTCTGGGATGAACTGCTCCCAGGTTTTACCGTCGTCCTTACTGGTTTCCCATACAACCTGGCCGGTAGCCCGGAGATCCTGACGGTCGTCCAAAGATAGCTTGAACACAGCAGTGAACGGAGCTTCACCAGACAACTTGCGAGCCTCCACGCCAGCACCGATGGCACCACCACGAAGCATTGTCAAGAAGGCAGGTCTGATAGACAACTCTGTGCGGTTGTAACCCTCAACAGGGCTTTCCAGAACAGCCTCAGCAGCGATACGGACGGAGGAAGTATCCACACCAGACAGGTCTACTGAGAACTGAGCTTCACCGTTCGATGCTTCCGCATAATCAGTGAGCGCAACCGTCTCGTTGTAGGCCTTTTGCTGGATCAGGCGTACTTTCCACACCCCCATCGTGTTAGCGTCATAGTCACCATCAGGTTTGTACTGATCACGGATGAGAACCCTAACCGGCAATGCCTGGGTGTCAATCGCGGTATCACCTTTAACTTCAACGATAGGACGGATACTGTCAGAAGGTGCAGAGATAGTCCGGTAGACAACCTCAGTCTTCACATCAGGCACCTTGTTGTAGGCCGCGTTCACCTTGTAGGTGGTCTCCTCCCACAACGCTCGCTCATCGGTATTGATGCGGCGATACACCTTATTGGTGGCACCCCATCCCGGAGTGAAGGTCTCAGACTCAAGAACATCAGAGTTGCGCGATATGGCAATATCCAGATCAGCTCGTTCAGAGTTGATAATGGCATCACCCAGGTAGTTACCTGTCATCGGCACCAAGTAGATGTTGTCTTTGAAGTTGTAGTCGGAGGCTAGTTCAACGGTCGGAGCTGGTGGGTCAACCGCTTCGACATTGAAAGTCTCGTCGTTCAACGTCACTCTAGTGCCGTTACGGGTGAAAATACTTACCCGCCACCCCAGTGGATGAACGCCGTTGGAGGCCAATGAACCAGAGAGCGAAGGTGATTCCGATAACGGGTCTTGGACCAATCCATCGGGGATCTGCTGCCACTCGAACAGACAGGCACGGCTTGCACTACCAACAGCCTTGTTCGCGGCCTCTTTTTTCGCACGGTCTGCGCTGAGGGTTATAGAACAGTCTGGCCCCTTGCTCTGCTTGAAGTTCACATCAAAATCTTCAATGACGCGATTCACCTGAGCAATGTCATCAATCGGGGTGTAGCCAACAGAGCCATAGGCAGTAGTTACCGTCAGGTTCTGAGAGCCAGAACCAACTTTTACCTTGGAACCGTCACCACTGAACAGGTACAGGCTGTATTCGACAGGTTGTTCACCAATACTCACAGCCTGCCCCACCAGCCCAGCAACTTTCATCCCGTTGTTGTCCTGCGTAGTTTGTTCAGCCTCATCTGGAGTTCTGTCCCACTGGAGCAAACACACCGGGTCACGAATTGGGTCTGCGGCCATAGCCACATCCTCTTTCGTGGTGAACCGGCAAGGCACACCCGACTCTGGCAGGGCATAGATTTTCACTGGGTCAATGACCTGGCGAATTGTCCATGATTCAGCAGAGAGCTTAGCCGTCCCTTTCCAGGTATTGATGTCTACAACCAAGATGGGTGAGTTCGGCGCGGAGGTCATGACAAGAAGGCTGGAAGAGCCGACCACATCAGGAACAGCAGGTTTAACCGGAATGCTCAAACGACCACCTGACGCACCGAAATCATGTTGGCTCATGATCCCCATTGTCTGGCCTGGCTCGATACGCACCCCATTAACCACCAGCGGTACTTTCGCATCAGAACGTAGGGTCGCAAACACATCGTATGAACCTGTCACGACAGCACCATCACTGAGCGTCAGCGGCTTGGTTTCGATGATCCGTTTTCCATCTGCATGAACAAATTCATGAGTGACAGCGGGGACCATGACCTTGCCATCCATCCCATCCGCCAGCATTACCTGACGAGGTTTGTACTCGAAGCCAACAGCCTTTTGAACCGCATTGCCTTGTGCATCCTCACCGGAAACAGTCAGCGTGTAAGATTCCCCTTCCTTCAAAGAAGGGAACATTACCGGGTACTCAAGGCGGAATCGACCTTTCGACTCCTCACGCCAAGACAACTGCACCTTGTCATTGGCAGGCCCCCCTACAAGGGCAATAGAGGTCAATTTAGGTGAAGGGTCGATAGCATCAGCCAAGGTAATAACAACATCATCCAGAGTCTGGATAGCTGCTCCATCTGCCACACTGAGTGTCATGGTTGGTGGCGTTCTATCAGACGTTATCTGGAACATTGGTTGTCGCGTTAAAGGCCCGTGCATCTCCTCTGCTGCGGCAACAAGACTGTATTGCCCCTCAGGGAGAGTTTTAAGATCCCACTGGTAAGTGTAGTTCTCCCAGTTGTTGGCTATTAATCCACCAGTTGGAGACAGCTTGTTGCCTTTGCTATCTTCAATCCATGCACTTCGCAGACGCAGCCTATCAAAGTAAGCGCCTCGTCCTGGCTGGTTAACGAATAAGGTAAATACCTTGCTATTTTGATCGAACTGCTGACTTAGCAGAGGGTAGTGCTGATCGTTCCAGTTAACCTCTGCCCAAAGAGGATTCGAGCGAAGAGATTTATCCGGATTGAAAACTGTCGCATTATCGTGGACGTACCCTGTTGTGCCTTTAGCCATTGTGAAGCTATTTGCAATCTCGCAGCTATCTTGACCAACAGGAATTTCACAGCTTCCCATGTGAACGGCAGTTTGAACGTAAGGCCTTGGTTCAACTTTGACACGGATACTGCTAACAGTGACAGGAAGAACAGAATTGTTCACCCAGTAGCGGTAAAAACTAGACCATCCTATATCACTGTAATTGTAGTCCACACCCAAAAGTCTGGGACTTTTAGGCGCTGATGGAGAGAGTGTGAGGTTATAAGCAATACCGCCTCCACCCCACTGGCCGAAGTTCACCCAACGCCAATAATTGCCGTCAGTATTGCCATAAGGTGCGGTTGTGACGAGATAAACATAGCTGGCATCTTCTCCTACCTTGGACATCTCTCCCAAGGCATTGGTCATATTTATCCCACCTTCTCTGTACTCATGCCAGTTATCACGCGGAACACGCCAAGCTAACTTGATTGGGTTAGTTTTAACTGTCATGCCCTCAGTGTAAGCAACAAATCCGGTTAATCCAGGGCCTAAGTTGTTTGTACTTGAAGGATCATAAACACCAAAAGGCGCAGACGGAGCATTGGCTATGTTATCAAACATCACTTTTTGGCGAGGCGTAAGATAGCTATTCCCAGCGCTATCACTTATCTCAAACTGAAGTGTAAACACCTCATCTAAGTCCGAATCGGGGAAAAATCCAGACTGGTAAGACTGTCTAGCTTGTCCATTTGCGTCATCGTAATTCACAGCCACATCTTTGTAGAGTGAACCATCCTGACGGTAGAGTTTCGCTTTAACTCCTTTGATGGGTGACTCATCAGAAATACCTGATAGTAAAAAGGCATTATCCTGAGAACCACCTAGACCTAATTTCCAAACATCGCCACTAATGACCTGTCCATAACCGCCATAAACAGGTGCAAGCGAAGAGTATGTCGGTGATGTAACATCGACAGTAAAGGGATATTCATCCGTCTGTACTGTAGAACCATCAGAGGCAAGAATTTCCGCCCTGATAGTGTATGCCCCACCAACTGGAGCTGGTAGTTGAAGTTCCGCACCATAGTAGGATTTTCCACCCACTGTGATGCGATCAGTAGCCCCAAGAAGGTGACTGGTCGCTGTCGAAACCACTGTTCCATCCGACCGAAGCACCGAAATCTTTACCTTTCGGTCGATACCGGCACTCAAGGCAAACGAGATATTGCCCGTTGGGTTGGCATAGTTGGCATTCGGAGTCAGAGACCGTTGCGTACCATCTGGAGCCTTAAAGTTGTATTCCAGCAGCTCTGCATGAGCAGCACCAGCGGTAAGAACCGCCAGAGCCCCAAGCATCGCCGGAATTTTAGGCTTGAAATTGATCATCGCATTCTCCATTCGTTTTGAGTTACAAGAACCCAATGCTGGAGGTTACGGGAGGGAGTGCATAAACATGGGCTGTGGAAGTGCCCTTTTTGAGCAAATAAGGAAATAGTTTGAATTTGTTATGACTGGACTTTTTGCCAAAAAATAAGGGCAGCTTTTAGGCTGCCCCTATCACCCGTTGATTAACGGCAAGGTGTCTTTTACACCCCCAGGCCATTGCTGAGTTGCACAACAGCCGGGATGACCTTCTCTGCATGTTCCAGAGTAGCAGACATGATGGATTCCACTACGGTCGGAGAGTTGTACAGGCCCATACCGCCACCGATACCCATAGCGAAAGCCATGAGGCTCTGGCGAGCGATACCACCAACAACACCGACCAGGATCATCGCACCCGCAACGATTCGACCCAAAGTACCTTGGGTCCAATCCTTGAGAGTTACCCATACGTCGTCAAACGCTGTACCACCAGTACCAGCGTGGGCCTGATCCGGCACGAGCAGGAAGGCTACCACCATCAACCCCAGGAAGAGGAAGAGTGCGTTGTTTTTACTTGAGGCATTCGCCAACTGATTTGCGTTCATCAAGAACATCTCCTATTTGGTTGTTTCAGACTTCGGTTCGTGTTGTACCGTTTGCAGCGGTCTCAAAACTGGCTCACTTTGCGGTGTGCCATCCCCAATCACCCACCTGCGCGGTTCGATTTCGGTATAGACATACCCTGTCACGATGAGATCACCATTGGTGTCCTCCCAGGGAGCTACCCAAATCCGCATAACCTGTGCTGGTGTACGAATTGGAATCGGGCGATCCGGAAGACGCGGTGCGACATAGTTGTCAATCACTGGGTCTCCGGAGCTAGATGAGTTCGCTGAAACGTTTGAGGAACCTTCGCCATCCGCTTCCGCTTTGGCCTCGACTTCCTCTGGTTTCATTGGACGCGGGACATTTCCGTCATTGGTTGCGGCGTAAACGTCTCGCGCTGACATACACTGAACACCATTCGGCATTCCCGGACAGCTATACTCATCCTTGCCGATGTTGAACGTCGAACAGCCCGACAAAATAAGTAGCGCTGCACCCACCCCCAACATCTTTGCGGATCTTACTGCCTGTTCCTTTTGAGCCTCGCCTCTGGAACTGCCCTTTCTGGTCAAAATGTTCATATTTTTCATTTCTTGGTTCCCCCGGTGGAACGAATTTGTAGCTTGGTTCCTTTGGTCACGATGATGTCTACCTGACGGCCAGCATCGACCTCGATAACAGGGAAGATGCCTTCGGCCATGTCGATATAGAACTGAGCGATGCGATCTAGCGCCTTACTGGCTCCCTTCACTGCTGCTCCCTGCAACATCTGGTCGGAGAACACAGACTGGTACTGGGTATTTGAGCCAGGGTTAGTGTTGACGACCGGCACCGGATTGACGTCAAAGGCTTCGGACGCGCCACCAAGGAAGCCCGCCATCAAGCTCTTGGCGATGATTTGCCCCTGCTTCGATACGACGCGACCACGGACACCGGCCTTACCGTCTTCACCCACTGCATAGGAATCCAGCTTCGCTTCTATGACACCCCCATCATCCCGAACGCACGAGAAGGTCTCGCCACGCAGGTACGCTCGCTCTGAACTGAGATCTCCATAGCCTGAAACAATCAGGAAGCACTCACGAACATCCGCACGGAAGCGGTTAGGCAAAATAGCCTCTTTCTGAATCCTGAGGGTCGAAGGGAACGGATCTCGACGAGCACCTTGAGATGTTGGTGCGTCCATACCGTTGATGAGCACCCCTGTCAGGATGGAGCCAGAAGGTAGGTAGATAGACTCATCATCCTTGTTGTCCTTATCTTCAACTTCTGGCGATTTCTGCGAGTAGCTCACTATTTGGATGCCTGGTTTAGTTGCATCACGACCGTCTCCCTTGCCAGTTGCAGGAGCCCCACCCTTCGCGTCAGGAAGCGGTGCGTCCCGAAAAAAGGATGCAGGATCTTTGTAGTCGAGCTTTTTCTCCATGAACTGACCATCACCACCAGATGCACCATTAACATCGGCTCTGGCATCCTCTGATGAAGAGGATGTTTTTCCACCAGCAGCGCCGGTTTCGACTTTCTTAGCCAATTCCATGTTCTTCTGGGTTAGGCGGTCCAAATCTTGACGAAGGCGGGTCATCTCACGGCCAACATCACTGGATTTCCCGGCAGTGGTTTTGGTTTCCTCCAGCTCTTTCTTGACTCGTTCCAGCTCCTTTTTCAGGTCGGAGTTTTCACGAGACACCATCTTCACATCGGCAGACAACGAATCTATCCCGATCTCACGGGTGTTTTTGTCTGTGAGAACGTGCTTGATGGTTTCTTGGCGACCGCGCTTCTCTTCTTTCTTGGGTTCACCAGAGAACATTGTCACGACCGCAAAAAGAACGAAGACGCCGCCAGCGATAGACACCCAACGCTTCTTGTTGGGGTCTAACTGTGTCCAAAATCGCTTAATCATTGGGCACCTCCCAGCAGCGATGGACGCTTAGACGTTGGTGCGAGACCACGCTTCTGCTTCTTTGCCACATAGATCTCCGTCTTCTGGCCGGGCTCAAGCACGTTAAGCGGCCACGTAGTCACCGCAGCCACATCCCAGCTCCCACACAACGCCTCTTTGAACTCAATAGGCTGATCAGAGACGTTCAGGGCGACACCGATGAACACGTTAAGGTGGTGGCCCATCATGTATTGCCCCTTGCTGAAATCCACCTTTACCCCAGGATGAGTGCAGCTCGGCACCGCAGCACCAGCAGGGATGCGGTTCAACGTGTAACCTTGAGGGACTTCACCAAGAGCAATCTTGCGGAATACCGACCGGATGGTTTCGACATAAGGCTGGCTCTGTTCCCAGGTCTCAGCCTTGGTATTGGCAAAAGCACCAGTGATACCTACACCACCATCGAGCTTGAGAAAGACTTCTCTGGGCGGAATACGACGGGGAACCATCGTCAGGCTGAGAGCTTGGGCTTCCGAGCCTTTTTCAGTAATGAACATAGTCACCGGATACTGCTTATCCGTGGCGACATAGACCACATTCTCTTTGATGCAGACCTCACCACACTGGCCGTTATCCGTCGCCCCGGTCAGAGATGTTGAAACGATCTCAGGATTGCTGAAAGGCGTGACGATTCGGTTCGGATGACCAACGGCTATCGGGATGATCTGGTTAACCCCCGGCTTCATCGTCAGTAAGGGGTTTTCATTCATGCTGCCCACAACCTCATGGGAGCTTTGTCCTGACGTCACAGGGGCAGGAACATCCTTTTTCATAACACTGGCCGGGACAACAGGAATGTCATCCGAGGCATAGGCCATTGAAGTTCCAAGCGCCAAGGACAGCGCCAGGAGCGAAAGTTTAGCGTTGTTCTTCATGCTTTCTCCGGTTTTCTTCTTTGCGCTGGAGTTGCTCCAAAACAGTTTTGGTGCGTGGCTTTCCTACATAGGTGTCGATGTAGTCCAGCACGGGCGCGTAGTTTGAAATCTTGATGGCGAACTCGTAGGAGCGTTCGCTACGCTCTTCGTTAGAAGAAGCCCCTTTGACGTAGGAATATCCGTAGACAAACACCTTGTCGCTCTTGGGCTCGTACTCAACAAAACGCGGCTCAAACCGCATTGTTACGCGGTCGTTCTTGATCTGTTGAGCTTGAATTTCGATGGCATCAATCACGTCCTGATAGATGCTCGGGGAGAGAAGCGGGGTGATCCGCTCTTTCACAAAGTCAACGGTTCCTGGCGTCACATTGCCAAGGAGCTGAGCAAAAGCGAAACCCCAAGCCTCTTTATAGGACTGAGAGGCGTTACTTTTCGTCACCCAGGCTTCTTCCGTGAGCGTGAAAGGCTGGATAGTGACGATGGTTTCCTTGCTGAATACTTGGACCACCAGCAGGAAAACGATAGCAATAAGACCACCCTGGAAGATTCGCCCCCACTTATTTTCTGTTTGGGTCCCTTCCCAAGTCTTGAGATACTTTTTCAGGTTCAAGGCAAATACCTCCGGACAAACGGGTTCTTGAGAGATTTGGCCTTGGTCATGATGAACCCGGCCCAGTAGAGCATGTGGAGCAGGTATCCATCCGGATGGTTATCCCTGAATCGGCGATAAAGGTTGGTTACAAGTAACCCCCCCAGAAAGCAGATCAGAGCCTTACCGATGATGACCCCTATCGTTAGCCCCAAAAGCATCGGGGCCAACTCATCTGCGCTCCACAACAGCAGATGCGGGGGCTCATCGACCCGGCGCGGTATCTTTACAGGCTTCATAGCAACCCTCTTCTTTTCCTAGTGGCCTGTATTCTCATTCAGGGTCACTGATTTTCTGCCACGGCTTCGCGCCCTTTTCGGGCACTTCCAGCGACAAATAAAAAAAGGCGGCCTAAGCCGCCTTTTTTGCGTTTACTGGATCGGTTATTGATTTTGAGGAACCGCTTCCGAATGTTTTTCCGAAGCCGCAACGCTAACTTCATTGGCCGGTCGGGCCACCCCCAGAGTTTTCACTTCCTTGTTAGCATTGGCTTTAAACTTGAACATCAGACTGTACGCCGCCAGCAGGAAGAAGCTGAGAATGCCCCAGTAGGTCTGAACCGTGCCCAGAGCCTTGGCCGGGTCACTTGCAGCTCTGTTGGCCGTATCAGCAGCCAACTTAACCCACTGACTCCAGTCAAAACCTGCCGCAAAAGCAGACAGCCAAAACGCGACGGCCACTGGAACGATGAAGATGCACATCAGCACCGCGTTCATCAAAAACCAGAAAAATTGTTTATTAAGGTTCACACTTCCTCCCATTAACCTAGAAAATTGAATGCGTGTTCCAGGTTCATCCCTGCAACAACACCTATAACGAACATCACCTGCCAGACAAGGAACTGCCAGGAGATGAATGAACCAGATGAGCTTTCGCTTTCTCTGACGTGAGTTTGTGCGGACATAGACCCTCCAAATAACTTGTCGTCATCACGGAGTAATCGTCTCTTAATTGATCAATCTAGGAACAGTGCTGTTACGGCCCATTTTGGGCACTTTATGGAGGTTTATTCGAGGAGATGATAAGAGCGGGAGGCGAAAAACTTTCACATGTGAAAGTTCAAAGCGGCCAATGGCCGCTTGTTTCACACTGTTCTATTGTAACGGAGTTCTCGATAAGCATCCCATGCTTGCTCTGATGAGACACCTCGACGACCAACATCTGTGGCGCACTCAAGGTCCATCTTGTACTGCTTAACCTTCTGGTCTGCTGTATCGCCCCAGCTCATGGCTGATGGGTACTTGGAAACACTAAACACATTTTCAAGTTCAGCCTGATAGTCGTCGTTTTGTAACAGAGGTTCGGTTTCACCATCATCCCAGCGAATGTAAGCCTTACCCTGGAGAGCCTTCAAATGCAAAGGCACCAGTAAGGTGGAAATCACTTCGTCAGCCCTGATGTCTTTGTAAGCACACCAGTGAGGTTTAACGGTGATCACACCATTTACCAAAACGATGTCACACGCCAGTGTCGCTTCAACATTATCGTTAACATCCTGCCGAGCGTAGATCTCCACGAAACCAACCTGCTCTGGATCAACCTTGTCGATGAAGCTCCAAAATCTGGGGTACGACGTTCCATCGCTGAGCGTCAACTGACCGTCATGCTCTTTCAGTATACGGTTCAGTTGTGCAGTGAAGAACTCTGCCGACACTTTTCTTGCCAATGGTTCCATATCACTCAGTCGTAGAGTGGCTCCTCCACTCCCCTCATACACCTCTCCAAAAAAGAAATCTCTCTTACGCATTAGACTTTGCCTCCTTTAATCGCTTGCTGGGTCAGCTTGATCCAGTTCAACGGGTTTTCACAGTCAACATGGTTGCCAGCGGCACCAACTACCGTTTTGTATGCCTCCGAGCCTGCCGCTGTGTGTACTGCCAGCATAAACGAAAACATAGGGTCATTTTGCATGGTGCCAATCATCATTGCACTGGAAGTGTCTTTGAGCTGGCAGTTTTCAACCCGCAGATTGAGTACATCTTTTGCCACCATCTGACAGTCGGGACACACCTTCTCAAGGTTCTTGAGCTTTGCGTCGTCATTGAGCACATCAGGAGCCGCGATGGCAGTACCGGCCATACACAGCCCCAGTGCCAGCAGTTGGAGTCTATTAGTTACTTTCATGGTTCCTCTCTATATCGTTCCAATTTCGTTTCGGTAAAAGAACAGTGGCCCAGTGACTGTTCTGAGTTCCGGCGTTACTTGCTTTACTCTTGAGCAAATATGCTGCTTGAAAAAGTTGTGGTATCCGTACAACGCTGGGCGTGTAAATACGGAAAAGATAATGAGGGTGATGGCCGCACCAGCGGCCCACCCGATCACGTCCGGAGAGATAAGTCCTGACACGTCTGAGATACGTTCTGGTTCAACCAAGCGGCACACCACCAGCACCCAGAACCACATTACCGGCATCACAAAGATCATCTTTCCGACGCAAGCAATGAGCACCTTCACCAAATTCAAGCTCTGCGCCCAGTAAAGCCACAACGCAGACAAGGATTGGCGACGTATCACCTGGTAGACGTTCAATGGGATGTCGCACAGATGCACCCCATCTTGATTTATAACGGAGTAGCTCATCCTCCCTCCCTATACCCGTTTCTGGAGGTTGCCGAACGTCAGGCCAACCAGGACACAGCACGTCATCATTGTTATCGGGATGACAACCGGATCGAGCGCTATGGGGATGAAGAACGCGATGAACAATCCGGCCATCAGGTACAGCGTTCCGCGAACGCTGTAACGATGGAGAACCGGACTCGCATAATCGAAGTTGGTCCGCTTAATTCGCCATGTCATCATCCCGTCATATACCGCAGGTACGAACAGGATCAGCATATAGGGAGCCCACGCGGCTAACAGTGCCAACCTTGTGTAGAACTGGTAAATGACGTTGACAAAGGCTTCCATGCGGCCTTTGACCCACACAAACCAGCCCTTGCCCATGTCCTGCATCCCCTTGGACTTCTGGCGCTCCTCTTCTGATGGGATCAGCGTTTGGTGCATCCCCTCATAAAATCCTGAATCAATAACGCTCGACCTGAACCAGGTAGATGCTTTGTTCTGTATCCAGTCTCTTGCTTCGACACCAAGACTCTGTTCCACCAGCTCGGATTCCCTTTTGATGGCTCTGTCTGTCCAGTCGCCAGGGATCAGCAGCAATATTGCCAGCAACTCAATAACCAGCAGCCATGCGACCAGCAACCACGGCTTCTTCATAGTCGGTTCTCCTTAAAACAGTTTTCACGCTCTCACAGGTGATGAGCTCATACAGCAAGCCACGCAAAGAGGTCTCATCCTCATGGGGCTGCGGGTTAATGGATAGTTCTCCTGGATGGGAAGAAAGCCACAGTGAGAACGACTCTCCTGAATCGACAGACCATGAATCACCGCAACTATCGACAATTTGCACTTCCAACGCCCGGCAGGTTTCGGTGATCAGGGTTTCCAGAAATGCCCCAATTCTGGCCGGGTCTTCATATTTCTCTCTCTGCTCATGAAACACGAGCTGGCTGTAGCGATGCAGAGCTTCTTCAATGATCGGGTAAATCACGGGCTCCTGATTAGCCTTAATCCCGTCTGTGATGTAGCAGCTCAGCTTCTCGATGATGGCCTCCGATGCAGGCCAGTCGAATTGGAGGATGCTCAGGATGTGAGCGTTCTTGCGGCCACGACTTTTCAATTCATTCATAACCCTGTCGAAAGGGTTCACATCGACCATGATGGCTACCTCGTAATTTCTATACTTCTTGTCACACATAGCTCTGCTCTTACTGGGTCAATATGGGCAGACGGCCTTTTACGATTGTTCCGCCTGAAATTTTGGCTATGTATTCCAGGTTCGGAAGCATTCCCAATAACTGGGCTGGGAACAGATCAGCTTCCTCCTCCATCAAACGCTCGCCTTGGTTGCCTCCGTGCATAATGGGCTCCTTGCCATCCGAGTTCTGGCCTTGAGTCCGCATGACGTACTTGAGCCGGGTCTTCGGCAAGTTATCTGCGATATACTCCTGTGTTTCTCCATCGACGATACGCAGAGCAAACGTGTTGTTGATGTTCCCCAACACTTGGAGCGCTTTGTCTTTGCTACCCAGTCGAGCTGCGAAGTCAGCAAAAGTCTGAGTTGCAACGAAAAGACGAAGTTTCGCACCGCGACCTTTGTTCAGGAGCTGGATGAACGGATCGTTGATCACCTCAGCAGCCTCATCAACAAAGATATTTACGGGTCTGTTGTTGACGCCGTAGTTGTATCTGTCACCGGCAACCGCTGTCAGGTCTGACAGGAAGATGGACCCCATAGCACTACCAACCATGTTGTCGGTCAGGGAGTCGAGCCCCAGATAAGCAACTTGAGCGTTGTTGATGATTTTTGCGGAATCAGTGATCTGGCGTTCGTCGCTCAAATCAGATGAGTCTGGAGACAGCAGAGGGCCTAGCTCCCCGGACGTCAGCATATTCATGATCGGCAGGAGGTTCGCCACCATCTTGGAGAAGTGGGTTTGGTCGTGCTGGAACATCGACAGCAAGCCTTCCAGATCAGAGTTTGGGTGCTCAGGTTGGATGATGTCGTAGTAGAACTTCATCAACGCGAAAGCGATCTTCTCACGCGAACCGTTTTTGACTTTCTCCAAATAAGCCGCTGCTTCTGCCTCCCAGTCGGGCATAACTCGCTCTGAGTAAGCCTGAACTGCCTTGATGACCAAGCCAGCAGCGCCACCTTCAAGGAATCGGCGGAGCTTTGTCAGGTTGGGACGATCATGAGTGATGACCAAGCCCTGAGCGATGTTGTTCAGTGCCTGCCATCCAAATGATTTGAACGGGTCGGCCCCTGCTTCGGACGGGATCAACGCTGCCAAACGACTTGCAATTTCAGTCACGCGGGTGAAGTTACGCAGAGGGTCGATACGCACCGACTCTTCCGGGAATGCTGGATGAAATGAGACGAATCTTTCCGGCTGCCCCATAGCTTCACAGGCACGTCGTGCATTGTCCCGCATCTCCTTGTCCCCTTTCGGGTCTATGATGATCACGGCTTCCCCACGCAGAATGGCCTGTGAAATCAGGATGTCGAACATACGGGTCTTGCCCGAGCCGGTGGTCCCAACGATCAGCGAATGCCCCTCAGTGTGCTTGAGTGGCTGCATCAGCTTCTCTTCTTTGGGCTCTACCCCGTGAATCCAGGGCTGGCCGATTGGCAGCTCCTTTTTCTTACCCTGTATCTTCCGGACAACCTTTTTGACCGTGGACTCTCTCCCTACGATGGAAGTCCAGTCGCGTTTCAGGATCTCAAACACGCGCTGGGCATGGCGGTTTTCCCACAGGAACCCACTACCAAGCCACATATCGTCCGGCGTGTCCTTGATGTACTTTTGGAGCTCCGCAATAGAAATAAACTCCAGATCACGCCCCTTCAAATGCTTTTGGAGCAGGTGAAGTTTGATAGCCTTTGGCAAACGAGCCATCGCCATCACGCCACAGATCCCCGTCATCCAATAGAAGGGCTCCGGAGGCATCGTGCTGACTTGCTCTACGGCCAAAGCCGCGCCGGAGGCGGCAAGCCAGCCTGCTACAGCATTTTTTTCATAGTTGGGCCGCCACGGCATCTCGTAGGCGAGCGGGTCATAACTCATTGTCATGTTTCATTTACCTCTAAATATAATTTTCCCTGACGTTTCTTGAGCAAAGGCCGTCTCTGTGCCCGGCTCAGCATCCCGCAGAGGATGTGTTTGCTGATGCCGATGTTTTCACCGGCAATCATGTCGAAGGCTTTGTCACTTGTTACTAAGCAGCCATCCTCTTCCAGGACTGGTGTCACGAGCCATCTGCCCGAGCGTTTTTGGATCATGTCCTTGAGCATCTGGAGTGCTTTCTGAGGCGTAACACCAGACGGCAAGAAATCTTCCGCGTTGATGTCTTTCGGGTTTGTTTTCGCCTTAGGCGGCTCAAACTCCCTAACCTCTGGCTCTTCCCTTTCTCGCACCTCGACGTGTCCCAATTCCTTCTCACGCTCAACTTTGGGCTCAGGAGCCACTGGTTGAACCTCCCGCTTAGGAAGGCGAGCCACGTTCTGTTTTTCTTGGACCGGCTTGCGCTGCGGCTCTTCAACCGGAGAAGTAACATCGACCTTCTTCTCCTTCGGCTGTGGCTGGGAGTCCTTACCTTTCGCCTTTTGTTCAGGCGAGGGTTTACCGGCGTTAACCTCAGGCTTCTGCTGCTGCGCCTTTTTTCGGCTTTGTTGTTTCGGTGCAGACTTATTCTTGTTTGCATCCAAGCGAGGGGGAGAGACGAGCTCAAAGGCATCCTGGTATCCACCCATTGACGCCTCGGCATCCTTAATGGCCGCCACGACTGCATCTGAAAGCTGCTCCGCCAGTACAATTGCCTTCACTCCGCTGAAATCACGAACTTTGCGACCTGGCATAATCGGGTCTGGAACAATCGCGTTGGCGTGGGACAGCTTCGAGAGAACCTCTGACGGCGCACCCAGCGACCGAGCGCCATCCGGGTACAAAATGACGGCTTGACCCTTCATCAGGCATAGGACTTCGCCCAGCGTCGTTTTACCTTCCAAAACAGGCATGATCGCTTGTTCAAGCAACGCCGATGCTTCTCCGTACCCGGCTAACATCTCAACGAGTAAGGTCTTTGCGTCTTTCTCATGCAGATTAGGTTTGTCCGTAGGTGGCATTGCTGGCGCTGGTGTTGTTTGTTCTGGTGCGTCAGTCAGCATAGGGAGCGGCTCAATCGCCCATGATGGCGGTTCATCAGAACTACCGAACATTGGAAAGTCATCGCCCTGCAGGGAGTTTTGTTCTTGTGGAACGAAGTCCTGTTTTGGCTGCTTCTCTTGCTTTCCGGGCATTGCCACATCTGGGATTTCTGAGTTTGTTGCGTCAGTGCTGGCTGTCTCTGCCGATGCGCTGAATGCGTCAAACGGAAAGTCGATGTCCCCCAGTCCACCCCCAACATCCTTGAGTGCTTGTAACGGATTGTCGTTTGCCAAAGGTGGTGCGTTTTTGGCAATGTCCTGAGGGGACAAATCCTCTTTTGCCTCTGGTTTGTGGGGTTGTTTCTCTGTATCACTCTTCGGTTTTGCTTTGCCCGGTTTGCTCTGCGGCTTACCCTTCTTGCCAGCGTCAGGCTTAGATGATTCCGTTGATCCCGCATCTTTTTGCTCTGGTTTCTCCTCGACAGCATCTGAGGTGCTTTTCAGCATCTCCATCGCATCACCAAAGCCAAGACCAGCTAGAGCTTTCTCTGCTTCCTGCTCTGCGGCCAACATGTCATCGTTCAGAGCTGACACATCTTCCTCTTGGTCGTCATCGACTTCCTCAGGATCAACGAACTCAATCTCAGCGTCCTCAACATCACCAACAACTTCCGCAGCAACAGCCGCAGGAGGCTCAGTCGTAAACACCAGGTCGTTTGATTCGAGTCGGAGCATCAAGATCTTCACCGATCCCGCCGCCTCCTGGAGCATCTCAGGCAAAACTTCCCAGTAGCGGTAGTACGCACGTTCACCCTTCTCCTGCACCGTGTTTGGTACAGCAAAACCACGTTCGATGAGAATGTCGGCCAGTGTGTCAGGGTCTCGTGGAATACCGGGGATCTTGTCGTGGCTGATCAAGTCATAAAGGTCCCCAAGCTGTTTCCAGGCAATGAATACACCTTGGTTGAGGTGCCAGACTTTCGCGCCTGGCTCATTGACCTTCCATTTTCCGGTTTTAACCAGGCGGCGGATGGCATCGAACACGTACCGCTCGACAGGCACACCATAGGAGAACTCGTCCACATCGAGACGACTCTGGCGAAGGTCCCGTGAGACGCTCTCTTGGTCAGCGCGAAGCATCAGCTTGGTCACAGGCTGATTGACGCTGGTTCCTGAGATAGCTTCCAGCATCGCTTCCATGATGGACGGGCCAGACTTGGACAGAAACTCCCGAGTCTCAGCCGGAATAATTCGATCCACCGCCAGCAGCGAGAATTGCTCATGTCTTTTGTGTCGCTTGTCGCGCCACCGGATAAAGTAACGGTCGATTTCGTGACGGTGTGCCCAGTCATGAAGTGACTCCGAATACGGGTTCCATGTGATTGACCCGTCTTTGTCCGTAATGGACACATCCGAGAGCGGTTTACCCACATCATGCAGCAGCCCGGAGAAACAGCTCGCCAGTCTCCAACGCGGCTCATTGTCACGGCGTTCACGAGGCGTCCCCTCGATGGAAAAGATAACTGACTCAGATGCCTGAGCTGCCCAGAAGGCCACTTCAAGCCCATGTCGGAACAGACCACCAGCGCCACGGTGGTGGTGTGATTCGGAAGCTGGCAACAGGTGAACAAACGCGGCATACCGCTGGATCACCGGCAAAACAAGCCGGTTGAAGTCGTCCACAGTGAAACCGAGAGAGTTCCGCACTTTCTCAATCAGTTCAGCTTGGGTTGCCAGTATCTTGTCTAGTGGGGCCACTGGCAGGCCCTTGGCAAAAGGTGGGTATCGAGGGATTTCTTCATCTTCCACGTCTTTAAGCGGCAATACTCTGACGCTCGGCGCGGTCTCGATCACTCCACTTCGCCCACCAAATAACTTGTTAAGGGCTTTCAGCATGTAGGTTGACCATATTCCTATCGTATTTCTCGTCGCTACATGCTCTCAAAACACCTTTAGATCGCACACACGCCTATCTGTCCAATTTGGGCAGTTTGAGAAACCAGCTTTCCATCCCCCCCCTTTTAGAATGGGCTCATCGACAATTTTTTATGAGGAACGACACGATGAGACAACTGATAGCAATTCTGGGAGTGGCAATTCTGGCCGGGTGTGCCTCTAACGCCCCCGAGCAAAAGCCTCAGCCCCAGACTGCCCCTGCCGAAAATGACAAACCTGCCAGAGTTAGCCGGGAACTGTCGATGGCATGGGACAACATGGGGCGCGGTGGTGCTGCATTACGTCAACCTGGTTATATCCATGTGCTGGGCGACGGTAATGTCAGCGCAACGATGAACAAGGTCAAAGATGACTCCGCTGGTTCAGATAAAACTCCAGCAGGGATCAAACAGCACGGGGATGTCAACGAAGCCATCAATACCTTCAAGTCCATGAATAAAGGCAAAGGCTACTCGCTGTACGAGTTGTCACGCTGGGAACGCTATTGCGATGGTGGCAAAGGTATGGACGAGCACGATTGGCGCTTTGTGGAAGCCGAGGGAACCACAAACATCCCCAAGGACGTTGTAACCGGCTGCATACCACCTACCCACACCTATAAAGATTATCTGAATGCCTGGACGCACTTTTGCACCAGTCAGGCTGTAACTGACGCAGATCGCCGCATTGTGCGCGAGTCCGTGCGTCCCTATTCAGTGGTGAACCCATGCAAAGCTCTGAAATAAGAAACCAGACAGAGCTAGGCCGTAAGGCTGAGCTCTTCGACGCTTTATTAATCATGCTCCAGGAGGCCGGTTCGAGGGGTAATTCCAGCGAAGCGGCCTATGTCATTTCTGGAGTCCTCGAAAACCTCTCCAGAGACTACCCCGAAGTCAAAGGTCTGGCTCAAAGCTGGACTGAGCTGGCGAATCTGGAATCAAAGATGAGAGGAGCTGCTTAATGGACCTTTATATCTGCGAGAAGCCTTCTCAGGCAAAAGATTTGGCTGGCGTAATGAAGGCCTCCCAACAAGGTGATGGATTTCTCCATGATGGAGGAAACCGCGTTATTACGTGGGCGTTCGGCCACCTGCTGGAATTGTATATGCCAGACGATTATGACGAACGCTACAAGTCATGGTCACTGGAGACCCTCCCTATTGCACCAGAGTCATGGCGGTACAACGTTCGCAAGAGTGCGTTCAAACAGTACAAAATTGTTGAGGGACTGGTCAAAAAGGCGAGCACCATCTACATCTCAACGGACTACGACCGAGAAGGTGAGGCTATCGCCCGTTCGCTTCTGGATCGATTCCGCTACTCTGGCCCTATTCGCCGAGTTTGTTTGACGGCTCTCGATGAGTCAAGCATCAAGAAAGCGCTGAACAACGTAAAGGATGGCAAGGATACGGTCTCACTCTACTACGCCGCATTGGCACGGCAACGCGCTGACTGGTTGGTAGGCATGAACGTGAGCCGCCTCTACACAGTGCTGGCCCGAGATGTCGGCTTCAACCACACTCTTCACGTTGGCAGGGTTATCACCCCAACCGTCGCTCTTGTTTGTCAACGGGACCGAGAGATCGCCGGTTTCACCCCCTCACCATACTGGACTCTGGGTGTGAACGTGTCCGTACAGAATGGACAGTTTGCCGCCCAATGGATACCACCAGAAGAGTGCAGTGACGAGCAAGGCCGGTGCGTCAATAAGGCCTATGCCGAGCAGGTAGCCTCCCAGGTCAATGGTGCCAATGCTGTTATCAGCAAAGCAGAAACCAAACCAGGTAAAGAGTCAGCCCCCCTCCCCTTCGATCTAACGTCGCTGCAACAATACGCGAGCAAACGATGGGGATACACAGCTCAGCAGGTACTGGATGCAGCTCAAGCTCTGTACGAGACGCACAAAGCGACCACCTACCCTCGTACTGACAGTCGTTATCTACCCGAGAGCCAAAAGGAAGACATTCCGGACATTCTCCAGGCGCTCATTTTGTCCGATCAGAACGTCTCTGGGCTGGTGGCTGGCGCAGATCCTCATCGCAAGGCCAGGGTATTCAATGACGCCAAAGTGACCGCGCACCACGCGATCATTCCAACACCGGCCAGAACAGACATCAGTGCCATGTCTGAGATCGAGTTCAATCTTTACGACGCCATCCGTCGTTTCTACATCGCGCAGTTCTACAGCGAGTTCGAGTTCACCAAAACCTCCATCGAGGTGCAGTGTGGGCGTCACCTCTTTGCGTCCGCTGGTAAGACACCTACCAAACAAGGCTGGAAGGTTTTGTTTGCTTCTGATAGTGAAAGCAGTCCCAAGGACGAGGGGGAAGACACCGACGCGCCGGTTGAACAAGAGAAGCTCCCCAGGGTTAGCCAGGGCGAACCTGCCTTGCTAAATGGGGCCGAGCTGGCAAACAAAATGACGCGGCCAGCACCGCACTTCACCGAAGCCACATTGCTTGCCGCGATGGAGAACATTGCCCGGTTCGTGACTGAGGAGAAGTTCAAACAAATCCTCAAAGACACAGCCGGTTTAGGCACTCCAGCAACACGCGCAAGCATCATCCAGGGCGCTGTTGATAAAGGCTACTTCAAGCGTCAGAAAAAGGTACTGCTTGCAACTGATAAGGCTCATGCGCTTATAGCAGTGCTTCCACCAGCCATCAAATCACCCGGCATGACTGCGGCTTGGGAGCAGGAGCTTGAAAAAGTTGCCTCCGGCTCCGGGAACATGTCTGTCTTCATGAAGCAGATTTCCACCTGGATCTGCCAAATGGTTGAGCAGCTCAAAGTGGCCGCACCGGTTCTGACCAAAGAAGGTGGCGCGATGGCTAAAGCCTTCGAGGGCGCGAAGCCTCCTTCACACGAATGCTTCAACTGCGGTGGAGAGATGCACCGGATCAAAGGGAAGAACGGTTTTTTCTGGGGCTGCCAGAACGAGGCTTGCAAGAAGACGTTCCCAGACAACCGAGGGAAACCCGAGAAACGTATCGCGGCGGAGGATTGTCCAGACTGCCCAGATTGCGGTAGCCCGATGCGTCTCAGGAAAGGAAAAGCCCCTGGCAAGAAACGAGCCTCTAAGTTCTGGGGCTGCACAGCGTATCCCGATTGCAAAGGCACTATGCCCTTCAAAAAGTCGGACTTTATGGATTGATAGAGGAATTAAGTATGTTTGGAAAAATCATTTTAACTGCGATGCTCACAACCAGCTCTGCCACTGCCGAAGATGCCGGGAAGAACATCGCCTCAGGCTTGGCAACTGCATCTACCCGCCAAATAGGTCAGGCCATCATGCCAACTCTAGCTATCGGCTCGGCCATTGCAAAAAGCGCAGGAAAAGGCATGGTGTTAGGTTTCGCTGAGACATCTGCCAGCTATATTTCCCACGATGACCTGAGCGCCACTCGAAGCTATCAAAACCCTGAGGCTGTTGATATGGCAAAAGGCCTGGGGACCTTGAAAGACGTCCCTGATTTCCTCTACGTCATTACAGACGTAAATGCCAACATGGCTGACAAATGCAAGCGCGTCTGGGAGCCTCAATCACTGGCTTTAAGCCAATTGATTGTTGAGCTGGTGGCACTGCGTAAGACGAACAACAAAGGTAGCTTCACAAACTAAAACAATTAAGGGGCCGTCGGCCCCTTATCTTTAATTACCCAAGTTCCTTTGATACCTGAGCTACAATAGTTTTAAATCAGAATTCCAAAATCAATTCACATGGATGGCGAATACTTCAACCGGATAATCTCCAAAGTGCGGGTGCGTTATGACGCTCCTTGAGAAGCCACGCCAAGGACGAATCTCTATCCTGGACATATCTCCAGCCTTTGGGTAGCCACACTTAACATGGACTTCATCATACTCGCGCCCCTCTAGTCTTTTTATCCAGTAGTCTGTGACGAGGCGATATTCATCTGGTTTTTCTCCAGATTTGATCTGATCGAAGTAAATCTTTTTTACGGGCAGATGAAGTATTCTCTTTTTCATAATCACCACCTGATAGCTCATCAGACTATCTGGGTTCCCTCGCCGTAGTAAATGACTGCCATTATTTACCTTCCTTACTTCTGATACCGTGCTGCACCACGGTATGGCGACCGCAATTCACATTCAGGTGATCCCGAACTGCGGCCATGACCGCTGAATGCAATCTGTAATCCACACTCTGCCCAAGTGTTTCTGTCGCTTGTTCTTTTGCCATCCACGAAATATCAAAGCTATCAGGTATCGACATCAACTCCTGAACCAGATCGACCGATGGCTTGTAAATGCGGCCACCGTCTTGGATGTACACAGCATCCTTTATCCCACGATCCTGAGACTTGAGGATGGTCGGGCAACTGGTGCTTTCTCTCGTCAAGAACGCAGGCATCCTGCGAGAAGTTGACTCTCTGGCCTGAATTGACTTCAACGCTGTGACGTCTGTACAATCCCCGAGGTGCTTCTCGATCACCGGCCACAATCGTCCACCAGCTCTCTGCTCAGGTTTCGGTGGAACGAACCCAGGGAAGACCGACGCCACCATGTAATAGCGTTCTCGCCCCTGGTACGCGCCGAAATCCAGACCGTTCAAGACCATCTCAGTGAGGAAGTACCCCATCCGCCGCAGTGTCGTTCCCATCATCGCCCCGGCTCCGGATGCTTTGAAGTTCGGGACGTTTTCCACCAGCACGACGGCAGGGTTCACGACCTCGATCTGTTTTAGTGCCGGGTAAACCATGTCGAGCATGGTGGAGAGATCTTCAAGAGAACGCTCTTTGTCCCTTGGACTTTTGGCGTTTGAGTGGTCATCACACCCCAACGAGTAATGGGCCAAACCAATTGGTGGGCACTCCGCCAGCAAGGCTCCAAGGCGATCCAGCTCCAGGTGATGAATGTCTTCATTCAGCAGGATACGCGGGGAGCTGTTCACCAGCGTATTGAGCGCATGTACTTCACTCAGGTTCCGCCCGGATGCTCTGTCTCTGGCTTCAACTGGACGATGTTCCAAAACAATCTCAGCCTTCCAGCCAAGCGCTTCCATAACATGAATGTCTACCCCGCCAGTCAATGCCACAAAGGCACGGAAAGGGCTGGTTTTTCTGAACCGATCAGCAATGGCAAAGGCTCTGTTTGCGACGGGAGTGAAGACTACTCGACCTTTTCGCATTTCGACGTGGAAACGCTCTGTATAGCGAGGGAAGCACTTATCTATGAGCCCTTGTCCCGAAAACTCAATAACGGTTTCCAGCGGGTTGTTGGAGCGACTCTTTGGTTGATACCGGCGCTGATAAACTTGATGTGTCTGTAGTTCATCGGTCGCCAGGATCACCGAAAAACCGCCCATCCCCTCCCTTGGCTCAACGGCGATGCCCATACCTGGCTTGAACCCCATAACATCCAAAAAGTTGGACGAAACCCTAACCTTGCGGTTATCGCCTACTCGATTGAACGCAAGTTGTTTGGTTACTACGGAGGGGGAGACGATCGGTAACATTGGTCAACCTCTTTTCTTCTTGTTTTGCTCGCGCTTCACCATTGCTCCAGCAGCTTTCAGAAGTCTCTGGTTCTCCGCCAGCTCATCTTGGAGTTCCTGAGTATCCTCTTCTGTCTGAGGCTTTTTCAGCTCGGCCTCGCAATATTGGACCTCTTCCTGCAAGCTGACTTTCGCAAACTTGAGAGCGGCCAGTCGCGTCGTATAAACGCCAAAAGGCAATTCGCCACCTTCCCGGAACTGCTTCAAGCACCAGCTCGGTATAGATGGCAACCAACCAAAGTCCCCATTCTTCCGTGACCTTTTCCCCCACGTAATCCCATCTAACTTTTGGGTAAGATTGACATAGCGTTGATCGCTGGTTGAGTTACGTCGTTTCTGAATAGAGCGAACTATCCACTCTGTAACCTCAACCTTTGCTTTATCATCATCAGAGATGTAATAAAGGGCTTCGTACAACACAGCGCCTTTACGAATGACTGATGGTGGGTATGCCTGGGCTTTCATCTATCCCCCTATCGCTTTTTCTGTCCGACAAGACGGAGATGATCGGCGGCCAAGTCATACTGCTCGTTTTTGTCGCGGCGGCGGAATCTGTCAAAAAACTTCCCTCGTGGCAGGGTTTCTTCCATAGCGATCAGGCGGTTCAGCCACACTTCTTGAGGTAGCATCCCTGCTGGAGTCGGCCCGAGCTTACGTCCTTCCTTGACGTGCTCCATTGTTTGCGTGGCAGTAAAAATCGCACCACCAAACTTTCTCCACTTGAATTGCAGGGGCATATCTGGAGACTCATCCAGCATCAATTTCTTATTGGTTTGTTCTGTCACGACAATTACTCCACCATCCATTCTTCACTAAGCAGGAACGCCCAGCGCTCTTCTGCTTTTTCTGGGTTGTCTTTGGCCTGTTTGATCATGATCTCGGCGGCGTTAAAGCCTACCTCTCCACTGAACCGGCCCCATGAATGGCTATGCCACTCGCGCATCACACTTCGGCCAAGCGATGCAAGTTCTGGACTTACACCCTCATGGAGGGCATAGAGCTCCCAAGCGTCCCAACCGTATCGTAATAGGTTGTGCCCTGGGGCGTTAAAGGCCTGAGCAGCCTTGAACCGCTCTCCAGGCTCCTTCCCTCTAACATCCACCCCCTGGAGCACCAACCCCATTACCACTTCAATGACAGGCTCGCGCTGCTTCTTTGCCAGCTCGATGGCAGCCATCAGCATTGCTTTGGCGTCAGCAAATTTCCCATGCCCTTGGCACATACCGCAGGTTTCTTTGGAAGGGGAAATGTCATAAACACCGGAACCAGCACAGAGGCGGCATGTCAGGTCAATCATGGGCGCTTCTCTCCTCATACTTTTCGATGCGCTCTTTCAGACGCCGAACCACTGGCGCGAGCTCAGGGATAGCTTCCGCTTCCTCAAGCGTGTATCGCTTGTCTTCCTGGTAATCAACTATTTGAGGAGGCCTTGGCTGTTTCGGTAACTCAGCAAAGTCATTCAGCGGCATCGAGGTAGGAAGTCCTCCTTCTATCTCACCTTTTTCGTTGAGTGACTGGGTGACGATAAGCTGTGTTCCACCCACCTCGGTATCAAAGCGGTCATCAAAGCGCTCACCGATAGTCCAGCCGCCACGGCCAAGAACACAGGTCGTACTCATACGTAGGCGATTTAATGCTTTAGCGTCATCCCAGTTCAAACGATTTTCATCCATGAGGAAAAAAGGCGCTTCGTCCCGAACGGGCACCTTGGACTTGGCGTTATCGAAGATCGGCCCAAACATCCCCTGCTGGAGGTATGGTTCGACTTTCTCTGCAAGATCCTGGTGCCCTTGAGAACGCAGCGCCTCATAAAGCTGGGTGATTGTTTGTTTGTCGGTGTCAGGAAGGCAGGACAACACTGTCTGCTTTTCCTCGTCACTCAGGCTTACCATTCTGGACAAAAAGCTGACTACCAGCTCGTTGTGCCCATCGACCGTTTCAATGTTGAGCTTGTTCTCGTCCATCTTCTTCCTCAGTAATCGGTTCGATAAATTCAATGGAGTCCATGCTTACATGACTGATAATGGCTTTCAGGCCGCAGCAGTCGCATGGTTCAAAGGTCAGTTCTGATCCCTTGGGAGACTGATGCGTGACCGTTGCCACAGCCCCTAGAGGGATCAACCCCCAGCCGTTTTTTAGTACCCGAGTAATTCTGACCAGCCGACCTTTGTACTCTCGTTTCAGTTTCGGATGCGGCACTACCGCATATCGCTTACTCATTTCGGTCCCCTTGTACCAAAGGCTCGATAACCAGCTCTTGAGCTTCGTCCCAGTCGGACACCTTTGCATCACCAAACGCAAAGGCAATTCGCATAGCCACTGTCGGCCTGCCTATTTTCATCAAGTAAGCCGCAGCACCGGCACACATCGACTCTTGTCCCGAAGGTGCATAGTTACCCTCTTCATCCCATTCACCACCTGACTTTGAATGCACGGTCTTGTGACAATGAAACGTCGTCATGTCGTTTTCAACGATGTCGTTGATGATGCCTTCTAATCGCCCAGGGGCCAGCTCGATAGCGCCCTCCTTCCGGAATGGACAGTTGGCGCAAGGTTTCTTCAAACGGAGATGATTTGCTTGCTTTGGCATACATATCACTTTTACAGCATCATTTTATGATTCTATGATATAGCCATATTCCGTGTAGTCAATATCTCAGTAACAATTACTTTCTATCGGACGCTTACGCGCCCATTTTGGGCAGATAGACAAGTTATTTGGGCGTTTGGAGTGTGCGAGGTGGACAGCGGGGAGACTTTCACATGTGAAAGTTTTGTTTCTTGGCATCGTTTTATTGTCTCTTGATATTATTTTATGATGCTGTAATAATCATAAATAAGGGCCGCATCGCTCTTCGACCTTCGTTGCAGCCCTTACAACACAATCAAGCAATTAAGGAGCTTTGTTATGCTGCAAGGCAATACTAACACGAATAAGCGCATCCCGCTCGCGGCGTTCATGAAATGGTCGCTGGCGAAACGTCAGGACTTCATCGACCGGGAAATGTCCGGTTGCCCCGACTTTATCAAGACGTCTTTGCTTCGGCATTAAGGCGATCAGGCAGGAAAGCAAAGAACCTCGCTTCGGCGGGGTTCTTCGTTTCTACCTCTTGAATGTTTCGTCAGAACAAACTGGAGCGCTTATGTCACCAGAAACACAGCAACTTACATCCAAGGCTTTATCTCTCATCGAGCAGTCCCGATACAGAATTGGCACATCTCGGTTTGTTGAGGCCTTTATTGACCAGTGGGCATACTTGCAGACTGGCCTATACCCAGCCAAGGAGGAGATCCCGGAAGAACTTCAGCCGGTCGCCTTCGAGCTCTCTCACGTCCTGTCTGCCGCCATTAAGCGCGACCCCACCAGCGATGTTTTGGGTTACGTCCTAAGCATGTCTGGCTTCCACAAGAAGGGCACCAATTACTTCCCCACTCCTCCAGAGATTGGCCGCTTGATGTCACTCATTGTTGGCTCACAGTCTTCGGCAGACTTTTATGAGCCCTGCTGTGGTTCTGGCATCAACGCCATTCACTGGATGGAAAACCTGATCGAGAACCACGGTCCCGAAGCATTGAGAGAAGCCTCAATCTACCTGGAAGACATCGATCCGTTGATGGTGAAGTGCTGCATGATCCAGCTATTCCATTATTTCGAGTCCCGCAATACCACTCCCAAAACGCTGAGTATCGTCGGCATAGACCCGACATTCCGCACCTGATTTAGGAATAAATTTGCCGATAGCGCTCACCCAATACCTCCAAAATGATCTGCTGGTCTCCTGTTAGCTCCGTTACTTGTGGCGGAGCTTCTCCCAGTCGATATTCATGGATGCCACCAAAGCGCAAAAAGATCCAACGGGCCGTCGGCTGCTGGGTCGGTTTCTTTTTCATATCCGCCACACTGCGATTCTGCTCCACTAATCCCTGCCGGATCCGGTGCTCCAACGCTGCGTAAATCATCAGGCTACAGGTCATCACCATGAGCAACGCTTCAATCCGCTCCGGCTTTTTCAGGTACAGTGAGGAGGTTAAAAACTCCGGGCTCTTGAGAAAACGAAAGCCCCGTTCGACATTCTGCTGCGCTTTATAGGTGGCCAAAAGTTCGGCCATGGTCAGCGTATCGCTGTGGTCATTGGTCGCCAGGATGAACACCCCGGTCTGGTTGCGGGCCTCTTCAACGCAAGCCAGGCTAGTTGCCGCCAACCCAGTGATTTGAAACTGATGGCCAATTGGCTCTTCGCCACGCTTGGGTCTGCCACGTCCTGTATAAACGGGTTCACCTACCACTTCGGCATCCAGTTGCAGCAGCATCAAGCTGGCGGTAAAACAGCTCAACTCAGCTTGGGCATCCGCCTCACAAGCAAAGCGTCGGGCACACAATTTGGCGAAGGCTTTGAGCTCGCGGGTACTGTCTTTGAGCAGGTTTTTGGCCAATGTCTGCTGCTCGCGGTGGCTGGCTTGTTCGCTGCGCACCAGCAACCAACGTTGCGCGACCCCGGCATAATTCGCGTGTTGCCAACGGCCATGATAGCCATTGCCCAGAGCGGTCAGCGGTTGTGCACCTATGGTTGCCACGGCCTGCTTTGCCTCATTGAGAGTGACGGGCACCCGGGTCACAAATAGTTGCTGCTGTTGCGCCAGTAATTGCAAGGTATCGGCGCAGTACAGTGCGGCATCGCCGACCAGATAACGGCACTCCTGCGCGGCCTTGAGACTGCTCAAATGGCGACGAACGGTCTGGGCAAAGGCTTTGGTGTCATTACTATTGCCGCTCAGGGCCTGCATATAGACAGGTAGGCCGGCCTGATTTTCACAGATGAGCTCAAGGATCACTTGATTCAGCTCTGGCCGGTGATCACGACTATAACCACGCACCAGTTGCAGCTTACCGACCAGATCCCCATCGGCACAGTCATAGGCGCCATCGACGTGGAAGCTGGTAATATCGAGGTGCACTGCGGTGCTTTTGAGCCCCAGCCGCTCGACAACTTGCGCCGCCATCACCTGATACAAGGCGCTGACATCGGCCTCAAAGAGGGCATCGAGACAGCGACCGAGCACATCATCATTGAGGTCATCAGCACAGATCCCGGGGCCAATCAGGCGCTCAACCGGCTTGTTAGCGAAGAATTGCGGGAACATGTGCAGGGTGCTGCTGTGAAAGCCGAGGCCGTTCACTATCATGGCGACCAAGGCTTCACCATGTGAGACCTTGAAAGGCGGGGTTTTGGGGAGCAAGGCATCGATCATGCGGGCAATGCCCAGTTCCTGGCAGAGTGCGGCGACCAAACCAAGGTGATCGAGGTTACGGATCGAGATAGCGGGTGCGGCCATGATGATCTACCTGCAAAAGAGAGTAATAGATCAGAACGGCCGATCGCCGTCAAGCACTGAAAATAGCAAAATCAGGTGCGGAATGACGGATAGACACCCTTAGCAGACGAACCAAGAACATCGCCTACTACGCCGAAAAACCTCCAGCAACCGCCGCTACCGTGGCAGCATAAAAAAACCCGCCGATTGGCGGGTTTTGCATTCAATGCGCTGCTCTATGGCACCTTACAGTTTTCCGTACCGGTTCAAGAACGAAGACCTGTCTAAGATCCCCCAGTCTGTCAGCATGTAGTAGCCGGTGGCACCTCGTTCGCCGGTAGACTCCCTGACGAACAAGATATTCATTCCGAACTCATCACGCAGGGCAGACAACTGTCTCTTGATCGTTGATTCAGGAATATTTGTTGCCTTGTGAAGGTCTTGGAGACTTGGCTTCTCCGTTTTAGACAGGGCATTCACCAAAGCAAATTTTCTTTTCATGTCCTGTGAGATCTTCATATTCACCTGTTCTTGACAGGCCCAACCTCTCTGGCTGGGCCTCCTTTATTAGCCTTCGACACTCAGGAGTTCAATGTCTGACACAGGCACATGAACATGCTTTTCCTTGCCTTCGCCATCGAGCGTTTTAACCCAGACAGTAGACGGAACCAGAGCAACACGGTCGGTCATGATGACTCCACGTTTGGTCTCGCCATCCAGGTTAACGTTGACAGCAAAAATCAAACTGTCAGCCCGGACGTTCTTCCATTCCTTGTCCTTCGGCAGAGGAGGAAGAGCATCACCGCCTTCTTCATCTTTGTCCTTGCCGCTGTTATCTGGCTGCTTGACAGGATCTTTGTGCTCACCCTCTTCATCACGCAAAGGGTCTTCGTCATCATCGTCCTGACCATTGGAATTTTTACCCCGTTCCAGTTCCTCCTGGGCAAGGTTCAGGTCGTCATTCCCGGTTTGTTCCGACGTACCATCCCCACCCGAGTTGAGGGATTGCTCGTCGGTGTTGCCAGCGCCAAGCTCATCATTCTGGTGGGAGCCAGTCAGTGGGCCTTTTTCCATTTCGTCTTTGATACGTTTGGCATCATTCAGCAGCTCACGGCTTTGTTTACGAGTAATCCCGTCAGACATAGCCACCGCGCAGACGGCGCGACATCTTTCTTCATTCAGATCGAACAAGAGACGAAGGTTATTCAAGGTCTCTGTATCAGAACATACTTCATTATCGTATAACTCACGCACACAGTCAGGTAGCTTGAGCAACGACAGATGCGTAGATACGAAAGTGATATTCTTACCGAGCCGATCAGCAATATCCTTTTGCTTCCAACCTTCTTCAATAAACAGGTTTAACGCCTCGGCAATCTCTACCGGAGTCAAGTCATCCCGCTGGATGTTTTCGATCAGCTCACCAGCAGTCTCGTCCAAGTTGTTCTGGACCTTATCATTCACCACCAAGTCAATGGTCTCGATACCAGCGTGTTTACACGCTCTCCAACGCCGCTCCCCTTTTTGGATGACGAACTTGCCTTCTTCGTTCTTCGGGAACACGATGATCGGAGACTGCTGCCCTTCGGTCAGCAAGGTTGCCGCCAGCTCTTCAATGTTACGGAAGCGCTTACGAACCTGGACCTTGGATACAACGTCGTCAACAGGTACGGTAAGAACCTCTTTGCCTTTCTTGCCTTTGGCGGCTTTAGCAAGTTCGGACAGGCCTTTTAAATTGTTCAATGCCATCGCTTAGCCCACCTTCTCTAATAGTTCTTCCAACACCGCCTCAACCTCTTTGGCCGCGACATGTCCATAGCGAAGCTCCCAGACAGGGATGCCATCAGTCGTCGCCGTATCGAGCGGAGGCCGGTGCATAATTTTGTTCTCAAACAGCAGATCCGGAACTGTGTTCTCCAGCGACTTGAGGGCCTTGTCGTGATTGACAGAGCGGTCCATGTCGTTGATCACGATGCCCAGGATCTCCAAATTTTGGTTGTATGCCTCGCGCACACCAATAATCGTGTTCAGGAGACCTTCTACGCCGTCCACAGCGAAGCCAGAGAGCTTTACCGGACATGCCACATGGGTAGACATCACCAACGCTGCCACCAGCTTTCTGCCGAGGCTAGGCGGACAATCAATCAGCACGTAGTCGTAGTTCTCAAACAGCTCAGCCAAATGGCGAGCCGGATTCATGGCTTGGTCAAGAGGCACAGCCTCCATCTCAAACAGATCCGGGTCATTCTTCGGCGTATGAATGAGGTCTGCACCGCAAGGGCAGTGCATGACCTCAATTCCGTCCAGCTCGTAAGCGAACAGCTCTGCGGTTTTGGTTCCAGTGAGGATGGGCTCGTAGTCACCATCCTCAAGCTCTCGTCTGGGGGCCAGTCGAGAGGACGTGTTCCCCTGACCATCCATATCCAAGACCAGCACTTTCTTTTTCTTCTGTAACGCCAGATAAAAGGCCTGCTGGATACAGAGGGTACTCTTACCCACTCCGCCTTTCTGGTTGGCGAAGCTGATTACTTTTGCCATACCCACCTCTATTTTGGTTTCTCGCAGGTGATCAAGACCACCCCCAAACTTTCACATGTGAAAGATTGTAGCGATCATAAAATGATACTGCAATATCTAATTATGGTTCTGTTAAAACAAACATTAAACAAAAAAACGGCCATGAAGGCCGCTTATTGACAAGGTTTGTGCTGTCAGCGCAATTGATTTGCTGCTCCAAGCTCATTCGCCAATAACTGCTTGGCAGTGCAGAACCTCGTTCCGGCGTGAGCCATTACACATGACAGCGTTTCTGTCAGCCTGTGGACTCTATGCCATTTTCAAAAACATTGAGCTCCAAACCACGGAGCTTCTCACCGGCTTCGCCAGTAGTAGAATCAGTAGTTAAGAGCGTATCAATAACATTTTTAACCCCGTTCAGGGCAGCAAGTGCTTTTAGATAGTTTTGTCCTGGATATTTTGAACCATAGGTCTCATTAAGTGGAATATATGAATACCATGTATACCAGTTTGGCTCACTGCTGTTATCTATGACATGCGAGTCATGAACTGCCTGTGCAGTAGTTGGTTCAATCGAAATCGGCCACTCCCAATCAGGAAGATTGTTAGATAGATGTTTATCAATCACTGACGGGTTATCGGTCCGAATATAAAAAATAAGGCATGTTGCCATGTTCGGTATCCTATTACTTATTTAGAATAAATGCTTTTACTGCCAGCTTTGCTCTAAACCAAGCGCAAGGCTTCTCTTTGTAGTGAAAATTAGCATGGTCATCACAGGCAAGCGCGTACTGCGCCTTATCAAGCCTACAACCGAACTGCAAAACCTCCACAAACAGGCGCAGGAACTCAGGCCCACGAATGATGAGCGCTATGGTTAAGAAATCCAGAAAACTTAGAATCATTTTGCGGATTCCTTACTTGTAGGTTTCAATAAGGCCTTTGGCTCGTAGCGCAGCCAGAGCTCGCTCAATTTTCCAAAGTGGCTGACCCAGTAAAGCGGCCAATTGCTGTGCTGACATACGATTTCCCTTCATTTAGATTTTAAAAAACTCAGATATTGACCCCAAGCCAGCCCTGTCAGAAATGACACTAGCTATTACCAAAAAAACAATTGGAATATACCAACCGCTCATAGTCAAACCTCCCGCCACCCAAAGCGTGAGCAGTGCTGATACAGAAGAAATCAATGCAATAAGAATGACTTTTGTTACGTTCATACAAACCTCTTTTTGTTATTAAATAATATCAACTAAGCTATTTCGACAATTTATAGCCCGTGAGAGCGGATAGCAAAATTTTCATCTCTTGTGTTAAATGCCTGGCAGCAACCACATCATCACCTTCATCGCAAGGATGAACTTCTACACGGTCTAGCTCTTCACGAAGCACAGCTTTGGCCGCCAACTCTAAGGGACTAGCATCTAGCCTTATTGATTCTAATAAATCACGCTTCATGAATATTGCCCTGCTCCCGTTCCTACCATTCCTATTGCTGGGTTCATCCAAAATCCATCAAAGCCGGTGAACATTTCCGCCTGGGTGCGAATGTACTCAAGAATGATGTCACAGGCGATCCAGCGCCGGTTATTCCTTTCTGCGGCCAACCCGCTCTTATTCGACCCACTGAACGGATCAACAACAAGGTCGCCCTCTTCCGTCAGAAAGCGGATAGCCATTTCAGGTATGTCTGTTGGGAACATTGCCGGGTGCGGTGGCAACCCCAGTTCTCTAGCGATTCTCCGAAGCTCCAGAGTATCCGCACAACGGTGGCCGCGCTGGATAACGTTTTTCGGTATCCGTCCTTCCGTGACGTTAGAGAATGCGTTCCCTCTCAGTCGATATGCCCCGTCACCATAACTGACCACTCTGTTATCACCGCCTTGGGCCATCAGCTTCTGATGTTTCTCTGTATGAGGGATCAGGACCCTTCTGTTGTCAGAACGCACCCTGTCAGGGTCGTTGGTGAACCAATAAACAGGCTCCCACCCGGCACACAACTGGTAACGGTTCACACAAGCCCAGTGGGTCGGACTTGGTGGTTTTGACAGGTTGATCCACGGCCATCTATCCATGAGAGAGAGCCCAAGCCGATCATGGAGCGCCAGCACCATTCGCTCAACGTAGAGAGATCTGGAGGGGCTCTTGGCCTCGAATATGTCATTGCTGACATTCAGGACAACGCTTCCTCCTGGCACCAGGTTCTTGACTATCGGTTCGAGTGCCTGAGTAATGAAATCCACCCATTTGGCTTCATCAACGTTTCCATAGCCACGCTGTATACGGAGCGGGAACGGCGGAGATGTCACACACAGATGCACCGGCTCATCGAGGTCAGAGAAAAAGCTCTTGTTGTTTGACCACACCGCCAGCCCAAGATTTGTTGAATAAGCGACCAGTCGAACGCCACCTAGCGCTTCATGCAGGCCCTTCTTGGTTTTGCTTGAGAGCTCCCAGACACCCCGCTCGCCGTCCACCTTCTGGAGAAGGTTCATCGACTTGAGGGTTTGCTGATACCAGCGTATCTGTCTTTTCAGCTTGCTCCGCTTGACCTTTGCCTTGCCAATTTCACTTTGTTCATTCAGAGCGCTTTTCGGGATTCCAGCGAGCTCTGCCACCGAATCGTAGAGCTCCTCATTCGATAACGGCTTATCGGCCTTGGCATACGCCTCTTGGACATGAAAGAGTTCTAGCTGGCTACTCATCATGCCCCTCCGTACCCTGGAATATGTCATTGAGCACAGAGGTCGCCTCGGCGCTCTTTACATCATGCTCGGTGTAGAAAGGCCACCAGGTTAATCCGCCACCTTCAAACCATGAGCAGCGGAACTGGATTGTCTGATCAGGAAGGACTTTGAACTCGACATGCTGGGGTTTGTCATAACGGCACATTGCACCAAGGTCTAGGCCAAACTTTTCTTTAACCAATGTGGATGACATCGACCCCTGCCTCAAACCTTGGCTGTTAACCCAATAGACCCGGTTGACAGCACCAGCAATACCGAAGAATAGGAAAGCCAGTATTGCCCCGGCCTTCAACCATACAAAAACACTTCTCACAATTATCCTTCCTGCTTTACAAATGGTCCTCTGCCATCGAGAGGCTTTGAAAAAATGGCCCCCGGCTCAGACATCGCCGCCTCGACCTCGTACTTGTTAAAAGTCTCCGTCCACCAGCTATTCATCTGGTAAATCGTGATATTAAGAATTGAAGCAGCCTTGCTTTTACTTGTGGCCGCAACGACAGTTCTGAGCTGCCCTTCGGCCCCATAAGTGATCCCGCCATAAACCTTCAACTTCGCCACTATCGTTTTCTCCACCCAAATATGTCTCTCACGTCCCGCACACTTATTTTCCTCCCCAAGGCACAAGTTTTGTCGAATATCCAAGCATTTGCGGGTGCTTCGGGTCCCCCGAACCAGTCACGCCAAATGCCAATACCGGCTTCCCAGATGCAACGAGCTGCTCTAAAAGCCTGTCCAAATGAACATGCAAAGACTTAGGCAGCTTAGTTCGGCTCCCCCAGCAGGGCACCAAGACATCAGCATCCCGAATAATCCTTTCCAAGTGGATTTCATTTTCAGGTCCCACAGGATCAACCGTCGTAGCCAGCTCTCGAACGTCGGTCGCCCGAAAAGCAAAAGCATTACCAACTATGAATCGCCTCCCTCCGTTGACCTTGGTAAACCCTATCCACTTTCTGACCGTGTGATCGTCCTCGGTGGCCGTGGCCGTAGAGCCGTTTACACCAAAATAACCGAACACAAGGCCTTCGGGTTGCACATCCCTTTCCAGACGGTATCTGTACATGCCGCACTTGCTGATAATTGCACTCAAAGTGTCACCTCTTTTTGAATGAAAAACGCCCTTTCACAGTTGCATTTTTTAACACTGTGATAGGATAAAAGTGTAAGTTGAAAAGGAGAGATGACCATGAAACATGTACTGAATATCGCGCTGATGGCTGTTGTTGTTCTTGGCCTGGCTATGCTTGAGTCCACCAACTGGGGTTACGCAGTGCTGGCTATCCCGGCAGTGATTTGGGCCAAGCCGGTGCTTAACCTTCTGCACAAGCTGCCAGTTCTGGCTGCTGCTTTTTGGATTCTTGTTGCTGTTTTCGCGTGGCAAGCGGCACTTGTTGGTATCCTGTTCTATGGCGTACTTGCGACCCCTAAAGCGCCAGCTCCAGCAAACACCAATGGCAAAAAAAGCCGTAAAGCCAATCTGATGGGCACGTACAGCTACGACTTTAAAACCGGCGAATGCTTTAGCTAAGACTGGCTCCACGGTTATTTCTCCTCAGCCTTCCTGATGGGCGCTCTCAGCGCTCTCAGGACAGCTTCTTCAAGAGCTGCGGCCCCCGCTCTATCTCGTCGCTTTGTTAATGCCCCATATTGCTTCCTGATGGGTAGCATAAGCTCTTCGAGTTCATTGCGCTTCCTATCGTCGGTTTCAAGTTTCTCGCTTCGCGCCAAGGCTTCGGCTTGCTCGCTTTTTGCTTGCCACTCTATCTTGTCGCCTTGCACTTCCCATGCTTTAACGTAATGAGCATCATCCAGACCTTTTGCTCCGTTGTCCGAAAACGTGGCCCCTGAGTAAATGCCACCGACAACCCAGCGCCTTTTGCTTTTTCCCTTTGAGAAATACATCTCACGGCCTAAAACACCATCGCGCAAAGTGGCTACCGAGATAAAGAGTCCAGCGTCCCCTTTCCTAAAGCCGCAGAACACAAACTCAAGCGGTTCGTATAAATCACTCATGCTGATCACTCCGAAGAACAGATAAGACCTTTTCAGCTCGCTCCTGGAGGTCTATGAGTTCGGCAGCATCATTACCGCTCAATGACATGTCCCCGCCATAGAGGCGATACTCAACGCTGTTCATCGCCTGGCGAAGCAATCTTAGAAGAGCATTCACGTTTGCCGGTGTTGATAGGGCGACGGCTTCACCTTTCAGCTCACGTCCATTAAATTCCGACCACTCGGCTATGCCTGTCAGTTCGCAACAATTTGAGCAGGACATACTGGCAACATTCTGGGGATCGTCTGGACAGTGTTCATTGATGACAAAGTTCATCTCGTCACTGCCGCACTTTCCACAAATGATGTGTACTTTTTTGCCCATGCTGCTGCCCTTAGTGGAGAGTCTGCTCTTCCACAACAATCATCCCGTCAACCAAGCTGATTGTGGCGGGACCGCAGTTACCCAGCACCTCAGCTTTGACTCCGTTGTTCAACGCGACATAAAGCCGTCTCGCCCCGTTGGTGACGCGGATGCCTTTCTGGTCGAGTTGTTCAAGCATTTCTTCGTAGGTAATTTTTTCTTCCATCAGTTCTCCTCAGCAAGGATCTCGTCGATGAGGTTCTTTGCTATCAATCTGGCATCCAAAGGGACAGCCAGGCTGTCAATTCTGCCTCTTTCATGGGCAACAATGAGTTGCGCCTTCCAAGCTATCCCGGAAAGAGAAGCATCAGGTTCTTTACCTGAGCTTCTCATACATCTTGCGTTTCGGTACGCCGCCAGCCACTCAGGTCTGGTTGAGTTATAACGCCCAAGGCCAGCTTTTCGTTGGAAGCACATTCATCTCGCACCTTTACAGATTCATTTTATGATACTGTAAACAATAAAAAGACACCTTGCAAGACTTTCACATGTGAAAGTTTTCTGGTTTACATCTGCTCGCTTGGATCAAACCCCAGAGCCTTGCACACGTCATCCAGGTCATCGAGCGTGAAGAATCCCAGCGTCAGCTCCCCGGAGCGCTTCGCGGGGTTATAGCGAATTTTGATGGGCCTACCCGTCGCATCGCTCATCAGGGTTTCCAGACGCTTAATGTCAGCATCCCTATCCACTTCTTTGCCCTTCGCTATCGCCTCATATGTATGAACCGGCGTCCTGGTATGCAGGAGATCCCTCAGGAGCTTTTCTCTCTTGCTGATAGGTAACTTAGCCACGGCTCTCACATGTCCCAGGGTGATCTTGCGTGGATTTCTGAGCCAGAGTGTGAGCTCTTCCTCCGACAGCGTACCGGCGCGTTTCAGGTGTGTAACCGTGTATACCTTCTCAATCCCCAGTTCCTCTCTGATCTGACTGTTTGAGCGCCCCTCTCCGCTTAGGAACGCGACCACATAGGCCTTTTCTGCATCAGTCATGTCTGGATGCTGGTGGTAGTAGTCAATGGCTTCTCTTGCGTCGAGCAGTAGGGGCAGGTTGTTCATTCAGGACACCTTTTAGTCACATGACTATATTGAGGCCTATTCTACCCCCTATTTTAGTCACATGACTACTTACCGGCATTTCGTCCCCCATAGCCGCCGATTTTTCTTGATTATAGGTTTGAATCTATATAGGATTGCACCTATATTAAGTAAGGAGAAACCATGTGGGTCATCGAGACAACCGACACCTTTGATGAGTGGTTCGATGCACTGGATGATACCGATAGAGCCAACGTGCTGGCTTCGATGATGGTGCTGCGAGATAGAGGTCCCATGCTGTCGAGACCATACGCGGATACTGTTAACGGTTCATCCTACAGCAACATGAAAGAGCTGCGGGTCCAAAGCAAAGGAGATCCTATCAGGGCATTCTTTGCGTTCGATCCAAAGCGTAAGGGGATTCTTCTCTGCGCCGGTAACAAGACCGGGGACGAGAAAAGGTTTTATGAAGTAATGATCCCAATTGCAGACCGCGAGTTTGCGGCGCACTTGGATAAATTGAAGAAGGAGTGACGTTATGGCAAGAACTCTTGACCAAATGCTGGCAACAGAAAAGCCTGAGGTTGTTGCCAAAGCACAGAAAGCGGCCACTGAGATGTTACTGAACATCCACTTGGCAGAGCTTCGTGATCGCATGAACCTTACCCAGGGGGAAATTGCTGCATCTCTGGGTGTGAGACAGCCGACAGTCTCCGAGATGGAAAAACCTGGACGAGATCTCAAGCTGTCGTCCATTAAGCGGTACGTTGAGGCCTCCGGTGGCAAGCTACGCCTCGATGTTGAACTTCCGGACGGCACCCACTACGGCTTTGCCGTTTAACTCGATACGCCCCGTTATGGGGCGTATTACTTATCTTGCACTTCTTCCAGCCGTTTGCGGTATATCTCTCCTGCACGTTCCCTACCATCGTCGGTCAGCCTAAAGGCCAGCTTTAGAGAAGCATTCCGGTACTTGTTCAACAGGCCGTTCTCCACCAGCGTGTGGCATGACGTTCGGAAGTTCGTTCCATGAATACCGCTCTGGCGAGCTGAGTTGATCATCTCCAGTATTTTTACACCTGGTACAGGCTCGGCTTTTCCACCGGCCTCAATTGCGTATAGAATGAACAAAACGTCCTTTTGAGTTGACGACAACCTCATTCCACCCCCTTATTCATGTCTGATATGAATAAGGCTCCCACGAAAGGAGCCTTATGTAAACCTTATTCATGTGTCACATGAGTAAGATCTAGTTCACGGAGTCTTTCAACCCCTTACCAGCTTTGAACCCAGGAATGTTGGCCGCCGCGATCTGGATGTTCTCTCCAGTCTGTGGATTCCGTCCGGTTCGTGCTGCGCGTTCCTTAACGTGGAAAGTACCAAACCCAGTAAGCGCTACTGTCCCACCCGCTTTAAGCTCCTCTTTCACTGAGTTGATCAGCGCATTTACCGCAGCTTCGGCCTTTGCTTTGCTAATGTCAGCGTCTTCGGCCACTTTCATAATCAGTTCACTTTTGTTCATCGTTATTCCTGTTTGTTTTCTTGGTTACTGTTTACACCTGCATACTCTGGGGTGTGGTTAGTGCTTTCTTCGCCACTCCCAAGGGGGAGTTCTCTCCGATTCCGGTAATGCCCAGAGACCTCGCTTATCGGCTTTGGCTTCGGCCTCCAGCTTGAACAGCTCCGGTGTTTTGGCGTACTGCCGGTACACCCACGCACTCCCAGAACGGACCATTTCGGCATTGACCCATTTGCCATCGACATAAAGGTTGGCGACCAGACGGCCATAACGGTCTTTGTCGATTTGCTCGACTTTAATCATTCGACCAAACACCAGATCGGACAACGCCTGTTTCGCCTTTGAGCCGTAGGGTTGTTTCTTCTCTGGGGTGTCGATTTCCGCCAGCCTTACCCGGTACTGGATTTTGCCGCTCCGGCAATCTTTCCCGGAGTCACAGCTTTGTTCAGTCAGGACCTTGACCGTATCACCGTCAGACACCCCCACAACCTTCGCAGTAAAGGTTTCTGCCCATACCTGAGGGGCCACCACCAGCATGGCTACCAGGAACGCTGAAACCCCCGTATTTTTCACAAAACCTAACCTCATAATCACTCCATCCAAATTACTTTTTTTTCCCAGCCGGTAGAGCCTTGGCCCAACAGAGCCTTGTTTCATCCACCTTGCTGTCTACGATTCGACAGGCATCCCAGTTAAGAGATGACCAGTGAGCAATGGCAGAGGCCAACCAGTACCACGGTGCCGTAAACACCGGCTGGCCCCCTTCCTTCGTTTTAAATACCTGGTATCGCATGTTGATCCTCCTGTTTGGGTGAGGCTTAGGCCTCGTAATAGAAATTTTTTGTGTCCGGATAGGGTTTAAAGCAATGAGCCGTGGCTCTCCCCAGGGAAAGCACTGAAGCCTCAGCTTCCGGCGCTTCCTCAGTGTCTTCACGAAATTCCCCGCCAAGTTGCTTCACCCATTCGGCAGCGAGCTGCACACCTTCATCAAAGGGAACTTTGTTCTTTTGAAGCACATCCAGATAGGAAAGCAGCAAGCAGTGAGGCGTAATGACGGCGGTGTTCCAATCGGTTGCGAGCCGTGTTTCGTCCATATCTGCATACCAGGCATCAACCTGATGTTTCAATCCGATCTCGGCCATCATGCCGTGCTTACCGGCGACCTTTCTGCCTTCCTCTACCACATCAACCGGGGCGTCCCAGTAGAGGACTCCCCCGTCCGCTTCTTGGGTCGCACAGGTTGCACCTTGCGGCCAATGCCTCCGTTCCATAACGAGCTCGCAGAGCGTTTGGTTGCCTACAGGAGCCTTGTAGTCCTCATCGAGATTCACCACGATGGTTTCCGGCTCCTGTTCAACCGGTGGCAGGTATCTGGCGACCAGAGGCATTGTCAAAATCACAGCCCCATCCATGTGAAAGGATGTTGGAGCCTTCACTATTCGGTCCATTACCCAGCACCAAGCATGAAGCAACCGATCCTCTACCTTGTCGTCAGCCTCAATCTCTTGAACGAACTGGTTGAAACGAACCTGACTATCCAGAAACAGGCCTGTGCTCTGACACTTATCGCTGATCGTATGAATGAGCTCCGCCTGCTCCAGAAGCATTTCTCGGGTGACTTCCTCCACATCACCAAATGCGTCAAACAACTTTGTCATGTAGTCACGAATTTGCATGTTCTTCCCCCTCGGCATCGAATTGCTTTGCAAGCTCAGGATCACCGGCCCAGCGAAGGGCGTCTCCCATATGCGTGAAAGCGCGTTTATTGTTATCCTGCTTATTCACCCTGACCGGCGTCTTTTGGTCACGAGGCTGTAGTAGCCAGTACCCGGCCTCTTCCCTGATTAGTTCTGCGGCCACCAGAAAGCCGTTCTTCGTTGCAATGATCATCATCAGCTCCCGTGGTTAAGCCAGTAGGCATAGATAGTGATGGCAAGGCCTCCCGCGAGCACAATGACTGCGGCGGTACGCTGGACCCACTTCGATGCACCAAACCGCGCCAGGTGTCTCCCCAGGAACTGGAAAGGTGCTGTCTTTCCGATAGCGCGAATCACCCAGGAGATTGCCAACAGAAGGATGGCTGTGGCCGGGTATATACCAACCCCTAAGAGATTCATCTCTCCGACCGCGAGCTGATAGATGAATGCCAACAGCATGGCTACCGCAGTCAATACAGCTACAACCTTGGTCCCGTTTCGCCAGTCCCACGCTCGACGTGCGTCACTGGTAAAACTCACCATCGAGACAAGGAACGGCATAAATGGCAGGTTCATGCTGGTGGGTTTATCCATGAATGCGTCAAGACCCACAAACATGGCCGTCATCACCACATAGAACAACAGGGCGGGGACAAGCATGTCGCGTAAAGACCGAACCTGGTTGGCGTTCGCGTTTTGAGTATTCGTCGTCATTGTGTTTGCCCCTTCAACATTCCCCATAGCTGACGGTGAAGATCAGCGATTACCTTGTACGTCCCCTTCACTGCTGGTTGCTCAAGGGTCTTGAGCATCCACAAAGCAATAAACAGGCTGGAAAGCAGTGCCACCACCAACTGGATGTTGTGGCTACTCAAATAGACGGCATAGCCGTTTAGGCAGGCACTCAATAGCAACCAGACCCTGGCCGTCATCAGCCCCCAGCGGTGATAGGTCACGAGCAGGTAGGCTGTTACGACAGAACAGAGTGTCATGGCACCAGAAGTGGCTAGGTAAACGACCCATGTACTGGCCTCGCCAGTGACGTAAGTGCCACCAACGGAGAAGGACAAGCCAAAGATCCAAATTGCTGCATTCCGGAGTAGGGCATCAACAATGATGTAACTAGCAGCGAGATTGATAATTCCGCGTTTTAGCATTACCCCCTCCCGTTATTCTGATACCTGCCCAGCTCAGCCCTGAGCCTATTAATTTCTTCCGTGGCTTCGGCCAACTGCTCCCGATACTTCTTGAACTGCTGATATGAATGCCAGGACTGTCCTTTCGATACTGACTTCGTGATGGCGGCGACCTCATCCGGCGTCAACCGGGTGAGCTGCTCTTCCGGATAGATCAGGATGGTGTTGCTGTCCCAGTCAAAGCCTGCGTGAATAGCTTTCACCCCCACTGTAGGGGTTCCACCAATCCCACCTGGCTGGTGGATGACAAGCCTCAAAGGCGCTGAGGCCTTGTGTGGATGAAGGCTATCGAGAGCCTCTTTTGCTTCTTGTAACTCCATAGATTCACCTCATAGTGAAATCAGGCCCCGGAGAGCCTGACTTTCACATGTGAAAGTTAATTTGCCTTCTGCTGTCTGGCAGAAACCCTCAAGGCCAGCGCCTTTTGCATGTCGGGCTGCTGGAAACGCACCTTGGTCCGATCAGGCCAACTGTCCATTTCATTGCACCGCAGGGTGTCTATGGCCGCATCACGGTAAACCTGATAGAAGTCGGTTCCACCTATGGAGTTAATTGCCATCATGGCGGCAAACATCGGGTTACTGTTCATGACGCTTGTAAGAGTCTCGGGGGTCATTGGGGTGTCGCATGACTTGTTGAGGGCAACCAGCAGGTCATTACCAACCAGGGCACAGGCAGCGCATACCTGTTTGGTATCATCCAAGGCCTTCGCGTATTCGTTGTTTGGCTGAGGGACGCTTGAGCAAGCCGACAGGACAAGCAGCCCCGCCAGAAGGCATCCCAATTTAGTTGTAATCTTGATCATCAGTTCTCACTCCACTTTCACATGTGAAAGTTTTTATTGGTTCGCGGAGTCGTCTTGTTGCGACTCAATCATCATTTTTCGCATCACGGCCATGATGGCTTGCGCCGGTTGAGCGCCGCCGAGAAGCTGGCTCTTGCCGGTATGGTTGTCCACTACAAAAGTGGCTGGTGTCCCGTTGACGCCATAGCTCTTGGCTTTCTGGATGTCAGCTTCAACCTTGTCTTCGTACTTTCCTGAGCCGAGGCACTCCCGGAACGCATCCAGATCAGCACCAACACCAGTGACAACAGAGGCCAGGTCAGCAACACCGCCACCATTCCCCTGGGTATGGTGGAAAATGTCGTTAACGAAGACCCAGAAGCCACGGTTGCCCTTCTGCTCAGCAATACATTCAGCGGCCAGAGCTTCCTTGTGAGCTGCCGGGTTATGGAAATCGAGAGGCATGTGCTTCCACTGCCAATTCACATTGCCTTTGCTGGCATCCACAATTTGTTTGGGTGTGTCGTGGAATCGCTTGCAGAATGGGCACTCCATATCGGAGAACTCCACCAGCGTGAACCGAGCACCAAGGTCCCCGTAGATGTGTTTGCCTTCTTCGACCTTCTCAGGTGCTGCCTCGAACTGGGCATACTTCTGATCGATGTCGGCTTGTTGTTTCTGCGCGACAAACTTGTTGATGCTTTCGGCCACAGCAGCTTCAAACTCTGCCTTGCTTTTGAAGGTGACGCCTTCGGCATCCTTCACCTGGTTGACCGTAGACTTCACGTTGGCGATCTCTTGCGCCAGATCCTTCTCTTTCACGAACTGGTAGATCCCGAACCCGGTTCCTACGAGCCCCAAAAGAATGGCGGCAACAACCCCGAGACGTAGTGATTTGGTACTTTGTTCTGTCATATCAAACTGCTCCTATCAGTAAACTTTCACAGCGCTGAGTTCTTGCACGAAGGAACTGGCTTCGAGCTTCGCTCGTTGGGTCAGTCGCCGGATGATGTCTTCGGTTGGTGTGTAGTCCACCAAGTTGCTCTGGTGGATGACGTCTCGCGCCACGGAGTTCAAACTACCCAGGCCATCAATCAGCCCAATGTCTTTGGCCTGCTCCCCGTTCCAGAGCAATCCAGAAAACACCTCTGGGTCGTCTTTCAGTCGATCACCCCGCCCAGCCTTCACTCGTTCGATGAACTGCTGGTGGGTTTTCGATAGAACGCCCTCCCAGAATTTCTTCATGTCAGAGGTAAGAGGGGAGAATGGGTCGAGAAGCGCTTTGTGCTCTCCGGAAGTGATAGCCCGGCGCTCGATGCCGAGCTTGTCCATCAAGCCGGTGAATCCAAACCCCGAGCTGATGACGCCGATAGAACCGACAAGGCTGGCGCGGTCAGCATAGATTTCATCCGCAGCAGAGGCGATGTAGTAACCGCCAGAGGCACCGATGTCATCAATGATGGCGTAGACCTTTTTCTCCGGATGAAGGGCTCGCTGCGCCTTCACTTCGTCATAAATCCGTCCTGCTTGAACCGGGCTACCGCCAGGGCTGTTTATGCGAAGCACGATAGCTTGTGAGTTCGGGTTGTCGAATGCAGCTTGGATGGACGGGATAAGGTGATCAGCATCGGCCAGAGTGCCAGCAGCAATTTCACCACGGATGTTGATATACGCGGTGTGAGGGGCTCCTGCCTTGGCGCTTTGCCACGGCATCCCACCCGGATTAGATGCCAAAATGATGAAGCCGATCATGAGAAGCACGAAACCAGATGCGCGAAGCACACGCAACATGGTCCGCCAGCGCCGGTCTTTCACCTGCTCTTTATGCAGGGTGAACATGTACTTCTCAATGAGTTCTTTCTCCCAGGGGATCTCTTTGTTTTCTGCCATTAGTTTTTCCTTTTGCATGTTTCGATTATCAGTCCCCAGAACTCTTCATCAGCGCTATCAGCCCGGTCTTTGACTTTCTGGTAAACAAGGTTGGTGTTGAGCTGATGCTCACGACAGAACTGAGCAATGTTGCTGTAGGTCCTGTCCAGATAGGTGAAGGGTTTCCCTTTACCTTTTTTCTTGGCGAGGATGAGCTTCCACTCATCATTGGAGAGTTTGTCTGCGGCCTTCCCGGTGTCCGCAATGCGCCTACGCACCGTTACCGGATCAAGTCCATGTGCTCTGGCTATGCTGGCAACGCAGTTGAACTTCCGACCGTCAATCATGACAGTAGGCAAATCACCAGCGGCAGCCTCCTTGAATCGGAAACCTCTGTAACCTGGTTTGAAGATCCCAGGAGCAAGTTGCTCACGGAACTCGATTGCTTGTTCTGACCTGACAAACTTGCTGTCGATTTTGCCGAGCATGTACTTAGCCCGAGCGATTACCTGGTAAAGCGTCTTCTCCAGGAGCATGGCGTCAGCAGCTCGACTCGGAAGACCTATGTCGTCTTCTTGCTCGATACCCAACATTTCTGCATGGCTGGAGCCTTCTGCATGTCGGAAACAGCCGTCGTACTCAAAAAGAAAGGAGGCCAAACCTCCTCTCAGCTTTGCTTTGAACCGGGTGTTGGCCGCGTTCTCTGGCGCTGGTGCCAGCTCGGACACTTCAAGCCCTAAATTTGCGGCCAACTTCCGCAGGTCTTCCTCTCCAATTCGGCATCCAGGCTGCATAACCTGCGCCAGAGCAGATTCATCAGCACATCCGCGTTCTTTCAGCTCAGCCAAGAGGTAGGGAACTCGTACTACCCCCATAAGCTCAAGCTCCCTGAATCGCGTGGACCACCAGCTCACAGAGTTTCCCGTACACAGGAGCAAGGCAGAGTGAAGCCATCACCATGCCAAAGGCTTTCGATGGAGCCTCTTTGGCGAACTTGGTCAACCACGGCATCATGCCGCACAGAGCAGCAACCATAGCGCCAGCCACCCCCAGGGAAGGGAATGCCATCACTTGGGCCAGAATGAAGAAACACTGGGCGTATGCCGCATGGGTCATCGCCTTCTTATCTGCTGCCGTGAACTCCACGGCATCTACGCTTTTGACTTTTTCCATCACATTGTCCTCATGCAACATCAGGTTTTCCGAAAAATTTCTCATACACTTCGAGGTCGAAGGCCAGCATGGTCTTTGCCGCCTTTTCACTAAGCTGGTGGAGGCTAAGCATCTGAACCTTGTCAGTGCCGGTCACTTGCAGATCCACCGCGAACCACGTCCCACCTTTGGTCACGGCCAGAACTTGCACCGCCCAGGGCTTATCCAGTCGTTCGGGCGGAGTGATCATGTTCGACACTTTGGCGACCGTCGCGGTTGAACCTACCCAGTGCTTGTCGAACGCAATGACGTTCAACGCTTCAAACGCATCCTTCGCAGCTTTAAACCGGCTCCGGACAGCATCTTGTTGCTTCCAAGCCATGAACTGGAGAAGGGTCATTCCACCAGCCATAAGGGTGAGAAAACTCAAGCCATTGGCGGCAGCTACGACCGTCGCTACCAAGGACCCCAACATGACGAAGCGGTTATGTTTAAGCTGGGCCACTATTCACCTCCTATACCAACCAGCGTACAGGACTTTTCAAAAATGCAACCCCGCCTAGCTGCCCAATTCGGGCAACCCTGATTCAATCCAGAACTTTCACATGTGAAACTTTCCGCCACAGGAACAGGAGGTTTTTACCTGACCAGAACGGATGGATTGATAGCGGTGCCACAGCTTGACCACTTCTTTTTCGCTGAGAAGGTTTGTCTTGATGTAACGGACTCTATCCCCGTCCGCTGTCTCAACAACGGTTCGGACATAGCCGTACTTGGCAACGGGTGCCTTGTACTTGTGTGACAGAATTACCCGGTAAACCGAGAGCTGGATAATGTCCGACTCATAGATGTGGTTTACCTGGCGCAGCTTGGTGTCCAAGGGAATGAGAACCCCATTCTTGGTTTGGTACACCTGATCAACCCTGCCGTGCATGGGCACCGGCTGTGTGGTTGATATGTCCTGTTCGGACAAAAACAGAGTGGCCGAGCGCAGCTCATAAGGCATGTTCTCTGATTTCCACCACGCCCAGGTGTCTCCAATGCCGCGTTTGCGCCATTGGTCCACTTTCGCAATGACGAAAGGGGCGATGATCAGGACGAATATCCAGAGAACTGGCTTCATGACTACCTCCGGCCCCTAAACCACTCTGGATGATTGGATACATCCATGCTCTTAACCTGTGATGAGAAGACCAGTAGCTCTTGGGTCGTCAGGACGGTCTCAGGAGCCCGAGCGATGAAAGGTCTCAGCAATTCAGAACCCGCATAGATATTGATGACCATATGCAATCGCTCTGTTGCTCCAGAAACTCTCCGCCAGCTCCGGTAGGTTTCTGTTGATTTGGCATAGCCAACCAAGGCAGGAGCCAGCGTGTCGGACTCCTTCGTATTCAACTTCCCTTTTGCTGCCTTCGATACGAACTCAGCGATCACCGAAGCCAGCATGTCGGAGGTAAGGTGAAGCGGCAGCTTTATCGTGTCGAAGTCAGCCTGCTTGATGGTGAACAGGCGGATGTGATCGTTGCGGTAGTCACGCACATAGATGACATGACTCTCAAATGGGTTGGAGTGGTTAAAGGCATCCATACCCCAGCCTGCGGCCTCAAGATGTGCGTTTGATACTGACTTGTCGTAATCAAATTCCACGCTATTACTCTCCGTCTTGTCGTTCAGGAACTTTCACATGTGAAAGTTTTCCGTCGGTCATGATGTCCAGGACGGCTTTGCCCAGTCTCATCCCTTTATGGTTTTGAACCGGGTCTCCCTTGTAGAAAAGTCCTGGCTCGTTATCGGGATGGAATACCCCGTGAGGAATGTTGTCGTGATCGCCCAGCCACATGCGTAGCCTCAGATCCACCAGCCACCCATCATCCAGGACAACCCAGAAATGCGGTGTCACGATGTCCTTGGTCTGTTCGTTTCGCACAAAGCCATACATGCAGTCATGAGGTACACCCGCTTCATTGAGTAGGTGGCTTACTGCCCATGTCATACCGTCACATTCCATCTGGCAGTCATCCAAGGTCATAAGGACGGCTTCCAGTTCCCGGTGCCACTCCGTCATTTGCTTGGCCGCAGGTTTTACCACCAGCTCGTTTTTGTTTTCTGCCAAGATGATGTCTTCCTCGTCAATATTGCATTCGTCTATCGCTTCCGAACGGATGGATACCGCTTCATCCCAGTCATCGCTCGATCCGAAAATGCTCCAACCCTCAAGACCGTAATTCACCCATACGATGAACCGCTTTATCGTTTTCATGTGCGGCCCCCTTTAACCGTGCAACGTTCCCACATACTCACCCCTTCAAACCGTAACCCCACCAAAAAGCCACTTCTTGATGATTTCCAATCAGCAGCGGCAGGTTGCCCCTGAACTAACCTCACCGAAAAACCACCTTTAGATTGCTTTCTGGTGCTTATCAAGTTCTCCTGAGTGATTAGTCGTTCTGAAAACTTTACTTTTCACAGTATCATTTTATAATACTGTAAATCATAAAAACAACCCAGTAAAGAAAAAAGAGCGACTTATGTTGAGACGAGAAAACCAAGGAGATTTGTTCGATGACCAGGTGGTGTTGCCATCACTGGAGTCGGTTCTTACCGGCATATCTTCCAGTCAGCGTTGTGACGATAGAACAACGTACTTCTCCGCTCCGGATGTGGACCTGAGTTTGTACGATCACATCATTGTTTGCCTGTCTGGAGGCAAAGACTCGATTGCTGCGTACTTGCGGCTGGTGGACATGGGTGTTGATAAGTCAAAGGTGGAGTTCTGGCACCATGATGTTGATGGTCAGGAAGGCAGTTCGTTGATGGATTGGGCCTTCATGCGTGATTACTGTCGTCAGCTCGGGGAAGAACTGGGTATCCCAATGTACTTCTCGTGGCTTGAGGGCGGCTTTGAGGGCGAAATGCTCAAAGACAATGCCTATAGCCACCCCCATCGTGTAGAGACGCCTGAGGGGCTTCTGGTGCTGCCTAGAGACCATAAGCGCTCTAAGCCTGGTACGCGCCTTCGTTTCCCTCAGCAATCGCCATCACTCCAAACAAGGTGGTGCTCATCAGCCTTGAAGATCGATGTTGGCCGCAGAGCTCTTAATAACCAGGAGCGCTTCAAGGGGAAGAAGATCCTTTTCATCACTGGTGAGCGCCGGGAGGAAAGTGCAAACAGATCCAAGTACAACCAGCTTGAGGCTCATGCCTGTGACAGAAGATATGGGAAGACTGCACGGTTAGTTGATGCCTGGAGGCCCGTTCTTCATTGGACTGAGGAGGAGGTATGGGAAGTAATCGAGCGTCACCGCATCCTGGCCCCAGTCCCTTATCGCCTTGGCTGGAGCCGGTCGTCGTGTATGACCTGCATCTACAACTCACAGCGTATCTGGTCCACGATCCGTCACTACTGGCCTGAACGAGCTGGGAAAATTGCTCAGTATGAACAAACCTTTGGTGTGACGGTATCAAGAAAAAAAATCGACGTAATAGATTTAGGTTCTGCTGTTGCGCCGATACAGATTAGTGATGTTGAGGCATTGGAGCAGGTATCCAGAGAAGATTACACGCTCCCGATTTTTGTGCCGGAGGGGCAGAAGTGGGTTCTCCCTGGTGGCGCATTTGGCCGAGAGGCCTGTGGTTCTGATTGATTTGTGCAGAGGTGGCAATGTTGGATTTTGTTTTTTTGGTGTTTTTGGGGTTGGGCATATCTACGGTGCTGGTGCGTCGGTCTTCCCGTAAGGGGATGGATCTTGAGCTGACATGGCTCCAGTCGTTGAAGGTCGTGCTGGTTCGTGGAGCTGTTGCATTGGGCCTGGGTTTTGGCATTGGCAGGCTTGTATTGATGGGGATGCAGTATGGTTTCCTGAGTGAGTCTGTCCTGAGGGAACATGCACTTGTCTCCGTAGCGGTGGTTCTGATCTGTGGGCTTGGTTCGTTCGTTGCGTTTCAGTGGATCATCGGGAGGATCTCTGGAAGATCGATCAGCGTCGTTTCTGTGATCAAAGCTGTGATGTACGAGTCTGGTTACTTTGTGCTGTCGATGCTTATCTTGTTGGTGATACTCGTCCTGTTCGGCCTTGCATACGAGACTTTTTTCTAAAAAAACAGTGTTGATTATTTTTTGTTCAGTGATCAAAAGGATAAATATAAAGATCTTTAGATCTTTGTATAAAGGATTAAAAACGGTTAAAGACAGGTTAGGCGTTCTAAATCACCACTCAACACATTGATATTACTGGTGTTTTCATATTTATTCCGTGCAACAAACCCATAGGTTGCCGTGCAGCGTTCCCATAGGTTGCCGTGCAACGTCCCCACATACCCTTGGATCTTATCCACTGTTATCCACACGGAACCCCTCTTTTTTCCACAAAATCCTTACAAAACAGAGCTTTCGTGCAGCGTTCCCACATATCAGATCTGGTGTTCGTGCAGTATTCCCACATGTCTAAGGTCATACGTGCAGTCGCCCCATATACAATTTTCTGAACGTGCAACGTACCCACATGTCAATTTTGGTCGTTTTTTGCACCGTGCAGCGTACCCACATATGATCGTGCAGCGTTCCCATATACCAAAACCCCGTTTATGCACAGGAAATGTGGATAACTTTTGGCCTCTTTTTGTGTGCGCGTGATCACTTTATGGACTATTAGAGTCATTTTGACTGCTTTTTTAGGTTTGTCCTGATCTGTCAATCTTTGTTCTGCTTCGTCAATCGTGCAGAGTTCCCATATATCGAGAGGTTCAGGACCTGCTTTCGTGCAACGTACCCACATATCAAATCTCATAACGTGCAGGTCCCCCACATCCTCACCCTTTAACTATCAATACCTTACGGGAACCACTCTACGGGAACCACTGGAGCAGCATGGCACTTATCCTTCGTCGTGGCTTACGCTTGCACGATACTGAGACTCAGCTTGCGACTACCGTGCAGCGATCCCATATATAGAGCCCCAGCCCACGCTGCATCTGGGGTCACGTTCGCTCTATCCGTGCAGCTCCCCCATATGCGGAGGCATTCCGTTTCCGGTCCTGCCTGGTGGGCGTACCTTGTGCGCTTTCTTCTGGCATAAAAAAAGGCGCTGACGCGCCTATCTTTCTTTTCCCTGGGGGGTGGGAGATTCTGGTGGCTATCTCCCCTTACGTTGGGGTTCATCAATGATGTCGTGGTCGATCATGCCGTGCTTGATGGCCCGTAGCTCTGTCTGCTGCTTACGCTTGTTGGACGCCATCACCTGCTTCACGAAGTTCTCATGAGGCCTTATGACGTACCGCACGTCGATGACTCTGCGGCCATCCTTGATCTGGTTCGCGTCGTAGTCGCTTATGACCTCTTGTTTGATGAGGGCCTCCAGAGCGAGCTTCATGGCTCTGACGTTCTCCGGCATCCGTGGGCTCAATTCACGAGGGCTCTGGGTCAGGAAGCTGATAAGCGATGGCGTGTACGGCGAATCTGGTGATGCTTGAGTCCAGTAGTGGCTCATTCGCTTGTAGATGTACCGTGCAAGAGGGGAGCGGATTTGCATTCCGATTTTGTAGTTGTACTGACGAAACGACAGATTCATGATCGATTCGTTTACCAGCGGGTTGAACTGCACATAGCACCTGGCGTTCCCGCCTTTCTTGCGAAACTCACCTCTGGTGGTCAGTCCCACCATCGGGAAGAAGCTGGAGCTGATGAAGGCTTCACCGTCATCACTGATACATTCGAGTGTTGCGCCACGACAAACCTGGATTGCTTCCTTGATTTCGTTCAGGTTGTACCCGTGACCCATCTTCGAGAGCTCTTTCTGGAGTTCGTACAGAGTGAACATGACTCCAGCCTTGCCCTCGATGATATGGCCTTTCCCGTTCACTGCGAGCTTGCGTAGAGCATCCTCAAGGATTTCCTCTCGCTGTCCCGCGTAGATCAGCACGGTTCTTCCGTCATCCTTCTCGATGATGGCTGGCTTCACCTTCACCGTGAAATGCTGGCCTCTGATGGTGCATTGTCGTGTCACTACAGCGTTGGATAAATCTTCATGCTCACGCTTTTGGTCCCAAATGTACTTCGGCAGCGCATCGTAGATCTCGATGGTGTTGGAGTAGTCGTCTTTCTTGGCCGGAGATTCAATGATCTCAAACAGGCTCATTTGCGGTGAGTCTTTGATTACGTCGAGTTTCTCCAGGTCTTTGTCTTTGGTTCTCTTGCTCATGATTGTTCCGTCGATACTTTCTAGCTGGTGGTCCATGCCGCCAGCATTGTCAATGCTCCCGCTGCTACCGTCGCTGAAAACACTAGCTGGTAGATGCGACGCTTAGCCCCCGCAGTGCCGCTCATAAAACGCAGGGCTGCCGCTTCATATCGGAAATGAGCGAACTCACCCCGAAGGGTGCTATCTGTCCCCTGTGGCGATTGTGGGCGCTTTGACAGGGCAGGGCGAGGATGGCTGGCGACTTTCTTGATCATCGCTTCACATTTCCCCAGTTTCGCCAATTCAGTGGCCGCTACAGATGCTGTCATGTTGTCACACCTCGTCGCTATGTGTCTTGTTTAGCTGGCGCTCGTACTCGTTTAGCGCCCGGCGAATTTTTGCTAAGGCAGTGGCGCGTTGTCTTAACACGGCATACCTGGTTTCAACTTGCTGGATCAACTCTTGTGCCCAGACAGGCTCTTTCTTGAAGTGCGACATGCTGTAGGCATGACCGCGACCCTTCTTGATATGTGTCGATAGAACCCTTTTCTTTTGTCCGGGAACTTGTTCGACAAATCTGTTGCGATACCACTCTGCAACGAGTGATACGCCTAGAATGCGAACCCGTGTACCGACACGCCCTTGTTCGTCCTCTGACGCTTCTTCACGCGCTGATTTGTGCGCGTTCCAGTACATGTCCGCTTCCTGCTGCGCCTCGACAGCAAGAACCGCTAAGGCGTGATCCAGTTTGCTCCGTACCTCTGCAACAAACTCTCGTCCCTCTGCCTCTAGCAGATCCTCTGTTATCTCGGATCGTTCTTCTTCGAGCTTCGGATCTAGCAGATCTAGCCATCGCTCTGTTGGTAGACTCACCTCAATACCCTCCCAATTCCTATCCAATTCCTATCCACATAACTATCTATCTGGAATTTAAAGCTGATTATTCCAATACTGGAATCTAGTTCTGTCACTAGGCTAACCCATCTTTGGAATTTGTCAAATTTCCCTCTATCTATCTGGAATCTTGATGCTCTTATTCTTTCACAGCCTCTTTACATATGAATCTATATTTAAAGATTCCAGATATATTGGATATGGCATCAAAGATTCCAAATGCCTCTTTACCACCGTCTCTCGATGCTGGAGGGCAAGCGGTTCTCGATGCGAGGGTAAGGTCTGTTTATCTGAGCCTATCCGTGCAGCGTTCCCATAGGTTCCCTTACTCAACGATCAAAAAGCCACCGAAAAGCAACCTATATGCCCCTTTTGGGCAATTACACAGGCCATCTGTCCCCGCTTTTAGCCTTATTCTCTATCCAACACGCGGCAAGCAATCGAAAAGCAATCTAAAAGCAATCTTTGGAGGATTTCATGAGTCAATTTGTTCTGGGTTTGGATATTGGTTACTCCAACCTGAAAATGGCAATGGGGTATAAAGGTGAGGAAGCTCGCACAGTCGTCATGCCGGTGGGGGCAGGTCCATTGGAACTGATGCCACAACAGTTAACTGGCGGTGCAGGGACCTGCATTCAGGTTGTGATTGATGGAGAGAAATGGGTTGCAGGCGTCGAGCCTGACCGATTGCAAGGATGGGAGCGTGAGCTTCACGGCGACTATCCTTCGACCAATCCATACAAGGCTCTTTTCTACGCTGCACTCCTGATGTCCGAGCAGAAGGAGATCGATGTGCTGGTGACTGGCCTGCCTGTTAGTCAGTACATGGACGTAGAGCGCAGAGAGGCGTTGAAATCTCGGCTTGAGGGTGAACACCAGATCACGCCAAAACGATCGGTAGCGGTTAAGTCTGTCGTGGTTGTACCTCAACCTGCCGGTGCTTACATGGATGTTGTAAGTTCAACCAAAGATGAAGACCTCCTGGAGATTATCCAGGGAGGAAAAACCGTTGTAATTGACCCTGGGTTCTTTTCTGTAGACTGGGTAGCTCTTGAAGAGGGAGAGGTCCGCTATCACTCATCTGGCACCAGCCTCAAGGCGATGTCGGTGTTGCTACAGGAAACGGACCGGCTAATTCAGGAAGACCACGGCGGTGCCCCTGGCATCGAAAAGATCGAGAAAGCTATTCGTGCCGGTAAGGCCGAAATCTTCCTCTACGGTGAAAAGGTATCGATCAAAGACTACTTCAAGAAAGCCTCAACCAAAGTCGCTCAAAACGCCTTGATCCCTATGCGGAAGTCAATGCGTGAGGACGGGATGGATGCTGACGTAGTTCTGCTGGCTGGCGGCGGTGCCGAGGCTTACCAAGATGCGGCCAAGGAGCTTTTCCCTAAGAGCAGGATCGTACTGCCCAACGAATCCGTGGCATCCAATGCCAGGGGCTTCTGGTTCTGCGGCTGATAGATAGGAGGTCGTTGTGGCTGGTAGCAAATGGGATGGAAAAATATCTAATCTGAACATATCGGAGCAAGCCTTTCCGGAGCTCTATCGTGAACTGTCCCAGATGCAGCATAAGGCGCGTAGTGATCGGCTCCGCGCCCTTGCTCTATTGGGTCTTTATTCTCTTCGATTTTCTGGCAACATTGGGTCTTTTGAGCAACAGAGTTCAGAGAGTCAACCTGCACAGCATCAAAATTCGCCAGTGCAGACTGACGCAAAACTGAACTCTCAACGTGATTCACTTAAAGGAAAACTGATGGGCTCCGTATGACATGAAAGACCACGAGGAGTTCTCTACGCTATCAGCGGCTGAACGTAGAGAGTTAATAATCGCAGAGTTAAAGCGTAAAAGCCGCATTCGCACCCTGTTGCGAGGACTCCCGTTAGATGAAGTTCGGGAGATCATTGACAGAATGAAGGGCGTTCTCAATGAACTGGAGGAAGAGTACAAAAAGCGAGAAGAAGAAGAAAAAGAAAAGCGAGCTCAGGCTGAGCGAATAATGAGCGACATGGAATCCTGCGGTGTGGACATCGGCTTGCTCAACGAAATGTTCACGAGCAGATCAGAACCTGATAATGCTAAATATTCAAAAGACGGAGTTTCGTGGAGTGGGCAAGGACGTCGCCCGGATGCTTTCAAGGGGTTGGGAGCTGTCGAGCTGGAGCGCTACCGTATCCCACAGAAGAAGTAAAAAAATGAGCGCCGCAAAGTTTGGGCGCTCATCTTCTGGTCCGAAATGTCATAGTCTACTCAAGCACACTCTTTCTCCCCACCACCATGCCTTCCTTGTTCTTTGCAGAACGGACATTCAACGCAGGTTCTTTGATTAACAGAGGTGAAGTACGTACACTTGCAGTTGTCGCACACCTCCAGCATTGCGTCCCCACTTCTCAGCTCCGAAGCAAGACACCAGGCATCAGTAATATCAAACGGAGCCCACCGAGCACCTTTCATTCCGGGCACTTCTTTGCGGATTGCGTGATACATTCTAAATGCCTTGTTCAAGGCTTTGATGTTCACAGACCGCAACACGGCTTCTCCACCAATGTTGAAGTAGAGCTGCATTAGAAGAGAGGCCTGTATCTTGGATGTGTGACTATGAATCAGTGTCGCACCACCCCGGAAAGTTCTGGATTTTCGTTCCAGAGTATATCCGTCCCTCTCCAGATCCTGGTAAAGCCGTCTGACCTGTTTGTAGGTCAGACCAGTCTCGATCATGATGATTTTTGTGATGTACCCAGCAAGGGCCATGTGTCGAGCTGTAACCCAGCGACCCAATGTACCAGAGTTGCCAATGTTCATCTCCACCTCCCACGTCCCTGTAGAGACTGTTGCAGTTTTTTCAATACCGGGTGTGTTAACTCTTCCCGGCTGTCATCGAGAATTTCTTCAATGATGCTCGGAGCAAAACGAAGCGTAAAATGCGTAACCGTTGTTCCAGACATGTGGCGCAACTGGCTGTCTGTTGCCTTAGCCACCAGCTCCGCAAGCTCTCTCGAAACCCCGAAAACTTCCTTTGCCATCTCCGGGTCTCTCGATGCGACGCGGTTAAATAGCAACCAGTAGGCAGCATCAAATTCATCAACACTATGGTTGATAAAAACTACAGGGTCGTAGTCGCCAGAGAGTCGCGTGATGATGTTCTGCTCTGCTGTTTCGAGTTTGAAAGAGATCAACACGCCAGAGGCCAGAGCTTCCAATTGGGAAGGTGTTGCCAGTGACAGCTTTTGAACGGTGTCCATGCCCAAAGAAAATTGTGAGGCCGCATCATCTGGACGTTCTTTTGCCAGAGTGGATAGCAGGTTCCACAATGTCAGATCGAACTCGTAGACGTTTCTATCAGCTTCTTCTTGATCGAGGTTGACGGCTCTTGCATCCCACGCACCAATAATATCCAGTTCCAACATTCCGCCCCCCTCACAAATCACGAAGGTTGCGATAGATAGCCAAGACTCGGCTACCATAGTTTCTGGCTCGGATTTCGTCTTCCCAGGCGTGATAGCGGCCAACGCCAAGCTCCAAGTCATTTGGAGATGACTGAATGGCTTCTGATAGCACCTCTGCCCCAACCATGACGTTGGTCTCTGGGTCGAGAAGATCTGCTGGAGAAGAAACTCTATGACCATTCCACCGGATGCTCACTTGCATAAACCCGACATCAATGGCACGACCGTACTGCTGCTGAAACTCAGCGAGCTTAGCCTTTGCCTGATCTTCCGACTTAGCATAGAAAGGAAGCCCAGGAACGCGAAGCGTCCAAGGCCAAGGACTTATAGAGCCATTACCTCTCCCTGATGCAGATTCGGCCAATGCGACCGAATACACTAGAAGAGGGTCGAGGTTATATGCTTTCGCTGCTTTGTCGAAGATGGTTCCGCTCAGGTCAATAGCATTCGCTGTTGATGAAAGGAGAGCCGCAGACAGAACTAGCGCCTTGGCTTTGTTCTTCATCAGCTTGCCTCCTTATGTCTGAGGGGTATTTCGTGTTCTTCGTCGTACCGCTCCGGCCAAATCTCAGACGGCTTCACACCCAAAGCTGTAGCTATCTCATGTTCCCAGCGTGGACTGGGCTTATAGAGTGCCGTAGACACCACCTGCCGAGATGTTTTGTGTTTTCTGCCCAATGCGGCCAGAGAAAGCCCCTGGATCTTGAGTTTGTACTTGATCCACTCACGTTTCTTCTCTGGGTCGCTTGGGATGTCTATCAATTGGCATTTATCCATTGTTTGCCACCCTTTAAACTGCGTTGTTAGCCATACAAAAAGTGCGTTATTCGATGAACGCTTTTAGAGTTCTTCTATTGTCACAAACTGACACATTTTGCGCCTTTATAAGCCCAAATAATGATGCTGTCAACAATAAAAAACCTTTAAAAACATACACTTAACTTTGTACCGACGGAACAAAGTTACAATACTTTTAGTAATCAATGGGATACGGATATTTTTGCGATAGTAATGGAAAGTGCGCCAAAAGAATGGCGGAAATAGCGCACGGGGAGTGCGGTATTTTGTGATATTAAATAGCGTTTAGGTATAAGTGATTTTAGGGATACAGCGAGGGCTGAAATTGCGAATACAGCAGGAGCTGAGGAGGGCAGGGAAGGCAAAGGCGCATCCCGACCACACAAGGATGATGGTGTTTACAGAAAGAGATATTTGAGAAAGAGAACTCTGCGGTGTTGCAGATGGGGACCAAAGCGTTAGCAATGGCCTATTCCATAGTGTATGCGATTTGTTTGACATGTTCAACTATGTAATGCTTTGTCAATAAACGCCTTGTTCCGTAAGGGCAAACTTTCACATGTGAAAGTTTGAGGGCAAATTCTAATCGAAGAAGTTGCCAATGGAATGGTTGTTTAGCAAAAAATAGTCAAACTTTCACAGTTGCATTTTTTGATGCCGTGGTAAACTGGAGGTAAAGAGTAAGGGGGTTGATATGAAACATGTGGTCAATATTCTTCTGCTGGGAATGGTGCTTCTGGGAATAGCCATGATGGCTGACACACCTTGGGGACTTGGTGTGGCGCTGGCTCCCTTCGGCGTTTGGGGTGCTCGTTTCCTATTTCTGGTTCACAAAAGCCTTTGGGCTGCTGTTATCTTTTGGGGAGGGATCGCTTACTTCCAGTGGCAAGTTGCTTTGGTTGTCGGGGCTCTGTTTGGACTAACGTGCTTTATCCGCGTTGCGCGGTCAGCATATAAAGAGGCACCACCTACCCGGCGCAGAAAAAAACAAACTGGTGGGTTTCAAGATTCCTATGATTTTGACCAGCGCTTCCATATTGGAGCTGGAGACGAATAAGGGGGCCTGCTGGCCCCCTTATTATTTGGTTGGTCTTTTAGAACCTTTGATTTGCTATGTTGTACCCCCTGACGGCAGTCAAATAGCTACCTGAACGGTCTCCAGCTTCCGTCGAGTTCTGCAATACGTTTACCAGCTTGTCCGTAAACTCTTCGTTTTGCTGAGAAAGAACAGGCTGACCTCCTTGCATCATCGGTGAGCCATCCGGGTTACGTTCTGCATACTCCATTTTCAGATTCTGAACAGCCTGGTTCATGCGACCTTCGTTTGTGTCAAACGATTCGGCATAAACAGCGGCTTGGGATTCAGTCAGCCCATAACGGCTTTGAGCGATAGACTGCATCGTTTCTTTGAACTCATCACCGTACTGGTTCATAAACTGCTGCGCGGCTCCACCACCAGCTTCTGCGGCAGAGGATAGCGCTGCTGCATAGAACGCGCCGCGTTCCTCAATGCTCATCCCTTTAGCGGCTTCCGATAGATCAGATTTACCAGTTAACCACTCCTTCGCTGCATCATAGCCGCTTGCAGCAGCTCCCATGACGTTGCGGCCAAGTTTAGCCATACCGACCATCGCATCACCGGCCCAGCCAAACTCCTCTTGCACGGCCTGGTCGCCGCGTTGAGTGGCCGCGATGAATTGGTCGCGTTGTTCAGGTGTCATCGTTCTCATTTGATCCATCGCTCTTGAGAACGCATCAGCGCCAGCTTGACCACCAGCAATGAGAGCTCCACCTGCTTGTTCAGCTCTGCGGCCCATCCAATCACTGGAGTTGTCCCACGCTCCCCACGCCGAAGCGCTCCAAGACATTTCCGGAAGCGAGTTCATAAGGTTATCTTGGGCTTTTTTCAGTTCAGGAGCAGATACATTTCGCTCTGTTTGCTGTGCTTGGTTATGAAGAGCTGACGTACCGGCTGCATGTTCATTTTGAACAAGGGGGCTATTCGTTGGTAACTGCCCAGCTTCTGATGCCGGATTAGTTCCAGCCATCCCAGCCACATTCTCCCGGAATCCGGTTGGGATGTTAGGTCCACTGCCTACAGCCCCTTGAACCTGACCTGGTAGGCCTTGAACATTCGGGCCTTCAATGCCGTTATTTCCGTAAGCATCACCACTAAATGCTCCGTTGCGACCGGACGCGGTATTGATCGCCTGTAGTGCGGCTTGATACCCGCCAAGCTCCTTACCCTGTTCGTAATTTTTGGAGTTGGTCATTGCTGTCATTCGCGCTGCTGCCTGGGCCACTTGAGGAGACATTCCGTAGGCTTGGTATCTTTGCTGTAGTGAAGCCGCCTCGTCTTTAACCGATTGCGGCGCGGCATTTCGGAAATAGTCATTCAGTTGGTTCATGGCCGCAGGGGTTTGTGCTACTGCACCACCGAGAGTTTTAAAGTCGGTATTAGTCATGGAGCCCATTTGGTTTTGGAGCTGACTCATTGTTGTGAAGGTGTCCGATGCAGACACCAGTTCAGAAGCGGACTTGGATAGGTTCTGGGATAAGCTATCGCCCCAGGTTTGCTTGAATGACTCGCTTCCAGAACGGCTGAAACCCTGCGCTAATTGATTTGTCAACGCCTGGCTATCGGTTTGCGAATAGCTCACACCCTTCATGAACTGGGACACATCACTCGCTGACCAGCTTGAAGAGTCTTGAGTTGATGACTCTGTTGCTCCCTTCGCTTGCGCTTTGATGTCCAGGACATCACTGCCGCCGCCTGATTCGCCATTACCACCAGCAGGAACTAGGGCTGTACTGTTTGATTTCACACCAGCAGCGGCCTTCATTGCTGCCCTGGCCTTGCCAACCATAGGCATAAGCATGGACGCAGCTTCGTCAACATCGAGTGTGCCCATAGCCTGCATGGCAAAAGCACCTTTGACAGCATCAGAGTGGCTATCATCCACCTGGAACTTATCCATGAAGTTCTTGGCTTGCTGGTTGATCAATTGGCTTTGAGCTGTGTTTTGCGACGAAACGTTGCGCCCGACATTGGAGAGTCTTGAATAGGCTTGATCCTGACTTACTCCATCAGAAAAACCTCGACCAAGAGTGCTTTGGAAAGCCTCCGATTTCTGACTTTGTAATGCCTGTGCGGAGCTCACGCCTGATGCCAAGGTGGAGCCAAGCGAGAAGGTACTGATCATGCTTTCTGCGCCGTTTGCAATCGCACCACTGAACTGGTTGTGATTGTACGCTGGCTGACTTTGCATAACCGGACCTTGCTTGAGTAGATCTGGCGTTTGCATCTTTTCGTCAACGTGGTCAGAACCACTTATTCTCGATGCCAAGCTGGTGAAGGCGTAGGTGCTACCTGTGACGATAAACAGGGAAATCACCGGAGTGGCCGCAGCCAACATGCCGCCGGTTGCAATCCAGTGTTGCAGAACATCTCCAGTTGAGGAAAGAGCGTACATGGAGTTGAGACCACCAGCACTGAGGCTAGACATCTCATTTGACGCGGCGGTATGAACAAACAGGTTTATAATTGAGAGGACTGGCATCCATAGCTGAATCCAGAGGATGGTTTGTACATATTTCCCGGCTAACTGGAGGCCGAAGCTGCCCATCACGATAATAAAAGCAATGATCGGGGTTATAGCATAAATAAAGCCTTCAAAGAACGTCAGCATTGGTCGGACGACGGTCATGAACATCGACTGCTCTGCGGCCCACTGTGTGTTCCGTTGCTGAATAGCCTGGTTGACCATCAATGCAGAGCCATAATCCTGGAGGTCCTGATAACGTCCTGCTGCGGCTTCATAATAGAGGGGCTCCAGAACGGCGGCTTTCAGATAGTCGATTGATGACGTAGTTGTGGCACCCATCGCTTGAAGCGAATCGGTCAGCTTCGTTAGAGCGTTGTCTCCAGTTGACGTGTCAATACCCAGTAGGCTGTTAAGAGCATCAACAACAACCGGGCTGCTTAGGTTGGCGGTTGCAGTGCTAATAGCCACCCATCCGTCAGTACATGTGTAGTCAGCGCCGTCAGGGTTTGCTGTAGACAAATACAACCTAGTTCCGTAGAGCTGTGAGTTGAATCGCAAAGCTGAGTCAGTTGAACGGTTCATCAACTCATCAAGGGACATTAGGTTGAGATCGACTTTGGTTAACGTGCATTCCCGAATGTAATTGTTCCAGGAACGCCTCACGTCAACATAGCCGCCTCCATTTGCTGAGTTAAGCGCAGTAAAAACTCCTGTGTCATAGGCTCGCCGTCTGACGTCATTCAACAGTTTCAGTGTTTCGGAAAAGTGGCTTTCCGTGACATTGGGTACGATTACCCCATATCCAGTTTCAAACAAATTGGTGATGGTGTATCCCACGTTGGATATGACACCTCCAGCAAAGCCTACCCCAATAGGGACATTGGCGACGACTCGAACCTGCCCTGTATAAGCGTCCTCGATAGTCACAGTTGTGGTTGGGCCGAAGAAACAGGCATATAGAATCCAACCTACCAGCACTTGCTGGAGGTTGATTTGCTTTGCGCCCTGAAAGACGGACTGAATACAGATCATCAAGACCCCAAGAAGCAGGCCAATACTGACCATCTTCTCGAAATCCCCGGTGCCGGTGATCATTGATACTGCAATCAGGATTTGCTCCAGAAAAGCAGAGTCACCGATAGAGTGGATTGAAAAAGATCCCATTCCAATAGCTCCTTAGTTCGTGCTAGGAGGATTGGACAAAGTTGCCAGCATGTATTTTTGCTTGCGGATGTTGTCCAGTAGGTTGTTGTATTTCTCAATTTGGCTTGCCAGATCGCCGTATTGAGAGGACAGGATTGTGTATTCAGCACGGATTTGCTGTTGCGATTGCGCGAGAAGCTCTAGTGCCTCTTTCTTGTAGGGTGATTTGCTGTTAGCCATCGCAATGCGAGCTGCGCGGAAGAACTCTTCCGAGAAGCTATACATCATGGTCAGGGCTATCGCTCCTGATGACTCTGTTGCGAACAGGTTAGCGCCGTCCTGTGAAAGGACAGACAAGTTACGAACAATGGTGCCAATCCCTCCGGGGAGGTTAGAAACAAAGGCCTTTTCTGGGTCGGTTAAGGTTCCAGAGTTCGTTGCGTATTTGTAGATCACACCAGGTGTAGAGCTTGTTCCTAACAGCATATCGGTGATCTGGTTCTTGATACCTTTGAGCACGACAGTTTTATTGCTGGAGCCAGCACTCAGGCAGTTGGTCGTATCAGAATCACAGGAATAGATCTCAACAGAACCGCCTGAAATCAGGTCTGACAAGGTGATCTTGTTACCTGGTAGGGTCGTCAGAGGGGTTGTTTTCGCACCAGTGCCGGTTGAGTTCGGGTCGTTTACCAGATCACCAATGATGACTGTGCCGGTTAAAGACATGATCGCTTCAAGAAGGGTGTTATCCCCGTACTGGAACCAGGTGTTGGCGTTGTTGCTCTTGAGTTGCTTCCAGACGATGTTGCCAATCATCTTGTTGTATTCGTCAGGTTTGTTGGCTTTCAGTTCTTCCAGAGGACTCTTGCCGCTGGTTTCCTGCTTGGACCCGAAGAAGTCTTCATACAGGCCGGAAGTTGTCGCGGTTATAGAAGCATCAGTTTTGTGTTTAAGGTCCATGCCGCTGGTTAGGTCGTTCACGAAACCTTGAGCGAGCTGGCAGGAGTTGCCCAGATGTTGGTTGAGCGCTTGCACTTTCTTCTGGAAGTTCTCTATCCACTTCGCTCCGTCCGGGAAAACGTTATCGAGCGCAAGCTGGAAGGCATAGCCCTTGGCGTTGGCTGCTACAGCCCGAAGGAGTTGGACAATTTGATCCGCGTTAATGAAGGAAAGCGAACCGCCGAACAGATCTACACCACCGCAACCAGCTTTCCATGATGGAGGGGCAAAGCTCACCAGGTTCTCGTCGAAGATTCGTGTCTTTGCAGTGAACCGGCCACCAGCTAAAACGCCACGTCGTTGGCTTTCATAAACCCCAGGTGGTGTTGTGTTGCTCATTTCATTGAAGAGTTTGTCCATCTGTGATTGGAGGCCGTTAGCGGCTATCGCCCCTGTCGGTGCCATGACGAGACTGGCCGCCACACTCAGGGCAAGCAGGCTCCTTTTTAATGTCTTGTGCGTGACCATCTTAGTTCTCCTGTAATTTGTCCCGGATGTACTTCATGAGTTGTTCCGGTGGCACAAAGTTGTCTTTATCACCGCTCGCTTGAGATAGCTGTTTGAGGTCAGAGCCCAGCTCTGGTGAGGCCAAGCGTTCGGCTATGTTGTTTTCCAGGTTGAGTACCGGACGTGTACGGTTAAACTCTTCGTCTGTGACCCAACCATTGCGTTTTGCTGCGACCAAAATCCTGTGATTCAGCTCAGGAAGAGACATTGGCCCTTGTCCTATAGGAGCGAACTGACCGTCTGGAGATGCGAGGTAAACAGCAGGGAAAGTTACGATACCAAGTTGTTTGGCATGGCCTTCATCGGTTTTGTAATGGGGGAAAAGCCCACTGGGGAGTGGTTTGCCGTCCATAGATACAGGAATGATCGAGAATCCTTCTCCTTGTTCCAACATCTTGATGAGCGGTGCTTGCAAGTCACTGTAGTCATCGTCGGACTTGTAGAAGAAGAATATCCCTACGCGTTCGGCTACGCTTTTGAGTAGCATGTTTTTGGCGTTACCAGCGTCACGATCAACTTGTTGTGAGGCAAACGTGGCAGCAGGACGTCGAGTAATTTCATCCAAGAAAGGATCACCTACGACCGCCAGCTCTGTAGCATCGGAAAATTGTTCAGAGCGATCTATCGCAAATCGTTGCAAGTAGAGAAACGTCCTGACGTTTTCAACGGTAGGATTGTTCCAAGCAAGGTCTTTGTACTTGGGTAAGTTTTCCCGGAACCATTCCGCTGAGAACATTTCTGGGCCGCTCGGAAGCGGAGCAGCAGGCTTAGGCTGTGTAGGCTTCGCTTCTGCCACAGGCTTTGGTTTGGGCTTTTCGGGTTTTTTCTCTGGTTCTTTGGGCTCTTCCTTGTACCAGAACCAACCCTCTTCCTTTCGCTCATAAAAACCAGGTCTTGTGCCATCTTGAGCCCAAGCCTGGTGTGATGCCCCCAGCGTGAGCGCTGCAAGGAGCAGTAAATTCAAAGGTGATTTTTTCATAGTCTCACGCACGTATTTTCCCATGCTCGATATGGTAGAGGTGGGAGGCGTGAAATTAGGCAGGTGTAAGCGCCCATTTAGGGCGCTTAGAGCGTTTTATTTGTCAACTTTCACATGTGAAAGAATTGACCAAACTATTTGGTCGTGTCCTCTTCAACTTCTGTCGCTTCTGCGGCCATCTTCATCTGCTTCTCGACCATGCGTTTTTGGGTGATGTAGCGGATAACCATCTCGACAGCGCTGTTCAACGCAAGGATTCGCATCGCTCTGGTGGATGCAACGTAGAGCAGGTTTATTTCATCGTCACGGGCCATTGGGTCGAGCTCTGGGTCCAGGACATCCGGAAAGTCGTCATAGAGCTGAACAAAGTCCCACTCCAACCCTTTGCACCGATGAGCTGTTGAGACCGTAATGTCAGCCCCAAACTCTTCTTTGACTGTATTGCGTCGTAGAGTGGTGAGTCGTTCAGGGATTTCATCGTAGCTGTTGATGATCTTGACAGCCCTCATCATCTCAGGGTCTTTGGTCGCCTTCGCTACTTCTTGATACTCGAAGTAGTCTTCATACTCATCAAGCAGTTTCTTATTCTTTACCCGGTCTGGCTCTGCCATCGAAAACCAGTACAAATCCTGGAGCTCATTGATCTGGTAAGCGTCGATTCCACCGACCCAGAATACCTGCGCTCCGGATTCGGTCGCAGAGAGCGCCGTCTCTATAACCCCCATGACGGTTCGGTGAAGTATTGCGCGGTGGCCCACGTCACCTGGTAAAAACATGAGTACCTGATCTGCTGGTCCCCGGCCAACAACAGGTCGTGTTTCACCTTTGAGTTCAAGAAGGGCGTTTGCCACCAGCGAAACGTTGGGGCCAAAGCGGAAGCTATGAGTGAGATAGAGTTGGTCGGCGTTCATGAGCTCTTTGCTATCAAGGGCGTTGTTTGCGCCTCTGAACCTATAGATCTGCTGGTGGCGATCTCCAACCAGGATTACCTTGCAGTTCTGCTGTAGGACGATGCTACTTGTTACGGGGTTAGCGTCTTGTGCTTCATCAAAAAGAATGGTGGTGTACCGGCGAGACAGATTCGGCATCCCGAGCTGATACTGTTTGAGGTAGCAATCGTGTACGGTCGGGAACGGATCTTGAACGTTTGTCATCCGTTTCCATATGAGCTCAGCACCTTCGACCACCTGGATTTGGTATCTCTCCTGTTTGGACGTAAGCACTTTACCCGTATCGGCGCGAGCAAAATGCGTATAAAGAATCCGCATGTCTGCACTACACATAAAGGCGTTGAGCGTATCGAGAATATCTTTGGCAAACGTCCAGTTCTTGGTATTCACCGCTTGGGCAATATCGGTGAGCCTTAGGTTGCCGGAGAGTTTGTGCTGGTAGCCCCTTCCTATAGTGGCGTAGGCAAGCTGGTGGGACGTTTTGCAGTCTACGTTTGCAGGAAACTTTTCTCTTGCCTCGTCGCGGATAGCCCTGTTGTATGCCAAGTAGAGGATACGTGAATCGAGGTTGTTGTGGGCGTACTTCACCAGTGTCGTGGTTTTACCCGTTCCAGCGTAGGCCTTAACGACAAGGCGAGGCCCTTTGTACTGAGTGATCAGTGATTGTTCTGGTGTGTCAGGAGGAAGTTGTTTCATGAGGCCCCCTACGACAAACACATCTGGAGAGTGATGCGCTTCTTTTGTGTCGAGAGGAACGTACTGATCCGCTTTTCTTCTCGGGGGAGGGATACTTCACAATCCAGATCTGTCCACCAGTCTGGGGCTTTACCTTGAGCCACCTCCGTAACCCAACTATGGAGACGGTGTAACCAGCGATAGTCGCCAATAGATGAGGTGGCTAGTGTCATAGCCTCCTCAATCTTGGTTTGAAGAGCCGCAGCTCTGTGTCGCCACTCTTCTGAATATTTAGCCTTTCGCGCCATCAGTTTTCCTCTTTCTTTTTCCCTCCCTTACCAGCTTTAGCGAGCTCTTGCTCCAACCCAGAAATTTTGGTCAGTGCATCATTGAGTCTTTGTTCGAGGCTCTTGGCCTGCTGGTCTTTTTCCTGCAACTGACCAGCCATCATGCCTTTGTCTTGAACAAGAGCGCGAGCTTCTGCTTCGGCGCTGGATAATTTGGCGTCCAGCTTTTCTACCTCTCCAGATAGGCGCTGGCACTCTCGTTCAGCGGATTCGCCATGAGCTTTGGCTGTGGCAAGGGAGTCCTGTGATTGGGCCAGTTTGGCCTGTACATTTTCGAGCTGCTCTTTCAACGATGTTTTTTGTTCCTGAGCGGCCCGGAGCTTTTCTGTCTGCTCTATACTCTTGCCTTTTTGCTCCTCCAACTCACCCTCTGTAGTTGCCAATTTTTGGCTCAAAGAGCGATTTTCGCTTTTAGCTTGCTCCAGGTGATCCTGTGCTCGGGTCAGATCTGCGGCTTTCGCCTCCAGCTTGCCCTCCAACTCAACGATCCGCTTTTCCAGCTTATCAATGTCAGCCAGTGAGCGTTCTAGCTCCGCAGACTTGAGGGATAGCGAGTTTTCTGCCTTACCAAGGGCCGCATCGAGCTCTGATTTTTTGTTGGTGAGAGCTTCAAGTTGTTCCTCCAGTAGCTCAGCCCGTTCGGTGGCATCATTTGCCATGTCCACGGCTTGCTGCATATCTTCCTGGTACTCAATTTCTTTCTGTCGTAGCAGTTCACGCTCGCGCTCAAGCTGTTCATCGGCGCTTGCTTTGGCTACCGTATAGATCTTCTGTAGGAAGAGCTCAGCATCGCTCATAACCGATTCTGGAAGGACTACCTCTACCAGCTCTTCATCGAGGGAGTGTTCCTCTGACCACTGTTTGAGATACGTTGAAATGGTGGTAAAGCTCCCCTTGCCAATGATGTCTCTGATAGCGATGACCGTTGGGCGTTTACCGGCGTCCTTGAGCTTTTGGGCCGCAGCCGCTACATCGTCAAACTCAACCAATTTTCTTGCCATGAGAACGTTCCTTTTAATTTGTAATGTTTACGATAATTACGATAATACGGTAATTATCATAATTATATATCATGCTGCTGTCGATTGGAATTGTTTGTGTGGGACAAAGCCCTTCCGGCTGCGGAAAAGCCTTGTTACGCGGTCACGCTGATTCATCCAGGGAAGGATTCGATAGTGACTCCACCGAAGGTGCCAAGGATTTCCGATGCCGCTTTATCAGATCGAGTTTTGCGTTGTTCTGAGGCGTCAAAGTTACGAAGCAATTTGAGCTGAACATCCTTATCCTGGAGCACGATCAGGGGCATTGGCGCGGTAACGGTTTTGAGTACCCCTGCGGCCATGACGTTTGCCACCGGTTGAACCTTTACTTCCCTTCGCTCCCGGAGATAAGGCTCCGGGGTGCTGGCGATCTTCTGGATAAGCTGCTCCAGGGGAAGTTGATAGTCTGGCCCAGATCGCTCCAGCTCCTCTCTGATGCGTTGCAAAAGCTCCTCTTTTACGGGCTTCTTCAAGGAGTCCTTCCGTTGCCAGGTGAAGCGGATAGAGTCGATGTCGCCATTGGTATAGCACCGAATTTGTCTGTAAAGGTGGAGAGTCATGACACCAGGGCAGTCCGCTCGAAGTGCTTCAAACCTCTCTTGCCTGGTGGGGTACGTCGAGATAATGAACTCCTCGATACCAGCTTTGGCCGCGTTGATGCGTTCAACCGTCGCCGCAATTTCGTCAGCTACACCAATCCTGGAAGGGGAGAACCAGAGTACCCCCACGGTGCGCCTGGCAGACTTCTGCGAATAGTCTGGGTTGATGTGAAGATCTCTGTAGCTGTGCGCTGCCAGCTCAAGAGCTTCGCGCCCAGTTTGTTCAGTTACGACAATCTTGTTGACGGGCTCGTTCTCCATTCCTTTTCCGGTAGGAGGGATGGCCGCAACTTTTGCGTACCGTGGCGGTAGTCGTTTGATAAGAGAGGACAGGTTCGTTAAGTCGCGGCACATGGCCGAGAATTGTTCTGATATGAAGTTTTTAGCCATGCTGCCGCCTATGTGTGGGTTTGTTCTAACAGTTCATTGGTTACATAGTAGACAGATTTAGACCATCATGCAACGAGGGGGAGGGGCAAGAATACGCCTCCGCTTCGCGTCGGCGGGTGCCCTGTTTGACCTTCGTGTGTGAGATTAGATTGAGAAAGAGAGAGAAAAAGAGAGAAAAAGAGAGAAAGAAGAAAAGCGCGGGGCAAGCCAGAAATGTGGCTGAGGGGGACTGCTGGGGTGGGGCTGGCACCCTCTATACCCCACTTTGCATGATGGTCTAACTTTGTGGTTATAGGACGACTTTTAGAGTGCCTAGATTTGCTCGATTAGGACAAATTTCGGTCCATCCACGCTGATTGGCGTAGCAGCGCGATGGCATCAGAAGGGGTAACTTTCCATGCGTTGGAAAGCTGGCGAACTGCGAAGACTGCGAGCTCCATTCGGTCGTCATCATTGATGAAATTCTGGAGCTGGTTTCCTCGCTCACTAAGGATGATCGCAACACCGGCCTTGCCGTTGTTGTAAACCGCAAAGCTCTTATTCTTCGCGTCGCCGTGATAGGAACCCTCAGCCTTGCTACGCAAACCAAAGAGAACGCTGCAAAACGCCGTCAGTTCGCCGCGAGTGAGCTGCACCGTGATCTTGCTTTTCCAGTCTGGGCTGGACCCCGATGCCCTGATCGGCGCAATCTCGATGCTGACCGTAGGATATTCACCTCTGGTTAGCGTGTGTTGCACATTCAGGCCGGTGCGTTTCGCGGGGTCCTTCTGCCAGTCTGAGAAAAATTTGAGACTTTCGCCGTAGGATTGTTCTGTCATTCCAAATTACCTTTGCTTTGAAGCTCCTGGAGCTGGACCACGAGGTCACGTTGGACTTTGGCTATCTCTGTCACCAAGTCGGCGGTGGCAATAGCGTCGGTCGCTGCTGAATGGGCTCGACCTTTCCAGCTCACACCTGCCTCGCAGGTGGCATCCGCAAGTGAGATTGTGCCGTGCCGGTTGGTTGAGCCAAAGGCATCAGCCGCCAGCTTCATCGCGCACAGACAGTTCTGCTCTTGCCACCAAGAGAGTTGGTCTCCAAATGCACTGGCTGTTTGCCTCAACATCCTACTGTCGAAACTGGAGTTAAATATCACCAGATGACGGCCCGACAAAAGCCGGGCGAGAGCTGGCGCAACTTGAGTCCACGTAGGCTCATTCGACAGCTCAGTCTCGGTGATGCCATGAACACCCATTGCCTGAGGGTCTATTTCCACGGTTGGCCGTAATCTGGTGCAGAGGAGAACCGCGCCTCTGATGTCAGTAACAGCCAGCTCGATCACCTGGTCTCTTTCACCAAGTCCGGTCGTCTCGGTATCGAGAACCAGAGGTTCCAGAGCGACCCACCTTTGTGCCATGACAGAGGCCTTTGCCAGGTTGCTACGCATTCTTGCCTTGACCGAAAGGATGGATTGCGCCCTTATTTGCTTTTGTGATGCCGGTGAACAACCCCTTCTCCGCATTGGTTGGCAATCTGCTATCCGGTACACTCCAAATTGGCCACCATACCCGTTTTTGTAGAACGAAACTGGCTCTACTCCTGGCTTAGGCTTCATCCGAAATTCGTCCCTGAGCCGTCCTTTTGAAAAGCACCTATCGGCTTTCATGGCTTCGGCTCTGGCAAGTTCGAGTTCTTCATCATTCATGCTGTTAATCCGCTATATCGAGGCGTTGGCTCGCTCTCTTCAAACGCTCATCGCCGCGTCTGTCATATTTCTGGGTAGTTGCAATGCTTGAGTGGCCCATTGCGTCCTTCACGGTCACAATATCCTCACCGTTATCCAGCATCGAGGAGGCAAAGGTGCGTCGCAGGTCATGGGGCGCAAACATCTCCAGACCGGCTTCAACTCTTCTGGTCTCCAAGATGTGGTAGATGGCCTGATCCGACATCCGCTCTCCAGTCACATCATCAAACCGCCTGATCCTCGGGAATAAAGGCCCTTCATGCGTTCCTCGAACCTCTTCAACCCACTTATCCAGTCTTTTCCATGCGCCACCAGGCACATACGCCATTCTCTCTTTGTTGCCCTTGCCAAGAACCTTGAGAGCGCGGTCCTTGTAGATCATGCTTCCCATGTCCAGCGCAACGATTTCCGAGCGGCGCAAGCCACACCCGAGGAGCACCCCGAGAATGGCCGCATCCCGAAGCCCTTTGGCGCTTGAATCACTTTCACATGTGAAAAAGAGGCTGCGAATCTCATGGCGTTCAAGTGCCCGCCCTTTAGGAAGTCGAGATCCACGTACTGAACGGACTTGCTTAATGTGCTGGAAGCTATCCGTATCAATTTGCTTCATCGTCCAGGCTTCAAGAGCCACCCCTTTGAGCGCTGACAGGTAGGTGTTGATCGTTGCCGGAGCCTTCCCTGCATCCCCCAGCATTTCCAGCACCGCCAATATGTGGTGCCGCCTCATTGAGCTCCATGCACAGTCACGAAGGTTCTGAAACCCGATCATCTTGGCGACAATGTTGAGGAATGAGCTCATGGTCTGCCTGCTTCGCTTTGACCCGAGGCTCACCAGATAGGCGACGGCGGGGTTGTCCTGGATGTTCCGGAGCGAGCTCGATGACGGCAACAGTTCACCGCGAATGCTTTGTTCTGCCGGAACATTTACTTTCGCATGTGAAACTAGCTCTTCCTTGTCATTGTTTGTGTCGTGCAAAGTTACCTCCTAAGCCCGACCGCAACGAGAAGAAAATCCCATATTTTGAGGTGAAGAGGTAGTTCCTCCTCCATATGTTGCGTTTCGTAGCTTTGCATCAGTGGTTCAAACTTGGTTGGATTGCACAGCAATTCGTAAACTGTTCGGTTGGGCTTGGTGATCGGCTTATTCGGAGTGAATCCATGTTTGTTCTGGAGGTACAGCGCTACCGCGCCACTTCTGGATTCTCCGTAATAGCAATGAACGAAGATCTGATCGATACCGCTACCAACCAATCCATCCAGGAAGGTGGACAGCTTTTCAGCCTGGGATGAGTCAATGTAAGAGGCGTAATTCATCCGGAACGCTGCCTTCATCGTGTGGATGGTGTTCTCAGAATAGCCGCCGTCATAGAAGCTATCGCGGTACAACTGCCCCCACTGTCCGAGAGCGGCAGGGGACTTGTCTGGGTCAGTTATGGAGATCATGGCCGCACCGGGAACCGGCTCCAGTCTTTCGGCCTCCGCTTGACTAATGAAAAAGACTTTTTTGCTAAGCATGTCCCATCATCCCCTTACAAGGATGTGTTGCGAGTAGCTCACGCGCCTGACTTTGCCCCTCTTGAGTATCTACAGGAGCGGTCGTATACACACCTCCATGCCGCAAGTCCACAATACTGGTCCGACAGCAAGAACCTACGTTCTGAACTTTATTGTCCGAATCCAAACCAGCAAAAGTATGGCACGGTCCAGGGAATGGTTTCCTGCAAATAGAGCAGCGCTCAAAGTTCTTATCGAGGATTCTCTTTAAAACTTTCTCAAATTTGTTTTTGTTTAACATCGAGTTCTCCACACAAAGTTACTGGCCGAGCATCCCAGCCAAGGTGGTCTGCTGGCCTTCGCTACAAGGTGCAAATCCGGCAAAAGCACCGGCATTAACCTTGAGCTCATCAAAGCGTCCATCGGTGTCCCGGTAGTACACCTTACGTTTTCCAATTCCACCTTCGAGGTTTGCGGCCAACCAGGCGATCACTGCATCAGCATCGTTCGTAACTGATGCTCCCTGATCCAGATCGATAAGTACCAGGTGGGTGTCCGTCTGGAGTGCCACTTCAAAGGTCGCTCTTACATCAAAAATCACTGGTCGCGCTCCTTGTAAAAAGTGGGCATTCGCACCACCTATCCTATTCCAAAAACTCTACTTTTTCAAAGATACATTTTAATAAGTAGAACAACAGCAAGAGGAACTCAAATTTATTTACCGTAATTATCATAATTACGGTAATACGGTAATTTTACAGATTTGGATGGAATGGTATAAGATGTCTCGCTGGAACATACTTGCTGAAAAAACGCTTAACAACGATAGTGAAAACATCATGTACAGGTGCGAGAGATAATATGTATAAGAGCCTTGAAGATCTGATGGCGGGTATTTACGAGATGGCAGCGCCAGATGGCATCATCTGTAACGAGGTTTCCAAATTCCTTGCGGCCAACCAGGTCAAGCCGGAAGACATAAGCTCTGGGATCTGGTTTTTCCTGTGGCTGAAATCAGCTCCCAAGGATGCGAAGCCAATCCAAAAAGAAATCCCCGGATTTGGAGTTGTTCTCAACATGCCGACTTATGGCGGAACGCTCAACGAAGCAATCACAGGGTTGATCGAGAACGAGTGCCGTCAAATAGAGCTCGCTGAGGGACATCCGAGCCTTGAGGCTTGGGTTGAATCAGTATTAGCCGGTCGAGATGACGGAGAGGAAAATGAAGCTGCGGCCAATATCGTGGATCTGCTTAATGGGTGTCACGACCTACTGGATACAGCAATAATCAATTACCTTTTTAAGGTGGGAAAAATCAACGAGCAAGAGATTTTGTCGCTCATCTATTATGGAGAGCTATGTGACCACTCTCTTGTCGGTACGCCTTTTTCAACGTTACATATCCCGAGTGAAAATAACGTCCACGAACGTAACATCATCCCCATTAAAAAAGGAGCCAGTTAGGCTCCTTTTTGTTACTCAGGGTTTGCTTTGAGAAACAACTTCATTCCAAGTATGCAGCACCTTCGATAGGTGCTGATGCTTTCTGGTGAAGTCCTTATCATCCAAGAGTGCTTTAAATGGCGCGTTCAGGTCACTGCATGTGACGTTCTTGCCGATCACAGACAGGGTATCCTGGAGTGATCCACCAGCAGCATCAAGCCCCATTCTATCGACGGTCTCACTACTCACCATTGCCTGGACAACATTGGTGAATGCCTTTGAGTTGAGCTGCTCAACGCTCAGGGCTGTATTGCATTTCTGCTCAACCGCTTGCTTGTACTGGATGGTGTACTTTGCAGTGATAGGTGACATGGTGTTCATCGCAAGTATGTATGCGTCTACCTCACTGGTCGGTAATGTCGCGGCATAGACTGACGAGCATGATGCGGCTGCGGCCATTATCAAAGTTATTACCTTCTTATTCTTCATTTCTCTGAAATCCCCCTTTAAAATATGGAGCTACAACTCATTTGTACCAATCATAATACTATTGATTTCCAAAAGTATCTCTCTCTACTGACTCTATGATGGCTCGCCTTCCAAACACTTGGCCGCTGGCGGCGGCTGGGCCAACGCCAGAGCCTGATCCACACTATCATCCGCCTGAAAAAAATCTCATTACCTCTGACGGATAAAGAAACAGATTTCCCCCTTTGGCAAAAAACAGATACCAAACAGAAAAAGCCACAGAAAAAACACCTGCAACACACACTTCAAATCTATTTCTTGCAGAGAAATACTTGTAGTGCTTTTTTTCGTATCTCGGGGCTCTCATTTTGACTAGATTTTTCAATGTCAACCAAAGAAAGATAACCCCAGTAGGAAGGATAACTATCACAACCCCAAAGAAATAAATTGTGTATATAATAAAATCAAACCAGTTATTGATTTCCATAAGCCGTCCCCAATGCTGCGCCAATAGCAGAACCATGTGAGCCGTATTTAATCCCTGGATTCCTCATTAGCTCTCTTTAACTTTAATATTTTCCTTAGATTTAAGTATCCATAGATTCCTGAGAACACTCCATACCCCCCCCAAACACCAACGGACAGATATAAGGCGAATTTGCTTAGAGGCCCATTCACATAATTTAATAAAGCGAACACTGCAATTCCTATAAAGGCTCCACATACGTATGATCTTTAGGATTTGAATAGGTGCTTCATTCGTGATCTAATTGATTTTGCGAATAAAATAGAACGCCCAGAGGGCTAAAACGAATGAAGCAAAATCAAATTACCGCATTTTCAACCATTTTTGAAGCCCTGTTTTCAGAGCAACAATTAAATTCACTTGGTGTTCAAACTCACATGATTGAACGCTTTCGCCTGATCACTCCCGCAAAACTTTGCCTGGCATTTGTGTGTGCCGAAACGTTGATTTGGGGAAGTCTGCTGGCGGCAACGCTCAAGCGTTGGTTAATCAACGGAGCACAGCAAAAATATCGGCGAGTGTTGTCCATGTTCAGCGGGGCCAAAACAGCCAATCAGTGGTGGCTTCCCTTTTGTATAAAATGGGCTTGTTCAGGGATAACTGAAATTGCTGCGGAATTGGGTAAGGTTTTTGCGTTTCTCGCGGAACATTGCCAGAGGGTAAATGTAAAGCGAGATCAAAAATCAGGGGCTTTTAAAGTGTTGGAAATCACATATGAATCATGATGTTAGTTCGCTAAAGACATACGTATGAAAGGCTCCAGCTAACGGAAATCCAAGCAGATATACTGCTCTATATTTTAAACCGGTTTTTTTCATCTTATTATTTATCTATATGTTTTGAAATCTTATCTACAATGGATGTAGTATCCATATTCATTATCCTCCCTGCTTTTTCAATCAGAAACTCAGCTTCATTTGTTATGTTCTTTGACTCTTCATTAATAATGTCAATGATAGTTTCTAGTGCGATTCCATACTCACCCACATCAATAAATTCTTGCACTTCTATACTTTCAGATTCAGAAAACGAATCAGACAGCACCATAAGCAAAAGATCTAGCGTGGATTCAATTTCTCTATATTCATTTTTCATTTTGGATTCCTTGGTACGTTTGTTGGAAAACCTGAAACAATATCACCATTAGATTCTTGTATTACACGAACATTAATACCTTCTTTAACTGCCTCTGCAATAGTCCTACCACCGCGCCCAGCCTTTCGAGAAACATTTGGATCGGTAGCTATATCGGAAATGACGTGCATAATTTTTTCATCAGACCAACTTTGAGGAAACTCACTTTTTCCAGGCTTGCCTGTTCCTGCTCGATGCCCTCCACCAGTGGCGTCACCATCAAGAATATGCTTACGTCTCTGGGAACTGGCTAGGTCTACAAAATCATCAGCCGTATTTTTAAAAGCGCGTTCCGCAACATTCCCTAGCGCCTTATAGTTGCCAGGCAGGATAATCCCAGCAGCAAAAAGCCCCCCGGAAATCCACTTTTCTCTTGAGGTCGCACAATCACTGGTGATGGTCTTGAAGGTGTCATAGGCGTCCCAAGCGCTCAAGGCAAAGTCTATGGCAACATAAGCCCCCAGAAGAAGCGGCACAAACTCCCCTGTTGGATCTGCATTGCCTATCGGGTTGCTCAGCGCATAGGCATAGGTGTTAATCCCACCAGCCAGCCCAATCGGGTCACTGGTGATGTAACGCCCGGTATTCGGGTCGTAGTAACGCCGCCAGTTGTAGTGGAGCCCGGTCTCCGCGTCGTAATACTGTCCTGGGAACCGCAAATTGAAGGTCGGCCCCTGAGTGGTGATGCTGGCCTTACCGAACGGGCTGTAGCTCGCCTTCCAAACCACTTGGCCGCTGGCGTCGGTTAGCGCCTTCGGGGTGCCCAGATGATCGACGTGGACTTGATAGGTCTGTCCTGACTGAGCAAAGCTCAAGGGGGTGCCATCGAGCCAGATATACTCCGCCAGCACGTCTCCAGTGGCTGCGTCCAGCTCCTCGATGAGGTTTCCTGCCAAGCCGTAAATCAGTAGGCGGGTCTGGCCGTTTAGGGTCTTAGTTACACGCTGATCCAGATGGTTGTAGGTGTAAGCTGCTGTCACTCCAGCGACCGTTGCGGCCACCAGCCGGTTCTGGCTGTCATAGGTGAAGGTATCCGCCCCCTGCTTCGTCAGGTTGCCATTGGCGTCATAGCTTCTGGAGGTTTGCCCAGTCTTCACCAGCCAGTTGTTCATGTAGTTGATGGTGTAGCTTTGGCTCAGGCCATCGGTCGTGATCGAGGTCCTGTTGCCGGTGGCGTCATAGCCATAGCCCAAAACGCCATAGAGCCCCTCAGCAGAGGTGATGCGGCCAACCGCGTCATAACCGAGTGACTGATTGACTGATGAGCTGAGATTGGGGTCGTCTCAGAATTCGGAAAATAAAGCACGCTAAGGCGTAGTCACCCCGTGACTCCCCCGCGCCGATGCAGCGAGCTTCGTTCCGTCTTGCAGTGACGCAATCAGCGGGCAGGAAACGTTCCCTTTCCGCGCATGGCAGGCGCACACCAGTTCAGACAGCACGGCCTCCATGCGTGCCAAGTCGGCCATCTTCTCGCGCACATCCTTGAGCTTGTGCTCGGCCAGGCCGCTGGCTTCCTCGCAATGGGTGCCATCCTCCAGCCGCAGTAGCTCGGCGATTTCGTCCAGGCTAAAGCCCAGCCGCTGGGCCGATTTCACGAACCGCACTCGTGTTACATCCGCCTCGCCATAGCGGCGAATGCTGCCATAGGGCTTGTCTGGCTCCGGCAGCAGGCCCTTGCGCTGGTAGAACCGGATGGTCTCCACATTGACCCCGGCCGCCTTGGCAAAAACGCCAATGGTCAGATTCTCAAAATTAATTTGCATATCGCTTGACTCCGTACATAACTACGGAAGTAAGCTTAAGCTATCCAAACCAAATTTGAAAGGACAAGCGTATGTCTGAACCACAAAAGTCTGAACCACAAAACGGGCGCGGCGCGCTCTTCGCCGGTGGGCTGGCCGCCATTCTTGCGTCGGCCTGCTGCCTGGGGCCGCTGGTTTTGATCGCCTTGGGGTTCAGCGGGGCATGGATCGGCAACCTGACGGTGCTGGAACCCTATCGCCCGATCTTCATCGGCGCAGCGCTGGTCGCGCTGTTTTTCGCCTGGCGGCGCATCTACCGCCCGGCGCAAGCCTGCAAACCGGGTGAGGTCTGCGCGATTCCCCAAGTGCGAGCTACTTACAAGCTCATTTTCTGGATCGTGGCCGCGCTGGTCCTGGTCTCGCTCGGATTTCCCTACGTCATGCCATTTTTCTATTAATCACAGGAGTTCATCATGAAAAAACTGTTTGCCGCCCTCGCCCTCGCTGCCGTTGTTGCCCCCGTGTGGGCCGCCACCCAGACCGTCACGCTGTCCGTGCCTGGCATGACCTGCGCCTCTTGCCCGATCACTGTCAAGCACGCGCTTTCCAAGGTTGAGGGCGTGAGCAAGACCGACGTAAGTTTCGACAAGCGCCAGGCCGTCGTCACCTTCGACGATGCCAAGACCAACGTCCAGAAGTTGACCAAGGCGACCGAGGACGCGGGCTATCCGTCCAGCCTCAAACGCTGATCCGTTAACCGAACTCGGGAGCGACACATGGGACTCATCACGCGCATCGCTGGCAAAACCGGCGCGCTCGGCAGCGTCGTTTCCGCGATGGGCTGCGCCGCCTGTTTTCCTGCCATCGCCAGCTTTGGCGCGGCCATCGGACTGGGCTTCTTGAGCCAGTACGAGGGGCTATTCATTGGCATCCTGCTGCCGATGTTCGCCGGCATCGCGTTACTCGCCAATGCTATCGCTTGGCTCAATCATCGACAGTGGCGACGCACGGCGCTCGGCACGATAGGCCCGATCTTGGTGCTGGCAGCGGTGTTTTTAATGCGGGCTTACGGCTGGCAGAGCGGTGGACTGCTCTATGTCGGCCTGGCCTTGATGGTTGGGGTGTCGGTCTGGGATTTCATCTCGCCAGCACATCGCCGCTGCGGGCCGGACAGCTGTGAATTGCCAGAACAACGTGGCTGACGGCAACAGCCGTAGCCACCACAGAAAAGGAAAAATACATGACCACCCTGAAAATCACCGGGATGACCTGCGACTCGTGCGCGGCTCACGTCAAGGAAGCCTTGGAGAAAGTGCCCGGCGTGCAATCGGCGCTGGTGTCCTATCCGAAGGGCACAGCGCAACTCGCCATTGAGGCGGGCACGTCATCGGATGCGCTGACTACCGCCGTGGCCGGACTGGGCTACGAGGCAACGCTTGCCGATGCGCCACCGACGGACAACCGCGCCGGCCTGCTCGACAAGATGCGCGATCTGCTGGGCAGAAACGACAAGACGGGTAGCAGCGGCGCATTGCATATCGCCGTCATCGGCAGCGGCGGGGCCGCGATGGCAGCGGCGCTGAAGGCCGTCGAGCAAGGCGCACGTGTCACGCTGATCGAGCGCGGCACCATCGGCGGCACCTGCGTCAATGTCGGTTGTGTGCCGTCCAAGATCATGATCCGCGCCGCCCATATCGCCCATCTGCGCCGGGAAAGCCCGTTCGATGGCGGCATCGCCGCTACCACGCCGACCATCCAGCGCACGGCGCTGCTGGCCCAGCAGCAGGCCCGCGTCGATGAACTGCGCCACGCCAAGTACGAAGGCATCTTGGAGGGCAATCCGGCGATCACTGTGCTGCACGGCTCCGCCCGCTTTAAGGACAATCGCAACCTGATCGTGCAACTCAACGACGGCGGCGAGCGCGTGGTGGCATTCGACCGCTGCCTGATCGCCACCGGCGCGAGCCCGGCCGTGCCGCCGATTCCCGGCCTGAAAGACACTCCGTACTGGACTTCCACTGAAGCGCTGGTCAGCGAGACGATTCCTAAGCGCCTGGCCGTGATTGGCTCATCAGTGGTGGCGCTGGAGCTGGCGCAGGCGTTCGCCCGACTCGGAGCGAAGGTGACGATCCTGGCTCGCAGCACGCTGTTCTTCCGCGAAGACCCAGCTATAGGCGAAGCCGTCACGGCCGCATTCCGCATGGAGGGCATCGAGGTGAGGGAACACACCCAGGCCAGCCAGGTCGCGTATATCAATGGTGAAGGGGACGGCGAATTCGTGCTCACCACGGCGCACGGCGAACTGCGCGCCGACAAGCTGCTGGTCGCCACCGGCCGCGCGCCCAACACACGCAAGCTGGCACTGGATGCGACGGGCGTCACGCTCACCCCGCAAGGCGCTATCGTCATCGACCCCGGCATGCGTACAAGCGTGGAACACATCTACGCCGCAGGCGACTGCACCGACCAGCCGCAGTTCGTCTATGTGGCGGCAGCGGCCGGCACTCGCGCCGCGATCAACATGACCGGCGGTGACGCGGCCCTGAACCTGACCGCGATGCCGGCCGTGGTGTTCACCGACCCGCAAGTGGCGACCGTAGGCTACAGCGAGGCGGAAGCGCACCATGACGGCATCAAAACTGATAGTCGCACGCTAACGCTGGACAACGTGCCGCGCGCGCTCGCCAACTTCGACACGCGCGGCTTCATCAAACTGGTGGTTGAAGAAGGCAGCGGACGACTGATCGGCGTGCAGGCAGTGGCCCCGGAAGCGGGCGAACTGATCCAGACGGCCGCACTGGCGATTCGCAACCGGATGACGGTGCAGGAACTGGCCGACCAGTTGTTCCCCTACCTGACGATGGTCGAAGGGTTGAAGCTCGCGGCGCAGACCTTCAACAAGGATGTGAAGCAGCTTTCCTGCTGCGCCGGGTGAGGACAAGGAGGTGTGCGATGAGCGCCTACACGGTATCGCAACTGGCCCATAACGCTGGGGTGAGCGTACATATCGTGCGCGACTACCTGGTGCGCGGCTTGTTACGGCCGGTGGCCTGCACCACGGGCGGCTACGGCGTGTTCGACGATGCGGCCTTGCAACGGCTGTGCTTCGTGCGCGCGGCCTTCGAGGCGGGTATCGGCCTGGATGCCCTGGCGCGGCTGTGCCGTGCGCTCGACGCAGCGGACGGCGCACAAGCCGCAGCGCAGCTTGCCGTGCTGCGCCAGTTGGTCGAGCGGCGGCGCGCGGCGTTGGCCCATCTGGACGCGCAACTGGCCTCCATGCCAGCCGAGCGGGCGCACGAGGAGGCATTGCCGTGAACGCCCCTGACAAACTGCCGCCCGAGACGCGCCAACCCGTTTCCGGCTACCTGTGGGGTGCGCTGGCCGTGTTGACCTGCCCCTGCCATCTGCCGATTCTCGCCGCCGTGCTGGCCGGGACGACCGCCGGTGCCTTCCTTGGCGAGCATTGGGGTGTTGCCGCGCTCGCGCTGACCGGCTTGTTCGTTCTGGCCGTAACGCGGCTGCTGCGCGCCTTCCGGGGCGGATCATGACGAGTTCGCAGCCCGCCGGATGGACGGCGGCCGAGTTGGCGCAGGCGGCGGCGCGCGGACAGCTTGACCTGCATTACCAGCCGCTGGTCGATCTGCGCGATCACCGGATCGCTGGCGCGGAAGCGTTGATGCGCTGGCGGCATCCGAGGCTTGGCCTGTTGCCGCCCGGCCAGTTCCTGCCGCTGGCCGAGTCGTTCGGCCTGATGCCGGAAATAGGCGCGTGGGTGCTGGGCGAGGCCTGTCGCCAGATGCACAAGTGGCAAGGACCGGCATGGCAACCGTTCCGTCTTGCCATCAATGTGTCCGCCAGCCAGGTTGGGCCAACGTTCGACGACGAGGTAAAGCGGGTGCTGGCCGATATGGCCCTGCCCGCCGAGCTTCTGGAGATCGAACTGACCGAATCGGTCGCATTCGGCAATCCAGCCCTGTTCGCCAGTTTCGACGCCTTGCGCGCCATCGGCGTGCGCTTCGCCGCCGACGACTTCGGCACCGGCTATTCCTGCCTGCAACATCTGAAATGCTGCCCCATCACCACATTGAAAATCGACCAATCCTTTGTCGCCAGGCTCCCGGATGATGCCCGTGACCAAACTATCGTGCGGGCGGTGATCCAGCTCGCGCACGGGCTGGGCATGGATGTCATTTTCAGAAGACGACTGCACCAGTTGATTGGGCGTAATGGCTGTTGTGCAGCCAGCTCCTGACAGTTCAATATCAGAAGTGATCTGCACCAATCTCGACTATGCTCAATACTCGTGTGCACCAAAGCGAGGTGAGCATGGCGACGGACACCCCACGGATTCCAGAACAAGGCGTGGCCACTCTGCCTGATGAGGCTTGGGAGCGTGCGCGCCGTCGTGCGGAGATCATCAGTCCGTTGGCGCAGTCGGAGACGGTCGGGCACGAAGCGGCCGATATGGCGGCTCAGGCGCTGGGCTTGTCTCGGCGCCAGGTATACGTTCTGATCCGGCGTGCCCGGCAAGGCAGCGGCCTCGTGACGGATCTGGTGCCCGGCCAGTCCGGTGGAGGTAAAGGTAAGGGGCGCTTGCCGGAACCGGTCGAGCGCGTCATCCACGAGCTACTGCAAAAGCGGTTCCTGACCAAGCAGAAGCGCAGCCTAGCGGCCTTTCACCGCGAAGTCACTCAGGTGTGCAAGGCTCAAAAACTGCGAGTGCCGGCGCGCAATACCGTGGCCTTACGGATCGCTAGCCTTGACCCGCGCAAGGTCATCCGCCGGCGGGAAGGCCAGGATGCCGCTCGTGACCTACAAGGTGTGGGCGGCGAGCCTCCTGCCGTGACCGCGCCGCTGGAGCAGGTGCAGATAGACCATACGGTCATCGACCTGATCGTGGTCGATGACCGCGACCGGCAACCTATTGGCCGCCCGTACCTGACCCTCGCCATCGACGTGTTCACCCGCTGCGTGCTCGGCATGGTCGTCACGCTGGAAGCGCCGTCTGCCGTTTCGGTTGGCCTGTGCCTCGTGCATGTCGCCTGCGACAAGCGCCCTTGGCTGGAAGGACTGAACGTGGAAATGGATTGGCAGATGAGCGGCAAGCCCTTGCTGCTCTACCTAGACAACGCGGCCGAGTTCAAGAGCGAGGCCCTGCGCCGGGGTTGCGAGCAGCATGGCATCCGGCTGGACTATCGCCCGCTGGGACAGCCGCACTATGGCGGCATCGTGGAACGGATCATCGGCACGGCGATGCAGATGATTCACGACGAACTGCCGGGAACGACCTTCTCCAACCCTGACCAGCGCGGCGACTACGATTCCGAAAACAAGGCCGCCCTGACGCTGCGCGAGCTAGAGCGCTGGCTCACATTGGCGGTCGGCACCTACCACGGTTCGGTGCACAACGGCCTGCTCCAACCGCCGGCCGCGCGCTGGGCCGAGGCCGTGGCGCGTGTCGGCGTACCGGCCGTCGTCACACGCGCTACTTCGTTCCTGGTCGATTTTCTGCCGATCCTCCGGCGCACGCTGACCCGCACCGGCTTTGTCATCGACCACATCCACTACTACGCCGATGCGCTCAAGCCGTGGATTGCGCGGCGTGAACGCTGGCCGTCCTTTCTGATCCGGCGCGATCCGCGCGACATCAGCCGTATCTGGGTCCTGGAACCGGAGGGACAGCATTACCTGGAAATTCCCTACCGTACCTTGTCGCATCCGGCTGTCACCCTCTGGGAACAACGGCAGGCGCTGGCGAAACTGCGGCAGCAAGGGCGCGAACAGGTGGATGAGTCGGCGCTGTTCCGCATGATCGGCCAGATGCGTGAGATTGTGACCAGCGCGCAGAAGGCCACACGCAAGGCGCGGCGTGACGCGGATCGCCGCCAGCACCTCAAGACATCAGCTCGGCCGGACAAGCCCGTTCCGCCGGATACGGATATTGCCGACCCGCAGGCAGACAACTTGCCACCCGCCAAACCGTTCGACCAGATTGAGGAGTGGTAGCCGTGGACGAATATCCCATCATCGACCTGTCCCACCTGCTGCCGGCGGCCCAGGGCTTGGCCCGTCTTCCGGCGGACGAGCGCATCCAGCGCCTTCGCGCCGACCGCTGGATCGGCTATCCGCGCGCAGTCGAGGCGCTGAACCGGCTGGAAGCCCTTTATGCGTGGCCAAACAAGCAACGCATGCCCAACCTGCTGCTGGTTGGCCCGACCAACAATGGCAAGTCGATGATCGTCGAGAAGTTCCGCCGCACCCACCCGGCCAGCTCCGACGCCGACCAGGAGCACATCCCGGTGTTGGTCGTGCAGATGCCGTCCGAGCCGTCCGTGATCCGCTTCTACGTCGCGCTGCTCGCCGCGATGGGCGCGCCGCTGCGCCCACGCCCACGGTTGCCGGAAATGGAGCAACTGGCTCTGGCACTGCTGCGCAAGGTCGGCGTGCGCATGCTGGTGATCGACGAGCTGCACAACGTGCTGGCCGGCAACAGCGTCAACCGCCGGGAATTCCTCAACCTGCTGCGCTTCCTCGGCAACGAACTGCGCATCCCGTTGGTTGGGGTAGGCACGCGCGACGCCTACCTAGCCATCCGCTCCGATGACCAGTTGGAAAATCGCTTCGAGCCGATGATGCTGCCGGTATGGGAGGCCAACGACGATTGCTGCTCACTGCTGGCCAGCTTCGCCGCTTCGCTCCCGCTGCGCCGGCCTTCCCCAATTGCCACGCTGGACATGGCTCGCTACCTGCTCACACGCAGCGAGGGCACCATAGGGGAACTGGCGCACTTGCTGATGGCGGCGGCCATCGTCGCCGTGGAGAGCGGCGAGGAAGCGATCAACCATCGCACACTCAGCATGGCCTGTTGAGTTGCATCTAAAATTGACCCACTGGGGGTGCGGACGATTTCTTGGACGGTTTATACGGACATCAATCCGACCGCATGACGATACTCGATGGGACTACGCCCGCCAAGCGACACTTTGATGCGGCGCTCGTTGTACCAGTGGATATAGGCATCGATTCGCGTCATGAGGTCTTTCAGCGTCACGTGCTGCCAATTCCTCGGGTAGATTAGTTCGGTCTTCAATCGTCCGAAAAAGCCCTCGCATGCAGCATTGTCTGGCGAGCAGCCCTTTTTGGACATCGACCGCGTTAATTGGGCATTTTCAGTGCGGCGGATCCACGCAGGCCAGCGATAATGCGAGCCCCTGTCCGAATGGATAACCGGATGCTCACCGGGTCGCAGTGTCCGTACCGCGTGATCCAGCATGGTATTGACCAGGTTCGCATCCGGGCTGGTGCCGATATTCCAGGCCACCACCAGCCCATCGAAGCAATCGACGATCGGCGAGACGTAGACCTTCCCTGCCGGAATGTGTATTTCCGTCAGATCGGTCAACCATTTCGTATTCGGCGCCGACGCGTGAAAGTCGCGATTCAGCAGATTCGGGACCGCTGGTGTCGGGTCGCCAGCATACGCCGAGAAGCGCCGGCGGCGCGGTGTTCTCACGACCAGACGCTCTTGCGCCATCAAGCGACGCACGACCTTCTCGGACACACGCATGCCACCAAGGCGCAAGGCACTATCAATGCGTCGATAGCCATAGCAGCGGTAGTTGTCCTCGAAGATAGTCCGAATGACCTCACGCACCTGCGTGTACTTGTCGGGCCGCGTCTGCCGCAGGCGTTGATAGAAGTATGTGCTGCGCGCCAGCTTCAGGCCGCACAACAGATTGGCTAATGGAAACGTGACTCTGAGGGCATCAACCACCTTCGTTTTTTCTCGGCTTGTCAGTTCGAGGGGGTTGATGCCCATGTCTTTTTTTATCAATTCACTCGCCTTCTCCAGAATTGCATTCTCCATGCGAAGCCGCTGGTTCTGGCTCTCCAGTTCGGCCAGTTCCCTGAGTAGTGCCTCATGCCGCTGCTCGAGCGAGGTGTCACCTTTCTTCTTTGTCATGGGTTTTAGGGGCACTTTGCCAAGTAATCGATGCTGCCAGTTATACAACGTTGGTCGCGATACACCGACAGTGTCGGCCACATCCTTTGCCGAACCTACGCGCAGGTTCAGTGCAATGACGGCTTGCTGCTTCTCGAGGCGAGAGCGGGCGACTGTGGGAGCGCTGCTGCCGACGACCGTCCTAGCGAATTCAGGGCGTAAATCACGGATCCAGGCACGCAAGGCCTCGCGGCTTGGGTAGCCCAGGCTTCGGATTGTGTGACTCAGGCAGTAGCCTTGTTCGATATAGTGATCTACTGCCCGTTGCTTTTGCTCATCGGTGTACTGCCGTTTTATCCGTTGATAGCCTCGGCGAAGATCCTGATTCCGTTCGAATTCTGCCAACCAGGCCTTCAGCGAGTTCTTGGTGGGGTATCCCAGCTGCCGTAGTGTGGCGCTCATCCGGCGCCCAAGCTTCAGGTACAACCTCACGGCTCGAAGGCGATCTTCATACGAATACATGAACTACTCCTAAAGTAGTCCAAGATTTTGTCCGCACCCCAACTTAGGGTAAAGATTTGCGTCGAAATTTGACCCACGTATGACACTGTTTCCCGTCTGGATATGGCGGGAGAAATCAAGGAGTGATAAACGTGGCGATATTGAGCGCAATTCGACGCTGGCATTTTCGCGATGGTGCGTCGATTCGGGAAATAGCCCGACGAAGCGGCCTGTCCAGGAACACCGTTCGCAAGTATTTGCAAAGCAAGGTGGTTGAACCGCAGTACCCAGCGCGAGACAGCGTTGGCAAGTTAAGTCCTTTTGAGCCCAAGTTAAGGCAGTGGCTCTCCACCGAGCACAAAAAGACAAAGAAGCTGCGCAGAAACCTGCGCAGCATGTACCGGGATTTGGTCGCTTTGGGCTTTACCGGGTCTTATGACCGAGTGTGTGCCTTTGCCCGACAGTGGAAAGATTCCGAACAGTTCAAGGCGCAAACCTCGGGCAAGGGTTGTTTCATCCCCTTGCGCTTTGCTTGTGGCGAAGCCTTCCAATTCGATTGGAGTGAGGACTTTGCCCGCATAGCGGGCAAACAGGTCAAACTTCAGATTGCCCAGTTTAAGTTGGCCCACAGCCGGGCCTTTGTGCTTCGGGCTTACTACCAGCAAAAACATGAAATGCTGTTTGATGCCCACTGGCATGCCTTTCAAATCTTCGGTGGCATTCCCAAGCGCGGCATCTACGACAACATGAAGACCGCTGTGGATTCGGTGGGGCGTGGCAAAGAGCGCAGGGTCAATCAGCGGTTCACTGCCATGGTCAGCCACTACCTGTTTGATGCGCAGTTCTGTAATCCAGCATCGGGTTGGGAGAAAGGCCAGATTGAGAAGAACGTGCAGGATTCCCGCCAACGCCTGTGGCAAGGGGCACCAGACTTTCAAAGCCTTGCTGATTTGAATGTGTGGCTTGAGCATCGCTGCAAAGCGCTGTGGTCTGAGCTGCGCCACCCCGAATTGGACCAAACCGTGCAAGAGGCCTTTGCCGATGAACAAGGCGAGTTGATGGCGCTACCCAATGCCTTTGATGCATTCGTGGAGCAAACCAAGCGAGTCACTTCAACCTGCCTTGTTCACCACGAGGGCAATCGCTACAGCGTTCCTGCCAGTTACGCCAACAGGGCCATCAGCCTTCGGATTTATGCAGACAAGCTGGTGATGGCTGCCGAAGGCCAACACATTGCCGAGCATCCAAGATTGTTTGGCAGTGGCCACGCTCGGCGTGGCCACACACAATACGACTGGCACCATTACTTGTCTGTGCTTCAGAAGAAACCTGGGGCGTTGCGCAATGGTGCGCCATTTGCTGAATTGCCACCCGCGTTCAAGAAGCTTCAATCCATCTTGCTGCAACGCCCCGGCGGTGACCGTGACATGGTGGAAATTCTGGCCCTTGTATTGCACCACGATGAAGGTGCGGTACTCAGTGCTGTGGAATTGGCATTGGAGTGTGGCAAGCCATCGAAGGAGCATGTGCTTAATCTGTTGGGACGTTTGACCGAAGAACCTCCACCCAAACCGATTCCAATTCCCAAGGGGTTAAGGCTGACATTGGAACCACAGGCCAACGTGAACCGCTATGACAGTTTAAGGAGAGCCCATGATGCAGCATGAAGGCCATGTGAGAATCCTCAAATCCTTGAAACTCTTTGGCATGGCACACGCCATTGAGGAGTTGGGCAATCAGAATTCACCAGCATTTAATCAAGCCTTGCCCATGCTGGACAGCTTGATTAAAGCTGAAGTGGCAGAGCGTGAAGTACGTTCGGTGAACTATCAATTGCGGGTGGCCAAGTTCCCCGTGTATCGGGACTTGGTGGGCTTTGACTTCAGTCAAAGCCTGGTTAATGAGGCCACGGTCAAACAATTGCACCGGTGCGACTTCATGGAACAAGCCCAGAACGTGGTGCTGATTGGTGGGCCAGGCACAGGCAAGACTCACCTGGCCACAGCCATTGGTACACAAGCAGTGATGCACTTGAACCGACGGGTGCGTTTCTTCTCCACCGTGGATTTGGTCAATGCACTGGAGCAAGAGAAATCATCTGGGCGTCAGGGACAAATCGCAAACCGTCTGTTGTATGCCGATTTGGTGATTCTGGATGAGCTGGGATATTTGCCTTTTAGCCAAACCGGTGGGGCACTGCTGTTTCACCTGCTCTCAAAGCTGTACGAAAAAACCAGCGTGATACTGACCACCAACTTGAGCTTCTCGGAATGGAGCCGAGTGTTTGGCGATGAAAAGATGACAACAGCGTTGTTGGACCGACTAACCCACCACTGCCACATCCTGGAAACCGGCAATGAAAGTTACCGCTTCAAACACAGTTCAACTCAGAATAAGCAGGAGGAAAAACAGACCCGCAAACTGAAAATCGAGACATAATTCTGACAACAAGGGGTGGGTCAAAATTCAATGCAAATCCCGGGTCAAATTTGGGTGCAAATCAACAGATATCGACAACCTCTCGCGCAACCAAGACATCGCGGTCGGACTGCAAGTGATCTTGAAGCCACGGGCCCGTCCCACCCCGACATGGACCTCGATGCCCGAACGGACGTTAGATTTCGAGTTCTAGGCGTTCTGCGATGAAGGTTGGATCCCAGCCGGGATTGAAAGTGTCGACGTGGGTGAATCCGAGCCGCTCGTATAGGCCACGCAGGTTCGGGTGGCAGTCGAGCCGCAGCTTGGCGCACCCCTGCGTTCGCGCGGCATGGCGGCAAGCCTCGATCAGCGCGGAGCTGACACCCCGGCCCGCATGTGTCCGTCGCACCGCGAGCTTGTGCAGATATGCGGCCTCCCCCTTGAGGGCGTCGGGCCAGAACTCGGGATCCTCGGCCGACAAGGTGCAACAGCCGACGATGCCGTCGCTGCAACTCGCGACTAGGAGCTCGGATCTCAGGACGAAGGTCTCCGCGAATGTCCGGTCGATCCGCGCGACGTCCCAGGCGGGCGTTCCCTTGGCGGACATCCACGCCGCAGCGTCGTGCATCAGCCGCACAACCTCGTCGATATCACCCGAGCAGGCGACCCGAACGTTCGGAGGCTCCTCGCTGTCCATTCGCTCCCCTGGCGCGGTATGAACCGCCGCCTCATAGTGCAGTTTGATCCTGACGAGCCCAGCATGTCTGCGCCCACCTTCGCGGAACCTGACCAGGGTCCGCTAGCGGGCGGCCGGAAGGTGAATGCTAGGCATGATCTAACCCTCGGTCTCTGGCGTCGCGACTGCGAAATTTCGCGAGGGTTTCCGAGAAGGTGATTGCGCTTCGCAGATCTCCAGGCGCGTGGGTG